>NZ_JBHSHU010000005.1:0-116895 GCF_042653125.1 Nocardioides sp. GCM10023255
AGACCACCGTGGCGCACGCGATCGCCACGTTCGACCCCGACCTGATCGCCCAGCAGGAGAAGAAGGGCCGCAACGGGTGGCACGTCACGCTGCGGCACGACCACCCCGGCCGGTTCGACGGCACCAGCTACCTCGACGTCGCCGGGGACACCCTCGACCTGACCGCCTTCCACGACCTGGTCTGCGACCAGGCCGCCCAGCTCAAGGCCATGGGCGACCAGGACGACCTCGAGGTCCGCAAGGCCAAGGCCCTCGGCGTGATCGCCGCCCAGCAGGCCACCCTCGACCTCCTCTCCGTCACCGGACACGACACCGGACAACCCACCGACCAGCCCGCGGCCGCGCCCGTGGATGCAGCCGCTGTCACAGACGTGAAGCCACGGCCGCCCAGGACCCGGCTCTACCTCCACCTCAACCTGGCCGACCTCTCCCTGGCCGACCTCGCCACCGGCTGCACCACCACTGAGCCCGGCACGAGCGGGACGGTGACCGGCACGGTCGAGCGGCTCGGGCCGGCCACCATCGACCTGATCAAGGACTGGGTCGGCCGCTCGAGGGTGACCGTCCAGCCGGTCATCGACCTCGCCACCACCAAGGCGGTCGACCAGCACGACCCACCACCGTGGATGGCCGAGCTGGTCATCCTGCGCGACGGGCACTGTGTCTTCCCCTGGTGCCAGATCGACGCCCGACGGTCCGACCTCGACCACATCGAGCCCTACGTCCCGCTCGACGAGGGCTGACCGCCGGGGCAGACATCCCCCGACCGGCTCGCCCCACTCTGCCGGCGACATCACCGCTGCAAGACCTCCGGCCGCTGGCGCTACCGACGGCGACGCGACGGCAGCTACGAGTGGCACGGCCCCCACGGCCGCAGCTACCTCGTCGCCCCGCACGGCACCATCCGCCTCGACACCAACTGACCCACACCGGACAGCACGCGCAGGCCTGATCACCCGGCACCCGCCGGGTGATCAGGCCTGCCGTGCTGCCCTGGGACGCAGGCCACCGCCCGCGAGCCGCGGCCCAGACCTCACGCCCTCCTGATCGCCGCCGTGGTCGCGCCGGTGACCCGGACCAGGTCGGCAGGAGCGATCTCGAGGTCCAGGCCTCGCCGACCGCCGGAGACGAAGACGGTGGGGTGGTCGAGCGCGGTGCTGTCGAGGACGGTCGGGTGGGAGCGCTTCTGGCCGATGGGGGAGATGCCGCCGGCGACGTACCCGGTGGCCCGCTCGGCCGCGGCGACCTCCGCCATGGCTGCCTTGCTGCCACCCAGCGCGCGGGCCAGTGCCTTCAGGTCCAGCTGCCCCGAGACGGGCACCACCGCGACCGCGAGCCGGCCGTCGACGGTGGCCATCAGCGTCTTGAACACGCGCGCGGGATCCAGGCCGAGGGCCTCGGCGGCCTCTAGCCCGTAGGACTCCGCGCGCGGGTCGTGGGCGTACTCGTGCAGGGTGAAGGAGATGCCGGCGCGGGTGAGGGCGACCGTGGCCGGCGTCCCGCCTGCGGACTTCTTCGCCATCCGGGCCTCCCCTCAGTTGGGGGACCAGCGGGTCCGCGCCACCTCGGTGGCCGGCAGCGACGGGATGACGTTCATCGCGCGCAGCTCGCCGCGCAGCAGGTCGGTGACCATGACCAGCCGCTCCGCTGCGTCCTCGGCCTCGAGCAGCGCCTGCCGCTCGTGCATCGGCAGGGGAGCGACGGCGGCCAGGGTCCAGGAGAGGTAGCCGGGGTCCTTGGGCAGGCTGCCGGTGTAGGGGTCGCTGCGGATGTCGGTGAGCGCCATCCGGTACGCCGAGAAGGTCGCCCGCGCCCGGTCCAGGATCTCCTCGGGGACGTGCGCGGGGGTCTCGGGCCGCTCGACGACGTGCCCCACCGGGAAGGTCCCGGAGGTGTCCAGGCGCTGCAGCTCGATCCGGTCCAGCCCGACCGCCACGATGTCGAACGTGCCGTCGGGGTGCGGCTCCACCTCGGTGAGCTGGACGCGGCAGCCGACGCGGTAGAGCGACTGCGCCCCGTGGTCGCCGACCTCGTACCCCTCCCGGATGCCCACCGACCCGAAGACCCGGTCCGCCGGGTCCTCCACCCGCAGCAGGTGGTGGACCAGCGCGCGGTAGCGGTCCTCGAAGATCGTCAGCGGCACGCTCACGCCGGGGAACAGCACCGCGTTGAGCGGGAACATCGGCAGGGGAGCGGTCACACAGCCAACCTAGGGCACGCGCGGGCGTGGTCCAGCCAACGTCGCGGGTTCGGCCGCGGCGCGCCGCCCTCGTAGAATCGGCCCCATGATTCGCCGGATCGACCTGCGTGGAGCCGCCGCCGACGGCGCGGCTCCCGTCGACTACCGCGCGGCCGTGCCGCGCGCCGAGTTCGACGTCGAGGCCGCGATCCATGTCGTCCGCCCGATCTGCGACGCGGTGCGTGACCGCGGCGTCGAGGCGATCGCCGAGTTCAGCGCGAAGTTCGACGGCGTCGAGCAGACCGACATCGCGGTCCCGGCCGAGGCGATCCGCCGTGCCCTCGACGAGCTCGACCCGGCCGTCCGCGCCGGCCTCGAGGAGTCGATCCGCCGGCTGCGCGCCACCTGCGAGGCCGAGCTGGAGCACGACGTCGTCACCGACCTCGGGCCCGGCGCCCGGGTCACCCACCGCAAGGTGCCGGTCCAGCGCGTCGGCCTCTACGTGCCCGGCGGGCTCGCGCCGCTGGTCTCCAGCGTGGTCATGAACGTCGTGCCCGCCCAGGTCGCGGGCGTCGAGTCCATCGCGCTGACCTCGAGCCCCCAGAAGGCGCACGGCGGCCTGCCGCACCCGACCATCCTGGCCGCCTGCGCGCTGCTCGGCATCGACGAGGTGTACGCCGTGGGCGGAGCCCAGGCGATCGCCATGTTCGCCTACGGCGCCGGCCCCTGCCGCCGCGTGGACCTGGTGACCGGCCCGGGCAACATCTACACGGTCTCGGCCAAGCGGCTGCTCAAGGGCCTGGTCGGCATCGACTCCGAGGCGGGCCCGACCGAGATCGCGGTGCTCGCCGACGACACCGCCGACCCCGCGCACGTCGCCGCCGACCTCATCAGCCAGTCGGAGCACGACCCCATGGCCGCCAGCGTCCTGGTCACCCCGTCCGAGCGCCTCGCCGACGAGGTCGAGGCCGAGCTCGACAAGCAGGTCTCCGTCACCCGCCACACCGAGCGGATCCGCACCTCCCTGGCCGGTCGCCAGTCCGGCATCGTGCTCGTCGACGACGTCGAGCAGGGCCTGGAGGTCGTCAACGCCTACGCCGCCGAGCACCTCGAGATCCAGACCGCCGACGCCTCGGCGGTCGCCGCCCGGGTGCGCAACGCGGGCGCGATCTTCGTCGGCTCCTACGCGCCGGTGAGCCTGGGCGACTACTGCGCCGGCTCCAACCACGTGCTGCCCACGGCGGGCTGCGCCTGCCACTCCTCGGGGCTGTCGGTCCGCGCCTTCCTCAAGTCGGTGCACGTCATCGACTACACGCGCGAGGGCCTGGCCGAGGTCGCCGACCACGTCGTCACGCTGGCCGAGGCCGAGGACCTGCCCGGCCACGGTGCCGCGGTCCGCGTCCGCTTCCAGGGCTGACGCCATGGGTGAGTTCCCACCGCTCCGCGAGGAGCTGCGCGGCCTCGCGCCGTACGGCGCCCCGCAGCTGGACGTGCCCGTCCAGCTCAACGTCAACGAGAACCCCTACGGACCCTCGCCGGCGTGCGTCGCCGACATCGCCGCCGCGGTCGCCGAGGCCGCGGGCACGCTCAACCGGTACCCCGACCGCGAGTTCACCGAGCTGCGCGAGGCGCTCGCGGCGTACCTCTCCCGGGACACCCCCCACGGGATCGACCCGGCGCAGGTCTGGGCCGCGAACGGCTCCAACGAGGTGATGCTGCAGCTGCTCCAGGCCTTCGGTGGCCCGGGGCGCGTCGCGCTGAGCTTCGCGCCCACGTACTCGATGTACCCCGAGTACGCCCGCGACACCATGACCGAGTGGGTCCAGGGCCGGCGCGAGGACGACTTCTCGCTCGACCTCGACCGGGCGCGCGCCCTGATCGAGGAGCGGCGCCCGAGCGTCGTGCTGCTGCCCTCGCCGAACAACCCCACCGGCACGGCCCTGGCCCCCGAGGCGGTCACCGTGCTGTGCGAGGCCGCGGCCGGGCACGACGGGATCGTGGTCGTCGACGAGGCGTACGGCGAGTTCCGCCGCAGCGGCACGCCCAGCGCGTTGGAGCTGCTGCCGGAGCACCGCAACCTCGTCGTCAGCCGGACGATGAGCAAGGCCTTCGCCCTCGCCGGGGCGCGGTTGGGCTACCTGGCCGCGGACCCGCGGATCTGCGACGCGATCCGCGTCGTGCGCCTGCCCTACCACCTCTCCGCGGTCACCCAGGCTGTCGCGCTGGCGGCGCTGCGGCATGCGCCGGAGCTGCTCGGCAGGGTCGACGAGCTGCGCGCCGAGCGGGACGCGTGCGTCGAGTGGCTGCGCGGCCAGGGACACACGGTCGCCGACACGGACGCCAACTTCGCGCTGTTCGGCACCTTCGCCGACCGTCATGCTGTCTGGCAGGGGCTGCTCGACCGGGGTGTGCTGATCCGGGAGGTCGGCCCCGAGGGGTGGCTCCGGGTGTCGATCGGCACGCCGGAGGAGATGGACACGTTCAAGAAGGCGCTCGTCGCCGTCACGGAGGAAGGACTCACATGAGCTCCCAGGGATCGGGCAGGGTCGCGCGGATCGAGCGACAGACCAGCGAGTCCAAGGTGCTCGTCGAGGTCGACCTCGACGGCAGCGGTCGGCACGACATCTCCACGGGCGTCGGGTTCTACGACCACATGCTCACCGCCTTCGCGCGGCACGCGCTGGTGGACCTGACGGTCCAGACCGAGGGCGACACCCACATCGACGCCCACCACACGGTCGAGGACACCGCGATCGTGCTCGGCCAGGCGCTGCGCGAGGCGCTGGGGGACAAGAAGGGCATCCGCCGCTTCGGCGACGCCACCGTCCCGCTCGACGAGGCGCTGGTGCAGGCCGTCGTGGACGTCTCCGGGCGCCCGTACTGCGTGCACACCGGTGAGCCGGACGCCCAGGCGTACGTCGCCATCGGCGGCGACTCGGGCCCGGCGTTCCAGGGCTCGCTGACCCGGCACGTCTTCGAGACGATCGCCTTCCACGCCCACCTCGCGCTGCACGTCCGCGTGCTCGCCGGCCGCGACCCGCACCACCTCGTCGAGACCCAGTTCAAGGCCTTCGCCCGCGCCTTCCGCGACGCGGTGGCCCTCGACCCGCGCGAGACGGGCGTCCCCAGCACCAAGGGCACGCTCTGAGCCCCCGGGTCGTCGTCCTCGACTACGGGTCGGGGAACCTCCGCTCGGCCGTGCGTGCCGTCGAGCGCGCCGGCGCCGAGGTGACCCTCACGGGTGACTTCGACGCGGCCCTGGAGGCCGACGGGCTCCTGGTCCCCGGCGTGGGTGCGTACGCCGCGTGCATGGCCGGGCTGCGCGCGATCAAGGGTGACCGGATCATCGGCCGCCGGCTCGCGGGCGGCCGGCCGGTGCTCGGCATCTGCGTGGGCATGCAGGTGCTGTTCGCGCGCGGGGTCGAGCACGGCGTCGAGACCGAGGGCTGCGACGAGTGGCCGGGTGTCGTCGAGCGGCTCCGGGCGCCGGTCGTGCCGCACATGGGCTGGAACACCGTCGAGGTCCCCGCTGGGTCGCGACTCTTCGAGGGCATCGAGGACGAGCGGTTCTACTTCGTCCACTCCTACGGGGTCCGCGAGTGGACCCTGGAGACCAACGACCGCACCCGCGCGCCGCTGGTCACGTGGGCCCGCACGGGGGAGCCGCAGGACGGCGGCGACCGGTTCGTGGCGGCGGTGGAGAACGGCCCGCTCACCGCGACCCAGTTCCACCCCGAGAAGTCCGGCGACGCGGGCGCCGCACTGCTGCGCAACTGGGTACGGACCCTCGGGTGAGCAAGGAGCGGCAGGTCCGCCGGGCCGAGCGGGAGCGCGAGGCCGCGATCAGGGCTGCCGCCCGCGCCCGCGAGGAGGAGCGCCGGCAGCGGTCGCAGGCCCGTCGCCGGGCGCTGACCGGCTGGCTGCCGACGCCGCGACGGACGCCGGGCCTGCTGGCCCAGCGCCGGCGCCGTGAGCTGACGTTCACGATCTGCCTGCTGGTCGCGGTCAACGTGCTCGTCTGGGTCGTCACGCCCGAGTGGGGGCTGCGGATCCTGGCGGTGATGGTGAGCCTCCTCGTCGCGCCCGTCATCCACACCCTGCTGTTCCGCCGGCGCTGAGACCCGGCGCCGCTCTACTCGTCCCCGAACCTAGGATTTCCCCATGGCTGACTACCTCGAGCTGCTGCCCGCCGTCGACATCGCCGGAGGCCAGGCCGTCCAGCTCGTGCAGGGCGTGGCCGGCTCGGAGAAGCGGTTCGGCGACCCCGTCGAGGCGGCGCTGCGCTGGCAGGACGCGGGTGCGGAGTGGATCCACCTCGTCGACCTCGACGCCGCGTTCGGCCGCGGCCACAACCGCGAGCTGCAGGCGAAGATCGTCGGCACCCTCGACATCCGCGTCGAGATGAGCGGCGGCATCCGCGACGACGAGTCGCTGGCCGCCGCGATGGCGACCGGCTGCCGCCGGGTGAACATCGGCACCGCGGCGCTGGAGCAGCCGGAGTGGTGCGCCCGCGCGATCGCGGAGTACGGCGACCGGGTGGCCGTGGGCCTCGACGTCCGCGGCCGCACGCTCGCGGCGCGCGGCTGGACCCGCGAGGGTGGCGACCTCTACGACGTGCTCGCCCGGCTCGACTCCGAGGGCTGCGCGCGGTACGTCGTCACCGACGTCAACAAGGACGGCATGCTCCAGGGCCCGAACCTGCAGCTCCTCAGCGACGTGTGCGCGGCCACCGACCGACCCGTCGTCGCCTCCGGCGGCGTCACCACCCTCGACGACATCCGCGCCCTGATGTCGCTGGTGCCGCAGGGGGTCGAGGGCGCCATCGCCGGGACCGCGCTCTACGAGGGCCGGTTCACCCTCGAGGACGCGCTGGCCCTGACGAAGCCGGCCGTGTCGTGAGCCTCGCCGTCCGGGTCATCCCGTGCCTCGACGTCGACGCAGGTCGCGTGGTGAAGGGGATCAACTTCAAGGAGCTCCGCGACGCCGGTGATCCCGTGGAGCTGGCCCGCACCTACGACGCCGAGGGCGCCGACGAGCTGACGTTCCTCGACATCTCGGCCTCCCACGAGGGCCGGGCCACCACGATGGACATCGTGTCGCGCACCGCCGAGGAGGTCTTCATCCCGCTGACCGTCGGCGGGGGAGTCTCCAGCGTGGCGGACGTCGACCGGCTGCTGCGGGCGGGCGCCGACAAGATCGCGGTGAACACCGCTGCGATCAACCGGCCCGAGCTGGTCGCCGAGATCGCGGACCGCTTCGGCAACCAGGTGCTCGTGCTCTCGGTCGACGCGCGACGGGCGCCCGGCACCGACTCGGGCTTCGAGGTCACCACCCACGGTGGGCGCAAGTCCGCCGGGCTCGACGCGATTGCGTGGGCGGCACGTGCGGCCGAGCTCGGCGCGGGCGAGATCCTCCTCAACGCCATGGACGCCGACGGCACCCAGGACGGGTTCGACCTCGACCTGATCCGCGCCGTGCGACGCGAGGTCAGCATCCCGGTCATCGCCTCGGGCGGCGCCGGTCGCGTGGAGCACTTCCCGCCCGCCGTCGAGGCGGGTGCGGACGCGGTGCTGGCAGCGACGGTGTTCCACTTCGGCACGCTGCGGATCGCCGACGTGAAGGCCGCGCTGGCCGCAGCGGGTCACCCGGTGCGCTGACCGGGCGCGTCACTCGCTCAGAGTGGACCACCGAAGTTCGGACCGCTGGGGTTGTTGTAGTTCTCGACCTTGCCCTGGAAGGTCTGCACGTCGCTGCGCGCCCTGCGGTCGCTGATCCCGCCGCGACGCGGCCAGAAGGCGTACGCCGCCAGTCCGACGACCACCACGGCCACCACGATCCACCAGAACATGCGCTTCCCCCGTCGTCGGCACTCGATCTGCTTCGAGAGTACTCCCGCGGCCGGCCGCCCGGGGGCGGCGCAGCCGGGCGGGTCACCGGCCAGCTGCCAGCAGCGCCGGCGGCACGTCGTACAACCGGCGCCCCTCGGGGTGCGACACCCACAGGTGCCCGTCCTGGAGCACGGCGTCGACGTTCTCGGTCGTCCTCGGCTGCGCGTCCAGCACCAGCTCGCCGGTGACCTCCCGCGTGCGGGCGTCGATCGTCCACACCGTCGGACCCTGCTGGCCGACGACGTGGACAGTGTCCCCGTCCGCGACGACCGCGTCGGCGGTCGCGAGGTCGGGGAGGTCGGCCACCGGCGTCAGGGTCCGGGCGTCGAGCCCGACCACGCGGCCGTCGGTGGTGCAGGCGACCCACACCACACCGGCGGCCTCGGCCAGCCCTTGCGGTGACGTGCAGCCCGCGACGTCGACGGTGGTCGCCTCGCCGTCGGCCACGCGGGTCACCGACCCGGCGACGTAGCTGCTCACGTAGACCCCGTCCGGACCGGCCGCGACCAGCCGCGGCCCGATGCCCACCTCGACGGCCGCGCCGATCTTCCCGGTGGCGGGGTCCAGCGGCAGCACCCGGTCACCGGCCTGGTCCACCACCCAGACGCGGTCACCGTCGAACGCCAGCCCCTCGGGCTCGCTGCCCGCGGGCCGAAGCGTCGTACGCCGGTCGACCTCACCGCTGCCGGGGTCGATGCGGACCACCGCCCCGTCCCCGATCGCGCTCACCCAGACACCCTCGGGGGTGTCGACCAGCCGAAGCGGCAGCGACCCCACCTTCACGCCCCGGTCGCCGGACACGAGGACCCGGCCGGCGTCCGGGAGCGCCGCCCAGACGTCGCTGCCGACCGCTGCGAGCCCCACCGGGCCGTCGTCGAGCCCGGTGACCGCGACCCCGTCCGGGACCGTGGCGCTGGAGTCTTCGTCGGTCGGCTCCACCGGGGTCGCCGGCGCGTCCGAGGGGGTGGCGTCGCCGCTGCTGCACCCGCCGAGCAGGAGCGACCCGACCAGGGTCGACCCGACAAGGGCGGCGACCAGCGCCGGGACCCGCGACGCGGGCGTGGTGAGAGGTCGTCCCATGGGCCGACGGTACGGCGCCGGGACCCGGGTCGTCCGGCACTCGTGGTCACGGTTCGGGCACGGCTCAGATGCCGAGGTCGGCCCTCCGCAGCCGCGCCACCCGCTCGGCCGTCCCGTCGAGCCGGACCTCGGCCACCCGGTCCCGGCCGAAGAGCAGCAGCACGATCTCGGAGGGCAGCCCGGTCACCACGACCGGGTCGTCCCCGCGCCGGAGCACCGCGGTGGCGCCCGTGTCGGTGCGACGCAGCTGCACGGGCACGCCGGCCGGACGCACCAGACCGCGCCCGGCGACCTTGATCGCCGACCACAGGCGGGACTGGTCGCGCTGGTCGAGCTCGCGCGCCTCCCAGCCGGGCTGCGCCCGCCGCAGGTCCTCGTGGTGGACGAAGTACTCCAGGGTGTTCAGGAGCCGGTCCACGGGCGGGAGGGCGTACGGCGTGAGGCGGGGGTGGCGCAGCTTCTCGACCAGCGCGGCGAAGTCGGCCCGGCCCACCTTCGCCATCTCGTGCTCGGCGAGCCCCTCGAGGCGGGGCACCGCGATCCCCAGCGCGCCGAGGGGACGGTTCTCGCGCACCAGCAGGTGGGTGACCAGGTCCTTGGCGTCCCAGCCCTCGCACAGCGTCGGTGCGTCCTCGCCGAGAGCCAGTGCGGTGTCGCAGAGGGCGCGTCGTTCACGCCGGGCGAGGGAGGGGGTGCTCATGCCCGCGAGCATAGGTCGGACCCAGCGGTGGGCCCCGCGTGATTCGGCGGGTGTCGGTGGCGGCGAATAACCTGAGCCGGTGACGGACAAACGGGTGGGGCGGCGCGGATCGACGACGCGCGAGGGGTTCGCCGTGCTCGGCGTCGCCATCCGCCGGGAGCCCTGGATCTTCACCGTCTCCACCATCGGCAGCCTGCTCTTCGGCGCGCTCACCGTGGCCGACGCCTGGGTGCTCGGCTGGTCGACCGACCACGTCGTGCTGCCGGCGTTCGAGCAGGGCAGCATCGACGCGAGCCTGCTGTGGGCGGTGCTCGCGCTCTTCCTCGGCGTCGCGATCCTGCGCGCCGTCGGCATCGTGGCGCGCCGCCTCGGCGCCGGCGTCATGCAGTACCGCATGCAGGCGCACACCCGCCGGGCCGTGACCCGGCAGTACCTCTCCCTCCCCATGGAGTGGCACCAGCGCCACCCGACCGGGCAGCTGCTCTCCAACGCGAACGCCGACGTCGAGGCTGCCTGGGGGCCGATCGCGCCGCTGCCGATGGCGGTCGGCACCCTCGCGATGATGGTGATCGCCATCGCGCAGATGTTCTTCGCCGACGTGGTCCTGGCAATGGTCGGTCTGCTCGTCTTCCCGGCGGTCATCGTCGCCAACCTCGCCTACCAGCGGCTCGCCTCCCCGCTGATGACGCGGGCCCAGCAGCTGCGTGCCGAGGTCAGCGAGATCGCCCACGAGTCCTTCGACGGCGCCCTGGTGGTCAAGACCCTCGGGCGCGAGGAGGAGGAGACCCGCCGGTTCGCCGACCGGGCCCACGAGCTGCGCGACGTCAACATCCGGGCCGGCCGGGTGCGCGCGGCGTTCGACCCGATCCTGGCGGCGCTGCCCAGCGCCGGCGTGCTGGTCGTCCTGGCGGTGGGCGTCTCCCGGGTGCTGAACGGCGCCACCGACGCCGGTGACGTGGTCACGGTCGCCTACCTGCTGACCATCGTGTCCTTCCCGATCCGCTCCATCGGCTGGCTGCTGGGGGAGTTCCCCCGCAGCGTCGTCGGCTTCCGCCGGGTGACCGCCGTCCTCGAGGCGACCGGCGAGATGCAGTACGGCGACCGGTTCCTGACCCGCGACGCAGGCGGCGCCCGGCTCGTCGTCGACGGCCTGACCTACGCCCACGACCCGGAGCAGGGGCTGCTCGAGGACCTCACCTTCGAGGTCGAGCCGGGTCGCACGGTGGCGCTGGTCGGCGCCACGGCCTCCGGCAAGAGCACGCTCACCACGCTGATGACCCGCCTCGTCGACCCCGACGGCGGCCGGATCCTGCTCGACGGCACCGACCTGCGCGACCTGGCCCGCGGCGAGCTCGCCCGCTCGGTCGCGATCGTGCCGCAGACCGCGTTCCTCTTCGACGACACCGTGCGTGGCAACGTCACCCTGGGCGCCGACGTCTCCGACGAGGAGGTGTGGGCCGCGCTGCGCGCAGCGCAGGCCGACGGGTTCGTCGCCGCGCTGCCCGAGGGGCTCGACACCAAGCTGGGGGAGCGCGGCACCTCCCTGTCGGGCGGTCAGCGCCAGCGGATCTCCCTGGCCCGGGCGCTGGTGCGCCGGCCGCGGCTGCTGATCCTCGACGACGCCACGTCCGCGGTCGACCCGGAGGTGGAGGCGCGGATCCTCGAGGCGCTGCGCTCCGGCGACACCGGGGCCACGCTGGTGGTGGTCGCCTACCGGAAGGCCACGATCGGGCTCGCCGACGAGGTGGTCCACCTCGAGGGCGGCCGGATCGTCGACCGCGGCACCCACCAGGAGCTGCTGCGCCGCAGCCCGTCGTACGCCCGGCTCGTCAACGCCTACGAGCACAGCGAGCACCCCGAGGCCCTGCCCGACCACTCGGGCGAGCTGGCAGGAGACACCCAGTGAGCGCCACGACCAGCGAGCGCACCAGCGGCACCCGGATGGACACCGGCGAGGAGATCGCCGCGATCGAGACCATCCGCCGCGGTGTCGCCTTCTCCCCGGAGCTCAAGGAGGGGATCGGCTGGACCCTCGTGCTCGCGGTGCTCGCCTCCGTGGGCCAGGTCATCGTGCCGATCGCGGTCCAGCAGACCCTCGACCGCGGCCTGAACGGCCCCGGCGGTCCCGACGTCCGCTTCACCGCGCTGATGGGACTCGCGGCCTTCGTCGGGCTGCTGGTGACCAGCTGGGCGTCGTACGCCATGACGAGCCGGCTGTTCACCGCCTCGGAGAAGGGGCTGGCGACGCTGCGGATCAAGGCGTTCCGCCACGTCCACGACCTGCCCCTGCTGACGCAGAACACCGAGCGCCGCGGCGCGCTGGTCGCGCGGGTGACCAGCGACGTCGACCAGGTCAGCCAGTTCCTCGTCTTCGGCGGTCTGATCTTCGTGGTCAGCATCGGCCAGATGCTGGTCGCCACGATCATCATGGTGGTCTACAGCTGGCAGCTCGCGGTCGTGGTGTGGGTCTGCTTCGCGCCGCTCTTCCTCTCGCTGCGCTTCTTCCAGCGCAAGCTCTCCGACGCCTACGGCACGGTCCGCCGCCAGGTCGGACTGCTGCTCTCGGCCGTCTCCGAGCCGGTGGTCGGTGCGGCGGTCGTGCGGTCGTACGCCGTCGAGGACCGCACCCAGCGCCGCATCGACGACGCGATCGAGGCCCACAAGGCCGCCAGCACCCGCGCCCAGGGCTTCACGGCGTTCTCGTTCTCCCTCGGCGGGGTCTCGGCCGGCCTCGCGAACGCCGGCGTGCTGATCGTCGGCATCTGGCTCGGTTTCGCGGGCGACATCACCGCCGGGAAGGTGCTCGCCTTCGCGTTCCTGGTGACCCTGTTCGTCGGTCCGGTGCAGATGGGCACCCAGATCCTCACCGACGCGCAGAACGCCATCGCCGGTTGGCGGCGGGTGATCGGGATCCTCGACACGCCCGCCGACCTCGTCGACCCCGGTCCGGAGGGGGAGACCCTGCCCCGCGGGCCGATCGACGTGCGCTTCGAGGACGTCACGTTCGCCTACCCCGGCGGGCCCCCGGTCCTGCGGGACGTCACCCTCGACATCGCCGCGGGCACGCGGGTGGCGATCGTGGGCGAGACCGGCTCCGGCAAGTCCACCTTCGCCAAGCTGCTCACCCGGCTGATGGACCCGTCGCAGGGCCGGGTCCTGCTCGACGGGGTCGACGTGAGCACGATCGCGCACTCCTCGCTGCGACGCGGGGTGGTGCTGGTGCCGCAGGAGGGCTTCCTCTTCGACGACACGCTGCTGGCCAACGTGCGCTACGGCCGGCTGGACGCGGCCGAGGCCGACGTCCTGGCCAGCGCCGACGAGCTCGGGCTGGGCGACTGGCTGGCCGGTCTCCCCGCGGGGCTCGCGACGCGGGTGGGCCAGCGCGGCGAGTCGCTGTCCGCCGGTGAGCGGCAGCTGGTCGCGCTGCTGCGGGCCCACCTCGCCGACCCGGACCTGCTCGTGCTCGACGAGGCGACCAGCGCCGTCGACCCGGCCCTGGAGATGCGGATCGGCCGCGCGCTCGAGCGCCTGATGAGCGGCCGGACCTCGGTCACCATCGCGCACCGGATGTCGACCGCCGAGAACGCCGACGAGGTGGTCGTGGTCGACAAGGGCCGGATCGTCCAGCGCGGTCCCCACCGCGAGCTCGTGCAGCAGCCCGACAGCGTCTACGCCGGGCTGCACGCCTCCTGGGTCGCACAGCAGGGCGCCTGACGTCGAGCCGGGCCGGATCAGGCCCGGCACTGCCCTCCCGCGATACTGGGAGGGTGACCTCCCTCGACCCCGCCATCGCCCAGCGCCTCAAGCGGTCCGCCGACGGGCTGGTGCCCGCCGTGGTGCAGCAGCACGACACCGGCGAGGTGCTGATGCTCGGCTGGATGGACGACGAGGCGCTGGCCCGCACGCTCACGACCCGCCGGGCGACGTACTGGAGCCGGTCCCGCCAGGAGTACTGGATCAAGGGGGAGACCTCCGGCCACGTGCAGCGGGTCAAGGAGGTCCGCCTCGACTGCGACGGCGACACGATCCTGCTCCGCGTCGACCAGGAGGGCGTGGCCTGCCACACCGGCGACCGGACCTGCTTCGACGCCGACGTGCTGCTGGAGCGCGCCGATGGCTGACGCCGGGCACGCGCCCGCGGACGAGCCCACCGAGCCGCCGCGGGACCCGGCACGCCGCACGTTCGGGCCGGTCGTCCTCCTTGGCCTGGTCGGCGCCGGCCTGGCCGCCGTCGCCGGCAACAAGCCGTGGGCGCACGCCGAGGGCGACTCGGCGGGCCAGCTCTCCTCGCTCGCCCTGTCGGTGGACTCCGGCAAGGCCCCGGCCGCGGGCGCCCTGGCGCTCGTGGTGCTCGCGTGCTGGGGCGTGGTGCTGGTCACCCGTGGCCGGGTCCGACGCGCCGTCGCGCTGCTGGGTGCGGTCGCCTCGCTCGGCACCCTCGCCGCGGTGGTGGCGGGGTGGTCGTCGGTGGTCGACACGCTCCGCGCGGACTACGCCGCGGTCGGCATCACGGACGTGGCGGTCTCCCACACGGGCTGGTTCTGGGCGGCCGCCGCCGGCGCGGTGCTCTCGCTGGTGGCCACGGTGCTGGCCGTCCGGTGGGCGCCGGCCTGGCCGGAGATGGGCAGCAGGTACGACGCCCCCACCGGCGGTCGCCCCGCGCAGGCCGCCGTCGCGCCCGAGGATCAGTCCAACCTCGAGCTCTGGAAGGCGATCGACGAGGGCCGCGACCCCACGGCCGCACCGATCGACGAGGGTCGCGGCCCCGAGGCCGGAACGGCCCAATAGACTGTGTCCCGCACGACCGACCCCCGCGTTTCGAGGAGCCTGCATGTCTGACAACCACGGCAACACCCCCGCAGCCTGGAGTGCTGTCGCGGTCGCGCTGCTCGGCTTCGTGGTGGGGGGAGCCGGGCTGATGCTGGACCCGATCAACATGACGGTCTTCTGGGTGGGCGTGGCCCTGTGCGTCGCCTCGCTCGTCGTCTACGCCGTCATGGCCAAGCTGGGCCTGAACGCCTCCAGCCACTGACCGTCCCCTGACGGGAGAGCCCGTGACCCTGCCCGTGATGGCCGCCGCCGCGCCGCCGCCGCTCACGCGGCCCGGTCGCCTGCAGCGGCTGTCCCTGCCGCTGGCGGCGGGTGCGCTGGCCGTGGCCGGCACGCTGGCGCTCCACCTGCGCGACCCCCACGCCTCCGGGTCCTGGGGATTCTGCCCGGTGGCGCTGCTCGGGCTCAGCTGCCCCCTCTGCGGCAGCCTGCGGGCGGTCAACGACCTCACCCACCTCGACCTGGTCGCGGCCGCGTCGAGCAACCTGCTGCTGGTGGTGGCCGCGCCGTTCGTCGTGGCGCTGTGGGCGCGGCGCCTCGTGGCCTGCTGGCGTGGGGGAGCAGCGATGGCCCCGCTGCGCATCCCGCGTGCGGCCTGGGTCGCGTTCGTGGCGGTGCTGGCCGTCTTCACGGTGGCCCGCAACCTGCCGGTGGGCGGCTGGCTCGCCCCCTGAGCCCCCGCGCCCACGCTCACCGTCCGGGTGAGAGGCTTGTCCCCACACCCTCGTACCGACCAGGAGGTCCCATGTCCGTGCTCGACGACATCGTCGCCGGCGTGCGGACGGACCTCGCCGCACGCGAGTCCCAGACCCGCCTGGCCGACCTGCGCGCCGCGCTCGCCGACGTGGACCCGCCCCGGGACCCGATGCCGCACTTCCGCGCGCCCGGCTCGAGCGTGATCGCCGAGGTCAAGCGACGCAGCCCCAGCAAGGGCGACCTCGCCGACATCCCGGACCCGGCCCGCCTGGCCGCGGCATACGCCGCCGGCGGGGCCGGCGCGATCAGCGTGCTCACCGAGCAGCGCCGGTTCGGCGGCAGCCTCGACGACCTGCGCGCGGTGCGGGCGGCGGTGGACACCCCGATCCTGCGCAAGGACTTCATCGTCACGGAGTACCAGCTGGTCGAGGCCCGCGCCGCCGGCGCCGACCTCGCGCTGCTCATCGTGGCGGCGCTGGCCGACGACGACCTGCGCCGGCTCTTCGACGTGGCGGGCGAGCTCGGCCTGACCGTGCTCGTCGAGGTCCACGACGAGCCCGAGACCGAGCGCGCGGTCGCCCTGGGCGCCGAGCTGGTCGGCGTCAACGCCCGCAACCTCAAGACCCTCGCCGTCGACGGCGACACCTTCGGCCGGCTGGCGCCCCTGATCCCGGACGACCGGGTCAAGGTCGCGGAGTCGGGCATCTTCGGTCGCGACGATGTGGTCCGCTTCGTCTCCGAGGGCGCCCGTGCGGTGCTCGTGGGCGAGGCGCTCGTCAAGGACGGCGACCCCGAGCAGGCCGTGCGAGCCATGACAGGAGTGCAGGCATGACCACCAACGTGGAGAGGCCGACCAGCTACGACGCGGACGCCCAGGGCTGGTTCGGCGGACCCGAGGCCGGCTGGGGCGGCCGCTTCATGCCCGAGGCGCTCGTGGCGGCGCTCGACGAGCTCACCGTCGCCTGGCAGGACGCCATGGCCGACCCGACCTTCGTCGCCGACTTCGACGCGATCCTGCGCGACTACGCGGGCCTGCCCAGCCCGCTCTACCTCGCCGAGCGGCTCAGCGACAAGGTCGGCGCCCGGATCCTGCTCAAGCGCGAGGACCTCAACCACACCGGCGCCCACAAGATCCGCAACGTGCTCGGCCAGGCCCTGCTGACCAAGCGGATGGGCAAGACCCGCGTCATCGCCGAGACCGGCGCCGGCCAGCACGGCGTCGCCAGCGCGACGGCCGCGGCCTACTTCGGCCTCGACTGCACCGTCTACATGGGCGCGGTCGACACCCGCCGCCAGGCCCTCAACGTCGCCCGCATGCACCTGCTGGGCGCCAAGGTCGTCCCGGTCGAGTCCGGCAGCGCCACGCTCAAGGACGCCATCAACGAGGCGCTGCGCGACTGGGTCGCCAGCGTCGACCACACGGCGTACCTCTTCGGCACCGCGGCGGGGCCGCACCCGTTCCCCAGCATGGTCCGTGACTTCACCCGCGGCATCGGTGACGAGGCCCGCCAGCAGTGCCTCGACCGCTACGGCCGGCTGCCCGACGCCATCGCGGCGTGCGTGGGCGGGGGGTCCAACGCGATCGGCCTGTTCACCGCCTTCCTCGACGACCCCGAGGTCGCGATCTACGGCTTCGAGCCGGGCGGCGAGGGCGTCGACACCCCGCGGCACGCCGCCACCATCCACGCCGGTGCCAAGGGCGTCCTGCACGGCGCCCGCACCTACGTCCTGCAGGACGAGGACGGCCAGACCATCGAGTCCCACTCGATCTCCGCCGGCCTCGACTACCCCGGTGTCGGGCCCCAGCACGCCCACCTCGCGGCGACCGGGCGGGCGACGTACCTCCCCGTCACCGACGACGAGGCCATGCAGGCGATGGCGCTGCTCAGCCGCACCGAGGGCATCATCCCCGCGATCGAGTCCGCCCACGCGGTGGCCGGCGCGCTCCGGGTGGCCGAGCGGCTCGCGGCCGAGAAGGGCCCCGAGGCGACGGTCCTCATCAACCTCTCGGGCCGCGGCGACAAGGACATGGGCACCGCGATCGAGTACTTCGGGCTCGGCGACCCCGACCAGGTCACCGAGGAGCCCGTGGGCGACCCCGAGGAGGGTGAGGCGTGAGCACCGCGCTGGCGTTCGAGAAGGCCAGGGCCGACGGCCGTGCGGCGCTGGTCGGCTACCTGCCGGCCGGGTTCCCCGACGTCGCCGGCGGCATCGAGGCCCTCCGGGCGATGGTCGACGCCGGGTGCGACGTCATCGAGGTCGGCCTGCCCTACAGCGACCCGGTGATGGACGGCCCGACGATCCAGGCCGCCGCCCAGCAGGCGCTCGACCGGGGCGTGCGGACCACCGACGTGCTGCGCACCGTCGAGGCGGTCGCCGCGACCGGCACGCCCACCGTGGTGATGACCTACTGGAACCCGGTCGAGCGGTACGGCGTCGAGCGGTTCGCCGCCGACCTGGCCAGCGCCGGGGGAGCGGGCCTGATCACGCCCGACCTGACCCCCGACAGCGGCGGCGAGTGGATCGCGGCGGCCGACCGCCACGACCTCGACAAGGTCTTCCTGGTGGCGCCGTCCTCGACCGACGAGCGCATCGCCATGACGACCGCGGCCTGTCGCGGCTTCGTCTACGCCACCGCCGTCATGGGTGTGACCGGCGCCCGCGCCACGACCAGCGACCTCGCCGGTCCGCTGGTCGAGCGCACCCGGCGGCACACGTCGCTGCCGATCGGTGTCGGGCTCGGCGTCAGCAACGGCGACCAGGCGGCCGAGGTGGCGTCGTACGCCGACGGCGTGATCGTCGGCTCGGCTTTCGTCCGCACCCTGCTCGACCACCCCGACGACCGGGCGGCGGGCCTGCGCTCGCTCCGGGCCCTCACCGAGGACCTCGCCGCCGGCGTACGTCGTGCGTAGGGCCCGCGGGCGTCGGGCCCTCGCCACGGTCCTCGCCACCGGCCTGCTCGCGCTGGCCGGCTGCGGCGGGGAGGCGTCGTCGTCCTCCGGCGGGTTCAACGGCAACCGCCTCGACCCGCCGTTCGAGGTGTCCGCCGTGCCGCTGACCGACACGACCGGCGCGTCGTACTCGCTCACGAAGAGCACCGACAAGCCGCTCACCCTCGTCTTCTTCGGCTACACCCACTGCCCCGACATCTGCGGGGTGGTGATGGCCAACCTCGCCTCGGCCATGACACGGCTCAGCGACGCCGACCGCGAGCGGGTCGACGTGGTCTACGTGACCACCGACCCCGCCCGCGACACCGAGACGGTGCTGGCCCGCTACCTCGAGCACGTCGACCCGGACTTCATCGGGCTGACCGGCGACCTCGCCGACATCGTCGAGATCGGCAAGCCGCTCGGGGTGGGCGTGACCCAGGGCAAGAAGCTGCCCTCCGGCGGGTACGACGTCACGCACGGCACGACCATCACCGGGATCGACAGCCACGACGAGGCCCCGGTCTACTGGTCCCAGGAGACGTCGGCGGCGCAGTTCGCCGAGGACATCCACACGCTGCTCGCCCAGGGGGACTGACCCATGCTCACGGCGCTCTCGATCCCGAGCCCCTCGCAGGGGGTGTGGTACCTCGGCCCGCTGCCGGTCCGCGGCTACGCGCTCTGCATCATCCTCGGCATCGTCGCAGCCATCTGGATCGGCGAGCGGCGCTGGGTGGCCCGTGGCGGTCGCGCCGGCGAGGTCAGCGACCTCGCGGTCTGGGCGGTGCCGTTCGGCCTCGTGGGTGGCCGGCTCTACCACGTGATGACCGACCACGACCTGTACTTCGGCGAGGGCAAGCACCCCATCGAGGCGCTCTACGTGTGGCGTGGCGGGCTCGGTGTCTGGGGCGCGATCGCGCTCGGCGCGCTGGGTGTCTACATCGGCGCCCGCCGCAAGGGGATCCGGCTGCTGCCGGTGCTCGACGCGATGGCGCCCGGGGTCCTGGTCGCCCAGGCCCTCGGGCGCTGGGGCAACTGGTTCAACCAGGAGCTGTTCGGCAAGCCGACCGACCTGCCGTGGGGCCTGGAGATCTCGCGCGACAACCGTCCGGTCGGCTACTTCGACTACCAGACGTTCCACCCGACGTTCCTCTACGAGTGCCTCTGGGACCTCGGCGCCTTCGGCTTCGTCGTCTGGGCGGACCGCAAGTTCCGCCTCGGCCACGGGCGGGTGGTGGCGCTCTACGTGATGGCCTACACCGCCGGCCGCGGCTGGATCGAGATGCTGCGCATCGACGACGTCGAGCTCAAGGACGTCGGAGGGCTGCGGTTCAACGTCTGGACCTCGATCGTGCTGTTCGTCGCCGCCGCGATCTACTTCGTGGTCAGCTCCCGGCTGCGCCCCGGACGCGAGACCGAGGTCTACCGGCCCGGCCACGAGCCGGAGCCGGAGTCGGTCGAGGCGTCCGACGAGTCCCGCACGACGCCCGGCACGGTCGACTGACCGGGCGCCGGACGGCCCTGTCCGCCAGGGGAACAGCCGGTGCTCGGCGGCGGAACTCGGTGGTAGCCTGAGGCCTCCGCTAGGGCCAATGTCGTCCCCTGCAACGCCTGACGCTGCATCTCACTTGCACGGCCGAACCCGCCGGTACGCCTTCCGGGGCAACCCGGGGGACGCGCCGGCACGACGACGGGAGAATGCCCGGTGCCGTACCAGCACGCATTCCCGCCGCCCCAGGGCCTCTACGACTCCAGCCACGAGCACGACGCGTGTGGCGTGGCTTTCGTCGCGACCCTGACCGGCAACGCCAGCCACGACATCGTGGCCAAGGCGCTCACCGCGCTCCGCAACCTCGACCACCGCGGCGCCGCGGGAGCCGAGCCCAACTCCGGCGACGGCGCCGGAATCCTCATGCAGGTCCCCGACGCGTTCCTGCGCGACGTGACCCGTGAGGCGGGCTTCGAGCTGCCCCCGCCGTCCTCGTACGCCGTGGGCACGGCGTTCCTGCCCGGCGACGACGGGCAGGTGGCCAAGACCCGCCGGCAGATCGAGGAGATCGCCGCCGAGGAGGGCCTCGCGGTCCTGGGCTGGCGCGACGTACCCACCAACCCCGACATCCTGGGCGCCACCGCGCTGGGCGTCATGCCGGCCTTCAGCCAGCTGTTCGTCGCCGGTGCCGGCTCCCGCCTGACCGGGATGGCGCTGGAGCGCCTCGCGTTCTGCCTGCGCAAGCGCGCCGAGCGCGAGACCGAGGTCTACTTCCCGTCGCTGTCGTCGCGCACGCTCGCCTACAAGGGCATGCTCACCACCGACCAGCTCGACAACTTCTTCCCCGACCTGACCGACGAGCGGATCGCCTCGGCGATGGCCGTCGTGCACAGCCGCTTCTCGACGAACACGTTCCCGAGCTGGCCGCTGGCGCACCCGTTCCGCTTCATCGCCCACAACGGCGAGATCAACACCGTCATGGGCAACCGCAACTGGATGCGGGCCCGCGAGGCGCTGCTGAAGTCCGACCTGATCCCGGGCGACCTCGAGCGGCTCTACCCGATCTGCACCCCGGGCGCCTCGGACTCCGCCTCGTTCGACGAGGTGCTCGAGCTGCTGCACATGGGTGGCCGGTCGCTGCCGCACTCGGTGCTGATGATGATCCCCGAGGCGTGGGAGAACCACGCCGAGATGGACGCCAAGCGCCGCGCCTTTTACGAGTTCCACTCCTCGATGATGGAGCCGTGGGACGGCCCCGCCTGCGTCGTCTTCACCGACGGCTCGCAGATCGGTGCGGTCCTCGACCGCAACGGCCTGCGTCCCTCGCGCTACTGGGTCACCGACGACGGGCTGGTCGTGCTGGCGTCCGAGGTGGGCGTGCTCGACCTCGACCCCGCCACGATCGTCCGCAAGGGTCGGCTGCAGCCGGGCCGGATGTTCCTCGTCGACACCGACGAGCACCGCATCATCGAGGACGAGGAGGTCAAGGCCGGCCTCGCCGCGGAGCACCCGTACGACGAGTGGCTGCACGCCGGCCTGATCCACCTCGACGACATCCCCGAGCGTGAGCACGTCGTGCACACCCACGCCTCGGTGACCCGCCGCCAGCAGGTCTTCGGCTACACCGAGGAGGAGCTGCGGGTCCTGCTCACCCCGATGGCGAACACCGGGGCCGAGCCGATCGGGTCGATGGGCACCGACACGCCCATCGCAGCGCTCAGCGAGAAGCCGCGGCTGCTGTTCGACTACTTCGCGCAGCTGTTCGCGCAGGTCACCAACCCGCCGCTGGACGCGATCCGCGAGGAGCTCGTCACCTCGCTCAACGGCACCATCGGCCCGGAGGCCAACCTGCTCCAGCCGACGCCCGCGTCGTGTCGCCAGGTGGTGCTGCCGTTCCCGGTCATCTCCAACGACGACCTGGCCAAGATCCGGCACATCAACCGCGACGGCGACATGCCGGGCTTCATCACCCACGTCGCGCGCGGCCTGTACGACGTCGAGGGCGGCGGCGACGCGATGGCGGCCCGGATCGACGAGATCTGCGCCGAGGTGTCCGAGGCGATCGCCGGCGGCGCCCGCATCATCGTGCTCTCCGACCGGCACTCCACCGCCGAGCTGGCGCCGATCCCGTCGCTGCTGCTCACCGGTGCGGTCCACCACCACCTGGTGCGGGAGAAGACGCGCACCCAGGTCGGGCTGCTGGTCGAGGCCGGCGACGTGCGCGAGGTGCACCACGTGGCACTGCTGGTCGGCTACGGCGCGGCCGCGGTCAACCCCTACCTGGCCATGGAGTCGGTGGAGGACCTCGCCCGCGAGGCCTACTACGTCAAGGCCGACGCCGAGAAGGCCGTCGCGAACCTGATCAAGGCGCTGGGCAAGGGCGTGCTGAAGGTGATGTCCAAGATGGGCGTCTCCACCGTGGCCTCCTACACCGGCGCGCAGATCTTCGAGGCCGTCGGCCTGTCGCAGGCGGTGGTCGACCGGTACTTCACCGGCACCACCTCCAAGCTCGGCGGCATCGACCTGGACACGATCGCCGAGGAGGTCGCGCGGCGCCACGCCACGGCGTACCCCCGCGGCGGGATCGCGCCGGCGCACCGTGAGCTGTCGATCGGCGGCGAGTACCAGTGGCGTCGCGAGGGCGAGCCGCACCTGTTCGACCCCGAGACCGTGTTCCGGCTCCAGCACGCCACGCGCACCGGGCGCTACGACGTGTTCAAGCAGTACACCCAGCGCGTCGACGAGCAGTCGCAGCGGCTGATGACGCTGCGTGGGCTGTTCCGCTTCAAGGACCGGCCCTCGATCCCGATCGAGGAGGTCGAGCCGGTCTCGGAGATCGTCAAGCGCTTCTCCACCGGCGCGATGTCCTACGGGTCCATCAGCCAGGAGGCCCACGAGACCCTCGCGGTCGCGATGAACCGGCTGGGCGCGAAGTCCAACACCGGGGAGGGCGGCGAGGACCCGGACCGCCTCTACGACCCCGAGCGGCGCAGCGCGATCAAGCAGGTCGCGTCCGGCCGGTTCGGCGTCACCTCGGAGTACCTCACCAACTCCGACGACATCCAGATCAAGATGGCCCAGGGCGCGAAGCCCGGCGAGGGCGGCCAGCTGCCCGGCCACAAGGTCTACCCGTGGGTGGCCAGGACCCGGCACTCCACGCCGGGGGTGGGGCTGATCAGCCCGCCGCCGCACCACGACATCTACTCGATCGAGGACCTCGCGCAGCTGATCCACGACCTGAAGAACGCCAACCCGCAGGCCCGCGTCCACGTGAAGCTGGTCTCCGAGGTCGGCGTCGGCACGGTCGCGACGGGCGTCTCCAAGGCGCACGCCGACGTGGTGCTGATCAGCGGCCACGACGGCGGCACCGGCGCCTCGCCGCTGACCTCGCTCAAGCACGCGGGCGGTCCGTGGGAGCTCGGCCTGGCCGAGACCCAGCAGACCCTGCTGCTCAACGGCCTGCGCGACCGGATCGTGGTGCAGACCGACGGCCAGCTCAAGACCGGTCGCGACGTCGTCGTCGCGGCGCTGCTCGGCGCGGAGGAGTACGGCTTCGCCACCGCCCCGCTGGTGGTCTCGGGCTGCATCATGATGCGGGTCTGCCACCTCGACACCTGCCCTGTGGGCGTCGCGACGCAGAACCCGGTCCTGCGCGAGCGCTACACCGGCAAGGCCGAGTTCGTCGTGAACTTCTTCGAGTACATCGCCGAGGAGGTCCGCGAGCTGCTGGCCGAGCTCGGCTTCCGCACCCTCGAGGAGGCCATCGGCCAGGTCGACGTCCTCGACGTCGCCGAGGCGGTCGACCACTGGAAGGCCGCCGGGCTCGACCTGTCGCCGATCCTGCACAAGCCCGAGCTCCCCGAGGGGGCCGCGCTGCGCAACACGACGGTGCAGGACCACGGCCTCGACCGGTCGCTGGACGTCACCGAGCTGGTCCCGCTGGCGCAGGACGCGCTGGAGAGGGGCGAGCCTGTCCGGGCCCAGGTCGCGATCCGCAACGTCAACCGGACCGTCGGCACGATCCTCGGCCACGAGGTGACCAAGCGGTACGCCGGCGAGGGCCTCCCGGACGGCACGATCGACATCACGTTCACCGGCTCGGCCGGCCAGTCCTTCGGCGCGTTCGTCCCGAAGGGGATCACGCTGCGCCTCGAGGGCGACGCCAACGACTACGTCGGCAAGGGGCTCTCGGGCGGCCGGATCGTCGTACGCCCCGACCGGGCGGCGACCTTCGACGCGCGTGAGCAGATCATCGCCGGCAACGTGATCGGGTACGGCGCCACGTCGGGCGAGATCTTCCTGCGCGGCGTGGTCGGCGAGCGCTTCTGCGTCCGCAACTCCGGGGCCCTCGCGGTCGTCGAGGGCGTGGGCGATCACGGCTGCGAGTACATGACCGGCGGCGTCGTGGTGATCCTCGGTCCGACGGGACGCAACTTCGCCGCGGGCATGTCCGGTGGCTACGCGTTCGTGCTGGACCTCGACGAGGGCCGGGTCAACCCCGAGCTGGTCGACCTGAACAAGGTCGAGGGCGACGCGGTCGACGAGCTGCACGCGCTGGTGACCCGCCACCTCGAGGAGACCGGGTCGACCGTCGCCGAGGAGCTGCTGGCCGACTGGCCGGCCGCCGTCGCGCGGTTCACCGAGGTCATGCCCAGTGACTACAAGCGGGTCCTGGACGCTCGCGCCGAGGCCCTCGAGGAGGGTCTCGACGAGGAGCAGGCCGCGGCCCGGATCATGGAGGTCCTCCATGGCTGATCGTGGCGAGGACATGGAGCTCCGGCAGAGCATGGCGGGCCGCTGCTCGCCGACGAAGGAGGCGTGCAATGGCTGACCCCAAGGGATTCCTCAAGACGGGCCGCGAGGTCGCCGAGCGGCGACCTGTCGAGGAGCGGGTCCACGACTGGAACGAGGTCTACCCCGGAAGTGCGGGGCGGGCGCTGCTGCCGATCATCACCGAGCAGGCCGGTCGCTGCATGGACTGCGGCATCCCGTTCTGCCACCAGGGCTGCCCGCTCGGGAACATCATCCCGGAGTGGAACGACTTGGTCTGGCGCGACGACTGGGAGGGCGCGATCGAGCGCCTGCACGCGACCAACAACTTCCCGGAGTTCACCGGTCGCCTGTGCCCGGCCCCGTGCGAGACGGCCTGCGTCCTGGGCATCAACCAGGACCCGGTCACCATCAAGAACGTCGAGGTCTCGATCATCGACAAGGCGTGGGACTCCGGCTTCGTGCGGCCCCAGCCGCCGGAGTGGCTCTCCGGCCGCACGGTCGCGGTGATCGGCTCGGGCCCGGCCGGTCTGGCCGCCGCCCAGCAGCTGACCCGGGCCGGCCACACGGTCGCCGTCTACGAGCGCGCCGACAAGATCGGCGGCCTGCTGCGCTACGGCATCCCCGAGTTCAAGATGGAGAAGCAGCACCTCGACAAGCGCCTCGACCAGATGCGCCGCGAGGGCACCGTCTTCAGGTCCGGCGTGGACGTCGGCGGTGACCTGACCGGGCAGAGCCTCAAGGACCGGTACGACGCGGTCGTGCTGGCCATGGGCTCGACCGAGGCCCGCGACCTGCCGGTCACCGGCCGCGAGCTCGGCGGGATCCACCAGGCGATGGAGTTCCTCCCGCAGGCCAACCGGGTCGCGCTCGGCGAGGAGGTCGAGGGCCAGATCACCGCCGAGGGCAAGCACGTCGTCATCATCGGCGGCGGCGACACCGGCGCGGACTGCCTCGGGACGTCCACGCGTCAGGGTGCCGCGTCGATCACGCAGCTGGAGATCATGCCCGAGCCTCCGGGCCAGCGGCCGGCCGGCCAGCCGTGGCCGACGTACCCGATGGTGTTCCGGGTCTCCTCGGCGCACGAGGAGGCGGGGGAGCGGGTCTACTCCGTCTCCACCCAGGAGTTCCTCGGCGACGAGGACGGCAACGTGCGGGCGCTGCGCCTGGTCGACGTGGAGTTCCAGGGCGGCAGGCTCGTCGAGCTTGAGGGCACCGAGCGCGAGATCCCGGCCGAGCTGGTGCTGTTCGCGATGGGCTTCACCGGCCCCGAGAAGGCGGGCCTCGTGGAGCAGCTGGGCGTCGACCTCGACGAGCGCGGCAACATCGCCCGCGACGCGTCGTACATGTCGTCGGTCCCGGGCGTCTTCGTCGCCGGCGACGCGGGCCGCGGCCAGTCGCTGATCGTGTGGGCGATCGCCGAGGGTCGTGCGGCGGCCGCGGCGGTGGACACCTTCCTGACCGGCTCCACCACGCTCCCCGCGCCGATCAAGCCGACCGAGCGTCCGCTGGTCGTCTGAGTCCGGGCTGGATCACCGGTGCACCGGTGACTCCTGACGTTCTCAGCCGTCGCCTCGGCTGAGAACGTCAGGAACCGGCTGGGAAGACGTCACGGCTGAGTGTTGGAACGATCTAAGAACCCGCTAGGGTGAGGGACGTGCGTAGAGCCAAGATCGTCTGCACCCTCGGCCCGGCAACCTCCTCCCCGCGTCGCATCCGCGAGCTCGTGTACGCCGGCATGGACGTCGCCCGGCTGAACATGAGCCACGGCAGCCACGCCGACCACGCCGAGTCCTACCGGCTGGTGCGCGAGGCCTCGGACGCCAGCGGCCACGGCGTCGGCATCTTCGCCGACCTGCAGGGCCCGAAGATCCGGCTGGCGACGTTCTCCGACGGCCCGGTGCTGCTGCGCCGCGGCCAGGAGTGGACGATCACCACCCGCGACGTCGACGGGAACGACAAGGAGTGCGGCACGACGTACGCCGGACTCCCGGGCGACGTGAACGTCGGCGACCCCATCCTCATCGACGACGGCAAGGTGCGCCTGCGGGTCACCGCGGTCGAGGACCAGGACGTCCGCACCGAGGTGCTCGTCGGCGGCAAGGTGAGCAACCACAAGGGCATCAACCTGCCCGGCGTCGCGGTGTCCGTGCCGGCGCTGTCGGAGAAGGACATCGAGGACCTCCGGTTCGCCCTGCACCTGACCGTGGACTTCATCGCGCTCAGCTTCGTGCGCGACGCCAAGGACGCCGCCGACGTCCGCAAGATCATGGACGAGGAGGGCGTGCGCCTCCCCGTCATCGCGAAGATCGAGAAGCCGCAGGCGATCGAGAACCTCGACGAGGTCATCGCCGCCTTCGACGGCTTCATGGTCGCCCGCGGTGACCTCGGCGTGGAGTGCCCGCTCGAGGACGTGCCGTTCCTGCAGAAGCAGGTGATCGAGAAGGCCCGGCTCAACGCCAAGCCCGTCATCGTCGCGACCCAGATGCTCGAGTCGATGGTCTCCAACCCGGCCCCGACCCGGGCCGAGGCCTCCGACGTGGCCAACGCCGTGCTCGACGGCGCCGACGCGGTCATGCTGTCCGGCGAGACGAGCGTGGGGGAGTACCCCGTCCACACCGTCGAGACGATGGCCAAGATCATCTCCGCCACCGAGCGGCACGCCCTCGAGCAGGACGGCCCCGGCCAGCTGCGCGAGATCGACTGGGACCCGCACACCAAGGGTGGAGTCATCGCCAAGGCGGCCGCGGAGGTTGCCGAGCGCGTCGCCGCGAAGTACGTCGTCGCGTTCACCCAGAGCGGCGACTCGGCCCGTCGCATGTCGCGGCTGCGTGGCCCGGTCCCGCTGCTGGCGTTCACGCCGGAGGCGGCCGTGCGCTCCCAGCTCGCACTGAGCTGGGGCGTCGAGACGTTCAAGACCGCCGCCGTCGAGCACACCGACGAGATGGTCCGCCAGGTCGACGAGCAGCTGCTGCGCATCGGCCGGGTCGAGGAGGGCGACCTCGTCGTGATCATCGCCGGCGCGCCCCCCGGCATCCCCGGCTCCACCAACGCGCTGCGGATCCACCGGATGGGGGACGCCATCAACGGCGTCGCCCCGGCGTACCGGCGCGGCTGAGGGTCATCCCTTCGGGCCGACCAGGTCGTCGAGGCGGGCGACATCGGCTCGCCGCGAGACGCTGATCGTCTTGTGGTTCGACCGGCGCCAGGCGACGCCGGCCAGGTCGAGGGCCCAGCAGCAGAGCTCCCGGATGTCGCTGGAGACATTGGTGAACTGCCACCGCGGGTAGTCGTACCTCTTGCGCTCGCCGGCCACCACCCGGGTCGCCCAGTTGCGCACCCGGGAGCCGTCGGAGTGGAACAGGCCGCGGAGGAACGCTGCCGGGTGCTCCTCCACGATGTCCCGCTGCCAGTCCTCGAGCACGATCGGCCGCTCGTGCTTGCGGCCCGGACCGTGCTGCGGGAACAGGCAGGGCCAGTGCATCCAGTGGGACTGGACGACGACGCAGCCGGGTGCGGGCACCCTGAACACCTGGCGTCCGGGATGCACCTGGGTGACGACGTCGACCACGTCCTCGATGATCGCCGGGTACGTCGCGTCGCAGGTGATGCGCAGCGCGAAGTAGCGCGCAGCCCGGCTGACGTGGCCGTCACCGAGGTAGTAGCCCAGGACGGCTGCGTAGGCGGTGCGGACCAGGTCCGCCCCGTCACAGGCCGGGCAGGTCCCTCGGTCCTGACGAGGCCCCTGCTCCCGCCAGGAGCGCAGGGTCGCCCGGCTGACCCCCGTGGCCCGGCTGACCTCCGACAGTGTCGCCCCGGTCGTCAGGTGCGCGAGCGCCTGCTCCTGGACGCGGCGGGAGTACACGCGGCGAGGCTGCCAGGATGCGCCGACATCGCACACGTCCGACGGGTGCCCCGGGTGGGATTCGAACCCACACTGGATGGTGTTTGAGACCACTCTCTCTGCCGTTGGAGTACCGGGGCCGGCGGAGCCAGACCCTATCCGATCGGCAATCGGTGAGACCCCTTGGGCAATCTCTACAAATCCAGTAGACTTAAACTCCGGCAAGGATGGGGAGAGTGTCATGGTGAGGTTCTGGCTCTGGGGGCGACGGAGCAACCAGCGGGCGGTCGCCAACGCCCGCAGCGCGGCGACCGACCTGAGCCGCCTGCGCGTCGAGCGTGACGAGGTCGAGATCTTCCTCGCCGAGCTCGGCCGGCGGCGTACTGCCGCACCGCAGCCGGCCTGACCTCAGCGCCGGACCGGCCGGCGCGGGGCGGTCCCGGTGGCTGCCGATAATCTTCTGCTCGTGACCGAGCCCGCAGCCGCCACCCCGCGCACCGTCGTCATCGCCGAGGACGAGGCGCTGATCCGCATGGACCTCGCCGAGATGCTCACCGAGGAGGGGTACGACGTCGTCGGCCAGGCCGGCGACGGAGCCCGGGCCGTGGAGCTCGCCGAGCAGCTCCGCCCCGACCTGGTGATCCTCGACGTCAAGATGCCCGTGCTCGACGGGATCGCGGCCGCCGAGCGGATCGCCGGCCAGCGCATCGCCCCGGTCGTGATCCTGACGGCCTTCTCCCAGCGCGACCTGGTCGACCGTGCCCGCGAGGCCGGCGCGATGGCCTACCTCGTCAAGCCCTTCACGCAGGGCGACCTGGTGCCGGCGATCGAGATGGCGGTCAGCCGGTTCGCCGAGCTCAGCCAGCTCGAGACCGAGGTGGCCGACCTGCAGGACCGGCTGGAGACCCGCAAGGCGGTCGACCGCGCGAAGAGCATCCTGCAGCAGCAGCTCCAGCTCACCGAGCCGGAGGCGTTCCGCTGGATCCAGAAGACCGCCATGGACCTGCGGCTCTCGATGCGCCAGGTCGCCGAAGGGGTCGTCACGCACGGTCCCGGCATCGCCGGCTGAGGGGCGTCAGCAGCCACTCGCGCCGACAGTCATGACACGGCCTCGTCTCGTCGATGTCACGACTCGGTAAAGGCCCGAACGACTCATCGGATCGGCGTGGGGATGTGGCGCGGCCCACCTTCCGGACCCCTAGACTGCCGGGCAGCGCCCGCCGGGTGCCTGGATCGGAGGACCGAGTTGAAGTCTCGACAGTCAGTCCATGAGCGGGGAGTGGAGAGGGGTGTTCGGCAGGGTTTCGCCGGCGTCGTCGTGACGCTGCTCCTGGCTCCGCTGGTCCTCCTGCTCGGTGCTCCACCGGCGAGTGCGGTCGGCACCCTGTGCCTGCCCTCGACGGACGCCGCCTGCATCGCGGGCACCGTGCGTTCCGACGAGGGCGTGGTCCCGGACGCGAAGCTGACGATCACCGACGAGGCGGGCAACGCCGAGGAGGTCACGACCGGCGACGACGGCAAGTGGAGCCTCCAGGTCAAGAAGGAGGGGCCCTACACGGTGGCCCTCCAGGAGGACACCCTGCCGGACGGCACGGCAGTCTCCGGCTCGGCCGAGATCACCGTCCAGGCGAAGTTCGGCAAGACCGTCCCGGCCCTGATCCCGGTGCGGACCTCGGCGTACGTCTCCTCGACGAGCAAGTTCGACGAGCTGGTCCAGAGCTCGGCCAACGGCCTGCGGCTCGGCCTCCTGCTGGCCCTCGCCTCGATCGGCCTCTCGCTGATCTACGGCACGACCGGCCTCTCGAACTTCGCCCACGCCGAGCAGGTCGGCCTCGGCGGCATCCTCGGCTACGTGCTCATCAACGAGCACGGGCTCAACGTCTGGGTCGGCGGGATCCTCGTCGTGATCCTCTGCGGCTTCACCGGCTGGTTCCAGGACCGGGTGATGTGGATGCCGCTGCGGCGCCGCGGCCTCGGGCTCACCCAGATGATGATCGTGACGATCGGCCTCTCGCTGGCCCTGCAATACACCTTCCAATACACGATCGGCGCGCGCACCGTCCGCGTCGTCCAGGACAACCCCTCGGTCCGTGAGATCGGCCCGATCACGATGACCAACCAGTCCTTCGTGGCGATGGGCATCTCGATCGTCGTGATCGCGGCCGTGGGCTACGCCCTGCTGCGTACCCGCGTCGGTCGCGCCACCCGGGCGGTGTCCGACAACCCGGCGCTGGCCGCCGCGTCCGGCATCGACGTGGACAAGGTGATCCGGCTCGTCTGGACCGTCGCCATGGCGCTCGCCGGCCTCTCCGGCCTGCTCTACGCCCTGGTCACCAACGGCATCAAGTGGGACTCCGGCCTGCAGATCCTGCTGCTGCTCTTCGCGGCCGTCACTCTCGGTGGCCTCGGCACCGCCTTCGGCGCCCTGGTCGGCTCGCTCATCATCGGCCTGGTCGTCGAGCTCTCCCCGGTGCTGGGGATGCCCGGTGACTTCAAGTACGCCACCGCGCTGTTGATCCTCATCCTCCTGCTGCTGGTCAGGCCCCAGGGCCTGCTCGGCCGCCCGGAGCGGGTCGGTTAGGAAGGACGGGTCATGGACACTCTCCAGTCGATTCTCAACTCGATGCTGCGCGAGGCGATCTCGCCGCAGACCGCTGCCGTGGCGATCGCCGCGATCGGCCTGAACATCCACTTCGGCTTCACCGGGCTGCTCAACATCGGCCAGTCCGGCTTCATGCTGCTCGGTGCGTACGGCTTCGCGATCTCGATCGGCCACGACCTGCCGCTCATCGTCGGCATCATCATCGGCTTCGCCGCGGCGTTCGTGTTCGCCCTGGTGCTGGGAGCCCCGACGCTGAAGCTGCGCGGTGACTACCTCGCCATCGTGACGATCTCGGCCGCCGAGATCATCAGGTACGTCGGCAGATCGGCGCTGCTGACCGACTTCACCGGTGCGGCCCAGGGCCTCCAGGGCGTCACCTACCGCACCCCCTTCAGCAACCTGTCGTTCTTCGGTGGCGGTGACTCCACGCTGAGCCCCTACAACTACCTCGACGTCGCGAACGGCGCCGGCTGGGTGCGGCTGATGGGCTGGCTGGTCCTGGTCGCCACGGTCGCCGGCATCGTGGCCCTGGTCCGGTCGGGCAGCCGCGTCGGCAACACCGCACGACGTACGGCGGTCGGCGCCCTCATCGCCCTCGGCGTCTTCATGCTCTTCTTCCTGATGCCGGTGAACTACCAGAACACCGGTGTGAGCGGCTGGTGGGTGCGCTTCGTGGCCTGGCTTCTGGTGGGTATCTGCCTGCTGGTGGTGTTCCTGCTGGTGCGCAGCCCCTGGGGGCGCCTGCTGCGCGGAATCCGTGAGGACGAGGATGCGATCCGCAGCCTCGGCAAGAACGTCTTCGCCATCAAGATGCAGGCGCTGGTCATCGGCGGCCTCTTCGGTGCCCTCGGCGGCATGATCTACGTGCTGCCCGCCTCGGTGCAGCCCGACTCCATGGGCCGCTCGCTGACGTTCTTCTGCTACACCGCGCTGCTGCTCGGTGGCGCGGCGACCATCTTCGGCCCGGTGCTGGGGTCGATCATCTTCTACTCGGCCCGCATCATGATCAAGGGCATCGCCAACGGCTACGTCCCCGACAGCATCATGAACGGCCAGCAGACCGAGCAGTTCTCCTACATCGTCGTCGGCGTGGCCCTGATGCTCATCGTGATCTTCCGGCCACAAGGAATCCTCGGGAACAAGAGGGAGCTGCGGTTCAATGTCTGAGTCAACGGTGAGCAGGTCCGACCTGTCCGACCCGGAGGCGCGCCGGGCCCTGATGTCCGGGGTCGACACCTCACCCGGTGCGGCCAAGCCCGACCCGATCCTGGTGGTCGACAAGATCGTCCGCCAGTTCGGCGGCATGACCGCGGTGGACGTCGAGCACCTCGAGGTCCAGCGCGGCATCATCACCGCCCTGATCGGCCCGAACGGTGCCGGCAAGACGACGTTCTTCAACCTGATCACCGGGTTCGACCGGCCGTCGTCGGCGAAGACCGGCGCCCACTGGTCCTTCGACGGCGCGAAGCTGGACAAGACGTCCGCGTCCAGCGTCGCCAAGGCCGGCATGGTCCGCACCTTCCAGCTGACCAAGGCGCTGAGCCGGATGACCGTGATGGACAACATGATGCTCGGCGCCCAGGACCAGGCCGGGGAGAACCTCCTCAAGTGCGTCTTCCGGCCCCTGTGGGGTCGCCAGGAGCGCGAGATCGAGGAGAAGGCCAAGGAGCTGCTCGCCCGCTTCAAGCTGCTGGAGAAGAAGGACGACTACGCCGGCAGCCTGTCCGGTGGCCAGCGCAAGCTCCTCGAGATGGCCCGGGCCCTGATGAGCGATCCCAAGATGATCATGCTCGACGAGCCGATGGCGGGCGTGAACCCTGCGCTCACCCAGTCGCTGCTCGGGCACATCCAGAGCCTGCGCGACGAGGGCATGACCGTGCTCTTCGTCGAGCACGACATGCACGTCGTCCGCCACATCTCGGACTGGGTCAACGTGATGGCCGAGGGGCGCCTGGTGGCGGAGGGTCCGGCCGACTCGGTCATGTCCGACACCGCCGTGATCGACGCCTACCTCGGCGCCCACCACGACACCGACCTGGGCGACGACGCGTTGCTCAGCGACGAGGTCATGGAGGAGATCGAGGCGCAAGTGGCCGCCGAGCGCGAGGAGGAGTCCCAGTGAGTGCAGAGCCCGTGCCGGGCAGCCAGAAGGCGGTCGTCGAGGCGAAGGACGTCGTGGCGGGCTACCTCCCCGGCGTCAACATCCTCAATGGCTGCAGCCTGGTCGCCTACCCCGGCGAGATGATCGGCATCATCGGCCCCAACGGCGCCGGCAAGTCGACCCTGCTCAAGGCCATGTTCGGCCTGGTGAAGGTGCACTCCGGCACCGTCATGCTGGGGGACCGCGACATCACCAACCTGCGCACCAACCAGCTGGTGGAGATGGGCGTCGGGTTCGTCCCGCAGACCAACAACGTCTTCCCGTCGCTGTCCATCGAGGAGAACCTCCGGATGGGCCTGTTCCTGCGCCCGAAGAAGGTCTCCGAGCGGCTGGCCGCCATGTGGGACCTCTTCCCGGTCCTGCACGACCGGCGCAACCAGAGCGCCGGCGCCCTGTCCGGCGGCGAGCGCCAGTCCCTGGCGATGGCACGCGCGCTGATGATGGAGCCGTCGGTACTGCTGCTCGACGAGCCGTCTGCCGGGTTGTCGCCGGTGCGTCAGGACGAGACCTTCCTGCGCACCCGCCGGATCAACAAGACCGGTGTCTGCGTGGTCATGGTCGAGCAGAACGCCCGTCGGTGCCTGCAGATCTGCGACCGTGGCTACGTCCTCGACCAGGGTCGCGACGCCTACACCGGCACCGGCCGCGAGCTCGCCAACGACCCCAAGGTCATCGAGCTCTACCTCGGCACGCTGGCCAAGGACGTCGAGGAGGAGCACCCCAAGCACTGAGCCGCCCACAGCACGACCTCCGAGGGCCCCGGACCGACTGGTCCGGGGCCCTCGTGCATGGGAGCGGCCCTCTCATGTAACGCGGTGTCCACGGCGCTGGCGCGGTGCCGCAACACCGCACCAGTGCCGTGGACACCGCGTTACAAGGGCTGGGGCGCGCCCGGCTCTGTCGGCCGCACGCAGAAGGGCCCCGGACCGTGAGGTCCGGGGCCCGACTGGTGTGTGTGTCAGTCAGACGAGCGTGCGGATCAGGAGGATCCCTCGACCGAGTTGGTCAGCTCGTTCTTGTTGTCGGCGTTGAAGGTGTAGATGCCGATGAACGCCGAGGACGGGTCGTTCTTGTCGTTGATCGGACCGATGCCCGACGGGCCGGCGTACCGGATCTCCTTGCCGGCCTTGAGCAGCTCGAGGCAGTCGGCGTAGGTCTTGCACTCCTCGCCACCGGTCGCGCCGGAGACCGCCGCGTAGTTCTTCTGGATGGTCTCGGAGTCGGTGCCGCCGCCCTTCACCGCGGCGAGCGCGGCGAGGATGGTGGCGTCGTAGGACTCGGCACCGTAGGCGTAGTCGGTGAGCGGCTTGCCCTCGCCGACCTCGGCCCACCCGCTGAGGCGCTCCTTGAACGCGGCGTCGGGGTCGGCGCCGGGGATGGTGCCCTGGGCGCCCTCGAGGGTGCCCTTCTCGAAGGTCGCGCTGTAGTCGGCGGTGTTGCCGTCGGAGAAGTAGGTCTTCGACATGTCCCAGCCCTGCGAGGCCAGCTCGGGCACGATCTGCTTGGTCTCGTCGAACGCGAGCACGACGATGGCGTCGGGCTTGGACGCGAGGGCCGCGCTGACCTCGGACGAGAACGTCGTCTGGCCGGCGGGGAACTCGTCGCCGTCGCCCTTGCAGCCGTAGACGCACTCACCGCCGGAGCCGGTGATGGTCTCCTCGACGGCGTTGCGCAGACCGGTGCCGTAGGTGTCGTTGAACACCAGGAACGCGACCTTCTGGTAGCCGTCGGTGCTGATCAGGGTGCCGAGCGCGTTGCCCTGGATGCCGTCCGGCGGAGCGGTGCGGAAGTAGTACGGCGAGTAGCCGCTCAGGTCCACCGCGGTGTTGGCGGGGGAGACCTCGACGATCTTGTTGTCGGCGAAGGTGTCCACGACGTTCAGCGACACGCTCGAGGACGCGGCGCCGATGACGACGGACGGCTTGTTCGCGATGAGGGTTCCCGCGGAGGAGGTGGAGACCGACATGTCGGTCGAGTCACCGGAGTCCTGGATGTCGTGGCAGGCCTTGGCCCCGTCCACGCCGCCCGCGGCGTTGATGTCCGACACGGCCAGGCCCACGCCCGCGACCTCCGGGGGACCGAGGAACGCGAGGTTTCCGGTGAGCGGCAGGATGCCGCCGACGCGCAGCGCGTCGGCGCTGGTCTGGTTGCCGGAGCACTTGTCGTTGGTGAACTTGTCGCTCGAGCCGGCCGACTCGGAGGAGGACGCCGACGTCTTGTCCGAGGCGTTGTCCCCGGAGGAGTCGTCGGAGCCACATGCGGTCAGGGCGAAGCTGAGGGCGGCGGTGCCGGCCATCACCCTGATCCAGGTGGCCTTGGTGGATCGATTCACGGGGTGAACCTTTCTGTCGCGTGGAGGTGCACTTCTCCGCAGCCCGTCCCCGAGAGGTTGGGCAGGCGATGCCACGGTAGGTGCGCCCGGAGTGTGCCGGGTCACAGGGCACCCTGTCGTGACCGAACCGTTACCTCAATGGATCCAGGCCGAGAACTGCACGAAAAAGGGGGCGAGGACCAGCGCCGGAAGCAGGTCGGCCACGGGGATCTCGCGCACCCGGAGCAGCCGCAGGGCCACGCCCACCAGCAGCAGGCCCCCGGTCGCGGTCAGCGCGGCGAGGTGCGGCGTGGGCAGCACGTCGCCCAGCAGGAAGCCCACCACGGTGAGGCTGCCCTGGACGCCCACCACGGTCACGACGCTGGCCGCGACGCCCCAGCCGAAGGACGCCGCGAAGGCGATCGCGGCGAAGCCGTCGAGGACGGCCTTGAGGAACAGCTGGTCCGCCCCGTTGCCGAGCCCGTCGTTGAGGGACCCGAGGATGGTCAGCGGTCCCGTGCAGAAGAGCAGCGAGGCGGTCACGAACCCCTCGATGAACCGGCGCCGCTCCACCGACCCGGCTTCGCCGGACAGCCGGCGCTGCAGCCAGCCGCCGAACCGCTCCACGCGCTCCTCGAGGCGCAGCAGGGACCCGGCGATCCCGCCGACGAGCAGGGAGCCCAGCACCACCAGCATCGGGGCGCTGGAACCGACCGCGTCCGCGAGGTCGCCGTCGAGCACGGCCATCGCGGAGGTGCCCGCGATCAGCAGGGTGACCAGCCCGAGCGCGTCGGTCACGACGTCGCGGGTGCGCACCGGCAGCCGGTTGCCGAGGAGGACTCCGGCAGTGGCCCCGAGGAGGACGGTGAGGACGTTCACGACGGTGCCGATACCGGGGAACACGGGACTCCTCTGACAGGTCGGGGACCCTGAGCGTAGTCTCGCCCTCTGGAGTCGCGTGGCGGGGGACCGAGCCGCGCGCCCACCCCCGGCACGACGGCCTGAAAGGCTGACGAGATGACCCGCTCACTGGTGGCGCTGCGCTGCGCACTGCCCTCCGACGCACCCCTGCTCACCGAGCTGTGGACCGAGGTGCTGCGACGGGTCGACCGCGAGGAGCAGCTGGCCGACCTGGTGACGATCATCGAGCGCGCGGCCGCGTCGCCGACCGAGCGGATCGTGGTCGCGGAGTACGACGGAGAGGTCGCCGGGGCCGTCCACCTGCAGGTCACCACGATGACGCCGCTGAACCTCGAGCCGACCGTGCTCGCGGTCTCGCCGCACGTCTTCCCCCAGTACCGCCGCCACGGCGTCGGTCGGGCGCTGATGGACTCGGCGGTGGCCTTCGCCGAGGACCAGGGGATCGGTCACGTCGCGACCGCGGCCGCAGCCGGCTCGCGCGACGCCAACCGGTTCATGGCCCGGCTCGCGCTGGGACCGCAGGCGGTGCTGCGGGTGGCGACGACCCACGCCGTACGCTCCAAGCTCACCGCGCAGCGGCCGTCCACGGCGCACCGCCACGGCGGGCGTCAGCTCACACAGGTGCTGGCCGCGCGCCGCTCGATGCGGCGCAACCAGTCCTCCACCGTGGGCGACCCCACGGGGTGATCGACCCTCAGCGGGTGAGCTTCTCCCGGGGGATCAGCGCGCAGGTGATCCGCGACGTGCAGACCCGGCGGCCGTCCTCGTCGGAGATGACGACCTCGTAGGTCGCCGTGCTGCGGCCGAGGTGCACCGCGGTCGCCACTCCCGTCACCGTGCCCGAGCGGGCCGACCGGTGGTGGGTGGCGTTGATGTCGACTCCGACCGAGAGCCGGTCGGGGTGCGCGTGGGCGGCCGAGCCCACCGAGCCCAGGGTCTCGGCCAGCACCACGGACGCGCCGCCGTGCAGCAGCCCGTAGGGCTGGGTGTTGCCCTCGACGGGCATGGTGCCCACGACCCGCTCGGCGGAGACCTCCACGAGCTCGATGCCCATCCGCTCGTTGAGGCTGCCCATGCCCTCGGGCATGGAGGAGAGGTACTTGGCGACGGTGCTGTCGCCGGGCGCGGACGCGGTGGCAGGGTCGGTCATGACGCCATTGTGGCGCACCCCGTTGCCGCCCCGGGGACCGTCCCCGCCGCCGGATAGAGTCGCGCCGTGCCTGAGCTCGCCGCGACCCCGACCGCCTCCGACCGCCCACGCCTGCTGCTGCTCGACGGCCACTCGCTGGCCTACCGGGCGTTCTTCGCGCTGCCGGTGGAGAACTTCTCGACGACCACGGGGCAGCACACGAACGCCGTCTACGGGTTCACGTCGATGCTGATCAACGTCCTGCGCGACGAGCAGCCGACCCACGTCGCGGTCGCGTTCGACGTCTCGCGCCAGGGCTTCCGGATGGACGAGTACCCGGACTACAAGGCCAAGCGCAACAAGACCCCCGACGAGTTCAAGAGCCAGCTGCCGTTGATCGAGGAGGTCCTCGACGCGCTGCACATCCCCTTCCTGAAGAAGGAGGGCTACGAGGCCGACGACATCATCGCGACCCTGGTGACCGAGGCCCTCGCCGCCGACCTCGACGTGCTGATCCTCACCGGTGACCGCGACAGCCTCCAGCTGGTGACCGACCACTCGACGGTGCTCTACCCCATGCGCGGGGTGTCCGACCTGTCGCGGATGACGCCCGAGGCGGTCGAGACGAAGTACGGCGTGCCGCCGCACCGCTACCCCGAGCTCGCCGCGCTGGTGGGCGAGGACTCCGACAACCTGCCGGGCGTGCCGGGGGTGGGGCCGAAGACGGCTGCGAAGTGGATCGCCCAGTACGACGGCCTCGACAACGTGATCACCCACGCCGACCAGATCAAGGGCAAGGCCGGCGACAACCTGCGGGCCCACCTCGGCGACGTGATCCGCAACCGCCGGCTCAACGCCCTGGTCCGCGACCTCGACCTCGAGCTGCACCCGACCGACCTGGCGGTCCGGCCCTGGGACCGCCAGGAGGTGCACACGCTCTTCGACAGCCTCGAGTTCCGGGTGCTGCGCGACCGCCTGTTCGAGACCCTCCAGTCGGAGGAGGAGATCGACGACTCCGGCTTCGAGATGGTCGGTGCCCGGCTCGGCTCGGGCGAGGTGGCGGCCTGGCTGGCCGAGCACGCCGCGCCGGGCGACCGGCGTACCGGCGTCACCGTGCAGGGCACCTGGCGCGCCGGCACCGGCGAGATCTGGTCGGTCGCCCTGGCAGCCCAGGACGGCACCGCCGCCTGGTTCGATGCCGCCGAGATCACCCCGGAGGACGACGCCGCGGTGGCCGCCTGGTTCGCGGACGCCACCGCGGCCAAGGTGCTCCACGACGCGAAGGGCCCGATGCTGGCGCTGTCGGCGCGGGGCTGGCCGCTCGACGGGCTGGTCTCCGACACCGCCCTCGCGGCCTACCTGGTCCGCCCCGACCAGCGCTCCTACGACCTCGCCGACCTGACGCTGCGCTACCTCAAGCGCGAGCTGAAGCAGGAGTCCCAGGACAGCGGCCAGCTCAGCTTCGACACCCTCGACGGCGCCGACACCGGTGCCGCCGACACCTCGATGCTGCACGCGCGGGCGGTGCTCGACCTCGCCGAGGCCCTCGACGACGCGATCGAGGCACACGGCGGCGTGCGCCTGCTCGCCGACATCGAGCTGCCGCTGGTGCACCTGCTGGCCCAGCTCGAGCGCACCGGTATCGCGGTCGGCACCGACCACCTCGAGAGCCTCGAGAGCCACTTCGCGGGCGAGGTGAAGAAGGCCGCGGACGACGCGTTCGCGGTGATCGGCAAGGAGATCAACCTCGGTTCGCCCAAGCAGCTGCAGGTCGTGCTCTTCGACGAGCTCGACATGCCCAAGACCAAGCGCACCAAGACCGGCTGGACCACCGATGCCGACGCGCTGCAGCAGCTCTACGAGAAGACCGAGCACCCGTTCCTGCTCGCGCTGCTGCGGCACCGCGACGTCACCCGGCTGCGGCAGACCATCGAGGGTCTGCTCAAGACCGTCGCCGAGGACGGCCGCATCCACACCACCTTCAACCAGACGATCGCGGCCACCGGCCGTCTCTCCAGCACCGACCCCAACCTGCAGAACATCCCGATCCGCACCGAGGAGGGACGCCGGATCCGCGAGGGGTTCGTCGTGGGCGAGGGCTTCGAGTCCCTGATGACGGCCGACTACAGCCAGATCGAGATGCGGATCATGGCGCACCTCTCCGAGGACGCGCTGCTCATCGAGGCGTTCCGGTCGGGGCAGGACTTCCACTCGATCACCGCCGCCCGGGTGTTCGACGTGCCGGCCGACGCGGTCACCGTCGAGATGCGCGCCAAGATCAAGGCGATGAACTACGGGCTCGCCTACGGCCTGTCCGCCTTCGGCCTGAGCCAGCAGCTGCGGATCGAGCCGAGCGAGGCGCGCGGCCTGATGGACGAGTACTTCCAGACCTTCGGCGGGGTGCGCGACTACCTCGCCGGCGTCGTGGACGAGGCGCGCCGCTCCGGCTTCACCGAGACCATCTGGGGTCGCCGCCGCTACCTGCCGGACCTGACCAGCGACAACCGGCAGCGGCGCGAGATGGCCGAGCGGATGGCGCTCAACGCCCCGATCCAGGGGTCGGCCGCCGACCTGATCAAGGTGGCGATGCTCAACGTCCAGCGCGCGATCGAGGAGGCGGGGCTGCGCTCGAGGATGCTGCTCCAGGTCCACGACGAGCTCGTGTTCGAGGTCGCGCCGGGTGAGCGGGAGCAGCTCGAGACGCTGGTACGCCGCGAGATGGGCGCCGCCGCCGACCTCGCCGTGCCGCTGGACGTCTCGGTCGGCACCGGCCACAGCTGGCACGAGGCGGCGCACTGACCCACGCCGCGGGGCGGGGCCGGAGCGAGGGCCGGGTCAGCCGGCCGGGCCCAGCGGCGGCTCGACCGCGGCCGGCTCCGTGCCGGTGCGGCGCAGGCCGAGCACCAGCAGCACCACGAACAGCGAGGCGTCGACGAGGATGACCACGGTGAGCAGCTGCTCGAACTCCGTCGTGAGCAGCCCCAGCACCACCAGGACCACCAGTGCGAGCCACACCAGCAGCACCGAGCGGTGCGCCTGGCGGGCCAGCACGGAGTAGACCAGCAGCTGCAGCATCGACAGCACCGTCCCGAGCACCGCGAAGACCGCGAGGTTGTCGGTGATCTCGGTGTAGTCGGCGCCGCCGACGAAGACCAGCGCCAGCCGGGGCAGCGCCGCGGCACCCAGCGTGACGGCGACGCCGATCCCGGCCACGACACCGAGGCTGGTGGTGAGCGCCTGGCGTCGTTCGGCGATCGTCGACATCGCCGGGAAGGCCACCACCACGACGAACTGCGGCAGGAACAGCACGGCCTTGGTGAGGATCAGGCCGCCGGCGTACAGGCCGGCGTCGTGCTCCGGCAGCACGTTGCGGGCCACGATCACGTCGACGTTGGAGAGGGCGAAGAACGCGAGCAGCACCTGCGAGTTGCGGAACGTCTCGATCATGACCGAGCGGAAGCCGTGCATCTCGCTGCTGACCCCTGGCTCGCGGTCGCGGCGCAGGAACCACCAGCCGGCGACGACGGGTGCCACCGCACCGAGCGCGGTGCCGATGAGGGCGTTGGTCTCGGTGGGGGACCACCAGATCAGCGCCGTGCCGATCACGAGGCGCGGCACGCCGCTGAGCACGTAGAGCACCGACAGCTGCCACCAGCGGCGCTCGCCCTGCAGGATCCCGGCCTGGCCGCCCATGATCGTGAACGGGATCGAGGTGACGGCCACCAGGGCGGCCGTGGGCAGGCTCTCGAGCCGGAGCAGCCGGTTGATGAGGGGCGACAGGGCCAGGAGCAGCACCGCGAGCGCGAGCGCCGCCCGGTAGGTGACGCCGAGGATGGTGCGCTCGATCTGCGCCACGTGGTCGGGGTCGGCCGAGATCCGGCGCGCGGCCGTGGCCTGGAGCCCCAGCTGGAGCACGGTGATCACCAGCAGCGTGGCCATCAGGCCGGCGAGGGCGCCGTACGCGGGCGGGCCGAGCAGGCGGGCGGCGACCATGGTGAAGCCGTACGTCGCGACGTTCATGACGCCCATCGCGACCGCGATCGATCCGCCCCCGCCCAGCAAGGTGGCCAGACGGCCGGATCGGGAAACCACGGGTGGAGCGTAGTGGGCGACCGCACGCGCGGCGTGCCCCAGCCGCGTCCCTCGGAGTGTCCCGGCCGGGCGCGGGCTGCAGGAACGGGGCGTCTCTTAGACTCCGCGGGTGACTCTCCCTGGTGCCGTGCTCCGGTCGATGCGGCCGAAGCAGTGGACCAAGAACCTCCTCGTGGTCGCGGCACCCCTGGCGGCGGGGCAGGTGACCGACGCCGACGTCCTGACCGCGACCCTGGTGGCGTTCGTGGCGTTCTGCCTGGCGTCCTCGTCGATCTATCTCGTCAACGACTGCGCCGACGTGGCGGCCGACCGGTTGCACCCGCGCAAGCGGCACCGGCCGATCGCGGCCGGCCAGCTCGGGGTGGCCACGGCCCTGGTGGTCGCCGGCTGCCTGGCCGCCCTCGCCCTGGCCGCCGCCTTCGCGACCCGCTGGGAGCTCGGGGTCCTGCTGGCGGCCTACCTGGCCGCGCAGGCGCTCTACTCCTTCTGGCTCAAGCACGAGCCGGTCCTCGACATCACCCTGGTGACCGCCGGGTTCCTGATGCGCGCGGTCGCCGGTGGTCTGGCCGCCGGGCTGCCGATCTCCGACTGGTTCCTGCTGGTCGCCGGCTTCGGCTCGCTGTTCATGGTGGCGGGCAAGCGCTACTCCGAGCTGCACACCCTCGGCAGCGAGGCGGGCACGCGCCGCTCGCTGGTGCGCTACACCGACACCTACCTGCGGTTCGTCTGGAGCATCGCCGCGGCCGCCACCACGATGTCGTACTGCTTGTGGGCGTTCGAGAACTCCGGCAGCTCGCAGGTGCCGTGGCACACCCTGTCCATCGTCCCGTTCGTCGTGGGCCTGCTGCGGTACGCCGTCGACATCGACGCGGGTGAGGCCGCCGAGCCCGAGGACATCGTCTGGGGCGACCGGCTGCTGCAGGCGACCGGTCTGGTCTGGCTGGTCCTGCTGACGCTGGGGGTCGTCGATGTCTGAGCACCGCGCACTGTCCGGCTGGGGCGGCACCGCTCCCACGGTCGCCGAGGTGGTCTCGGCGGAGCCGGGGGGCGTGCCTGCGGTCGTTCGCGCGGCCGGGCCCCGGGGCCTGATCGCCCGCGGCCTGGGCCGCTCCTACGGCGACCCGGCCCAGAACGCCGGGGGCGCGGTGCTGCTCCCGGTCACCGGTCCGGTGGAGGTGGACGCAGGGGCGGGGGCGGTGGTCGCCGCGGCCGGCACCAGCCTGCACGACCTGATGACCGCGCTGCTCCCGCACGGCCGCTTCCTGCCCGTCACGCCGGGGACCCGCTACGTCACCGTCGGCGGGGCGATCGCGTGCGACGTGCACGGCAAGAGCCACCACGTCGTCGGCAGCATCGGCCGTCACGTCGACTGGCTCGAGCTGGTGACCGCGGACGGCGAGACCCGGCGGATCGGGCCCGACACGGACCCCGACCTCTTCTGGGCGACCGTCGGCGGCATGGGCCTCACCGGGGTGATCACGCGGGCCGCGCTGCGGACGATCCCGGTGGAGACGTCGTACGTCTCGGTGACGACGACCCGGCTCCCGGACCTGCGCGCGACGATGGCGGCGATGCGCGAGACCGACGCGGACCACACCTACTCGGTGGCCTGGATCGACACCCTCGCCCGGGGCCGCCGGCTGGGCCGCTCGGTCCTCTCGCAGGGCGAGCACGCGACGCGTGACCAGCTGGGCGGGGCCGCAGCGCGCCAGCCGCTCGCGACCCCCCGCGGGCCCCGGCTGGCGGCCCCGCGGCACCTGCCCGGCGGACTGGTCCGGCCGGTCACCGTGCGCGCCTTCAACGAGCTCTGGTTCCGCAAGGCGCCGGCCCACCGCACCGGCGAGATCCAGTCGCTGTCGACGTTCTTCCACCCGCTGGACGGGGTCGGGGGCTGGAACCACCTCTACGGCCCGCGCGGCTTCGTGCAGTACCAGTGCGTCGTGCCGGACGGCGCGGAGGACGTCATGGCGCGGATCCTCGAGCGGATCACCGAGCAGGGGCACGCCTCGTTCCTCTCGGTCCTCAAGCGCTTCGGGCCGGGCAACCCCGGTCTGCTGTCGTTCCCGATGGCGGGGTGGACCGTCGCCCTCGACCTGCCCGCCCACCCGGCGCTGGGCGGGCTGCTCGACCACCTCGACGAGCTGGTGGTGACCGCGGGCGGGCGGGTCTACCTGGCCAAGGACGCGCGGCTGGCGCCGGAGCGGCTGGGCCGGATGTACCCCCGCCTCGACGACTTCCGGGACGTCCGCCGGCGGGTCGACCCGTCGGGGGTGTTCCGCTCGGACCTGTCCCGGCGACTGGAGCTGTGACCCCGTGGGTGTGACCTCGATGAGGGAGAGACGATGATCAACGCGCTCGGACAGCCGCAGACGGTGCTGCTCCTCGGCGGGACCAGCGACATCGCGCAGGCGGTCGTGGCCGCCTGGGCGCGCACCTGCCGGCCGCACGTCGTGCTCGCGGCCCGGCCCGGCCCGCGGCGCGACGAGGCGGTCGCGCGGGTCCGGGCCCTGGGGCTGAGCGTGGACGCCGTCGACTTCGACGCCGAGCAGACCGACGCGCACCCCGGCCTGGTCGACGACATCGCCCGCGAGCGGGACATCGACGTGGCGGTCGTCGCCTTCGGCCTGCTCGGCGACGAGGAGCAGGCCTGGCAGGACCACGACGCCGCGGTCGCCCTGGCCCGGGTCAACTACGTCGGCGCGGTGAGCGTCGGGGTCTGCCTGGCCGACGTGATGCGGCGTCAGGGCCACGGCGTCGTGGTGGCGCTGTCGTCCGTGGCCGGCGAGCGGGTGCGCCGCTCCAACTTCGTCTACGGTTCCACCAAGGCCGGCATGGACGGGTTCTTCCTCGGCCTGGGCGAGGCGTTGCGGGGGAGCGGCGCCCGGGTCCTGGTGGTGCGCCCGGGCTTCGTGCGGACCAAGATGACCGAGGGGCGCTCGCCGGCTCCGCTGTCGGTGACGGCCGAGCAGGTCGCCGACGCCGTGGTCACGGGCGTGGCCCGCGGCGACGACCTGGTCTGGGTGCCGCGAGCGATGCGCGGCGTGATGTCGGGGCTGCGTCACGTCCCTCGCCCGCTGTTCCGCCGGCTGCCGCTGTGAGCGCGACACCGTGAGACCGACACCGTGAGACCGACGCCCGCGCGGATCCTGCCGCGGGCCTGGGCCGTGGTCCTCCCGCTCCTGCTGCTGGGGCCGGCCCTCGGCCGGGGCTTCGTGCTCACCTACGACATGGTGTGGGTGCCCGACCTGGCCCTGCGAGCCGACTTCCTGGGGCTCGGCACCGCCCTGCCGCGTGCGGTGCCGTCGGACGCGGTCGTGGCCGTCCTCGACGAGCTCGTGCCGGGGATGCTGCTGCAGAAGCTGGTGCTCGTGGGCAGCCTGGTGCTCGCCGGGCTGGGAATCCTGCGCCTGGTGGGACGGAGCGCCCTCGCGGGCTGCGTCGCCGTCAGTGTCTACGTCTGGAACCCGTTCGTCGTCGAGCGGCTCGCGATGGGGCACTGGCCGGTCCTGCTGGGGTACGCCGTCCTGCCGTGGCTGCTCGTCGAGGGCGCGCGCTACCGGCGGGGCGCCCGCCTGGCGCCGGCCACGCTGCTGCTCCTGCCCCTGGGCAGCCTGAGCGCGAGCGCCGCGCTGCTCTCCTCGCTGGCCCTGCTCGTGTCCGGCGTCTCGCGTCGTACCCCGCGACGGAGCGCAGGCCTGGTGGCGCTCTGCGCGGCCGCGAACGCCCCCTGGGTGGTGGCCGGCCTGCTCCACCTGTCCACGGCGACGTCCACGGGCGCCGGCTCGGTCTTCGGCCTCGGTGACGAGGGGCCGCTCCCGGGACCGTTGGCCGCGCTGAGCCTCGGCGGGATCTGGAACGCCGAGGTGGTCCCGGGCTCGCGGCACAGCCTGCTGCTGACGGTGCTCGCCACGCTCGTGCTGCTCGTCGCCGCCCTGGCGGGGGCCCGGCCCGTGCTCCGGCGGCTGGGGCGACGCGACACCGCCTCGCTCGTCACGGTCTGGCTGGTCGGCTACACCCTGGCGCTGGTCACCTGGCTCGCCCCCGGCGCGGCAGGGTGGGTCGCCAGCCACGTGCCCGGCGGGGGACTGCTCCGCGACGGGGGCCGGATGCTCGCGCTCTGCGCGCCGCTGACCGCGGTCCTGGTGGCGGCGGCCGCGGAGCGGCTCGCCGACCGGTGGCCCGACCAGGGGCCGCGGGTCCTCGTCGGACTGGCCGGCGCGCTGCTCCCGCTGGCGCTGATGCCCGACGTGGCGTGGGGGCTGGGCGGCCGGCTCGAGCCGGCCGACTACCCGGCCGACTACGCGCGGGCCCGCGACCTGGTCGCCGCGAGCACGGCACCGGGCGACGTCCTGCTGCTGCCGTTCACCAGCTACCGGGCTCCGGTGTGGAACGGTGGCCGCAAGGTGCTCGACCCGGCCGGGCGCTACCTGACCCGCGACTACCTCGCCAGCGACCAGCTGAGCGTCTCGGGACGGGTGCTGGCAGGCGAGGACCCGAGGGTCCCCGAGGTGCTCGCGGCGCTGCGGGCACCCGACCCAGAGGCCCGGTCCCGCCGGTTGGCGGCACTCGGGGTCGGTCTGGTGGTCCGCGAGCACGACGTCCCCACCACCCGCGACTACGACGCCCCGGTCGCCGGCACGACGCTCCTCGACGGCAGGGACCTCGAGGTGGTGCGGCTCGACGAGCCGGTCGCCCCGCGGACGTCCTCGGTCGCGAGGGATGCTGCCACGGGTGCGGCCTGGACGGCGTTCCTGCTGCTGCCGGTGGCCGGAATCCTTACCGTTGGTTGGCGAAGAACCCGCGTCGTGGCGGGTTCCCGTGCCCGGAGGTGATAACTTCCGTCCCGTAGAGGGAGGATCCACCGTGCACCCAATCCTGTTGTCCGTCGTCGGCATGGTCGTCGGCGGGACTTTGGCAGGCGTGACCCTGGTCGGCGTCATCGAGTCGCAGACCGACGGAGCGAGCAACTCACCGGCGAACGTCAGCGAGCCGGTGATGGACTACGGGTCGACGCAGTAGGCCTTGCCCTCCGGGCCGACCGGCACGACCTCACTCCTCGACGGCGTCCTGGCTGTCGACCCTCTCGCCCCGCAGCGCGGAGGCGACCACGTGGGCGAACGCGGACTGTGAGTGGCCCCAGCTGAAGCGGACGCTGTGCAGGCGTGCGCCCTCGGCGAGCTCGCTGCGGCGCCGGGCGTCGCGCAGCAGCTCGCCGAGCGCGTCGGTGAACGCCTGCTGGTCGTCCACGAGCACGCCCGAGACCCCGTGCGCGATCGACTCACGGGTGCCGCCGGCGCTCGCGTAGGCGACGGTGGGGGTGCCGTGCGCGGCGGCCTCGCCGACGACGAGGCCCCACCCCTCCTTGACCGAGGGGAGGGCCATCACCCAGGACTCCTCGTAGACCTCCTGCTTGCGGACCTCCGACACATGACCCTCGAAGACGACTGCGTCGCCGGCTCCGCGCTCGGACACGTAGCGGTGCAGCTCGGCGTCCCACCAGCCGCTGCCCACGATCCGCAGGCGCAGGTCGGGGAACTCCGCGCGCAGCGCGAGGACGGCGTCGATCGCGTGCTCGACCTGCTTGTGCGGCACCAGCCGGCCCACCACGCAGACCGAGGGGTGGGCGCTCTTGCGGGCCTGCACGGCCACGACCGGGTCGGTGCCGTTGTGCACGACCGCGACCCGCGGGCCGCGCACGCCGAGCCCGCGCAGCTCCTCGCGGGTGGCCCGCGACACCACGACGTACTGGCACCGGCGGTAGAGGTACGGCGCCAATCGGCTCTCGATCCACCAGCCGACCCGCCCGGTGAGCCCGGGGTAGACGACCGGCCACTGCTCGCGGTGCACGTGGTGCACCAGCACCATCACCGGGCGCCGGGTGACGGCGGCGGAGAAGAACGGCAGGCCGTTCTGCACGTCGACCACGGCGTCGACCCGGCCGAACCGGCGGGTGGCCAGCAGCCTCATGCCCTGCAGGTAGACCGAGAGCTTGGACCCGCGACGCACGTGCCGGACCCCGTCGACGACCTCGTCGGGGGCGCCGCCGGCGTACGCCGCGCTGAAGACCGTGACCCGGCAGCCCCGGGCGACCAGCCCCTCGGCGACCTTGGCGAGGTAGCGCTCGGCGCCGCCGCCCTCGGGGTTGCCGGTGTCGCGCCAGCTGAGGAAGACCACGTGCCGGCCCTCGAGCATGCGGGCGTCGGTCGTCGGCATCCGGCGAGGCTATCGCGGGGTCGACGGTGAGGCCGTCGGGACCCCGTGGGTGCTCGGATAGGGTCTGCGCCATGCACACCCGCTCCACGCCGTCCCCGCGCGCGTGGACCCCGGACCTGCGCCGGTCGGTGCGGCTCTTCGGCGACTTCCGGGTCGAGCAGAGCGACCCCGACCGGTTCTACTCGGCGCTCGCCGCGGACTCCGTCGGGCAGCTGTCGACCTACCTCGACCTGTCCGGGCGCACGGTGCTGGACGTGGGCGGGGGACCGGGCTACTTCAGGGCTGCCTTCGAGGCGGCCGGTGCGCAGTACTGGGCCCTCGACGCCGACGTCGGTGAGCTGTCCGGCACCGGCGCGATCGCTGCCGGAACGGTCGTGGGCGACGGGATGAACCTGCCCTTCCGCGACGCCAGCGTGGACCTCTGCTACTCCTCCAACGTGCTGGAGCACGTGCCCGACCCGTGGCGGATGGCCGACGAGATGCTGCGGGTCACCCGGCCCGGTGGGGTCGCCTTCATCTCCTACACCGTCTGGTTCGGCCCCTGGGGCGGCCACGAGACCGCCCCCTGGCACTTCCTCGGCGGCCGGTACGCCCGGCGGCGCTACCGCGCGCACCACGGCCACGAGCCCAAGAACCGGTACGGCGAGTCGCTGTTCCCGGTCACCGTGCGGGCGGGTCTCGCCTGGGCCCGGCAGCAGACGGCCGGCGAGGTGCTCGACGTCGTGCCCCGCTACAACCCCCGCTGGAGCCACTGGCTCACCCGGGTCCCGATCCTGCGTGAGCTCGTGACCTGGAACCTCGTCATCGTGGTGCGCAAGGCGTGAGCCGGCCGGAGGAGCGGCCGGCGCGTGCGTCGGCCACGTCGCGCTTGCGCATGTGGGGCTACGCCGCCGTGCTCACGGCCTTCTGCTTCGCGCAGTCGGCCGGGAGGATGGTCGCCGACACGAAGTTCGACCTGGTCACCGACCCGGGCAAGTTCCTGACCGGCGGACTGCACCTGTGGGATCCGTCCGCGGCCTTCGGCCAGCTGCAGAACCAGGCCTACGGCTACGCCTGGCCGATGGGGCCGTTCTTCTGGCTCGGCGACCTCGTGCACCTGCCGCCGTGGGTGGTCCAGCGGCTGTGGTGGAGCCTGCTGCTCTGCCTGGCCTTCGTCGGCATCGTGAGGCTGGCCCAGCGGCTCGGCCTCGGGTCGCCGGTCACCCAGGTGGTCGCGGGCTTCGCGTTCGTGCTCACCCCCCGGATCACGACGCTGCTGGGCGGCGTCTCGGTCGAGGTGTGGCCGATGGCGATCGCGCCCTGGGTGCTGCTGCCGCTGGTGGCGGCGAGCGAGCGCGGGTCCGTACGCCGCGGCGCCGCGCTCAGCGCGCTGGCGGTCGCGACCTGCGGTGGCGTCAACGCGGTCGCCGTGGCCGCGGTCCTGCCCCTGGGCCTGCTGTGGATCCTCACCCGCGCCGGTGGCCCGCGGAAGTGGCGGCTGCTCGGGTGGTGGGTGCTGTTCACCGGCCTCGCGACGGCCTGGTGGTCGGGACCGCTGCTGCTGCTCGGGCGCTACTCCCCGCCGTTCCTGGACTACATCGAGAACGCCACCATCACGACGGTCCCCACGGGCCTGGCGCGGACGCTGCTGGGCACGTCGGACTGGGTCGCCTACTTCGCCGGCATCGACTACCCCGCGGGCCAGCACCTCGTGACGACACCCTTCCTGATGGTCGACGCGGCCGGCGTCGCGGCCCTGGGACTGGTCGGTGTGCTGCTGCGCAGCAACCCGCACCAGCGGTTCCTGACGCTGGGCCTGCTGGTCGGCGTGACCCTGGTCGGGTTCGGCTACTCCGGCGACCTCGCCGGGTGGTGGGCCGCGGACCGGACCGGCCTGCTCGACGGCGCCCTGGCGCCGTTCCGCAACCTGCACAAGTTCGACGTCGTGCTGCGCATCCCGCTGGTCCTCGGCGTCGCGCACGCCCTGCACCTGATCCCTCGGCTGCTGCGCGGGCCCGGCGCCCGGCCGGCGCTGCGCGCGCTGCAGGTGGCCACCGCCCTCGCCCTGGTCGCCCTGGCGCTGCCCTGGGCGCAGGACGAGATCGCCCCCCGCAACGGGGTGGAGGCGGTGCCCCGCTACTGGTCCGCGGCGGCGGACTACCTCGCCGAGGAGGACGACGGCACGGTGGCCCTCGAGCTGCCCGCCTCGGCCTTCGGCGTCTACGACTGGGGCAACGTCCACGACGACGTGATGCAGGGGCTCGCGCAGAGCCCGTGGGCCGTGCGCAACGTCATCCCGCTCGCCCCGCCCGGCAACGTGGTGTTCCTCGACGCCGTCACCCGCGCGGTGGAGTCGGGCCGCCCCAGCGACACCCTCGCGGCCTACCTCGCGGCCAACGGCGTGGGCCGGATCGTGGTCCGCAACGACCTGGCCCGCTTCCAGACCGGCAGTCCCGACCCGGCCTACGTCCGCAGCGTGCTGACCGCCTCGGAGGGCATCACGCCGGCGAGGTCGTTCGGCCCCCGGGTCGGTTCCGGCGCCTGGACGACCAGTGCCGACGGTGGCACCCGACTGGTGACGGGGAACGGGCTGGCGGCCCGCACCGGCTCCATCGACGTGTACGACGTCGATCCGCCGGCCGGTGCCCGGCTGACCACCGACCCGCAGGTGCTGATGGGTGACCCGGGCAGCGGGCTGCGGGCCGGGCTGGCCGGGCCGGCGCAGCGGGTCCTCGCCGAGGACGCGTCCGGCGACGAGGCGGGGCTCGTGCTCACCGACGGTGCCCGCCGCCGCGAGACCAACTTCGCCGCGGTCCGCTGGAACCGGTCGGCCACGATGTCGGCCGGGGAGCCGTACCGCCTCAACGGCCCCGAGCACAGCCACCGCTTCCTCGCCGACCCCGCCCGCTGGCAGACGACGGCCGTGTGGACCGGTGACGTCAGCGCGGTCACCTCGACCAGCTCGGAGGCGTACGCCGACGCGCTGCCGCCGCTGCAGATCGGCTCCCACCCCGGGGCCGCCCTCGACGGGGACCCGTCGACCGCCTGGCGATCGGCGCGCCAGGTGGACCCCACCGGCCAGTGGTGGCAGGTGACGTTCGGTCAACCCACCGACGTCGCGCAGGTGCGCGTCACGCTCTCCCGGGACTCGGCGCCGGTGCCGCGGCTGCGTCTGGGCTCCGGCGAGGACACGCTGGTCGTGGCCGCTCCCGCGCCCGGACGGTCCCGGACCTACCGGACCGGCTTCACCGACACCTCGGTGCTCCGGGTGACCGCGGCCGGTCGCGACCTGCGGCTGCCCGGGTCCTTCGGCCTGGCCGAGGTCGAGGTCCCCGGCGTCCAGTCGCAGCGCTATCTGCAGCTGCCCCGGGTCGACGACCGCTACCCCCTCGACACGGTCTCACTGACGCGTGACCCGGACCGGGCCGCCTGCGTGAAGGTCGGGCACGCGCTGCCCTGCGACGACGCGCTCGTCTCGCCCGGCGAGGACGGGGACGTGCTGGCGCGCCGCTTCACCCCGGCCTATGCCGAGGACTACGAGCTCTCCGGCACGGTCTCGCTTCGTCGCACCACCGACGGACGCAGGCTGCTCCTCTCCGGCGCGTCCGCGACCGCGAGCGGCGGCCGCCCGGCCGACGTCGCGGAGGGACCGCTGGCCGCCGTTGACGGGAACCTCGCGACGACGTGGGTGACCACCGACACCCGTGAACGCCTGCACGTCGAGCTGGGGGCGCCGCGCGTCGTGCGCGAGCTGCGGGTGCGGTTGAACCCGGCCGCCGCCGCGTCGATGCCGAGCCGACTGCAGGTCCGGGCCGAGGGGCGCACCCGAGTCCTCGACCTCGACGAGGACGGCCGGGCCCGGCTCCCCGGCTGGCGCACCGACTCTCTCGACCTGCGGGTGCTGACCACCGAGCCGGCGTTCTCCGTCGTCGGTCAGCAGTTCGTGGAGATGCCGGCTGGTATCAGCGGGCTGCGGGTCAACCGGGAGTCGCTCGCGCCCCAGACGGCGGTTCCCCGCTCGTTCGGCTGTGGCAGCGGCCCCACGGTGCGTGTCGGCGACCAGGTCCTCCGGACCCGGCTGCAGGCCAGCACCCGGGCACTGGTCCGGGGAGAGAGCGTGCCCTTCGAGGTCTGCGGCGACCCGGACGTGTCCCTGGACGCCCGGACCACCGACGTGCTCGCCGCCCCCTCGCACCTGTTCCGGGTGGACTCCCTGGAGCTGCACCGCACCGGGGCCACGACCACCCCGACCACCCGGGACGTGCCGGTCACGCGTGACGAACGGGGCGAACCGGTGTCCGTCGCGGTGCCGGAGCGCTCGAGCGCATCGCTGCTGACCGTGCCGCAGAACGTCAACGACGGCTGGGTCGCGACCTGGCAGGGCCAGGAGCTCACCCCCCAGCGGGTCGACGGCTGGAAGCAGGGGTGGCGCCTGCCGGCGGGCGCCGCCGGCGACGTGCAGCTGACCTTCCGCCCTGCGGGCACGTTCAGCCTGCTGCTGGCCGGGGGAGCCGTGCTGGTCGGGGCCTGCCTGCTGGTCGTCGTGGGGTCGGTCCTCCGGGCACGTCGTTCCCCGGCCCGGCGGGAGCTGCCGGCCCTCGACGCCGGTCGGCCCGGGCTGCTGGACCTGGCCGTCGCGGTGCTGGCCGGCGGCCTGCTCTGCGGCTGGTGGGGCCTGGCCGGCGTCCTGGTGGCGACCGCGGCGGGCCTCGGGCTTCGTCGCTTCCAGGGCTGGCCGCTGCTGGCCGGTCTCACGCTGCTCGTAGGCAGCCTCGCACTGTCGTGGTCCGCGATCACCGACCGCAGCTGGGCGGTGGGCTGGAGCCAGGCGTGGAGCCTGGCTGCGATCTGCCTCGCGGTCGCGGCGCTCGCCGGACTGCGACGGAACGACGCCCACCCGCACGTGCACCGGGCCGACCGGCCGGCTGACTGACCTCCGGGCGCACGGCCTCGCCCGGCCGGTGCTCCCGGTCGCCGGCGCCGTGCGGGTCTGCACGCTTGTCCTTCGCAGGAGCCCGAGCCGATACTGCCCCGATGGGTGTGCGCAACTACCTCGTCGAGGGCGTCTCCGGGACGGGAAAGACCTCGGTGTGCCGTGAGCTGCAGCGGCGTGGCTACCAGGCGGTCAACGGCGACAGGGAGCTGGCCTACCAGGGCGATCCCGAGACCGGCCAGCCGCTCGCGACTGCCGTGCACGAGCACCACCTCTGGGACGTGCAACGCGTACGGCAGCTGGCCGCCGACCGGCGCGAGCCCGCCACATTCTTCTGCGGTGGGTCTCGCAACTTCGTGAAGTTCATCGACCTGTTCGACGAGGTCTTCGTCCTCGATGTCGATCTCGACACGCTGCTCCGGCGGCTGGACCGACGCCCGCAGGACGAGTGGGGCTCGCGACCGTCCGAGCGCGACCTGATCGTCCGGCTCCACCGGACCGGGGAGGACATCCCCAGGAGTGGCGTGGTGATCGATGCGACCCCACCGCTCACCGAGGTCGTCGACGAGATCCTCCGTCACACGGGGCTGATCAGCACCGACGCCGGCGGCTAGCGACGCCGGCCCGTCCTCCCTCCGGTCGCCGGGTGCGCGCCGGCGGCACCGGGACACGAGCCCTCAGAGCACCGAGGCGCGCTCGGGGCGGCTGGCGGTGTCGAGGCGCGCGAAGAACCAGACGTTCTTGGCGCGCAGGATCGGCCGCTCGAACCAGCGGAACGACACCGTGGCCACCGGGATCGTCAGGAGCAGCGTGGCGAGCGCGACGGTGATGAAGTGCCCGGTGAAGATCTCGATGTCGAGGACCCTGAAGACCAGGTTCAGGAAGAACATGTGCATCGCGAACACGCCGTAGGAGATGTCGCCGAGCCAGACCGGGACGGGACTGCTGAGCTTGGCGCGCACCCAGCCCTCGCGGACCGGCCCGAACACCAGGGGGAGCAGGTAGAACGCCCCGGCGACGGTGTAGAGCACCACCTTGGAGGCGGCCTCCCAGCCGCCCGGGGGGAGCAGCGTCCGCGGACCGGCGACGGGGGAGCAGGCGATAGCGAACACAGCGGTCGCCAGGATCCAGCAGCCCGGCAGGTCCCGGCCCAGGCGCTCCACCGGGTGCTCGCGCGGGTGCACGACGAGGTCGGCCGAGAGGGCCGCGAAGCAGGTGCCGACCAGGAACCACGGCAGGTAGCCGGGCAGCCACTGGGCGTAGTGGCCCTCGTGGCCGGGGATCTGGGCCACGACGGCCTGCCAGATCACGCCGAGGACGGCCAGCACCGCCGCCCGCCCGTAGATCGTCGGCAGGTGCAGGCCGTCGCGCTGCCGACGGCCCCACACCAGCGCGTGGCACAGGAACGGCAGCAGCAGGTAGAACGCCACCTCGGTGCACAGGCTCCACATCTGCGTCAGCGAGCTGGCCAGCAGCTCGGGGCGGTAGAGCTGGGTCAGGGTCAGGTGGCTGAGCCAGTCCTGCCAGGTGGCGTCCTCGTTGGCGGGGTCGAGGAGCAGCGAGGCCACGACCACCACCCAGTACAGCGGCAGGATCCGCAGGGCCCGCTTCCACCAGAAGTGCCAGGTCGACGGCCACGGGCGCCCGAGCTCACGGGTGAGGAAGTAGGGCCGGCTCAGCAGGAAGCCCGAGAGCACGAAGAAGAGCGTGACGCCGAAGTCGAGGCGGGCCAGCGCGGCCCCCGTCCAGCCGTGGTTGATCTGGCCGGTGTTGAACGCCGCGTGGGTCAGCACCACCATGATCGCGCCGGCCGCGCGCACCGCGTTCAGGGTCGGGAAGGAGCGGTCCTGGAAGGTCACGGGGCGAACTCCGTCCTGGGAACTGGGCGGCCGACGGTCACGTCGTCCGTGCACAATGACACACCCTCGGCCAGGGCGGAGACCTCGATCTCGTCGAACCGGCCGCCGCCCGCGAGGTAGAGCGCGTGCAGCCCGGCCTCGACCGTGGTCGTGTGGGTCACGTCGCCCGTGGTGATCCGCACGGGGCTGTCGCCCGTGGCGATGTAGCCGATCCGCACCCACCAGCCACCGTACGCGACCGGACCGTCGAGACGGATCGTGACCGGCTGGTCGCCGACGCGGAAGCCGCACTCCTTGCGTGGACCGGGGCGGCCGCGCCGCGTGTCCGGCACGATCGCGGGCACCACCCGGCCGTGGCTGTCGACCATCGAGAGGTGGTCGGTGGCCACGTCCACGAAGCGGGCCGGGCCGGGATCGTCGTGCAGCAGGTGGCTCAGCGCGTTCTCCGGGTAGCCCAGGCCGAACATCACGTCGGTCGGGACCCGCTGGTCGACCAGCGAGACCGTGCCCGGAGCGGCGTCGAGCTCGCGGAAGAGCGTGGCGAAGTACGACTTGGCGGGGGCCGCCTCCTGCCAGTGCACGGCGTACTGCGCGGACGACACCAGGCCCAGGGCGCTGACCGCCGCCACCAGCCCGGTGACGCGGTGCGGGACGTCGAGCAGCGGGCTGGTCCCGGTCCTCTCCACGGTCTCGACGGCGCCCCGGATCGGCATCGCGGCGCAGGCCAGCGCGACGGCGGTGACCGCGGCGAGCTCGCCCTGGTAGCGGTAGTCGAGGCTGATCAGCGCGCCGACGTACGAGGCCCGTCCGGCGAGGACCAGGACGATGTTGCAGGCCAGGAAGAAGCCGGGCAGCCACAGCGCCCGCATGCTGCGCCGGCGGTGCCGGGCGAGCTCGCGGACGACGTAGAGGACGACCAGGATGCTCACCAGCAGCACCGGACCGCTCGGCGTGGGGTAGCCGCCCTGCTCGAGCTCCTCCCAGTGCAGCGGTCCACCGGCCAGGGCCGGGAGGTACGCCTGGATCGTCATGTTGGAGATCACGGCGCCCAGCGCGTCGCTGCCCGCGCGTTCCGGCTCGAAGGTGAGCCCGATGCGGACGTAGAGCGCCAGGTAGGCGATGCCCATGGCGACGTACAGGCAGATCGCCGGGCGGTAGTGCTGCCACAGCAGCCGGAGCCGGTCGAGCAGCGATCCCGTCGCGAAGTAGCAGAGCGAGACGATGGCGATCGCGCCGAACACCAGCAGGGTCTTCTCGTAGAAGCAGAAGCCGAGCAGCAGCCACCCGGCCGTGGACACGAGGTGTCGGCGCCGTCGCGTGCGCAGGTAGGAGACGTGGGACGCCAGCCCCCAGAACAGGACGACCTGGAGCGGGAGCTGGTTGGCCCCGGCAGCCCACCACACGGCGATCGGGACCGAGATGGCGCAGAACAGGTAGAGCGCCAGCGGCGGCAGGATGCCCCGCCTCAGTCCGAACAGGCGGACCAGCAGCACCAGGAGCCCCGCGTCCGCGAGGGCCTGCATCGCCATCAGCATCGTCGCGGTCACCCGGAAGTCGAAGGGCGCGACGGCGTTGGCGAGCCAGGAGAGGTACATCGCGGCGGGCATGACGTGACCGGAGTACTGCCGGGCCGCCACGTCGAGGCCCGGGCCCTCGTTCATCATCCGCGACATGAAGTTGAGGTCGTCGTAGTGGAACCAGGAGCCGTACGTCGCCCAGGCGCGGAAGGCGAGCTGGACCACGATCATCGCTAGCGCCGTCTGGAGCACCCGGTCGTGCTCCAGCGCGTGGGCCAGCCGGGACAGCCGGCGGCGGGTGGCCGTGACGGTGGCTGCCGCGGGGGAGGGGCGGGTGTGGGTGCCGGTCACGAGGTGGCCGCCACGGGGACGGGGACGCCGAGCGCGAGCTCGGCGACGCAGGCGTCGCTGGAGCGTGGGTACCCGCTCACGGTCACCTCCTGGAACTCGCCGGACGCCTGGACGAACACGTTGTGCAGCCCCGCCGGGAGGTCGAGGTCGTGGACGTCGTCGCCCGCGGTGACCCGCAACGACAGCGCCCGGCGGCTGGCGTACCCGATCTGGATCCACCATCCGCCCCCGATGACGGGCCCGTCGAGGGGGATCACCGTGCGTCGGCCCTTGAGGGGGTAGCCACAGCCGGTGCCGGGAACCATCTGCCGGGTCGGTGGCACGACCACCGGGGCGAGGTGGCCGGCGTCGTCGAACATGTAGAGCCGGTCGACGGCGTGGCGCGGGTAGGTCGTCTCGTCCGCGAACGGGCGGAGCACGTGGCTGTAGGCGTTCTCGGGGTAGCGGAACGCCCAGAGCAGCGTCTGCGGGATGCCGGTGTCGACCAGCGGCACCGGCTTGTCCTCGGCGGCGGCGAGGCTGCTGCGCACCGAGGAGATGTAGGCCTCGGTGGGGTTCCGGTCCTGCCACAGCTCGATGTAGCGGTCGCTGGAGGTGAGCGCCGCGGCCGCGACGGCCAGGGACAGGAGCACCACGACGCCCTGGCGCTCGTAGGGGCGGGGGACCTCGGGGCGCGCCTCGTTGACCTCGTCGGCGCCCAGCAGCGGGAGGAACGCGAGCCCGACGCACAGCACGAACAGCGCGCCCGACTCGGTCTGGTAGCGGTACTCGCGCGCGATGTCCGGCCCGACGATGTTGGCGCGCGCCGAGGCGAGCAGGGCGACGTTGGCCAGCAGCGTGAAGAGCAGCGGCGCCCAGGCCCGGCCGCTGCGGGTGCGCGTGCGGTAGGCGTACACCACGAGTGCGCCGACCAGGGCCCAGGAGGCCAGCTGGACGATCTGGGAGGGGTCGGCGAAGGAGCCGACCGTCAGGGGCTCCCAGGTGATCGGACCACCCACCAGCCCGGGCAGCAGCGCCACGGCCACCAGGTTCCAGGCGATCGGGGACCACGGCTGGTTGCTGCTGTCGCCGGGGGAGAAGTTGAGGCCGTACTCGACGTACAGCGCGAGGTACGTCGCTGCGACGACCGTGTGCGCCACGATGCCGGGGCGGTAGCGGGCCCACAGCGACAGCAGGCGCTCGGGCGTGTTGCCCCGGCAGAACCAGCCCAGCGCGACGATCGCGTAGATGCCGAAGAGGAGCAGCGTCTTCTCGTAGAACGCCAGTCCGGCGACGGTCCAGGCGAGCGTGGCGACGAGGTGCCGCACCCGGCCGGTCCGCAGGTAGGCGAGGTGGGAGGTGAGTCCGAACGCGAGGGCGATCTGGAACGGCAGCTGGTTGATACCCGCCGCCCACCAGAGCCCGGCGGGCAGGGTGAACACGTAGCCGAGGTAGCCGGCCAGCAGCACCAGGACCAGGCGGCGGTGCCCGAACATCGACAGCAGCAGGCGGAGCATGCCGACCCCGGCGACCGCCTGCATCGCCAGCAGGGTCAGGGCCCAGGGCCACCAGTCGTAGACCGCTCGGTCGGTGAGCACCCAGGCGGCCGCGAAGCCGGCCGGCATCAGGTGCCCGCCGTACGACTCGGTCAGGTAGCCGAGGTCGAAGGGCTGGTTCATCGCGCGCGACATGAAGGCGAGGTCGTCGAAGTAGAACCACGATCCCGCCAGCGCCCAGGCCCGGTAGCCGAGCTGGACGGCAACCAGCGCGAGGCCGGCCATGACGATCCTGCGGTCCGCGGCCCGGTTTCGGGCGTACCGTAGGAGGCGGGCGAACACGGGCCGGACTATCTCACAGGTGGCCTCCCGATCTGGGTGATCGTGTGTGCGAGTGGCCACACACGACCCCTACTGACTGGTACGGTTCAGCCGGTCTGACGCTCCCGGGAGGGGATTCGTGAAGTTCAAGTGGTTGGCGCCCGTGCTGGTCGCCCTCGGTGCTTTCTTGATCGTGGCGGCTGTCGTCGCGCAGGTGTGGGCGCCGGACAAGGTCAAGCGGACCCCCATCGACGTCAACACGACGACCTACCTCGAGGGGCAGGCCGACAAGCTGAACCCCGAGACGGGCAAGCTGGAGAACTCCGCCATCTATGCGATCGACGTGAACAAGTCGGACAGCAACAAGTCCGACGGTGACGTCGCGGTCTTCGTGCAGACCACCTGCGTGGTCGTCGACGAGGGTCAGGACCGGGTCTGCGTGGACGACAAGGACCCGCGCCTGATCACGGCCGAGATCGACACCTTCGCCACCGACCGGCACACCGCGGAGTCCGTCCCCAACGACGGCTACCTCCCCGACGACGCCGTGCAGCACGAGGGCCTGGTCAACAAGTGGCCCTTCGACGCCCAGAAGCAGACCTACCAGTACTGGGAGGGGACGCTGGGCAAGGCCGTCGACGCGGTCTACGAGCGCACCGACGAGGTCAAGGGCATCGAGGCCTACGTCTACAAGATCACGACCAAGGACGCCAAGACCGACGTCCTCGAAGGTGTCCCGGGCGTCTACGACGACGTCAAGGAGATCTACGTCGACCCCAACACCGGCAGCATCCTGAACCAGGTCGAGGACCAGCAGCGCTACCTCGAGGACGGCACCAAGATCCTCGACCTGCAGCTCGAGTTCACCGACGGCACCCAGCAGGCCAAGGTCGACGAGGTCGACGAGAAGTGGGGCATGATCCAGCTCGTCGTCAAGACCGTGCCGCTGGTGGGCTACCTCGTCGGGATCCCGGTCTTCCTGATCGGGGTCGCGCTGCTGCTGCTCCAGCGTCGCAACCGCGGTGGCGGCCACAGCGCCTCCGCGAGCGAGCCGCGCACCCCGGCAGGGACCGCGACCCGCTAGGACCTAGCGCAGGTCGGCCACGAAGATGGCCGTGCCCGGGGTGAACTGGCCACGCGTGCCGGACCAGCCGCCCCAGACCCGCTCGTGCCCCTCGGGCCACTCCGGCTCGAGGAGGCGGGTGAGGGCGAACCCCGCGTCGGCCAGCAGCGCGACCCAGTCGCCGAGCGTGCGGTGGTGCTCGACGTACGACACCACGCCGGTCGCGTCGTCGACCTCGACGTAGGGCGTTCGGTCCCAGTAGGACTGGCTGGCCACCAGCCCGGCCTCCGACGGGTCGTCGGGGAACATCCAGCGGGTCGGGTGGGTGATCGAGAAGGCGAACCGGCCCCCGGGCCGCAGCACCCGGGCGGCCTCGGCCACCGCCTGGTCGATGTCGCTGACGAACTGCAGCGCCCCGAAGGACGAGAAGACGACGTCGAAGGAGCCGTCCGCGAACGGCAGGTGCGTCGCCGTCCCGAGCACCGAGGGCACCGCCACGCCGCTGTTCATGTCGATGCGCCGCGAGTGCTGGAGCTGACGGAAGGACAGGTCGAGGCCGTAGCCCCGGCCGCCCCGGGCGCGGACCCAGCGCGAGCACTGCCCGGCGCCGGAGCCGACCTCGAGCACGTCGCGGTCGCGGACGTCGCCCAGCACGCCGGCCGCCGCCTCGGTCAGCCCCTCGGGGCCCCAGACGAAGCCGACGTCGCCGAGGAACTCCCCGTGGGTGGCCTGGTACTCGTCGGCGTAGCGGTCCCAGTCGGGACCGTTGGCCCGTCGGGACTCGGCCTCGTCGACGGGGCGGCGCTCGACGCGGACGGGCGGGTGGCCGGATGACTGCTCGGCGCTCACGTTCGGCAGACTACTGCCATGGACCTCACCTCCCTGACGCCACTGGCCGGGGGCTGGTCCGGAGAGACGTTCGTCGCCGACGTCGCGGGGGAGCGGAGCGTCGTACGCATCTATGCGCGCCCCAGCCACCGCGGCGACGCCGCGCACGAGGTGGACGCCTCGCTGCTGCGGCTGGTGCGGGGGCTCCTGCCCGTGCCCGAGGTCCTGGAGGTACGCCGCGCCGACCCGGCCACCGGGATGCCGGCGCTGCTGGTGACGTCGTTCCTCCCCGGGGTCCGGGCCGAGGTGCTGCTGCCCGAGCTCGACGCGGCCCGGCGCTCGGTCCTCGGCGCGCACCTCGGTGGCCTGCTCGCCGACCTCGGGGGCATGCCCCAGCTGAAGGCGGGCCCGTTCGTCGACGGTGACCTCACCATCGGCACCTTCACGATCGACGGGAAGCAGGTGGACGGGCTGCCCGCCGTGGTCGACCTGGCCGAGCCCGGCCTGGGCTGGTGGACCCCCGACGAGCTCGGCGGGCTCCGGGAGGTCGCGGTCGAGGCGCAGGCGCTGCTCGACACCGTGACCCGCCACTGCCTGGTGCACAGCGACTTCAACCCCAAGAACGTCCTCGTCGACCCCGAAACCCTCGAGGTGACCGGTCTCGTCGACTGGGAGTATGCCCACGCGGGGCACCCGTTCACCGACCTCGGCAACCTGCTGCGCTTCGAGCGCGACCCCGCCTTCGTCGACGCCGTGCTCGAGGCCTACGTCGCCCGCCGCGGCGGGCGGCGGGACGAGGCGCTGGCCCTGGCCCGCGCGGCCGACCTCTGGGCGCTGCTCGACCTGGCCCCGCGTCGCTCGCAGAACATCGTGGCGGAGTGGGCCGACCGGCTGCTGCGCGCGATCGCGCGCGCCGGGGACCCCGACGTGCCCCTGCGGGACGAGGCTCAGCCGTAGACGCTGAGGATGACCGGGAACGCTTCCTCGATCGTCGCGACGGGGACGACGTCGAACTCGATCCACGGGCCGTACTGCAAGGTGACCTTGAAGGTCTCGCTCGGGTCGTCGTCGTCCTCGGAGACCACGAACCCACCCCTCCCGTCGAGGGAGGCGTAGTGCGCGATCGTGCCGGGGGCCGTGCCGATCTCCATGAACTGCTTGGTGAGCTCTCGCAGCTCGTCCGCCCCGAGTCCGTCACGGAAACGGTAGGTCGTCATGTAGAGCCGTTTCATGGGGTCCCTCGCTCTTCCTCGGTGGGATGCGAAGCACTCACGCTAGGAATGTCGGCGCGGCCGTCGCCAGAGGCGAAGGTCATGCTGCCGCGGCAGGGGCGGGCGGCGGATGGTCCGCGGGGCTCGACTGGGGACCGATGGTCGAGCAGCGAACACCATCGAGCGTCGTCGAGGCTCGGTGTCGTAGGCAGGGACCCCAGCGCCGCGTGGGGCCTGCGGGCCGACTGTGGTTGCGGCCCGGGCAGCTATGGAGAGGGAACGCCAGCAAGACCTGCGCAGCCGAGGTAGGGCGGCGGCCCGGCCGGAAGTTTTACCTTCGGATTTCCCCAGCGCGCCCGGATCGGGCCCGATTCGGGGGGTGGGTGTCGGTGGTCGATGCGACTATGGACGCATGTTCGAAACAGGCGCCAACTGGGACCCGGTCGAGGTCGACGACCTCGACGCGGACGGCGTGCTCGAGCTCCTCGAGATCCGCCGGCAGGGCGCCCGTGCCGAGGAGCGCGGCAAGCTCCGGCTGGCCCTGCAGTGGGCGGTGCTGCACCCCGCCACCGTCGACACCGGGGTGGCGACCTGGGGCGGCCCCAGTGTCCTGCTGACCGACGAGTCGCTGGGCGGTGACGGCACCCCGGCGGTGGCGGCGTTCGCGCCCGAGCCGGTCGCCGCCACGCTCGGGATCTCCACGACCGCGGGGATGGCGCTGATCGCCGACGCGCTGGACCTGCAGTTCCGGCTGCCCCGGATCTGGCGACTCGTCGAGCAGTTGGCGGTGGAGCCGTACCGGGCCCGGCAGGTCGCCCAGGCCACCCACCAGCTCTCCCGGGCAGCGGCCGCCTACGTCGACGAGCAGCTCGCCCCGAGGTTGTCCTCGTGCGGGTGGCGGGCGGTCGAGACGACGGTGGCGCACGCGATCGCGAAGTTCGACCCCGACCTGATCGCCCAGAAGGAGAACAAGGGGAGGGCTGGCTGGCACGTCACCCTGCGCCACGACCACCCCGGCCGGTTCGACGGCACCTCCTACCTCGATGTCGCCGGCGACACCCTCGACCTCACCGCCTTCCACGACCTCGTCTGCGACCAGGCCGCCCAGCTCAAGGCCATGGGCGACCAGGACGACCTCGAGACCCGCAAGGCCAAGGCCCTCGGCGTGATCGCCGCCCAGCAGGCCACCCTCGACCTCCTCTCCGTCACCGGCCAGGTTCCGGATCAGCCAATGTCGCCCGCGAAGCCGCGGCCGCCCAAGACCCGGCTCTACCTCCACCTCTCCCTGGCCGACCTCGCCACCGGCTGCACGCCCACGACAGGTCCCGACGGCCCCGGCAGTGCGGCCGGCGTGACGGCGACCGGCACCGTCGAGCGGCTCGGCCCCGCCACCATCGACCTGATCAAGGACTGGGTCGGCCGCTCCCGCGTGACCGTCCAGCCCATCCTCGACATGAACAGCCGCAACGCGGTCGACCAGCACGACCCACCACCCTGGATGAGCGAGCTGGTCATCCTCCGCGACGGCCACTGCGTCTTCCCCTGGTGCCAGATCGACGCAAGACGATCCGACCTCGACCACATCGACCCCTATATCCCGATGGACGAGGGCGGGCCACCCGGCCAGACCGCACCCGACCGGCTCGCCCCCTTGTGCCGGCGACATCACAGGTGCAAGACCAGTGGCCGCTGGCGCTATCGACGACGGCGCGACGGCACGTATGAGTGGCACGGCCCCCACGGCCGCAGGTACCTCGTCACTCCGTACGGCACCATCCGCCTCGACACCAACTAGCCACACGAGCAGCACCCGCAGGCCTGACCACCCGGCACCCACCGGGCGATCGGGCCTGCCGTGCTGCCCGGCCGGGTGGTGCTGACTCGCACACGCTGCTCGACGGCCGTCCGCGAGCCGCTGGCAGTGAGGCCAGCGGTGGCTGCGGCGCACCCGTCGGGGTGGTCTCCAAGGCCGCGCCTCCACGGGCACCGCAAGCCTGCGTCGGGGTCGCCGCCGTGCTCGGGCGCGGAGTCGCAAAGCAGCCCGTGCATACTCGCACGAGACCTGCATGGCCAGAGCGCTTCGCCGGTTGGACGCGGCGACACGCCGCGGCGTACGCTGGCTGTTGCGCCTGATGTCTGCCTGCGTCCCGGACGGAGTGGACTCTCGCTCGCTATCAGCCCCGCCAGTCCGGCGGGGTATCTCACCGGTAGTGAAACGCGACGTCCGGCGTGCCCGCACGACAACTGACCATCCAAGGATCTTTTTCCCTTATGACGAGCACCATCTCCACTCTTCCCGATTACGACGCGCCCCAGGTGGCGGTCAACGACATCGGTTCCGAAGAGGACTTCCTCGCCGCGATCGACGCGACCATCAAGTACTTCAACGACGGTGACATCGTCGACGGCACCATCGTCAAGGTGGACCGCGACGAGGTCCTGCTCGACATCGGCTACAAGACCGAGGGCGTCATCCCCTCGCGCGAGCTGTCGATCAAGCACGACGTCGACCCCTCCGAGGTCGTCGAGGTCGGCGACAAGGTCGAGGCCCTCGTCCTCCAGAAGGAGGACAAGGAAGGCCGCCTGATCCTGTCCAAGAAGCGCGCCCAGTACGAGCGCGCCTGGGGCACGATCGAGCAGGTCAAGGAGGAGGACGGCGTCGTCGAGGGCACCGTCATCGAGGTCGTCAAGGGTGGTCTCATCCTCGACATCGGCCTGCGCGGCTTCCTGCCCGCGTCGCTGGTGGAGATGCGTCGCGTCCGCGACCTGCAGCCCTACGTCGGCCAGACGCTCGAGGCGAAGATCATCGAGCTCGACAAGAACCGCAACAACGTGGTCCTGTCGCGTCGTGCGTGGCTCGAGCAGACCCAGTCCGAGGTCCGCCACGGCTTCCTGACCCAGCTCCAGAAGGGTCAGATCCGCAAGGGTGTCGTCTCCTCGATCGTCAACTTCGGTGCGTTCGTGGACCTCGGCGGCGTCGACGGTCTCGTCCACGTCTCCGAGCTGTCGTGGAAGCACATCGACCACCCGTCCGAGGTCGTCGCCGTGGGCGACGAGGTCACCGTCGAGGTCCTCGACGTGGACATGGACCGCGAGCGTGTCTCCCTGTCGCTGAAGGCGACGCAGGAGGACCCGTGGCAGCACTTCGCCCGCACCCACCAGATCGGTCAGATCGTCCCGGGCAAGGTCACCAAGCTGGTGCCGTTCGGTTCGTTCGTCCGTGTGGAGGAGGGCATCGAGGGCCTGGTCCACATCTCCGAGCTGGCCGAGCGCCACGTCGAGATCCCCGAGCAGGTCGTCCAGGTCAACGACGACGTCATGGTCAAGATCATCGACATCGACCTCGAGCGTCGCCGGATCTCGCTGTCCCTCAAGCAGGCCAACGACACCGCGGCCGCGACGGACGTCGAGGAGTTCGACCCGACCCTCTACGGCATGACCGCGACCTACGACGAGCAGGGCAACTACGTCTACCCCGAGGGCTTCGACCCCGAGACCGGCGAGTGGCTCGAGGGCTTCGAGGAGCAGCGCGCGACCTGGGAGGAGCAGTACGCCAAGGCGCACGCTCGCTGGGAGGCCCACGTCAAGCAGCAGGCCGAGGCCAAGCAGGCCGAGGTCGAGGCCGGCGAGGCCACGTCGTACTCCAGCGGCAACGACGACGTCGCCACCGAGTCCGAGGGCGGCTCGCTCGCGTCGGACGAGGCCCTGCAGGCGCTGCGCGAGAAGCTGACCGGCGGGGGCAACTGACCCTCCGGCGGCTGACCGCCTGAGCTGACACGCACACCGACCCGCCCGAGATCCTCGGGCGGGTCGGTGTCATTTCAGGCCTGACCTGCCGACACGAGGTCGGCGTACGCCCTGGCCAGCGCGATGACCGCGCCGCGGTCGGCCCGCCCGGGGGTCTGCCGCACCGACTCGATCTTCACGTCGACGTAGAAGTGGCTCTCGGGGTCGAGGACGATCGAGTCCGCGCTGCCGTCCTCGCCGAGGCTGATCATCCGGATGACGCCGGGGGGTCCGTCGAACATGTCGACGCGGTTGGGGTTCGTCTTCGTCTGGTCGTAGAACGACTCGAAGGCCTCGTCGGTGAGGTGGAAGGCCCGCAGGCTCAGCTGCGACGACTTCTCCTGGTTGATGTACAGGCACCAGGAGCGGCCGTCGCCGTCCTCGCCGCCGCGGGCGAAGTCGACGGGACCGTACGCCGCGGATACCTCGTCGGAGCGGGCGCCCGGGCAGTCGGCGGGCAGGTCGATCCTGGTCTGCTCCTCCAGCGGGACCTGGCCGCCCAGCTCCTTCAGCACCCGGACCAGGTCCCGGTCCTTGGTGCGGGTGTCGCCGTGCATGACCGAGTTCAGCTTCTCGTCCACCGAGACGAAGAACGCCGTGGAGCTGTTGAGGCCGATCGCCTGGCTCGAGGTGAAGTCGCCCGTCGTGAAGGCGGGATAGCTGAACGACGGGATCCGCGTGCCGCCGGCTCCCTCGAGCACCTTCTCGAGGTCGTGCGGGCGGAAGGTCTGCGGGAAGTAGCCCCAGGTGATCCCCGGGGACTTGACCCCGTTGTCGTAGCTGATCTGGCAGGCGTAGCGGGCGTAGTCGTCCAGGAGGAGGATGCCTCGCTGGGTGACGAAGTCGGCGGTCAGCACGACGTGCGAGCGCTGCTTGGCGGGGACGAGGGCCTGCCAGGACTTCTCCGGCGTCATCGCGCACGGGTCCAGCGGGGTCGGCTCGTCGGGGTCGGCCGAGGCGGAGGCCGAACCTGACTGCGGGGAGGAGCTGGCGCCTGCGCTGCCGCCTGCCTCCGGCTCGGCGTCCGAGCTGCTGCAGCCGGCCAGCGCCAGGACAAGCAGTGCCGTGGTGATCGTCGTCCCCCGAAGTCCCATGCCGGCACGCTTCCCCCCGACGGGGGCGGCGAAACGGGGCCGGGGACCAGAGGAGAGGGTTCAGCGCGGCACGCTCGGGTGGGGCGCGGTCAGTGGGGCAGGGCGGGGGACTGGAAGCGGTGGTCGTCGAGGTGGGAGCGCGGCGGGCGCTGGGGGCCACGGCCGTCACGGACGGCCAGGCGGACGGTCTCTGCGCTCATCAGCACTGCCAGCGCCAGCAGGATCATCAGGAAGGTCATGGCAGTAAGTCTGCGCCGGTCGAGATCCCGCCACCAGTGGCAGAAAAGTCATTGGACGTTGTTTTTCTGCCATTGATGCGGCAGTCTGGTGCCATGTCCTCCAGCGTGACCAGCGTCGCCGTGCTCGTGCAGGACGGCGTCGAGCCCTTCGGGCTCGGCGCGATGTGCGAGGTCTGGGCCGAGCCCTACCACCCCGAGGACGACAACCCGGTCTTCGACTTCGTCGTGGCGACACCGCGCCCGGGCCGGGTCCGTGGCCCCTCGGGCTTCGACCTCCATGTCGAGAACGGTCTCGACGCCGCCACCGACGCAGACCTGCTCTGCATCGCACCCAAGCGCGACTACCTGGCTCCGTCGCCCGAGGTGGTCGAGCTGGTCGCGGCCGCGCACGCCCGCGGTGCCTTCGTCTTCGCGCACTGCACGGCGGCGTTCGTCCTCGGCGAGGCGGGCCTCCTCGACGGCCGCCGGTGCACGACCCACTGGCGCCACGTCGACGTGCTCGCCGAGCGGTACCCGCTGGCCCACGTCGACGAGAACGTCCTCTACGTCCAGGACGGCACCATCGTGACCGGGGCCGGCTCCGCTGCCGGTCTCGACGCCGCGCTGCACCTGATGCGCCAGCAGTTCGGCGCCCGCACCGCGGCTGCGGCCGCCCGCCGCATGGTCGTGCCGCCGCACCGCTCCGGCGGGCAGGCCCAGTTCATCGCCCGAGCGGTGCCCGACTGCGACGCCGAGACCCTGGGCCCGCTGCTCGCCTGGATCGTGGAGAACCTCGGCGACGACCTGAGCGTCGACGAGCTGGCCCGGCGCTCGCACATGTCGCCGCGCACCTTCGCCCGCCGCTTCCGCGCCGAGACCGGCACCACGCCGCACACCTGGGTGACCGCGCAGCGGGTGCAGGCCGCCGAGGAGCTGCTCGAGCTGACCGACCACTCCGTCGACTGGATCGCCGACGAGGTCGGCTTCGGGAACGCCGCCACGCTGCGTCACCACTTCACCCGCGCGCGGGGCGTGAGCCCGCAGCAGTACCGGCGTACCTTCTCCGGTGCGGCCGCCGAGCGGAGCGCCTGACCGCCTGCGCCCGGTGCCCGGCGCCGAGGCCGGGCTGCCTACGATGAGCGGGGTGGAAGGGGGCCGGATGTCGCGACAGCGCGCCCTGACGGCACTCCTCGCGGTCCTGCTCCTGGGCCTCCTGCCCCTCGCCGCGGCCTGCCGGTCGGCTGACGAGCCGGTCCGGATCCTCCTGGTGGGCGACTCGGTGACCCAGGGGTCCGCGGGCGACTGGACCTGGCGCTACCGGCTGGCCCAGCACCTGGTCGACGCGGACGTCCCCTTCGACTTCGTCGGGCCGGAGGACGGGCTGCTCGACAACGTCGCGGGGAAGCAGGGCTCGCACGCCTACGCCGATCCGGAGTTCGACCAGGACCACGCCGCCCGCTGGGGCATGAAGTTCGTGGACCAGGACCAGCCGATCGGGGACCTCGTCGACACCTACCACCCTGACGTCGTGGTCGAGATGCTCGGCTTCAACGACATCGCCTGGGACCACGCCGCGCCCGCCGACGTCATCGAGCACGCACGGGACTTCGTCAAGGACGCCCGGTCCGCCGACCCCGACGTGTCGGTGGTCCTGGGCGGGCTGCCGCAGACGTGGTTCCCGGGCGTTGAGGAGTACGACGCCGACCTGCAGGAGCTCGCGGCGGACCTCGACAGCGAGGACTCCCGGGTGGTGGTGGCGCAGCCCGTGCAGCCGTACGTCGAGGACGTCGACACCTACGACCCCGCCCACCCCACGGCCACCGGCGAGGTCAAGATCGCCGCCGGAGTGGCCGACGCGCTCGCCTCCCTGGGGATCGGGACCGACTACCCGCGCCCCCTCCCGGCCGTCCCGAACGGGCCACGGGTCACGGCGGTCCTCTCCGCGGATCCCGGTGACGGCGAGGCGACGCTGCGCTGGGAGTCGCCGCCCGGGGCGACGGGCGAGACCGTCTGGCGGCGGGACGCCACGACGGGCGAGGACTGGGCCCGGCTGCCCTACCCGGTGACGGGATCGCCCTGGGTGGCGGGCGGGTTGACCAACGGCCACCGCTACGAGTTCCGGCTCCAGGCAGAGAAGGGATCGGCGGTGGCCGAGGACCTGTTCTCCAACGTGGTGTCCGTGATCCCGTCGGCGGTCCCCGGGACTTCCACCGCACCACCGGGCTGACCGGCTAACATCGAGCCGCTGACGGAGCATCGGGGGGCTCGTGACGACGTTGAGGGTGGCGCTTGTCGGGGCGTCGATGCTGGTGAGCGTGCTCGTCCAGGTGCCGGCGTCCGGAGCGGAACCGGTCACTTGCGGACCTGCTGCGGATCCGGCAGGGACGTCGATCATGGTCGTGGGGGACTCGGTGGCCCAGGGGTCGGTCGATGACTGGACCTGGCGCTACCGGCTGTGGGAACACCTGGTCGGGACGGGTGTCGACGTGGACTTCGTCGGTCCGCGCGATGACCTCTTCGACCGTCAGGGTGACCAGTTCGGATCGCACGACTACGCCGACCCCGGGTTCGACCAGGACCACGCTGCCCGCTGGGGAATGGCCTTCGCGTCGCAGGACCACCCCATCGGCGATCTCGTCGCAAGCTGTCGCCCCGACGTCGTGGTCGAGGCCTTGGGCATCAACGACCTGACCTGGCTGGGCACGCCTCCCGAGATGGTGCTGAGTGCTGCACGCGCGTTCGTCGTGGACGCCCGGGCCGCCGACCCCCAGGTCGACGTCGTGCTCGCCGAGCTGCCGCAGACCTGGTTCACCGGCGTGACCGCCTACAACCAGGCACTGCCCGGACTCGCTTCCGAGCTCGACACCCCGGAGTCACGGGTCGTTGCCGCGGTACCCGCCCAGGAGCTCGTCCAGGACGTCGACACCTACGATCCTGCGCACCTGTCGGCCACGGGCGAGGTGAAGATGGCGGCTGGCGTCGCGGATGCCCTCGCGGATATCGGGGTGGGCGCGCTGTATCCCCGTCCCTTGCCCGAGGTCGACAACGGGCCGACGCGTCCGGCCGTGCTGGTCGCCAGTGCCGGTGACGGTCAGGTCGCACTGTCCTGGACGCGCCCGCCCGGCGCCACGGGTGAGGTCGTGTGGATCCGGGACGCTACGCTCGAAGAGGGCTGGCATCCGCTGCCAGGGCGGGTGGAGCACCCCGGGAGCTCCTGGACGGCGACAGGGCTCATCGACTACCACGAGTACCAGTTCCGGCTGCAGTCTGCGAAGGGCAGCGTTGTGGCAGAGCAGCTCTTCTCGAACGTGGTCGCTGCGACACCGCAGAAGCCGGCGCCCGGCCCTGCGGCCCTCCATCTGATCGCGCGCCGACACCGCCTCGTCGCCCGTTGGACCTCGGCGGCCGGTGCCACGTCGTACGTCCTCACGTGGAAGAGGCGTGGCGAACCCGACTCGTTGCGGTCGCGGACCACGACGGCCAGGCGCTTCCGCATCGACCGGGTGAGACCTGGGAAGGCCTACCGCGTGACCGTCACCCCTCTCAACGACCGGACGCCGGGCCCGACGGCTGCCGCTCTGGCTCGCCTGAGGCGCTGACCCGGTCGGTCAGCCGGTCGCGGAGCACCTTCCCGGTGAGCGTGCGGGGGAGCTCCTCGACGAAGGTCCACGTCTTGGGGCGCTTCGGCGGCGCGAGCCGCTCGCGTGCGTACGCCGCCAGCTCCTCCTCGCGGGCCGGACCGACGACAGCGGCGCAGACGCGCTGGCCCCACTGCTCGTCGGGCACCCCGTGAACGGCCACGTCCTCGACGCCGGGATGCTCGCGCAGCGCGTTCTCGACCTCCAGGGGGTAGACGTTGACCCCGCCGCTGATGATCAGGTCCTCCCGACGCCCGTCGAGGTAGAGGTAGCCCTCGTCGTCGAGCCGGCCCAGGTCGCCCACCGTGAAGGCCGGGCCGTCGACGGATCCGCCCCAGGCCGCAGCCGTCTTCTCCGGGTCGCCGACGTAGGAGAAGCGTGCGTGCTCCGGAACGGTGCACCAGATGGTGCCGTCGTCGTCGACCGCGAGCGAACGGCCCGGACGCGCGCGCCCGACCGTGCCCGGCCGCTCGAACCACTCCTCGCTGCGGCAGGCGGTGAACTGGCCCTCGGTGGAGCCGTAGAACTCCCAGGTCGAGCCCGCCGGGAACTCCTCGACCAGCCGGTGCTTGACCGCCACCGGGCAGGGTGCGCCGGCGTGCGCCACCAGCCGGAACGACGACAGGTCGGGCGTGCCGACGTCGTCCCAGTGGGCGAAGAGCCGCTGCAGGTGGGTCGGCACGCAGAACATCGTGGTCGGGCGCTCCTGCGCGATCGCGGCGGTCACCGTCGCGGGGTCGAACGGACCCGGGACCACGATGCGGCCGCCGGCCAGGAGCGTGCCCATCGCGAAGCGCAGGGGCGCCGAGTGGTGGAGCGGGCTCAGCACGAGGTTGACGTCGGACGCGCAGAACCCCCACAGGTCGCGCTCCTCGGCGACCAGTGCGGCCGCCTGCTCCGGTGTCAGCTGCCCGCTGTGGACGCCCTTGGGTGTCCCCGTCGTGCCGCTGGTGACATGGATGGGCCGACCTCGCGGCACGCCGCGGCGCGCACCCGCCCCGACCGGCTCCGTCGGGAGCAGCCGCAGCAGCGAGGACACCTGCTCCGGTGTCTCGACGAGCAGGTCCGGCTCCAGGCCGGCGAGGATGCGCGCGCGTTCGTACGTCGTCAGCCGCGGGTCCAGCGGGATCGGGAACACCCCGCCCGCGAGCAGCGCCATCACCAGGTCGACGTACTCCGCGGACCCGGGCGCCAGCAGGGCGACGCGCGACCCCTCGCGCAGCTCGACGTGGTCCACGCGTCGCAGCCTACGGCGACCCTCTACCCTCACGGCATGCGCGTGGGACTGACAGGTGGCGTGGCCTCGGGGAAGAGCACGGTGTCGACGATGTTCGCCGAGCTGGGTGCGGTGGTCATCGACGCCGACCAGCTGGCCAGGGAGGTGGTCGCGCCCGGCACCGACGGTCTCGCGGAGGTGGTGGCGGCGTTCGGGCCCGGGGTGCTGACCGCCGAGGGCGGGCTCGACCGGCCCGCCATGGGGGCGATCGTCTTCGCCGACACCGAGAAGCGCCGCGTGCTGGAGTCGATCATCCACCCGCGGGTCAGGGCCCGGGGTGCGGAGATCGAGGCCGAGGCACCCGCCGGCGCGGTCGTGGTGCACGACATCCCGCTGCTGGCCGAGACCGGGCAGGCGGACAACTTCGACGCGGTGGTCGTGGTGGACGTGCCGACCGACGTCCAGGTCGACCGGATGACCCGGCTGCGGGGGATGAGCCCCGAGGACGCCTCCGCCCGGATCGCTGCCCAGGCGAGCCGCGAGCAGCGGCGCGCCGTCGCGACGTACGTCATCGAGAACACCGGGACGCTCGAAGACCTCCGCCGGGCGGTGGCGGAGGTCTTCGACAAGCTGGCGACGGCCGGCGGCTGAGCCGGTCCGGCAGCCCGTTCAGGCGGCCGGGTCAGGCGGCCAGGTCGGGGTCGCCCAGGCGACGCAGCTTCTGCAGCGCCTCGCGCTCGAGCTGGCGGACCCGCTCGGCGGAGATGCCGTGCTTGGCGCCGATGTCGGCGAGCTTGTGCTGGCGCCCGTCGACCAGGCCGTAGCGGGACCGGATGATGTCGGCGGCCCGGTCGTCGAGCTGTCCGACGAGCCGGTTGAGGCGCTCGCGGGACTCGACGTCGAGGACCGTCAGGTCCGGGCTGGGGGACGTCTCCTGGGCCATCAGGTCACCCAGCGAGGTGTCGCCGTCCTCGTCGACGGGGGAGTCGAGGCTGACGTGCTCACGACCCCAGGCGATCAGGTCGAGGACCCGGTCGACGTCCATGCCGAGCTCGGTGGCGATCTCGTGCGGCTCCGGCTCGCGGCCGAGCTGGCGCTCGAGGGTGCGGCGCGCGCCGCCGACCTGGTTGAGCTCCTCGACCACGTGGACGGGCAGGCGGACGACCCGGGCCTGCTGGGCGATGCCGCGGGTGATGGCCTGCCGCACCCACCAGGTGGCGTAGGTCGAGAACTTGTAGCCCTTGGTGTAGTCGAACTTCTCGACCGCCCGGATCAGGCCGGTGTTGCCCTCCTGGATCAGGTCGAGCATCGGCATCTGCGCGCGGCCGTACTTGCGGGCGATGGAGACCACCAGCCGCAGGTTGGCGGTGATGAACGTGTCGACGGCCTTGCGGCCCTCCTCGGCCAGCCACTCGAGCTCCTCCTGCGTCGCAGACATCGGGGCGCCGCCCTTGCGGCGGCCGACCCGGCCCTCGGCGAGCAGGTGCTCGGCCATCAGGCCGGCCTCGATGGTCTTGGACAGCTCGACCTCGCTGGCAGCGTCGAGCAGGGGGTTCCGCGCGATCTCGTCGAGGTACAGCCCGACGCTGTCCCGGCCCTCGATCTCGCGTGATCCGACCCGCGCGCCGACCGTTGCGGTGCGTGTCGTCATGGGCGCCCCTCCTCAGCTCTGTGGCCTGCCAACGGCAGCCCCACACGTCCTGTCCAACGCCCCGACGTACCCGGAGATTCCCGGACCTATCCCGCCGGTGCTTATGAACTCTTCGTAGCCAAGGACGGTTGGCGATGGGTTGGAGTTGCGTCCGCGCGAAAATCTCAGCCAGTTCTCAGACGTCGGACCCGTCCGTCGCCGACCCGGCCGGGGGCGGGGACCACGCGGGGGTCGCGTCCGCCAGGCCCATCCGGTCGAGGATCCAGGCCAGTGTGAAGGCCCGGTCGTGCCACGACTTGTAGCGCCCCGAAACGCCGCCATGACCGGCCGACATCTCGGTGCGCAGGAGGAAGTCCCGCCTGCCCACCGCGGTCGCCCGGAGCCGGGCGATCCACTTGGCCGGCTCCACGTAGAGGACGCGGGTGTCGTTGAGCGATGTCTCAGCCAGGATGGGCGGATAGTCCACCGCAGCCACGTTGTCGTACGGCGCGTAGTCGGCCATGTAGGCGAACACCTCGGGGTCGGTCTCGGGGTTGCCCCACTCGTCGTACTCGGTGACCGTGAGCGGCAGCGACGAGTCGAGCATCGACGTCAGGGCGTCGACGAACGGCACCCCGGCGACCACCCCGCCGAAGAGCTCCGGCGCCTGGTTGACGACCGCCCCCATCAGCAGCCCGCCGGCCGAGGCGCCCTCGGCCACCAGGTGCTCCGGGGTGGTCCACCCGGTCTGGACCAGGTGCCGGGCGCAGGCGATGAAGTCGGAGAAGGAGTTCTGCTTGCGCATCAGCTTGCCGTCGTCGTACCACCGCCGGCCCATCTCGCCGCCACCACGGACGTGGGCGATGGCGAAGCCGGCGCCGCGGTCGAGCAGCGAGAGCCGGGGCTTGGAGAAGTAGGGGTCCATCGACATCTCGTAGGCGCCGTACCCGTAGAGCAGCACCGGGATCGGGCGCGAGCCCCCGCCTTCGTCCTCACGGGCGCCGCGGCGGCACACGATCGAGATCGGCACCCGTTCGCCGTCGTCGGCCGTCGCCCAGAGCCGGTGCTCCTCGTAGTCGGCCGGGTCGTAGCCGCCGAGCACGGGGGTACGCCGCAGCAGCGTCAGCTCGCGGGTGCGGACGTCGTAGTCGTAGACCGAGGACGGGACGGCCATGGTCGTGTAGCCGAGCCGGACCACCGGCTGGTGGTAGTTGGGGTTGCTGCCCGAGCCGACCGTGTAGACCTCCTCGTCGAACCGGACGAGGTAGTCGTCGGTGACCGGCTGTGCGGGGTCGTCGCCGAGCTCGAGGATGCGCAGCTGGGTCAGGCCCTCGCTGCGCTGGTGCACGACGAGGTGGCCGGCGAACGCGTCGACGTCCTCGAGGCGCACCGCCGGGTCGTGGGGGACGAGCGCCGTCCAGCGCTCCACCGGAGTGGGCTCGACCGGAGCGGTCGCGAGCTCGAAGTCGGGCCCGGTGGCGTTGTGGAGCACGAGGAAGAGGTCGCGCCCGGCGAGCACGCCGTGGTCGAGGCTGTACTCGAGCCCCTCGCGACGCTCCGCGAACACCCTCCAGCCCTGCTCGGGGGCGTCGGCGTCGAGGTAGCGGTACTCGCTGGTGGTCTTCGAGCCCGACGCGATGACCAGGAACCGGTCGGTGCGCGTGCGCCCCACACCCACCCAGAAGCGGCCGTCGGTCTCGTGGAAGACCAGCTCGTCGTCGGCCTGCGCGGTCCCGAGCCGGTGCCGCCAGATCTTGTCGGCACGCCAGGACTCGTCGACGGTCGTGTAATAGAGGTCGGTGCCCTCCCGGTTCCAGGTGGCCCCGCCGATCACGCCGGCGATCTCGTCGGGCAGCAGCTCTCCGGTGCCCAGGTCCTTGACCCGCACCGTGTAGCGCTCGTCGCCGGTGACGTCGGTGGAGTAGGCGAGCAGGGTGGCGTCCGGGCTGACCGCCGAGCCGCCGAGGGAGAAGAAGTCGTGTCCCTCGGCGAGGCTGTCGAGGTCCAGCAGCAGCTCCTCGCCGGGCAGCGCCGGCTCGCCGGCGGCGCAGTGCTCCGCGGGACGGGGCGGGGTCCAGTCGTCCGCGTCGAGCACGGGCACGCGGCAGGTGGCGCCGTACTCCTTGCCCTCGTAGGAGCGCCCGTAGTACCAGTGCCCGCGGACCCGGGTCGGGACGGAGAGGTCGGTCTCCAGGGTGCGCGCCTTGATCTCCTCGAAGATCGACTGCCGCAGGTCGGCCAGGTGCGCGGTCCGGGCCCGGGTGTGCTCGTTCTCGGCCTCGAGGTGGGCCCGCACCTCGGGGGCGTCCTTGTCCCGCAGCCACTCGTAGTCGTCGGTCCGGGCGGTCCCGTGCACCTCGGTGGTGGTGGGCCGGCGCTCTGCGCTCGGAGGGGCGGTCGTCGCGGGGGAGTGCTCCATGGGGTCGAACCTAGCGCCGTCACGGCGCGGCGCTAGCGTCGGTGGCGTGGAGACCCGGCACGTCGACCTGAACGCCGACCTCGGCGAGGAGGTCACCGACGACGAGGCGCTGCTCGCGGTGGTGACCAGCGCCAACGTGGCCTGCGGCTACCACGCCGGCAACGTCGAGATCATGCGTGCCGTGTGCGCCGAGGCGGCCCGCCTGGGCGTCTCGATCGGGGCCCAGGTCTCCTACGCCGACCGGGAGAACTTCGGCCGCGTCGAGCTCGACGTGCGCGTCGACGTGCTGCGCGAGCAGGTCGCCGACCAGGTGGGGACGCTCACCGGCATCGCGGTCTCCTGCGGGACCACGGTCCGCTACGTCAAGCCGCACGGTGCGCTCTACCACCGGGTCGTCGACGACGAGGAGCAGGCGTCGGCCGTGCTGGCCGGCTCGGGCGAGCTGCCGGTGCTCGGCCTGCCCGGTGGAGCGCTGCTGGCGCTCGCGGCGCAGGGCGGTCGGCGGGTCCTGCACGAGGGCTTCCCCGACCGGGTGTACGGGCCCGGCGGGCGGCTGGTCCCACGCAGCGAGCCCGGTGCCGTGCTGACCGACGCGGAGACGATCGCCGGCCGCGCGGTCGAGCTGGCCGCCCAGGTCGTGCCGTCGCTGCACTCGCTGTGCGTGCACGGGGACACCCCGGGTGCGGTGGGCCACGCCCGCGCCGTACGCCGTTCCCTGGAGGAGGCGGGCTTCTCGCTCCGCGGCCTGTGACCCAGGGTGCTCTGGACCGGTCTCGTCACCCGGGGTGGGTCGGGTCGGCCGGCTCCTCCGGCAGCCAGGCGCTGAGGACGGGATCGTCGTCCGCGAACGAGCGGACCGGCCCCGCCGGCGACTCGGCCGTCTCGAACCGGACCGTGACCACCCCACGGCCCGACCCCCACACCCAGCCGCGGCCCAGCTCGGCGTGCACGACGTCCATCCCGGGGGCCCACGTGCGACGCTGACGGCTGGTGGGCACCAGCTCCTCCTCGGGCACCGCGTCGACCTCCTCGTCGGGCTCGTCGCCGAAGAGGTCCTCCTGGATCCAGTCGGCCAGCCCGGAGACCCCGACCCCCAGCAGCCGCACCCCACCGGAGGTGTCGAGGTCGGTGAGCAGCCCGCGGGCGAGCCGGGCGATGGTGGCGGTGCTGTCGGTGGGGGAGGCCAGCGTGGTGGACCGGCTCAGCGTCGTGAAGTCGTGGAGCCGGACCTTGATGGAGACGGTCCGGCCGGAGAGGCCGTGCTTGCGCAGGCGCTCGGCGACCTCCCGGGCCTGGCGCGTCAGCAGCCCCTCCATCAACCGGCGGTCGGTCAGGTCGGTGTCGTAGGTGCCCTCCACGCTGACCGACTTCGCCTCGCGCTCCGGCACCACCGGCCGGTCGTCCTCGGCCCGGGCGAGGTGGAAGAGGCCGGTGCCGTGCGCCTTGCCGAGCAGCCGGACCAGCTCCTCGAGGCCGACGGACTCGAGGTCGGCGACGGTGTGGATGCCGGCCCGCCGCAACCGCTCGGCGGTCGCGGGCCCGACCCCCGGGATCACCGAGACGTGCATCGGTCGCAGCAGCGTCTGCTCGGTGCCCGGTGGCACCACCGTCAGCCCGTCGGGCTTGTCGAGGTCGCTGGCGACCTTGGCGATGAACTTCGACGTCCCCAGCCCCACCGACGCGGTCAGCCCGCCGGTCGCCTCGTGCACGCGTGCGCGCAGCTCCTCGGCGAACGCGGTCACCGTGTCCACCTCGAGGTCGGGGAGCAGGGCGTGCTCGAGGTCCACGAACGCCTCGTCGAGCGAGAGCGGCTCCACGAGCGGCGAGGCGGACCGCAGCAGCGACATCACGACACGGCTGGTGTCCCGGTAGGCGTGGAAACGTCCGGAGAGGAAGGCCGCGTGCGGGCAGCGTGACCGGGCCTCGCGCGTCGACATGGCGGAGCGCACGCCGTACTTGCGGGCTTCGTACGACGCCGTGGCCACCACGCCGCGGCCACCCACGCCGCCGACGACCACCGGCTTGCCACGCAGGGACGGCTTGTCGCGCTGCTCGACCGCGGCGAAGAACGCGTCGAGGTCGAGGTGGAGCACCGAGGCGTGCGCGCGCATCAGCGGCCTCCGGGTGCGACGGGCATGCGCGCAAGGTATCGCGGCCCGCCGACACGGTCCGGACGGCCCACGAAGCGTCCACAGGAGGCGCTGTCGGCGGGTCCCTCCACAGGCCACGCCGCACCCCGGGGTCGACGTCGGCGCCGGCGGGGACCGTCCCTGCATGACCACACCCACCACTCCCACCCAGCCGACCACCCTGGTCGCCCGCAGCCCCGAGGACGTGCTCGCGGCCGTTCCCGTCGTCCTCGGCTTCGTCCCGCAGCGCTCGATCGTGATGCTCACGTTCGGCGCGGTGGCCACCTTCCACGCGCGGGTCGACCTGCCACCGCCCGCCCACGTCGACCACGCAGTGGACGCGCTCCTCGGACCGGCGCTCCGCCACGAGGTCCGCGGCGTGGTGTTCGTGCTCTACACCGACGACGCCGACCAGGCGCAGCAGGTCTCCCGTGCGCTGGTGCCTGCCTTCGAGGGTTCGGGGATCGACGTGCTGGAGTCCCTGCGCGCCGACGGCCGGCGCTGGTTCGCGCTGCTGCCCGGGCGCCCCGGGGTCCCGGTGCACGGCGTGCCGTACGACGTCTCGGCCCACCGCTTCGTCGCGCAGTCGGTCCTCGACGGGCGGGTGACCCTCGCGAGCCGCGACGAGCTGGCCGCGTCGCTGGCCCGACACCCCGACCGGGGGGCGGCCGTGACCCGTCTGACCGGTGACAGGACAGCAGGCGCTGCGCAGCCCACCGCAGAGGCGGCCTGGGTGCGCAGCACCGTGGGCCGCCAGGTCGCCGCCGGGGCCGTGCCGTCCGACGAGGAGGCGGCCCGGCTGCTGCGGGCGCTGCGCGACCTGCAGCTGCGCGACGTGGCGTGGTCGCTGATGACCCGCGAGACCTCTCCCCAGCACGTCGGCTACTGGACCGACCTGGTCCGCCGCAGTCCCGACGACCTGCTGCCGGCGCCGGCCGCCCTGCTCGGCTTCGCGGCGTGGCTCGCCGGACACGGTGCGCTCGCCTGGTGCGCGGTCGAGCGCTGCCAGGAGGTGGATCCCGGCTACGGGCTGGCCGACATCGTGGGCCGTCTGCTCCACCACGCCGTGCCTCCGAGCGCCTGGGACTTCGAGGCAGGGTGGTCCGACGTGTTCGACGACCCCGCCTAGCCGTACCCGGTCCGTTCGGTTCACCCGCTGGGGGCGAGGGGCCCGCACGCATCCGTGCTTACGATGCGCCATGGGTGTCCGCACGGTCGGCGTGGAGGAGGAGCTCCTGCTCGTCGACCCCGCCACCCGCTTGGCCAGCTCACGATCGCAGGAGGTGCTCGCCGAGCACCACCGCGAGCACGGCGTGCGGCCCGTCCGGGCCAGCCACGGCCTGGACAAGGAGCTCTTCCAGCACCAGCTCGAGACCCGGACCGAGCCCACGACCGACATGGCCTCGGTGCGACAGCAGCTGCTGGTCGCGCGCGCCATCGCCGGGCGCGCCGCCCGGCGACTCGGCCTGGCGGCCGTCGCCGTGGCGACCGTCCCGCTGACCGACGAGCCCCGGCTGACGCCGGACGACCGCTATGAGGACATGCTGTTCCGCTACGCCGAGATCGCCCGGCACGCCGGCACCTGCGGCATGCACGTGCACGTGGTGGTCGAGAGCGACGAGGAGGGCGTCGGCGTCATCGACCGGGTCGGGCCGTGGCTCCCGGTGCTCCGGGCGGTCAGCGCCAATTCGCCGTATGCCGAGGGCCGGGACACCGGCTACGCCTCGTGGCGCTCGCAGGTCTGGTCGCACTGGCCGACCGCCGGGCCGACCGGGACGCTCTCCTCGGTGGCGGCCTACCGCCGGCTGTGCGAGGAGCTGCTGGAGTCCGGGGCGGCCCGTGACCCGGGGATGCTCTACTTCGACGCACGGCTGTCGGCCCACCAGCCCACCGTCGAGGTGCGCGTCTTCGACACCTGCACCGACCTCGACGACGCGGTCCTGCTCGCGGCGCTGGTGCGCGCCCTGGTCGAGCACGTGGCGCGGTCCTGGCGCCGCGGCGAGGGACCACCGCCGTGGCGCACGGAGTCGCTGCGGGCCGCCCACTGGCGAGCCTCCCGGGTCGGCCTCGCGAGCACGCTGGTGCACCCGCTCACCCGCCGTCTCGCCACGGCCCGGGAGGTGATGGAGGCGCTGCTCGCCACCGTGGCCACCGAGCTCGAGGAGACCGGTGACACCGAGCTGGTGCGGGCCGGGGTCGAGCGCGTGCTGTGGGGCGGGGGAGCGGTGCGTCAGCTCGAGGCCTACCGACGGGCCGGGTCCCTCGACGGTGTGGTGGACGACCTGGTCCTGCGCAGCGAGGCCGTCTGGTCGGGACTCGACGCCGGGGTGAGCCCCCGGCGGGGTGCCACACCCTAAGGTTTCGTCATGGGCGAAGAGGTGGACCAGCAGGAGTTCTCCAGGGCTGACCGGACGCGGCACCGGGAGAAGGTGCGTCGCTGCCTCGACGTCTTCGCCCGGATGCTGCGGGAGGCCCGCTTCGACACCGACGACCCGATGACCGGTCTCGAGGTCGAGCTGAACCTGATCGACGACCTCGGCGACCCGGCGCTGAAGAACGCCGAGGCCCTCGCGGCGATCGCCGACCCCGACTTCCAGACCGAGCTCGGGCAGTTCAACGTCGAGATCAACGTGCCGCCCGCCAAGCTCCGCGAGGGTGGGCTGACCACCTTCGAGGACTCCCTGCGGGCCAGCCTCAACCAGGCCGAGGAGAAGTCCTCGGACGTCGGCGCCCACATGGTGATGATCGGCATCCTGCCCACCCTCGCCGAGGGGCACATGAGCGTGGCGAGCCTGAGCGCGAACCCGCGGTACAAGCTGCTCAGCGAGCAGATCCTCAACGCCCGGGGCGAGGACATCACGATCTCGATCTCCGGCCCCGAACGGCTCGAGACGACCGCGGACTCGATCGTGCCCGAGGCGGCGTGCACCAGCACCCAGTTCCACGTGCAGACCTCGCCGGACCAGTTCCCGGCGTACTGGAACGCCTCCCAGGCGATCGCCGCGGTCCAGCTCGCGGTGGGCGCGAACTCGCCCTACCTCCTCGGCAAGCAGCTGTGGCGCGAGACCCGCATCCCGCTCTTCGAGCAGGCCACCGACACCCGCAGCGAGGAGCTCAAGGCGCAGGGAGTGCGACCCCGCGTGTGGTTCGGGGAGCGCTGGATCACCTCGATCTTCGACCTCTTCGAGGAGAACGTGCGGTTCTTCCCGGCGCTGCTGCCGGTCACCGAGGAGGAGGAACCCCTCGAGGTGCTCGAGTCGGGCGGCACGCCCTCCCTGCACGAGCTGCGGCTGCACAACGGCACGATCTACCGGTGGAACCGGCCGGTCTACGACATCGCTGCCGGCGTGCCCCACCTGCGGGTCGAGAACCGGCTGCTCGCCGCCGGGCCGACGGTCGCGGACACCATCGCCAACGCGGCGTTCTACTTCGGGCTGGTCCGCGCCCTCGCGGAGAGCGAGCGGCCCCTGTGGTCCCAGATGTCGTTCAGCGCCGCGGAGGAGAACTTCCACGTCGCGGCCCAGCAGGGCGTCGAGGCGCAGATCTACTGGCCCGGAGTCGGGCAGGTCCGGGCCACCGAGCTGATCCTGCGGCGGCTGCTCCCGCTGGCACACGAGGGCCTGGCGTCGTGGGGCGCCACGACCGAGGAGAGCGACCGGCTGCTCGGGATCATCGAGCAGCGCTGCCTCACCGGGGTCACCGGCGCCGAGTGGTTCGTCCGCAGGATGGCCGACCGCTCCGACATGGAGAGGTACGACGCGCTGCGGGCCACGTTGCTGGAGTACCGCCAGGGCATGCACACCAACGAGCCCGTGCACACCTGGGAGTGATCAGCGCGCCCGCAGCCGGCGCCAGGTCCGGGACGCGCCGCTGCGCGGGTCCCACCAGCCGCCACGGGTCACCACCACCAGGGTGAGCGGGAGACCCGCCTCGCCGGTCGCGGCCCGGGCGGCGGAGAGCCAGGCGGCGTCGACGTCCTGCAGCGTGTGCTCCCCGGGGCGGGTCAGCCACACCAGCGGCGCGTCCGACCAGGCTGCTGCGCGCCGCAACAGGGCTGCCATCACGTCGGTCCGCAGGCCGTGGTCGAGCCGGACGCGGTCGATCGGCTCCCCGTCGACCTGCTCGGGACAGGACGGGCCGGCCGCGTCCTCCGGCTCGCCCGCCTCGGGCGCGAAGAGCGCCTGCGGGCCGTCCGGGACCCCGACGTGGACCAGCGGCGCGTAGGTGCGTCGCTGCTCCGAGGTGGCGTGCTCCAGCACCGCGCGGCGCAGCTGGGCCGCCAGCTCGCGGCCGATCGGCTCGACGATGCCTTCCACCCGGCCCCCTCCGACTGCGGTCCGACACGGACCCGACCAGCCTGCCCGATCGCGACACCGGCGCGCGCAGCTCCTCCACAGGCTGCCCCCGAGCCCGAGTTACCGGTAGCGTGAAAAGCACGGGCCGCGCATCCGCGGCCGACGCGAGACGAGGAGGGCCGATGGGGACCGTCGTGGTGGGCTACGTGCCGAAGCCGGAGGGCGATGCAGCGCTGAGCAAGGCGATCGACGAGGCGAAGCTGCGTGGCACCAAGCTGGTGGTGGTCAACTCGCACCGCGGCGGCCAGGAGTTCGACGGCGAGGCCGCGATCCGGGCCGAGAAGGACATGGACGCCGTGCGCGCCCGGCTCGACGAGTCCGGGGTCACCTACGACCTGCGCCAGCTGGTCCGCGGCTTCGAGCCGGCCGAGGACCTGATCAGCATCGCCGAGGCCAACTCGGCCGAGCTGATCGTCATCGGGCTGCGTCGGCGCTCGCCGGTCGGCAAGCTGATCCTGGGCAGCAACGCCCAGCGGATCCTGCTCGACGCCCACTGCCCGGTGCTGGCGGTGAAGGCGGGCGACTGACCCGGGTCGCGCCCGGGCGCAGCCGGGCCGGTCGAGCCGCTCGAGCTCGTCGGGGCACCGGATGTCGAGAACGCGGGCGCGGCTCCGTCCCCGGGGCGAGCACGGCCACGACGGGCCGTACCGCATCGAGGAGGACAAGATGGCCAAGTACCTGCTGCTCAAGCACTACCGCGGCGCTCCGGCACCGGAGAACAACGTGCCGATGGACCGGTGGACCCCGGCGGAGGTCTCCGCGCACATCCAGTACATGCGCGACCTCGCCGCCCGGCTCGAGGACTCCGGCGAGTTCGTCGACGCGCAGGCGCTCTCGCCCGGGGGCATGTTCGTCCGGTACGACGGGGAGGGCCGGCCACCGGTGACAGACGGGCCGTTCCCGGAGACCAAGGACCTGATCGCCGGGTGGATGGTGATCGACGTAGACAGCCAGGACCGGGCCTTCGAGCTGGCCGGGGAGCTGTCGGCCGCCCCGGGTGCCGGGAGCAGGCCGATCCACGAGTGGATCGAGGTGCGTCCGTTCATGTCCGAGCCGCCGACCATCACGGAGTGACGCGGTGGCGGACGAGGCCCTGCTGCGGACGCTCACCCCAGCCGTGATCGGGGTCCTCGTCCGCCGCGGCGCCGACTTCCCGGCTGCAGAGGACGCCGTGCAGGACGCGCTCGTCGAGGCGGTCAGGGTGTGGCCGGACGACCCGCCGCGGGACCCGAAGGGGTGGCTGGTCACGGTGGCCTGGCGCCGGTTCCTCGACGCGACCCGCGCCGAGGCATCGCGCCGGCACCGCGAGGATCGGGTGACCAACGAGCCGGCTCCGCCCGCCGCACCGAGCTCGGTGGACGACACCCTCCAGCTGTACTTCCTCTGCGCCCACCCGTCGCTGACGGCCACGTCAGCGGTCGCGCTGACGCTGCGGGCGGTCGGAGGCCTGAGCACACGGCAGATCGCGCAGGCCTATCTCGTGCCCGAGGCGACCATGGCCCAGCGGATCAGCCGGGCCAAGCGCACCGTCTCCGGGGTCCGGTTCGACCAGCCCGGTGACGTCGCCACGGTGCTGCGTGTCCTCTACCTGGTCTTCAACGAGGGCTACTCGGGTGACGTCGACCTCGCCGCCGAGGCGATCCGGCTGACCCGGGAGCTGGCGGCCAGGATCGACCACCCGGAGGTGTCCGGGCTGCTGGCGCTGATGCTGATCCACCACGCGCGGCGCCCGGCGCGCACCCGCGAGGACGGGAGCCTGGTGCCGCTCGCGGAGCAGGACCGCGACCGGTGGGACACGCGGATGGTCGCCGAGGGCATCGACCTGCTCCAGCGGGCGCTGGCCCGCGACGACCTCGGCGAGTTCCAGGCGCAGGCCGCGATCGCCGCGCTGCACGCGGACGCCCGGACGGTGGAGGAGACCGACTGGGTGCAGGTCGTCGAGTGGTACGACGAGCTGGTCCGGCTCACCGACAGCCCGGTCGCGCGCCTCAACCGGGCCGTCGCCGTCGGCGAGGCCGATGGTGCGCGGGCCGGCCTGGCCGCACTGGCCGACATCGACCCGTCGCTGCCGCGCCACGCCGCGGTCGCGGCGTACCTCCACGAACGCGACGGCGACCTGGAGGGAGCGGCCCGCCTCTACGCGGAGGCGGCGCGGCAGGCGCCCAACCTGCCCGAGCGCGACCACCTGACGCGCCAGGCGGCGCGGCTCAACGGGGCCGTGCGCGGCTGACCCGGGTCGTCAGGAGGCCGGGGCCTCCGAGAGGCGCCCGTCGTGCTCGACGTACACCCGGCCGGTCACCGGGCACCCGAACCGGCCGGCCGCGAGGTCGTCGAGCGGCACGCCGGCGTGCCCGACCCAGCGCGACCGCCGGGCCGGGACACCGGCCACCAGCGCGAAGTCCGGGACGTCACGGGTCACCACGGCGCCGGCCGCCACCATCGCCCACCGGCCGATCGTGACCGGGGCGACGCAGACGGCGCGGGCACCGATGCTCGCGCCCTCGCGCACGGTCACGCCGACCGCCGACCAGTCGTCGGGCCCCTTCAACCGTCCGTCAGTGGTCACCGCTCGCGGGAAGCAGTCGTTGGTGAACACGACCGCGGGGCCGATGAAGGCACCGTCCTCGACGATCGCGGGCTCGTAGACGAGGGCGTGGTTCTGCACCTTGCACCGGTCGCCGAGCACCACGCCGGGCCCGACGTACGCACCGCGGCCGATCGTGCACTGACTGCCGATGCGAGCGCCCTCGCGCACCTGGGCGAGGTGCCAGATCCGGGTGCCGTCGCCGATGCTCGCGGTCGCGTCGACGTCTGCCGATGCCGCGACGTGGTGCTCCGTGGTCCCCGTCATCGATCCCCCTCCGCCGGCGGTCTCGCGTCCGCCTCCGACCGACGATCGGACGGACCGCCGCCCGGGGGGTCGGTGCGCGGGGAAGTTCCCCACAAGTGGGCACCAGCCGGCTCGCCAATTTCAGGGAACCTGGCTGCCGGTCGACGCGGCGTCCCGACCCGCCGGGCGACGCTCTGCCTGCACGGGGCGCAGGGTGGCAGGACGGCCGTCGTCCCGCCGTCGGACAGGGGGAGACCGGATGGGTGCCAGGGCGACCGGGAGCGCGACCGAGAGGGCGACAGGGAGGGCGACCGGGACCACGGGGTGCGGCTGCGCATGACGCCGGCGGCCAGCGTGATCATCCCCGCGCACAACGAGGCGCGGGTGATCGGGCGCAACCTCGCGCTGCTCCAGCGCGGTGTCGACCCCGGCGAGCTGGACGTGGTGGTCGTGGCCAACGGCTGCTCCGACGACACCGTGGAGGTCGCGCGACGGGTGCCGGGGGTGCGGGTGCTGGAGATCGTGCACGCCTCCAAGACCGACGCGGTCCGGTTCGGCAACCTCTCCACCGACGTGTTCCCCAGGGTCCATCTCGACGCCGACGTGGCGCTGAGCGGCGCGGACGTACGCCTGCTCGTCGCCCCCCTCCGCGAGGAGGGGCTGCTCGCGACCGCGCCACGCCGCATGCTCGACCACTCCCGGTCGCACTGGCTGGTCCGGTGGTACCACGACGTGTGGGAGCAGCTGCCGCAGGTCCGCAGCGGGCTGTTCGGGCGCGGCGCGATCGCCCTCTCACGCGAGGGGCAGGCGCGGGTCGACGCCCTGCCGGACGCGATGAGCGACGACCTCCTGGTCTCGGAGGCGTTCGCGGACCACGAGCGGCGCATCGTCGAGGGGGCGACCGTCACCGTCGTCGCACCCGCCACCGTGCGCGACCTGGTGCGCCGGCGGATCCGGGTCGCCACCGGGAACAGCCAGGCCGGATCGCTGGGGATGCGGCGACCGGAGTCGGTGACGTCGCCGGCCGTGCTCCGGCAGATGGTGCGCAACGATCCGCGGATGGCGCCGCGCGTCGCCGTGTTCCTGGGCGTCGCCGTGGTCGCGCGCATCGCGTCCCTGCCGGCCGTCCGGGCCGGCAGCTTCCGCTGCTGAGGACGTGGCGACGTCCCAGCGACGTGAACACCCGTCCGAGTCCCCGGATGCGTTCCCTGGGCCCGCGGTGAGTGACGCGTCGACGGGTGCAGGGCAGCATCAGAGGCAAGGTCCCCAAGTTCGGGTAACCACGCGGCCGGGTCTACCGCTCCGCGGTCCAGACACGTGGAATCGAGGCATCGACGTCTGGCTAGAGGGGACACGGACAGATGAGATCGACGTTCAGCCCTGCACGACCACTCGGCGTAGCCGTGGTCGGAGCGGGGTACTGGGGACCCAACCTGGTCCGCAACTTCCGCGGCGGTGAGGACTGGCAGCTCGCTGCGGTCTGCGACCTCGACCTCGACCGCGCTCGCCGGGTGGTGGGCTACGACGACGCCACAGCCGTCACCGACCGGCTCGAGGAGGTGCTCGAGCGCGACGACGTCGACGCCGTCGCGATCGCCACCCCGGCCCGGACCCACCAGGCGATCGCCGAGGCGGCGCTGCGGGCCGGCAAGCACGTGCTGGTGGAGAAGCCGCTGGCCCACGACCGGGCCTCGGGACAGGCCATGGTCGACCTCGCCGAGGCGCAGGGCCTGGTCCTGATGGCCGACCACACCTACTGCTACACGCCCGCGGTGCTGAAGATCCGCGAGCTGGTGGCCGCCGGCGAGCTCGGCGACATCCTGTTCGTCGACTCGGTGCGCATCAACCTCGGGCTGGTCCAGCCGGACGTCGACGTCTTCTGGGACCTGGCGCCGCACGACCTGTCCATCCTCGACTTCATCCTGCCGGGCGGCCTTCGCCCGGCCACCGTCTCCGCCGTCGGCGCCGACCCGATCGGGGCCGGCAAGTCGTGTGTCGGCTACCTGACCCTGCCGCTCGCCGGCGGCGGCATCGCCCACGTGCACGTGAACTGGCTCAGCCCCACGAAGATCCGTCAGATGGTGGTCGGGGGCAGCCGCCGGACGCTGGTGTGGGACGACCTGAACCCGCAGCAGCGGCTCAGCGTCTACGACCGCGGCGTCGACCTGGCCCAGCAGTCGGTCGACGCGGTGGACCGGGCCACCAGCCAGGTCTCCTACCGGCTCGGTGACACCTGGGCTCCGGCCCTGCCCGAGCACGAGGCGCTCCGGGCGATGGTCGCCGACTTCGCGCTCAGCATCCGCGACGGCTCGGCCCCCCGGACCGACGGCGCCGCGGGGCTGCGGGTGCTGACGGTGCTCGAGGCCGCGCAGCGCAGTCTCGGGGACGGGACGCCGGTCGCGACCGACCTGCTGGAGGTGGTCCGGTGAGTGCCCTCCAGGGAGCCCGGGTGCTGGTCACCGGGGGAGCGGGCACGATCGGCTCGACCATCGTCGACCAGCTCCTCGACGCCGGCGCCGCGCACGTGGACGTGCTGGACAACTTCGTGCGCGGGCGCTGGGAGAACCTGGGCGCCGCCATCGCGTCCGGGCGGGTGACGGTGGTCCACGGTGACATCCGCGACCGCGACGTGGTCGGAGACCTGACCGTCGGGAAGGACCTGGTCTTCCACCAGGCGGCGATCCGCATCACCCAGTGTGCCGAGGAGCCACGACTGGCGCTCGAGGTGCTCGTCGACGGCACCTTCAACGTCGTCGAGGCCGCGGTCGAGGCGAAGGTCGGCAAGGTCGTGGCGGCCTCGTCGGCGTCGGTCTACGGCATGGCGGAGCAGTTCCCGACCTCCGAACGCCATCACCACCACGACAACGACACGTTCTACGGGGCCGCGAAGTCGTTCAACGAGGGCATGCTGCGCAGCTTCCGCGCCATGCACGGCCTCGACCACGTGCTGCTGCGCTACTTCAACGTCTACGGGCCGCGGATGGACGTGCACGGGCTCTACACCGAGGTGCTGGTCCGCTGGATGGAGCGCATCGACGACGGGTTGCCCCCGCTGATCTTCGGCGACGGCAGCCAGACGATGGACTTCGTCCACGCGCGGGACGTCGCACGCGCCAACCTGCTGGCGGCGGGGAGCGACGTCGTGGAAGGGGTCTACAACGTCGCCAGCGGCACCGAGACCAGCCTGCTGGAGCTTGCCGAGGCGCTGCTGCGGGTGATGGGGTCCGACCTCCACGTCGAGCACGGTCCGGAGCGCGCGGTCAACGGCGTCGTACGCCGGTTGGCGGACACCAGCGCGGCCAGTCGCGACCTCGGCTTCGTCGCCGAGGTCGGCCTCGAGGAAGGCCTGCGCGAGCTGGTCGAGTGGTGGCGGCCGCAGCGTGCCGACATCCGCCGCGGCCGTCTGACGGTGGTCCCGTGAACCGGGTCAACGTGATGCAGCCGTGGCTGGGCGAGGAGGAGATCGCCGCGGTCACCGAGGTGATCGCGTCCGGCTGGGTGGCTCAGGGTCCCCGCGTCTTCGAGTTCGAGCACGCCTTCGCGACCAGCCAGGGGGCGGAGCACGCGGTGGCGACGTCGAGCTGCACCGCTGCGTTGCACCTGGCGATGCTGCTCGCCGGGGTCGGCCCGGACGACGAGGTCGTGGTCCCGTCGTTCTCCTTCATCGCCACCGCCAGCGCCGTCGTGAACGTCGGGGCCACACCGGTCTTCGCCGACGTGGAGGCGGAGACCGGCAATCTGGTCCCGGCCACGGTCGCGCCCGCCCTGACCCCGAAGACGCGTGCGGTGATCGCCGTCGACCAGGGTGGCGTGCCGGTGGACCTCGGCGCGCTGCGCGAGCTGTGCGACCCGCTCGGCGTCGTCGTGGTCGAGGACGCCGCGTGCGGTGCCGGCTCGACGTACCGCGGCGAGCCGGTTGGTGCCGGTGCGGAGGTCACGGCCTGGTCGTTCCACCCGCGCAAGCTGCTCACGACCGGCGAGGGCGGCATGATCACCACCTCCAACGCCGAGTGGGCGGCGCGCGCCAGACGGCTGCGGGAGCACGGCATGAGCGTGTCGGCCGCGGCGCGCCACGTGAGCGTCCTCGCGCCGGCCGAGGAGTACCTCGAGGTCGGCTTCAACTACCGGATGACCGACCTGCAGGCCGCCATCGGGCTGGTGCAGCTCGACCGGCTCCCCGAGGTCGTGCGCCGGCGCCGGGAGATCGCCGCCGTCTACGCCAAGGTCATCGACGACATACCGGGGCTGCGCCTGGTCGCCGACCCGTCGTACGGCACCGGCAACTTCCAGTCCTGCTGGCTGGAGGTCGACCAGGACCACGCGCTGGACCGTGACGGGCTGCTCGCCCGGCTGGCCGACGCGGACATCTCGGCGCGCCGCGGCATCATGTCGATCCACCGGCAGCCGGCGTACCGCGACGGACCGGGCATCCGGGTCCCGCTGCCGGTGACCGAGCGACTCACCGACAACACCCTGATCCTGCCCGTCTACCACCGGCTCTCGAACTCGGAGCAGCAGCGGGTGATCGACGTGCTCACCCGACCGTGGGACCGGCCGTGAAGCCACTCTCGCACGCCGCGCAGGCGACGGTCGGCTCCCCGGTGACAGGCGCCGTGATCTCGGTTCCCCCGCCCGACGAGCAGGGGCGGACCCGACCCGGGTACGACCTGGACCGCCTCGTCCGCCTGATGCGGTCGGCGGTGGCCGAGTGCGACCTCGACCTGTCCGGCCGACAGGTCCTGACCGAGTCGGCCACAGGGGCGTACGTCGTCACGCCGGTGCTCGCCGCGCTGGCCGGTGCGTCCCGGGTGGTGGGGGTGACCCGGGGGAGCCGCTACGGGACGGTGGCCGAGGTTCGTCGCCAGACGATGGCGCTCGCCACGGCCGCGGGTGTGGCCGAGCGGATCGAGGTGACGGACCGCAAGCGTCCGGGCGACCTGGCCGCTGCCGACGTGGTGACGAACTCGGGCCACCTGCGCCCCATCGATGCCGGTGACATCTCGCTCATGAAGGACAGCGCGGTCGTCCCCCTGATGTTCGAGGCGTGGGAGCTCCACGCCGGGCGGGTCGACATCGATCTCGAGGAGCTTCGCCGGCGGGGGATCGCCACTGCCGGCACCAACGAACGTCACCCGAACGTCGACGTGTTCTCCTACCTCGGTCCCATGGCGATGTGGCAGCTGCTGGGCGCCGGGCTCGGCGTGCACCGTTGCCGGATCGTCGTCCTGTGCGACAACCCGTTCGCCGACTACGTCGCCGGCGGGCTGCGCGGGGCCGGTGCCGACGTATGCGTGCACGCCCACCTCGACGAGCTCGACGACGAGCGCTGCCCCGACGCGATCCTCGTCGCCCTCACACCGACGGGCAGGCCGGTGGTCGATGCGAGCGCCACGTCGATCATCGCCGAGCGCTGGCCGGGGACGACGGTCGTGCAGTTCTGGGGCGACCTCGACCGTGACGCGTTGCGCGCGGCCGGTGTGGCCGTCTGGCCGCCGAGGGGGCCGCGGCCGGGGCACATGGGCGTCCTGCCGTCCGACATCGGCCCGGACGCGATCGTCCGGTTGCAGGCCGGCGGGCTCAAGGTCGCCCAAGTGCTCCTCACGACCACGGACGCGCGCACCGCGGCGGCAATGGAGTATGTCGATGAGTTCTGACCGCATCCTGGTCCTCGGCATGGGCCCGACGACCCAGGCTGCGCTGGAGTCCCTGGCTCCTCGCTTCGAGCTGTGCGGCCTGGTGCGTGGCGAGCCCGACGACGTCACCCGATGGGCGCTCGACGCCGGCATCGAGGTCTTCACGGCGAACCGTCCGTCCGAGGTCGCGGGCCTCGTCGATCGCTTGATGCCAGACCTGGTCGTCGTCTCGTCGTACGACCGGATCCTCGAGCCACGGCTCGTCGCTCGCTGTCCCTTCGTCAACGTGCACTACGCCCCCCTGCCGAGATATCGGGGCCGGGCGACCGTCAACTGGGCGATCATCAATGGCGAGACCGAGACGGCGATGACAGTGCACTGCCTGGAGCCGGAGCTCGACGCTGGAGGAATCCTCGCCCAGGTGACTGCCCCGATCGGTCCCAGGGACACCGTCGCCGACCTGTACGAACGCCTGAACGAACTCCAACGCGCGGCGCTCGCGGACGCGGTGCAACGGCGCCTGGCCGGCGACCTGGGAGAGGCGCAGGACGAGTCCTGCGCGACGTACTGTGCCTCGCGGGTCCCCGGGGACGGCGAGATCGACTGGAGATCGACCACGGCGGCGGTCGATCGCCTCGTCCGCGGTCTCAGCGGCCCCTACCCGCCCGCCTTCACCTTCGCAGGTCGCGCCCGGGTCAACATCCTGCGGGCACATCCGGTGGAAGGTGCTCGTGTCTTCGAAGGGCGTGTCCCTGGTCGCGTCGTCGAAGTCAAGCGCACGTCCGGGGAGGTCGAGGTGCTGACAGGCGACGGCGTCCTGAGCATCGACGCCGTCGCCAGCGAGCACGGCGAGGAGGTCGTACCGGCCACCTTGATCCGCTCCGTGCGGGAGACGCTCGGTCTGCGGTACGAGTCGCTGCTGACCCGGATCGACGAGCTCGAGGCGAAGCTTCGCGAGGACGAGGGTGGTCGGTGATGTCCCTCCGTGCCGCGGCCACGCGTCGCAGGACCAGCCTCCACTCGACCACGCGGGAGCGTGGTTCATGAAGATCCTCGTCCATCCCCACCTGATGGAGATCGGAGGCAGCCAGCTCAACGCGATCGAGCTCGCGGCTCGGGTCGCCGGGCGCGGGCACGAGGTCGTGCTCTTCAGCCCGCGGGGGCCCTTGGTGCGGGTCGCCGAGGAGCTGGGACTGGAGGTCGTCCACGTGCCGCACGACAGCGCCTGGCCATCCCCTCTCAACAGTGCTCGGCTGCGACAACTCGTCGCTGAACGAGGGATCGAGGTGGTTCACGGCTACGAGTTCGGTCCGGCTCTCGACCTCGCCTTCGGGGTCGAGCCGTTCGGCCACGTCGGTGGCGTCACCACGGTGATGTCGATGTCGGTGCCGCACTTCCTGCCTCGTCATTCGACGATGGTGGTCGGCACGGCGGCTCTTCTCGCGCAGCGTGCGACCGAGCAGCGCGGTCCTCTCTGGCTGATGGAACCCCCGGTCGACGTGGACGTGAACGCCTCGCGGGATCAGGCGGGTGCTCGGGCCCGGTTCGGCATCGCTCCGCACGAGGTCGTGGTCTCCGTGGTGTGCCGGATGACGACTGACCTCGACAAGCTCGCGGGGGTGATCACCGCCGTCGACGTGGTCGCAGACCTGGCGAGCAAGGGCGCGCCCCTACGGCTGCTCGCGGTCGGCGAGGGACCAGGACTCCCTGAGCTCCGTCGTGCAGCTGATGAGGCGCGGGCGGCCACCGGCCGCGAGACGGTGATCGTCACCGGGGGACTGCTCGACCCGAGCGACGCGTACGACGCCGCCGACCTGGTGCTGGGCATGGGCAGCTCGGCGCTCAAGGGGTTGGCGTTCGGCAAGCCTCTGGTCGTCCAGGGGGCGCAAGGCTACTGGCGTCTTCTCGACGAAAGCACGCTCCCCGAGTTCCTCGGGCACGGCTGGTACGGCGAGGGGGGCCGCGGTGCCGAGGACCTGATCGCCGCGATGGAACCTCTGGTCCGGGACCCGGCTTCGAGGCGCCGGCTCGGATGCCTCGGCCGCCGGCTGGCGGTGGAACGGTTCAGCCTCGACTCGGCGGCGGACCTCCTCGAGACGATCTACGCAGAGGCCGCCTCTCGACGGACAGATCGTTCCGTGCTCGCCCGCGAGTTGCTGCGTACCAGCTACGAGTTCGCGAAGTTCTGCACGGTGCGGTTCGGGCAGGAGCATGTCCAGCCCCGACGGGTGGCTCGGGTCCGCGACAGGCAGGTGGTCCCGTGATCCCCGTTGCGGGGGAACCTGAGCTCGCAGACAAGATCCGGCGCGGGATCGGGTGGAGCACGCTGAACAACCTCGTCCTGCGGGCGGGTTCCTTCGCCGTCGGAATCGTCCTGGCGCGCGTCCTCACGCCCGAGCAGTTCGGTGTGTACGCCGTCGCACTCACCGTCCAGACCGTGCTGATGACGCTGGCCGACCTCGGGCTGAGTGCGGACCTGATTCGCTCCTCGGAACCGCAGCGCCGCGCGCCGTCGGTCGGGGCCTTGGGGTTGGTCTCGGGAACCGTCCTGGCGCTGCTCATGGCACTCTCTGCCAGCTCGATCGCCCAGTTGATGGGCAGCCCGGAGTCGACCACCGTCATCGCCCTGCTCTCCGTGACGCTGGTGCTTGCCGGTGCGGGTGTCGTGCCGTACGCGATGCTCCAGCGCGACTTCCGTCAGCGAGCACTCTTCGGGATCGCTGCCGTCGACTTCGCGCTGTCCACGATCGCGACGTTGCTGCTCCTGCACCTCGGCTGGGGCGTCGTCTCCCTCGCGATCGGCCGGATCGTCGCGCAGCTGTCGACGCTCGTGCTGCAGTTCCTCATGTCAGGCGTCCGGCCCGCCTATCGCTTCGACCGGGAGGTGGTCGGCTCGGTGCTCCGATTCGGGGTTCCGCTCGCGGGAGCCAACATGTTGTCCTGGGCACTGCTCAACCTGGACAACGTCGTGATCGCCCGGGCGGCCGGGCCGATCTCCTTGGGCTTCTACGCCTTGGCCTTCAACATGTCGACCTGGCCCATGAGCGCTGTCGGGCAGGTCGTTCGCTCGGTGGCGCTCCCGGCCTTCGCCCGGACGGGGGAGCGGGGTGCCGGCCTCGAGTCGCTGCGGCGCGGGCTCGCCCTGACCTGGGCCCTGGCGCTGCCGGCGGGCGCGGCCCTGGCCGTCCTGGCGGTGCCGCTGGTCACGGTCGTGTACGGCGAGCGATGGACCCCGGCGGTCCCCGTGCTGGCGGCTCTGGGTCTGTTCGGTGCCCTGCGCGTGGTGTTCGACCTGGTCGTGGCCTTCCTGCTCGCGCGCGGGGCATCTCGCCCCGTGCTGTGGATCCAGGCGCTGTGGTTCGTCACCCTGCTGGCAGTGATGGTGCCAGCCGTCCGGTGGTTCGGTATCGCCGGCGGTGGCTGGGCACACCTGGCGGTGTCGGTGGGAGTGATCCTGCCCGCCTACCTGCTGGCCCTTCGACGCGAAGGGGTCGCGGTCGGACGGCTGCTCCTCGCGTTGTGGCCGCCCGTGCCTGCAGCTGTCGCAGCAGGCCTGGGCGGTTCATGGGTCGTGCACCACGTCGACAGCCCGGCACTCGCGCTGGTGCTCGGAGCGACGGCCGGGGCCGCGCTCTACGCGGGGCTGGTCTTTCGATGGGTCCTGCGACTGCTGGGTGACCGTGAGAAGGGGACCGTCCCCGAACCTCCGCGTGTCAGCGTGGTGATCCCTTGCTTCAACTACGCGACCTTCCTGCCCGAGGCGGTGCACAGCGCGCTGGAGCAGCAGGGCTGCGACGTCGAGGTCATCGTCGTCGACGACGCGTCCACGGATGCCAGCGGGCGGGTCGCAGACCGACTGGCCCGTGAGGACCCTCGTGTCCGGGTGTTGCACCACCTGACGAACCAGGGCCCGGTCGCCACCTTCAACGACGGCCTCGCGGTGGCGACGGGGGAGTTCCTGGTCCGGCTGGACGCGGATGACCTGCTCACGCCGGGCTCCCTCGCTCGTTCCGCGGCTGTGTGCCGTGCCCGGCCCGACGTCGGACTCGTCTACGGTCACCCCGTCCACTTCCACGCCCACCGCCGGCGGGCCCGCGGCGGGAGGTCCGCCGGAAGAGTCCACGTCTGGCGTGGAACGGCCTGGCTGGAGCTCCTCTGCCGCACGGGCACCAACGTGATCACCTCGCCCGAGGCGTTCATGCGGATGTCCGTGGTTCGTCGGGTCGGCGGCCAGCAGCCGTTGGCCCACACCCACGACATGGAGATGTGGATGCGGCTCGCGGCATTCTCCGATGTGGCGTACCTGAGGGGGGTGGACCAAGCGTGGCACCGGGAGCACCCGGCAAGCCTGTCGCGGCGCGCCGAGAGCCCGCTGGGGCTGACGATCCTCGAGGAGCGCTGGTCGGCCTTCGAGGTCCTGTTCTCCGGGCCGGCCAGTGCCCTCCCGCAGGCCGGGGCTCTCCGGGACCTCGCCCGACAGACCCTGGCCGGCGAGGCGCTGAGGCGGGCGTCCTACGAGTACGACCGGCGCCGAGCACCCTCCCGCGACGTCGCGCCGTTGCGGGACTTCGCGCTGCGGCTCTGGCCGGCGTCGACGAGCATGCCCGAGTGGCGTGCCCTGGAGGCACGCAGGCAGGCCGGACGGCGATGGGCGACCCGTCGTCCGTGGCTCCGTCTGCGCCCCCTGCCTCGGATCCTCGATGACTGGTGGTGCATGCGTCGATGGGCCCGCAGCGGGGTGTTCCGCGTTCCCCGCGACGTCCCGATGGTCGGGAGCGCCCCGCTCGGCGCGCACCATCCGGCTCCGCCCGTGTCGGAGCTCGTCGCCTCCCAGCAATCGGAAGGAGCAGCCACGTGACACGCGTGCCGACCACCCCGGACCGAGCCGAAAAGGTGCCGTTCCTCGATCTCCAGCTGCAGAACGACGCCGTGGGTGGTGAGGTGATTGCAGCCATGCGGGAGGTGTGCCGGACCGGCGCCTTCGTCCTCGGTCCGCGGGTGCATGAGTTCGAGGCGGAATACGCAGCGTTCTGCGGCGTCAACCACTGTGTCGGCGTCGGGAACGGCACCGACGCGATCGAGCTGGCAGTGCGTGCCGCCGGCCTCGGGCCCGGCGACGAGGTGATCCTCCCGGCCAACACGTTCGTGGCCACGGCCGAGGCAGTCGCGCGTGCGGGGGCTGTCGTCGTGCTCGCCGACTGCGACGATGACTACCTGATCGACCCCGCGGACGTCCGACGTCGGACGACGCGGCGCACCCGTGGCGTCATCGGGGTGGACCTCTACGGACAGGTCGCGCCCTTCGATCAGCTGCGCGCCGCCGTCGATGACGATGTGGTGCTCATCGAGGACGGCGCCCAGTCACAGGGTGCGACCCGCTTCGGCCGCCCGGCCGGCTCGTTCGGGGCTGTGTCCGCCACCAGCTTCTACCCCGGCAAGAATCTGGGTGCGTTCGGTGACGCAGGTGCGGTGACCACGGACGACCTCGCGGTCTCGGACCGGGTGCGCGCGCTGCGCAACCACGGCGGCGTGCGCAAGTACGAGCACGGCAGCGTGGGCACGAACTCGCGGCTCGACTCCTTGCAGGCCGCAGTGCTGTCGATCAAGCTCGAACGCCTCAAGGGATGGAACAACGAGCGGGTCGAGGCCGCCCAGCGGTATGCCGAGATGCTCGCCGGCGTCGACGGGGTCACCCTCCCACGGTCGCTCGCCGGCAATGAGCACGTGTGGCATCTCTATGTCGTACGCGTCCGCGAGCGCGCCCGGGTGCTGGAGCGTCTCGCGTCCGCCGGGATCGGGACGGGCATCCACTACCCGACCCCGATCCATCTCATGCCGGCCTTCGCCCACCTGGGCATGCCAAGGGGAAGCTTCCCGCGGGCTGAGGCGCTGGCCGAGGAGATCGTGTCGTTGCCGATGTACCCGGGGCTCACCGGTTGTCAGCAGGAGAAGGTCGTGGCGACCCTCACAGAGGCGGTGCGGCCATGACCAGGCCCGGTGGCGTCGCCGGTCTGGCCCGAAAGCTTCGAGCCGAGGGTGCCCGGGAGGGTGCGAAGCGTGTGGTGCGCCGCGCCTACCGGGCCTTGGACGCCGGGTCGCTCGACTTCCCGTTGCTGGACGTCGACATCGCGGACTCCACCCGGCTGCTGCTGGCCGAGCCACTGCCGGTTGATGTCGGCCGTCCGCTGCGGGTGGGATGGGTCACCACACCGCCGGGTCCCGGATCGGGCGGTCACACGACCATGTTCAGGATGATCGCGGCCCTGGAACGTCACGGGCACACCTGCGTCGTGCTGCTCTACGACCGGCATCACGGGAGCCTGCGTACGCACGAGCACGTGATCCGGTCCTGCTGGCCCGACGTCCGGGCCGAGGTCGCATGGGTCGACGACGGCATCGGGGCCACCGATGCCTGCGTGGCCACCAGCTGGGCCACCGCGCACGTGCTGGCCCTGCGGTCCGAGCAGCTGCGCATCCATCGTCTCTACCTGGTCCAGGACTACGAGCCCTACTTCTACGCTCGCGGCTCCGAGTACGAGCTGGCCGCCGACACCTACCGGTTCGGGTTCACCAACGTGGCGCTGGGCCGGATGGTGCAGGAGCGACTGACCGAGGAGATCGGGGTCTCGTCCGAGCTCCTGCCCTTCTCCTGCGACACGACGGTGTACCGACGCGTCGACGGCGGTCCGCGTTCCGGGATCGTCTTCTACGCCAAGCCGGACGTCCCGCGCCGTGGATACCGCCTCGGGATCCTGGCACTGGCCGAGTTCCACAGACGCCATCCGGACCAGGAGATCCGGGTGTACGGCGACCCGTTGCCCGAGCTGCAGATTCCGGTGACCAGGCTGTCACGGCTGGCCCCCAGCGAGCTCAACGAGATCTACAACCGATCCGTCGCGGGGCTCGCCCTGTCTTTCACCAACATCTCGCTGGTCGCCGAGGAGATGTTGGCGGCGGGTTGCGTCCCGATCGTCAACGACGCTGGGGGTGCCCGAGCCGACCTGGACAACCCACACGTCGCTTGGGCGCCCGCGACCCCTGGTGGCCTGGCCGACGCCCTGTGCGAGGCGGTCGAGGCCCCCGACGCAGTCGCTCGCAGCGAAGCCGCGGCGCAAAGCGTCCGCACCGACGACTGGCGGGTGCCCGGCGACCTGCTCGAGGAGATCATCCGTACAGGCGCGGGCATCGCACGGGTAGCTGTCAAGGAGGCGGTCCCGCGTGCGCACGCTGTGGGCAGGCCCCGTGACTGAGCGCGTCAGTCTGGTGATCGCCGTGACGACGACCGTCCTGGTTGTGGTGGTGGGAATCGCTGTGGCCAACCTGCTGGGCGGCAAGTCCGCACCATCCGGCCCAGTCGTTGGTCATGCCGGCGGCGGGGACCGTGCGGCCCAGGACTCGAAGGGGCCTGCAGCCCGGGCCGGACGCGTCGACCCGGCCGGACCGGGGCCGATGGACCCGGTACCGGTGTGGAGGATCGAGGCCGGGGTGTCGGAGGGGACCGACCTCACGCGGTCCCCGGGCATGACGGTCAATGCCCCCGGGACCACGATCGACGGCCTCGACGTGCGTGGCCAGATCAAGATCAGAGCCGACGACGTGACCATCCGTGACACGCGCGTCACGGACGGTGGCTGGATCGTCATCGATGTCGCCCCGGGCGTCACCGGCACCCGCGTCGAGGACGTCGAGGTCAACGGCCGCGGTCAGCGCGGTTCGCCAGGATCGGTCGGCATCGCAGGCACCGCGACGATCCGGAACACGGAGATCCGGGGCGTGGAGAACGGAGTCATCCCGGGGTCCGGCTCGGTGGTCCGTGACAGCTGGATCCACGGGCTCGATGCGAGCGGCCAGGAGCCGCACTACGACGGCATCCAGCTCGACGGCGGTCAGCAGCACGTGCGCATCGAGCACAACCTGATCGACCTGACGAACCACGACGGTACGTCCACCGTCATGATCGACAACGACTTCGGACCGGTCCGCGACGTCGTCGTGAGGGAGAACCGGCTGCTCGGAGGTTCGTACACCGTCTACGCCGACGGCAAGTTCTCTGCCGCCGACCCGATCCGGGGCGTCCGCTACGTGAGGAACCGCATGATGCGTGGCGCGTACGGCTACGGGCTCGTCCGCAACGCGTCGGTCGACTGGCGGGCGAACGTCGATGACGACAGCGGGGAGCGCGCCCATGCGTCCTGAGCCAGGTCAGAGCAACGTGGGTCCGCTCACTCACCGGATCGACTTCGTCGACGGCATCCGCGCGGTCGCCGCCATGTACGTCGTGGTGCACCACGTCTGGCTCACGACCCACCCCGATTACCTGACCGAAGCAGGTAGCCCGGCACTGCAGTGGCTGGCGTACGGGTACGTGGCGGTTGCGGTCTTCATCGTCGTGTCGGGGTTCTCGCTCTCGATCTCGCCCGCCCGTCACGGCTGGCGTCTCGGCAACGGAAGCACCGAGTTCTTCCGCAGACGGGCCTGGCGGATCCTGCCCACCTACTACGCGGCGATGGTGCTCTCCTGCCTGGTCTTCGGGCTGGTCACGCCGGCGCAGACCGGCGACCTGATCAGCGCGAAGGCCGTGGTCGTGCACGCCCTGCTGGTCCAGGACGCCATCGACAGTCCCGACCTCAATGCCACGTTCTGGTCGATCGCGGTCGAGTGCCAGATCTACCTGTTCTTCCCGTTCTTCCTGCTCTTCGTCCGTCGGTGGGGCGTGTGGCGACTGGTCGTGCTGGTCTCCGGCAGCGTCATCGTGGCCTACCTCGTGGCGGGCAAGGTCAGCCTGTTGCACCCGATCATCAACCTGACTCCCCAGTTCGGTGCGCTGTTCGTGATGGGCATGGCAGCAGGAAGGGTCCTCAGTCACGGGCCCGTCCGTCGACCCAGAGTGCTGGTCGTGACGTCCGCGGTGCTGTTCGCCGCCTTCGTGACGCTGTGCGCTTCGCTGAGCATCGACCGCGTCGAGCGCTCCTACTTCTGGATCACGTTCCTCGTAGGCGGTGCCACTGCCTGCCTCATCGCCGCGCTCACCCTGGGGCGACTGACGTGGCTGCGAAGGCTCCTGGCGAGTCGCGCGTTGAGCGGAGTCGGGCTCTTCTCGTACACGATCTACCTGGTCCACCTGCCGGTGCTGTGGCTGCTCTGGCACTTCGTGGTGGAACCGTCGGGCCTCGGCGTGCCTGGCCGGTTCGCCCTGCTGCTCGCCCTCTGCGTCCCGGCTGTGATCGCCTTCTCGTACCTCTTCTCGCTGGCCTTCGAACGCCCCTTCCTCACGCACCGAACCTTCAGATCCTCACTAGACCTCGTGCTCCGGCGTGGCCGGACTCATCCAGTCCCCCAGGAGGAAGTCGATGCCCACCCCGCCACCCGGCCTGCCGATGTCGCGCCCTGACGTCTCCCCTCCGAACGGTCCCGGCCCGGCTCACTGGACGCTCGCCCCACACGGGACTCCGCCTCTGCCCACGCTCGGGGTGGTCGTGGTGACGTACAACAGCGTGGAGCACGTGACGGCCGCGCTCGGTTCCCTGCGCGCGGCGACGCGAGCGGCCACCGCGGTCGTGGTCGTGGACAACGCATCCTCCGACGACACGGTGGAGGCGGTGGGCCGAACCTGCCCGGGGGCGCTCGTGCTCGAGTCCTCCGTGAACTACGGCTTCGCTCGCGCCTGCAACATGGGGGCGGCGGCGATCCAGAAGACCGATCTCCTGCTGTTCCTGAACCCCGACGTCGAGCTTGACCCCGGCGCCCTGGACGTGGCCATCGGCCATCTCGTCGCCGATCCGGGCATCGGGGCCCTGGGTGGACGGACCCGCAACCGCGACGGCAGCCTCAACCCGACCTGCTGCTTCGCGCGGCCCACCCTGTGGTCGGCGTTCTGCTATGCCACGGGTCTGGCCTCCGTGATGCGCCACAGCAGTACCTTCAACCCCGAGGCGTTGGGCGCCTGGGACCGCAACGACACCCGAGACGTCGACGTCGTGACCGGGTGCTTCCTGTTGATGCGGACTGCCGACTTCCACGGCCTCGGTGGCTTCGACGAACGCTTCTTCCTCTACAGCGAGGACACCGATCTCTCCGCGCGAGTCCGTGACGCGGGACTGCGCTGCGTCCACGCGGGCGACGTCGGCCTCGTCCACGTCGGCGGTGGGTCCGACCGTGTGCGGTCGGAGAAGCTGACCAAGGTCTTCCGCGCCCGTCGTCAGTACTACGACAAGCACTGGAACCCGGTGGCTGCAGGACTGGGCGGGTGGCTGATAGACGCTGCGGTCGGTCTTCGCCTGGTCGCAACGTCGGTGGGTGCGCGCGGCCGTCGCCGCCAGTGGCGCGACATCTGGAACTCGCGCTCTGTCTGGCGCCACGACCCACCCCAGGCGGTGCCGGTGCCGGCCCCGGAGATCTCGCCCCCCGTCCGGCTCGCCCCGCGGCCGTGGTCACACCAGGCGCGCATCGGCTATCGGACGCTTCGCCACGTGACGCGCTCGATTCGCAGTCGCGACCTCGACTTCGTGGCCCAGGGGATCGAAACGGGTCTGCGGCTGCCCGGGCTCGTGGTCTGGAACGTTCTAGGCCCCGACAGGCGCGAGTGCAACGTCTGTGGTTGGACGGGCCCACGGTTCTTTCCCAACACCGGACCCGGTTACCACGAGCAGTCGGTCACCTGTCCCGGCTGCTCTTGCCAGGACCGGCATCGCAGCCTGCTCGCCTTGCTGGTCGGGCGGACGGACATGCTCGAGGGCGGCAGACGGGTGATCGAAGTGGCGCCGATGCGAGGATTCGAAGCACTGATGCAAGCCCAGCCCGGCCTGGACTACACGAGTTTCGACATCGAGCGACACGCGATGGAGCAGGGCGACATCACCCGTATGCGATACCAGGACGACTCTGTCGACTACTTCATCTGCTTCCACGTGCTCGAGCACATCCCCGACGCCGATGCCGCACTGGACGAGATCCACAGGGTCCTCGCCCCGGGTGGCACAGCGGTGTTCCAGGTGCCCGTCGACTGGGAGGCACCGTCGACCCGGGAGTACGACGCCCCGGATCCACGCGACGTGGGCCACGTGCGGCAGTACGGGTCGGACTTCCCCAAGGTCCTCGAGCGTGCCGGGTTCGACGTCGAACGATGCTCGGTCGTCGACCTGCTGCCTGCCGGTACGGTCAGGCGGTTCGGGATGTCACCCGAGCCGATCTTCCTGGCGAGGAAGACCGGCCGTGCCTGACCATCCGCTGTCGGTGATCATTCCCGCGCACGACGAGGAGGCCGTCATCGGGCGGCTGCTCGAAGCTCTGGGGCCACCGCTTCCGGCTGATGAGGTGATCGTCGTCTGCGATGGATGCACGGATCGCACAGCGGAGGTCGCGCGCAGGTTCCCCGGAGTACGAGTGATCGAGGCCGAGCGCGGTGGCAAGCCGGCCGCACTCAACATCGGGGACGAAGCGGCCTCGCTGTTTCCGCGGTTCTACGTCGACGCCGACATCGTCGTGAGCCTGCAGACCCTGCGCGAGGTCCAGCTCGACGACGCCGGGGGTGCGCTTGCCGGTGCCCCCTCGATGCACGTCGACCTGAGTCGATCCTCCTGGCCGGTCGGTCGCTTCTACGACATATGGACCCGCCTGCCCTACACCGGCCAGGGCATGATCGGCTCCGGCGTCATCGGGCTGGCCAGACGAGGTCGCGAACGATTCGAGGACTTCCCGCCGTTGATCGGTGACGACGAGTTCCTCCGGCGCCTGTTCACGGTCGAGGAACGCTGCGCCCCGTCACAAGGCTTCTTCACCGTGACGGCGCCACGCCGACTGGGGCCGCTGGTCAGGATCAAGACGCGCGGACGGTTGGGCATCATGCAGCTGGACGCCGCGTTCGGCCCTGCTCCCCCCGAAGTGGGGGAGCAGGGTCGCAGCGTGCTGCTTCCTCTGCTGCGCGATCCTCGCCGCTGGCCCGGTCTCGCAGTCTTCGCCACGGTGCGCGTCCTGGTGGGCATCAGGGCGCGTCGCCGTCTGGCAGCGGGGGACGTCACATGGGACCGGGACGAGACCGCCCGCGACCTGACGCGGTGCACTCCCGACGCCGAGTCCTGCAGCCCGGGGTCCCGGCCGGATCGCGACGTGCTCCGGCGCCGGAGCCGGTGACTCAGGGCGTGACCGTGTCGCCTGTCGTGTCGTCGACGTTACCGGACCAGGTGACCGAGGCGTTGCGGAGCAGGCCGTAGCCGTAGCCGCCTCGGCCCATCCGGTTGTTCACGTAGGAGACCGCTGTGATCGGGTCGGTCGTGGAGAACTTGCCGTCGGCGTAGACGGTGAACGACCCGCCGAGGAGGCGGTTGGCGCGCACCGTGACGTCGCTGACCGGGCCGAAGTCGTTGTCGATCATCACCGTCGAGGTGCGGTTCTGGTTGGTCAGGTCCACGGTGTTGCGCTCGATGAGAATGTTCTTCTGGCCACCGTCGAGCTGGAACCCGTCGTAGTGGGGGTCGCTTCCCGGGCTCTCGAGCTGGTGGATCCAGCTGTCCTGGACGACCGAGCCGGTGCCCGGGATGATCCCGTTCTCGACCCCATGGATGTTCGTGTGCACGACGGTCGCGGTGCCCACGATGCCGACGGCCCCGGGGGAGCCCTGGTAGCCCGTACCGTCGACCTCGACGTTCTCGATCCGGGTCCCGGTGACGCCTTGCGCGATGTCGATCACGGTCCAGCCCCCGTCCGTGACCCGGGTGTTGCGGATCGTGACGTTGTTCGCCTGGACCCTGATCTGCCCCTTCACGTCCTTGCCGTCGATCACCGCACCGGCCTGGGTCACGGTGATGGAGCCCGAGGCCTGCAGCTGGGTCCCGGTGGGGACGCCGCTCTGCGGAACGCCGGTTGGCGCACTGGACGTGGGGGTGGACGTGGGGGTGGACGTGGGGGTGGACGTGGGAGTGGACGTGGGGGTGGACGTGGGCGCGGCGGTCGGGGAGGGCTTGTGGTGGCCGCGCCGGTACGCCGTGTTCGCGGAGGCGCCGTCGGCGGCCCCCCAGCAGATCGCTGTCGCGGAGCCGGCAAGCACGGCGACGGCCAGGGTCGAGGCCACGGCGCTGCGTCGTGCTGAGACGTGCGGGACTGCGTGCTTCATGATCGAGTTCTCCTTCAGCGGGCACGGCAGAGTCCGGTGCTGCTTCGGCAGCACTCGGTGCCTGGCCACGCCACTCGGGGTCCGGACAAGGGCAGGACATGCGATGGCCTGCTGGTTGAGCTGTCCCGGTCTCCCCCGAGTCAGGACCTGGCCGGGAGGTCTGGCTTGCCTCCGGCTCGCGCTCGCCGGACACCTTGGCACAGCGGCAAGGAGGGCTGGGCCCGCTCATCCCCAAGATGAGGTAGGACGGAGGCCACGAAGAGTGCTCGACCGGGGACCAAAGGCCCTAGCGCGGTGACGGTGCTCCACGTCGGGGACGCCTGGACCACTGGAGGCCGCCCACGGTCAGGACGGCGCCGAGCAGGAGGGTGGCCACCAGGGCGCGGCGGGGGTCGCCACCGACGCGCAGCACGGGCGTGGACGCCTGAGCCGGGCGTGCGTAGACCCTGTTGTCGAGGCGGACTCCGAGGTCTCCCTGGAGACGGTCGAGGGTCTTCGAGACCAGGGCGATCGCTCGATCGAGGCGGTCACGAGCTCCCGACCTGGTCCGGGACACCACACCGATGTCCAGCACCGGCCGGCTGAAGTCGTTGGCCCACTGGGTGCCGTCGTTCGCCAGTCGGATCACCGTGCCCTCACGGATGCCCTGATCGGCAAGTGTCAGGTCCTCGCTCACGACCGTCCGCGTGCCCGGACGGTGGTTGATCGAGCGCTCGACGACCGCTGCGACGTCGATGAGACTCCCGATGCCCGTGCTCAGCGGGTTAGACACGAACTCCTGAGGGGCCCTGACGAAGATCAGTTGCGCGGACGCGACGAACGAGGGAGGGACCGTTCGCACCCACACCAGCCCGCCGGCCGTGAGCAGCACGCCGACGAGCAGCACCGCGCACGTACGTGCGCGCGCGGACATGGCAACGCCCATGGCCCCAGCCTCGCCGGTCGAAGGCCCCCGCGTGAACGGCGCGGCGCGGCGTACCCACTATCAGGGAATGCAGGCGGTTGAAGCACCATCGGACGGGTGTCCGGGCCGATATCCGCTTAGGTTCGACGGGGAGGGGCTTAGTCAGCTCGCCACCCGAGGGGGACGCACATGCTGTTCGCAGACCTGCCGAGGCTTCTGCTTCGACGGTGGTACGCCGTGCTGCCCGGATTGGTCGTGTGCGTCCTGCTGGGCCTGTATGCCAAGCAATCGGTGCAGCCCACGGTCCAGATGACGGCGAGCGTCGTCATGCTGCCGCCGACCCACACGGTGGGTGTGGGGGGCAACCCGTACATGGCCCTGGCAGGTCTCGAGAGCGCCGCCGACGTCGTGGCGCGGCGGGTTGTCACACCCAAGCTGGAACGCGAGCTGAAGGACGACGGCGTCGAGTCCTTCACCGTCGTGCGCGACACCGGCACTGCCGCTCCCATGCTGCTCATCACCGCGGACGGCACCGATCGGGCAGGCGTCGAGCAGGGCATCCAGGCGCTGGTCGACGCAGTCCCGGGGGCTTTGCTCTCCCTCCAGCAGTCCGCCCAGGTGCCCGACTCGGACCTGATCACCACCCAGGTGGTCGCCACGCCCGGGCAGCCGCTGGTCTCCCGCTCGCCCCAGCTGCGCGCCGTCTTGGTCGCGGTGGCCGCCGGTCTGCTGATGACGCTGGTGCTGGTCGTGCTGCTCGATCTCGTGGTCACGCGCCTGCAACGACGGATCCGGCGTGACCGCGAACCGGCGCGGCCGCCGCAGCCACAGCAGCGGGCGCGGCTGGGTAGCGTCTCGAGGAGGCGTCCGCCCGGAGACAGACCCGGCTCCGACGCACCGGACGACCGCGACGAGATCAGGCGCTCGCGAAGGGCGTCGGGAGCCCGTCGGTGAGCCTGCGCCAGACGATCCCTTCCACGCCGGAGGTGCGGTCCGTCCCCGTAGACGGTGTCTGGTTCCTCACCGGCTACCTCGTGCTGCTCTTCGTGCTGCCGTCCAAGCTCGTGGTGGGGCCACTGGGGGCTGCCGGTGCGCCGGCCTGCCTGCTGGCCGCCTGCGGGGCCACGTGGTGGCTCCTGACGCAGCTCGCCGGGCGGGCGACCCCCCAGTCGCGGATCGGTGGGCACCCAATGCGGGTCGCAGTGATGCTGTTCGCCGCGGCCGTGCTGGCCAGCTACGTGGTCGAGGCGAGCCGGCCGGCCACGGCGACCGAGAACCGTGCCGCCGACGTGGCGCTGCTGCTGGTGGTGGGTTGGCTGGGGATCGTGCTCGTGTGTGGCGACACCGTCACCGACCGGAGCCGTCTGGACGTCCTCGTCTCGCGGATGACGACGGCCGTGGGGTGGCTCGCCGCGCTGGGCATTGTCCAGTTCTTCACCCATCACACGTTCGTCGACGCGCTGCAGGTCCCCGGCCTCAGCGTCAACAACGGGGTCGCGACCGTGCAGTCACGGGACGGATTCAGCCGTGTCATCGGGACTGCGATCCATCCGATCGAGTTCGGCGTGATCACCGCAGCCATGCTGCCCCTGTGCGTCTACCACGCCCAGCGCAGCCCGGGGGGGCCCTTGCGACGCTGGGCTCCGACCGTGGCAGTGTCGATTGCCATACCTCTGTCGGTCTCCAGGTCGGCCGTCGTCGCGATGGTGGTGGCGTTGCTGTGCGTCGTCCCGACCTGGTCGTCAGCGCTTCGCCGCAGCGCAGCGGCATACGCCGTCGTCCTCGTGTGTGCGACGTTCGTGCTCGTCCCGGGGATGCTCGGGACCCTGGTCAAGCTGTTCACGGGCGTGTCGGAAGACAGCAGTGCGCTGTCACGAACAAACAGCTACGCCGTCGCCAGCGACTTCATCTCCCGCTCTCCGTGGCTCGGCCGCGGCTTCATGACCTTCCTGCCGCAGTACAACACCAACGACAACCAGTACCTCGGACTCCTCATCGAGGTCGGCGTGGTCGGCACCTTGGCGATGCTCACAGTGTTCGTCACCGGGGTTGCCGTCGCGGTCAATGTCAGGCGCCGGTCGCGTGACGAGGACACCCGGTCCCTCGCCGCGGCGCTCGGCGCGTCGATCACGTCGATCGCCGTCACGTTCGCGTTCTTCGACGCGCTGTCCTTCCCGATGCTCGCCGGGGTGACCTTCCTGCTGCTGGGGATCACCGAGGCGCTGCGTCGGTTGGAGCCGACGGTTGCCAGTCCGGTTCCCTGATCCCGACACCCAGGAACTCCGCCACGGCCGCACGGATTCGTACCGCGGCCCGCCCGTCGCCGTACGGGTTCACCGCCCGCGCCATGGCGTCGTACGCCGCCGGGTCGGTCAGCAGCGTGGTGACCTCGTCGACGATGCGCTGCTCGTCGGTGCCGACGAGGCGGACCGTGCCCGCGTCGACCGCCTCCGGCCGCTCGGTGTTGTCCCGCAGCACCAGGACGGGCTTGCCGAGGCTGGGTGCCTCCTCCTGCACCCCGCCGCTGTCGGTGAGCATGATCGTGCTCGAGGCCATCGCCCGGGCGAAGTCGGCGTAGCCGAGCGGGTCGGTGATCGTGACGTTGTCCATGTCCTGCAGCGGCGGCAGCAGCACCTCGCGCACGACAGGGTTCAGGTGAGCGGGGAGCAGGAAGCGGACGTCGGGGAACTCCTTGGCCAGGCGCGCCACCGCGGTCGCGGTGCGTCCCATCGGGTCGCCCCACGACTCGCGACGGTGGCTGGTGACCAGGACCGCCGGCCCGCCGTCGAGGACCTCGATCGCCGGGTCCTCCGCGGGCAGGTCGCGCTCCAGCACGGCGAGGAGCGCGTCGATCACCGTGTTCCCGGTGACCACGACGTCCGCCGGGTCGATCCCGTCGCGCAGCAGGTTCTGCCGTGACAACGGCGTGGGGGCGAGGTGCAGGGAGGTGAGCTGCGAGGTGAGCCGTCGGTTCATCTCCTCGGGGAACGGGTTGTAGCGGTCCGCGGTCCGCAGCCCGGCCTCGACGTGGAAGACGGGGACCTGCTCGTAGAACGCGGCCAGCGAGGCGATGAACGCCGTCGTCGTGTCGCCCTGCACCACGACGGCGTCGGGCCGGACCGTGCGGACGGACTCGGTGAGTCCGTCGAGGATGCGCTGGCTCATGGTGTGCAGCTGCTGGCGCGGCTGGATCACGTCGAGGTCGAGGTCAGGCACGATCCCGAACAGCTCGTTGACCTGGTCGAGCATCGCCCGGTGCTGGCCGGTCACGGCGACGACCACGTCCAGCCCGGCCGCCTCCTGCAGCGCGACGACCACCGGCGCGAGCTTGATGGCCTCGGGTCTGGTCCCGTAGACCACCATCACCGTCGGCACCCATCACCTCCACAGGCCGCGGGTGTCGTAGACGACCTTGCCGGCCAGCCGCGACCGGCTCAGCGACCGGAAGTGGTCGTGGTCGGTCAGGAGGACCACGATGTCGGCCTCGTCGATGGCGGTCGAGGCGGGCTCCAGCCGGATGTTGGGGAACTCGGACAGCTGCGGCGGCAGCACGTGCGAGAGCGGCTCCGCGATGCGGATGTCGACCTCCGGGAGCGCGCGTGCGATCGCCATGACCACATCGACGGCCGGGCTCTCGCGCAGGTCGTCGATGTTCGCCTTGTAGGAGAGGCCGAGGCAGGCCACCGTGGGGTTGCGGAAGCGCTCGGTCTTGCGCACGACCTGCTCGGCCACGTGCTGGGGCTTGACGATGTTGACCTCGCGCGCGGTGCGGATCAGCCGCGAGCGCTCCGGCGCCGCACCCACGATGAACCACGGGTCCACGGCGATGCAGTGCCCGCCGACCCCCGGCCCCGGGGTCAGCACGTTGACGCGGGGGTGGTGGTTCGCGAGCCTGATGACCTCCCAGACGTCGAGCTGGAGGTCCTCGCTGATGAGGGACAGCTCGTTGGCGAAGGCGATGTTGACGTCGCGGTAGGCGTTCTCCACCAGCTTGGCCATCTCGGCGCTCGCGGCGTCGGTCAGGATGATCTCGCCCTGAGTGAAGACCCGGTAGAGGGAAGCGGCCTTCGCCGCGCACCGCGGAGTGACCCCGCCCACGACCCGGTCGTTGGTGACCATCTCGATCATGATCCGGCCGGGCAGCACGCGCTCGGGGCAGTGCGCGACGTACACGTCCGGCACGCCCTCCGAGCTGTGCGGGAAGACCAGGTCGGGTCGCAGGTCTGCCAGCCACCGGCTCACCTTGTCGGTGGTGCCCGGGGGAGAGGTGGACTCGAGGACGACGACCTCGCCGCCGCGCAGCCGTGGCGCGATCTGGCCGACCGCCGCTCGGACGTACTGCAGGTCGGCGCGGTGGTCCTCCTCGAACGGCGTCGGCACGGCGATGATGAACGCGTCCGCCTCCGGGGTCTCGGTCGTCGCGGTGAGCCGGCCCTGCGCCACCGCCCCGCTCACCGCGGCCGACAGGTCCGGCTCGACGAACGGCACCTCGCCGTTCGCGACGGCCTTGACGGTGGCCTCGTTGACCTCGACCCCCACCACCTCGATGCCCCTCGTGGCGAGCACGGCCGCGGTCGGCAGCCCGATGTAGCCGAGCCCGAGGATCGCGACGCGGCCGTCGAAGACGGAGTCGGTCATGGTCTTGCCCCCTTGAGATGGTGGATGTGCCGCGGCGCGTGCGGGTACGCCGGGCGCCGGTGGACCAGCTCGAGCACGACGAGCCCGATGAACGCGCAGTTGGTGACGAGGTAGCGGCGCCAGAGCCGACGAGGCTCCTGTGCCACCCGGTAGGCCCACTCCATGCCGACGCGCTGCCAGGCGCGCGGAGCCCGGCGGGTGACCCCGGCGAGCACGTCGAAGGAGCCGCCGACGCCGTGCATGACCGGGACGCCGAGCCGGTCTCCGTGCTCGCCGAGGAAGATCTCCTTCTTCGGCGTGGTCATGCCCAGGAAGAGCATGTCGGCGCCGCTGGCCGCGATGTCGTCGGCGACCCACGCCGACTCGGCGTCGGTGAAGTAGCCGTCGCGAGCGCCCACGACCGTGACCCCGGGCCACCGCCGGGCGATCTCCCGGCGGACCCGCTCCAGCACGTCCGGGCGGGCGCCCAGCAGGTAGACCTTGAGTCGGTCCCGGTCGGCGAGGGCGAGCAGCTCCTCGAAGAGGTCGATGCCGGTGACGCGCTCCGGCAGCGGCCGCCGGAGCACGTGGCTCGCCCAGACCACCGACTGGCCGTCGGCGACGAGGACGTCGCACTCGAGCAACGAGTCGCGCAGGACCGCGTCGGCCGTGAGCTTGGCGATCTTGGCCGCGTTCACGACACCCACGAGGCAGCGCTCCTGGTTGCGGATCGCCTCGCCGGCCAGGGCGACCGTCTCCTCGAGCGTGAGCGGGTCGACCTCGAGGCCGAACAGCACGCGGGGGTCGGTCCGCAGGTCACTCATCGGACGCACCCCCTGCCCGGGAGTCCGGCCGTGGGGGCAGCCAGGCGTAGAGCAGCCAGCCCAGCTCGTAGGGCCGGCACTCGTGGTCGACGACCGACGGAGGGAGCAAGGTGTCGATCCCGGGGGCGTGCAGCCCCGGACGCAGTGCGGTGGTGAGCGCGCCGATTCCCCGGGCCGCCTTGGGCGGCTCGCGACGGCCGACCTTGCGCCACACCAGCCCGAAGCGGTCGCTGACGAGCTCCTCCACGACCTCGGGGTGGTGGTCCAGCCAGGCCAGGCCGGAAGCGACCTCGGCCCGGTGGTCGGAGCCGCCGGCCTCCCACAGGTCGAGCAGGGCCATCGGTGCCATCGCGTGCTGGTGGACGCTGTAGACCGGGTAGCGCTCCACGATCCCGCCGTCCCGCGCGTCGTAGTGCCACCACCACTGGCCGGCCGGGCCCTGCAGCCGGCAGATCCGCGTCGCCGTCCGCTCCGCCGCGGCCAGCAGGTCGGTGGAGCCCGTGAGCCGGGCGGCCCGCGCCAGCGCCTGGAGCGGGTAGACCTGGTCGGCGAAGCTGCCCACGTGGGCCCGCCACCGGGGCTGGGTCCGGGCGGGCAGGACGTGTGCCCACAACCCGGAGACGCCCTGCTCCCTCACCAGCCGCGCGGCCGCGGTCGCGAGCAGCTCCTCGGTGTCCCCGAACCGGGCCGCGGCGACCCCGGCGGTCAGCGACCAGGCCAGGTCCAGGGCCGGGATCGGTGCGGGGGAGGCGACGGCGGCGCCGAGCCGGGTGAGCAGGTGGTGGGGCAGCTCGTCGTACACCTCGGAGGCCGCCCACACCGCGAGCGCGACGGCGCCGAGGTCCGGGGTCCGGTCAGCACGCTCGACGACGAGCGCGGCCACGTCGCGGGCGGTGCGCCCGTCGACCACCTCGCGCTGCGCGGCGACGGGCAGGCGTCCCAGGCCGAGCGCCGCGATCGCGGCGTACCGCAGGTCCGTCCCCTCGTGCACGACACGGACGCCGGCACCCCCGGGAAGTCCCCGCACGGTCCGGGCGAACCCGCCCGTGCGGGGCAGGTACGCCGCGGTCAGGCCACGCGTCGACAGCCCCACGAGGCGGTCGATGCGGCCCCGGGCCGCTGGATCGAGCTCACTGAGGGCCGGCACCCGTGGTGGGTCCGGCCCTACCCTGGTGGGCTCCCGCAGAAGCTGCTGGTCCATCGCTCTTCCTCCGTCGCAATCTCGGTCGCGGTCCCGAGGGCGACCAGGTGCTGCTTGATGGGTCCGTGGCCGATGGACTCGGCGGCGACCGTCGACTCGCCGGCGGCCGGGCGAGCGGCCGCCGGGGCGAGGAGGTGGCACGGACGAGGCATCGGTGTCCTTCGGAGAACGGGGGGACGGCGCCGGGCGAGAACCGGGCACCTGCTCTCATCAGAAACGGTCTGGACCGGGCTGGCAACCTCGAAATCGCGATTACCCACTAGAGGGGACACCCCTGCTACCCACATGAGGGGACGGGCGGCTCGGGGCCTTCCCGGGGGGCCTCCCCACGAGAGGGGAGACGTCATCACGGGCGCTCGCCACGAGCGTGCGGAGGCGTCGGCCACGACGTGGCTGCGGCAGGATGGGCGCATGGCCATCCAGATCACCGGCGACCCGACCGCCGACCAGGTCCTGACCGACAGCCCGTTCGCCCTGCTCGTCGGGATGATGCTCGACCAGCAGTACCCGATGGAGCACGCCTTCCGGGGCCCGGCCAAGGTGCTGGATCGGTTCGGGACGCTCGAGCCCGCGGCGATCGCCGCCGCCGACCCCGAGGAGTTCGCGGCGCTGTGCGCGACGCCGCCCGCGATCCACCGCTTCCCGGGATCGATGGCCGCGCGCCTGCAGGCCCTGGCGGCCCTGGTCGAGGAGCAGTACGACGGCCGCACCGAGCGGCTGTGGACCGAGGCCGGGACCGGCAAGGAGCTGCTGAAGCGGGTGATGGAGCTGCCGGGCTTCGGCAAGCAGAAGGCCCAGATCTTCGTGGCGCTGCTCGCCAAGCAGCTCGACGTCCGGCCCGAGGGCTGGGAGCAGGCTGTCGGCGCCTACGCCGAGGACGGCTACCGGTCGGTCGCCGACGTGGTGGACGAGGCCTCGCTGCAGAAGGTCCGCGACTACAAGAAGCAGAAGAAGGCGGCCGCCAAGGCCGGATGAGACGCGGCCTTCGTCTCATCCACGCGGATGGCCGCGGGGTGAATGCCCGGTGATCACCGGCCCCGTGGCAGAATGACGACGCGGCCTTGACGTATCCGGGCCTCGCCGCGCCCACGTGGTCTGAACCGCCAGCTTACGAGAGGTGTTCGTGTCCTCGAACGCACGCAAGATGCTTCCTGCCGAGGTGCTGTCGCACCCTGCCGTCGTGGCCCTGGTCGAACGGGGCACCCCTACCGGCAGCCTGACGCCGGAGGAGGTGCGCCAGGCCAGTGAGGACGCCCAGGTCGAGCCCAAGCACCTCAAGGCGCTGCTCATGCACCTGAGCTCGCTGGGGATCTCGGTGCACGTGACCGCCTCGAGCACGCGCGCGGTCGCCGCGACCTCCACGCGGAAGACCACCACCGCCAAGACGGCCAAGAAGGCCCCGGCCAAGAAGGCGGCCGCCCCGGCCCCCGCGAAGAAGGTCGCGGCCAAGAAGGCCGCCACGACCGCGGAGTCGGCCGAGGCCGAGGTCGCGGTCGAGGCCGCCCCGGTGGTCGGGCCGGACGGCAAGAAGATCCTCCCCGACCTGCCCGACGAGCAGTTCGAGAAGGACGTGAAGACCGACCCGACGATCGAGGAGGACGAGAAGTCCGCCACCTTCGTCGTCTCCGACGCCGACGACACCGGTGAGCCCGAGCAGCAGGTCATGGTCGCCGGCGCGACCGCCGACCCGGTCAAGGACTACCTCAAGCAGATCGGCAAGGTGCCGCTGCTGAACGCCGAGATGGAGGTCGAGCTCGCCAAGCGGATCGAGGCCGGCCTGTTCTCGGAGGAGAAGCTCGCCAAGGGCGGCAAGATCTCCCCGAAGCTCCTCGAGGAGCTCGAGTGGATCGCCGAGGACGGCCGCCGCGCCAAGAACCACCTCCTCGAGGCCAACCTCCGCCTCGTCGTCTCGCTGGCCAAGCGCTACACCGGGCGCGGCATGCTCTTCCTGGACCTGATCCAGGAGGGCAACCTCGGTCTGATCCGTGCGGTCGAGAAGTTCGACTACACCAAGGGCTACAAGTTCTCGACCTACGCGACCTGGTGGATCCGCCAGGCGATCACCCGCGCGATGGCCGACCAGGCCCGCACCATCCGCATCCCGGTGCACATGGTCGAGGTCATCAACAAGCTCGCCCGCGTGCAGCGCCAGATGCTGCAGGACCTCGGCCGCGAGCCCACCCCGGAGGAGCTCGCCAAGGAGCTCGACATGACCCCCGAGAAGGTCATCGAGGTCCAGAAGTACGGTCGCGAGCCGATCTCGCTGCACACCCCGCTCGGTGAGGACGGCGACTCCGAGTTCGGCGACCTGATCGAGGACTCCGAGGCGATCGTCCCGGCCGACGCCGTGTCGTTCACGCTCCTGCAGGAGCAGCTGCACGCCGTGCTGGATACGCTCTCCGAGCGCGAGGCGGGCGTGGTGAGCATGCGCTTCGGCCTCACCGACGGCCAGCCGAAGACCCTCGACGAGATCGGCAAGGTGTACGGCGTGACCCGCGAGCGGATCCGCCAGATCGAGTCCAAGACCATGTCGAAGCTGCGGCACCCGTCGCGCTCGCAGGTCCTGCGCGACTACCTGGACTGACCTGACAGAACCGCCTCCGACCGCAAGCGGTCGGAGGCGGTTCTGTCGGTTCCGGGATCGTCCTGGAGCGCGCGGCCAACCGGACAGGGCACTGGGCGTGGGACCAACGCCCCTGCGCCAGCGGCGCGGGCGGATCTATGGTCGGACGAAGGGCGGTCACCGCAAGCGGCGGCTCGACGTCGTCGTCCAGGCGGCCGCGACGACATCGACCACATCTGCGCGAACGCCGGCGACGACGAGTTCGAGCGCGAGAGCGGCAACGAACGCCTGTTCGGCGGGCGTGGCTTCCACGAGCTCAGGGGACGAGGCGCCGACGCGTGCTTCGCTCAGGAGAAGGGGTCGACCGCCCCCGGGCTCCAGGGCTGAGGGGCGGGCCGCCAGCGAGGGAGGGGAACGATGGGACGAGCTGTTCGATTTGCGGCGCTGAGCGGACCGGCGGCGCTCGTGGCGAGCCCGCTTGCCGGAGTGCCCGCACCCGCTGGAGCCGCGACGCCGCCCCAGGTGACTCACACCCAGGTCGACGTGTCGCTGAAGGGTATCGACCAGTGCGGGTTCACTGTGGACTCCGTGGTTCGCGGGACGGACACGTTCCGGGTCTACGTCGACAAGGCCGGTGACCTCCACTTCCAGGATGTGTCCCACGTCGTGAGCACCTTGACCAATGTGGCGAACGGCAAGGTCGTGTACGTGGACAACGCGAGCCGCGACGCCTGGAGCGAGTCCGGAGTGACCAACCCAGATGGCACCGTCACCTACACCGACGTACTCACAGGAATGATCGTGCGGGTCTACACCGCGCACAGCAGCACCCTGGTGAAGGACGTGGGCTACCTCTCGATCGTGGACACGGTCGATGCTCAGGGCAACTTCCTCGACGAGCATCTGGTCTCGCACGGGCCGCACCCGTTCGCGGGCGACTTCGAGGTCTTCTGCGACGCGATCACGGCCGCGATCGGGTAGCTGGCCGGGGCCCCCCGGTCAGGCGCGCTTCCTGGCGCCCTTGGCGTCGCGGCGCACCCGCCGTCGCAGCTGCAGGATCCGCAGCGAGCCGGCCGTCGCCGCGAGGAACAGGCCAGCGGCCGTGGCGATCAGCAGCGTCACCGCGAGGGGAGCGGTGCCGGTCCACCCGAGGAACGAGACCTCGACACGCTGGGTGTTCTGGGCGATGAAGACGACCAGCAGCAGCAGCACCAGGCCCAGGCCGACCACGGCGACCCAGATGCCGCTGGTCCGGGAGCCGCGCAGCGGGTCCTTGGTCCTGGCGGGGGGCGTCTGGCTCTCCGGCCGGGTCGCCGCGTCGTCGTGTCCGGCTGGGGCAGGAGACGTGGTAGGGGGCGTGGGGGAGTCGTCGCTCATGACTCATTCGTACCCGATGGGTCCTGACTGCAACCTGGAGCGGCTCGCGTGCATCTGAGCAGTGAGACACACCCCGACCACACAGGAGCAGCTCCCCATGAACCTCAGCACCCGCGCCGCCCGCGCCGTCGCCACCGTCCTCCTCGGCGCCACCACCCTCGGCGTGGCCGCCCCCGCCATGGCGGAGAAGGTGAGCGTGGAGGACCCCGCCGACGCGACCGCCTCGCTCAACGACGTGCGCGGCGCCACGCTCGACCACCGCGACGTGCGGGTGCGGGGCACCATCACGGTGACCGACCTGCGGGCGAAGTCCGACGGCGGTCCGGCCAGCATCCAGGTCTTCCTCGACACCGACCGGACGCGCAAGGGACCGGAGTACCGGATCGCCAGCGGCCTGCAGGAGGGCACCGACTACCAGCTCTCGCGGATCCGGCACTGGGAGGCCGTGGGGGGACCGTTGAGCTGCGCCCACCACCTCGCCCTCGACTACGCCGACGACGTGGTGCGGTACCGCGTCAAGCGCACCTGCCTCGGCACCCCCGAGAGCGTGCGGGTCGCGGTCAAGATGTACGACGCGTACGACGCCTCGCACCCGGTCGTCGACTGGCTCGGCGGTCGGCGCGACTTCACCTCCTGGGTGCGCAGCAGCTGACCGGCGGGTTCACCCGGCAGCGACCAGCGACACCGCCACCGCGCAGAGGCCCAGCCCGAGGGCCTGGGCGCGGTGCACGCGCTCGCGCAGCAGGGAGGCGGCCAGCATCACGGTGAAGGCCGGGTACAGCGACGTGATGACCGCCGTGACGGTCAGGTAGCCCCCCTGAGTGGCGACCAGGAACGAGCCGGTCGCCAGCGCGCCCAGGGCTCCGCTGACCAGGCCACCCAGCGATCGGCGGTCCCGGGGCAGCCACGGCGCACGCAGCGCGAGCGCCACCGCGACGATGGTGGCGCCGGCGACGACCTGGTTGAGGGCCAGCGGCAGGAAGCCGGCCTCCTCCGGGATCTGGGCGAGTGCAGCGAACAGCGATCCGAAGCCGAGCCCGGCCAGGATCCCGTCGGTCAGGCCGGCGCCCAGCGGTCCCGGCCCGGTGGCCGGCTCCCGCGCGACCAGCCAGATGCCGGGCAGCGCGACGACGATGCCGATCCACACCAGCGAGCCGGGGCGCTCCCCGGCCAGGACGCCGACCACGACCGGGACGACGGCGGCGCCGACCCCGGACACCGGTGCGACCACGCCCATCCGGCCCGAGGACAGGCCCCGGTAGAGGAACGCCGTGCCGAAGCCGTTGCCGAGGCCGGCGACCACGCCCCAGGCGAGGTCCGCCCCGGTTGCTGAGCCGGGGGTCGCCAGGGTCAGCAGGAGGACGAGCGCGGCGCCGCCGAGCTGCGCGACCAGCGCCACCGTCCAGGGGCTGACCCGCTTGGACGTCACGCCACCGACGAAGTCGGAGAGCCCGTAGGCGACGGCTGCGAGCAGGGAGAGCAGGATCGGCACGGGTCAGGTCACCGCCAGGCCCACGACCCAGGCGCCCGCGGCGAGCAGGGCGGCGGACAGCTCGATGAGCACGCTCAGGCCCACGGCCCTCAGCGAGGCCTTGGTGGACGGCCAAGCGGCCGCCGACCCGACCCGGGCGAGCTCAGCGAGGTAGATGCCCACGACGAAGCCGAGCAGCAGACCCACGACCGGCACCACGAAGAAGCCGACCACGGCACCGAGGGCGCCGCTCCACTGGGTCGTGGTGGGGATGCCGTCACGCTGGAGCCGTCGGCGCGGCACGACGTACTTCACGACGGTCGCGGTGCCGATGAGCGCGGCTGCCACGAGCAGCACCAGACAGGCGGCCAGCCCGCCCTCGGCGAGGGTCCAGACCAGCACGGCGCCCAGGACCAGCACGGAGCCGGGCAGGACCGGCACCAGCACGCCGGCCAGGCCCACCACGATCGCCAGCGCGACGCAGACCTCGAGCGCACTCACGCGGCACAC
>NZ_JBHSHU010000005.1:116971-622927 GCF_042653125.1 Nocardioides sp. GCM10023255
CGAGTCCGGCGCGACGGCCGGCGTGTTCTGGAGCTTGTGCGTCTCGTCCTGGACGTTGGCCGCGATCTCGCGCAGCTTGTCGCCGTGCTCCCGCGCGTGGTGGGCGCAGAAGAGGAGTTCGCCGCCGCTCTGGAGCTCCACACGAAGGTAGGCCTGGGCTCCGCAACGGTCGCAGCGGTCCGCGGCGGTCAACGCGGCGGAGCTGGGGGCAACTGCAGTGGTCACATCGGCCTCATTTCTGATCATCGTGTCTTGCTCAACGTAGTCGGCGGTCTGAAAGATTCCCCCGACGACGTGTTGCCGGACACGTCATCCAATCACGGAGTGTCTTCCCCTCCGCCCTGGTTCCCACACCTCGGGAGCCCAATATTGGGGAGGAAGCTGTCTAGCCCTTTCGAGTGTGACGCCCGAAGGGGAGAGGCGGATGCGGAAACCGGGTCGGCATACCCGATTGTGGCCACATCGTGACGTCCCCCACGGTGGTGCCGTGCTGCTGACTCACCACCCACGGTAGTCCCGCCCTGGTCAGCCGACCGGCAGGCGAGCCTTCTGCGTCGCGCGGCGTGTCGCAGGTAGATTCGGGGCTGCACCACCACCGGATTTGCGCACGCTGGGAGCCGACGATCGACAACACGTACAACGCCGCACACCTCCTCGTCCTCGAGGGCCTCGAGGCGGTCCGGAAGCGCCCCGGGATGTACATCGGGTCGACCGACACCCGTGGCCTGATGCACTGCCTGTGGGAGATCATCGACAACGGTGTCGACGAGGCCCTCGCCGGCCACGCGCACCGGGTCGAGGTCACCCTCCACCGCGACGACTCCGTCGAGGTGTACGACGACGGTCGCGGCATCCCCACCGACAAGGAGCCCAAGACCGGGCTGCCCGGTGTCGAGGTCGTGGCGACCAAGCTGCACGCCGGCGGCAAGTTCGGCGGCGGCTCCTACAACGCCACGGGTGGTCTGCACGGCGTGGGTCTCTCGGTGGTCAACGCCCTCTCCACCCGGATGGACATCGACGTCGACCGGTCTCCGAACCAGCAGGGGCTGAGCTTCCACCGTGGCCTCCCGGGTGTCTTCGACGGCGAGGGCCCGGCGGCCGGCTTCACCCCGCAGTCGGGCCTGACCCGCAAGGGCGGCCGGGTCGCCAAGGGGCGTTCCGGCACCCGGATCCGGTTCTGGCCGGACCGGCAGATCTTCACCAAGGACGCGGCCTTCGAGTTCGAGGGTCTGCTCGGGCGGGCCCGGCAGACCTCGTTCATCGTCCCGGGCCTCGAGCTGGTCATCCGTGACCTGCGCGGCGAGACGCCGGTGGAGGAGAAGTTCCGCCACGACGGCGGAATCGCCGAGTTCGCCGAGTTCCTGGCGCACGACGAGCCGGTCACCGAGATCATCCGGCTGCAGGGCATGGACACCTTCACCGAGACCGTTCCGCTGCTCGACGACAAGGGACACATGACCCCGCAGGAGGTCGAGAGGGAGCTGGTCGTCGACATCGCCGCGCGGTGGGGGACCGGCTACGACACCGAGCTGCGCTCGTTCGTCAACGTGATCGCCACCCCCAAGGGCGGGACCCACGTGAGCGGGTTCGAGCAGGCGGTCACCAAGACGTTCAACGACGTGATGCGCTCCACCAAGGCGCTCAAGGTCAACGACGCCGACGTGATCAAGGACGACGTGCTCGAGGGCATGACCGCGGTCGTGACCGTCCGGCTGGCCGAGCCGCAGTTCGAGGGCCAGACCAAGGAGATCCTCGGCACCCCTGCCGCGCGCACCGTCGTGCGCAAGGTCGCCTCGGCGGAGCTGAAGAAGTTCCTCACCTCCACCAAGCGCGGCGAGAAGGCCCAGGCCAAGCTCGTGATGGAGAAGGTCGCGGGCGCGGCCAAGACCCGGATCGCGGCGCGGCAGCACAAGGAGACCCAGCGGCGCAAGAACGCCCTGGAGTCCTCCTCGCTGCCCTCGAAGCTCGCCGACTGCCGGGCCACCGACAACGAGCGCACCGAGCTGTTCATCGTCGAGGGTGACTCGGCGCTCGGCACCGCCAAGCTGGCCCGCGACTCGGAGTTCCAGGCGCTGCTGCCGATCCGCGGCAAGATCCTCAACGTCCAGAAGGCCTCGGTCGGCGACATGCTGAAGAACGCCGAGTGCGCCTCGATCATCCAGGTCGTCGGCGCCGGCTCCGGGCGGACCTTCGACCTCGAGGCCGCCCGCTACGGCCGGATCATCTTCATGGCCGACGCGGACTCCGACGGCGCGCACATCCGCTGCCTGCTGGCGACGCTGTTCTTCAAGTACATGCCCGAGCTGATCGCCGAGGGGCGGGTCTACACGGCGGTGCCACCGTTGCACCGGATCGAGCTGACCAACCCCAAGAAGGGGATGGACAAGTACGTCTACACCTACTCCGACGCCGAGCTGCACCGGAAGCTGGCCGAGCTCAAGAAGAAGAACCTGCGCTGGAAGGAGCCGCCCCAGCGCTACAAGGGCCTCGGTGAGATGGACGCCGACCAGCTGGCCGAGACGACCATGGATCCTCGCCGACGCACGCTTCGGCGGATCAGGGTCGAGGACGCCGACGAGGCCGCCAGGGTGTTCGAGCTGCTGATGGGCTCCGACGTGGCGCCGCGCAAGGAGTTCATCGTCCAGGGCGCCTACGAGGTCGACGTCGAGGCCCTCGACGCCTGACGGCAGGACCGACAGACGAAGGGGGAACGACATCGAGGACCACATCGAGCCCGCGGGCTGGGCGCTGGCCGGCTCGGGCGTGGCGTTGCTGGTCGGCGCCTGGGTCGCCTGGGGGACCGGTGAGGAGCTGCGCAGCGGACGCACGCACATGGACTCCGTGATCGTGCTGGCCTTTCTGGGCCTCGTGCTGCTCGGCAACGCCGTGGCGGTGATCGCCTACGGACGCCGGGTGGTCCGGGCCCGCGACCGGGCCCTGTGGAGGGCCAGCAGCGCACAGGGGCGTCCCAGCAGCTCCTGATCCGGCCCGGTGGGGCCGGACCAGGAGTGCAGCGCTCAGGCGGCGGGGGCGAACTCGCAGCTCACCCGCGGGTTGTAGTCCTCGAACATCCCGTGCGGGTTGTGCCGCCACGCCCACACGTGGAGCTCGAAGAACGCCGGCAGGCCGTAGCGGTTGCCCGCCTTCACCAGCGAGAACTCCTGCCCCATCAGGTGCGGTCGGCCGGTCGGGTGCGCCTCGCGCCAGGCCTTGCGGAACACGACGTACTCCACGGCGACCAGCTCCATGTCCCCGTCCTCCTGGGGCTCGTAGATGAGGGCCTCGGGCTTGAGCAGCCTGACCTGCGAGTCGCCGACCAGGGTGCCGTTGACGTAGTGGATGCCCATGGCACCCTCGTGCGGGTCACCGCTGTCGATGCAGGCGATGCCCTCGGCGTCCTTGAGCTCGCCGTACCCGTCCTCGACGGCCTCGTCGATGTCGAAGTACGGCGCGGTCGCGAACCGCAGGCGGTCGAGCTTCGAGGGGTGGTGGGCGTCGGCTGCCGAGGCGGCGCCGGTCATGAGCAGGGTGCCGGCGACCAGCCCGACCAGCAGCCGCCGCAGCCCGGTGCTCACGACCCCTCCTTCACGAGGTGCACCTCGTCGGCCACCAGGCCGTGCGCCTCGCGGTGCACCGTGTTGGCGGCGTCGGGGGACGGTGCCTCGACGAGGCAGAAGACCTTGGCCTCCGCCTCGTCGACCCAGTAGCGCAGGTAGTTGACCTCGTACTTGTCCTGGACCTGCAGGTCGGCGGTGTGGGCCTTGGCGACGTCGTCCATGGTGACGCCGGGTTCGAGGTGGTGGATGTCCATGTAGAGCGGCATGAGTTGCTCCTCGGGTGGGGGTGTCGATGGTGGACAGCCACGACGCTAGGAGCGCCAGCGGGGGAGCGGATCGGGAGCGCCTCCCTAGGTTGCCGCGAGGGGCTCCCCAGATTGGGGCGGCACGGGGGCGGCCCCCACCAGGCCGAGCCGCCTGGCCTCCTCGCCGGCCGCGCGCCGGTTGGCGACGCCGAGCTTGGTGAGGACGGACGACACGTGGTGGTCCACGGTCTTCGCCGAGATGAACAGGCGGGCCGCGACCTCGTCGTTGGTCAGGCCGACCGCGACCTGCTCGAGCACCTCCTGCTCGCGTCGCGTGAGCCCGCAGGGGTGGGCGCGGGTGGTGGCGCGCACGCCGTTGGGCACCGACCGCGCGCCCGCCTCGCGCAGCATCCGGCGTACGACGGCGGCGGGCGCGGTGGCCCCGAGCTCCTCCAGCCGGAGCAGCGACTCGCGCAGGTGCTCCTCGTCGCCCGCGTCGAGAAGCGCCAGGGCGGCGTCGTACGGGCAGCCGCGGGCGTCCAGGTCGGCGGCCGCGACCACCGGGTCACCACCCAGCCACGTGGTGAACGGCTCGGCGACCTCGACGGCGGGGAACGGCACGTGGAGGCGGCCGGCCCAGGTGGCGGCCAGCCCGCGTGTCCAGGGGTCGACCTTGTCCACCACGGCCAGCGCGGAGCACAGCTCGTCGACGGCCGACGCACGCTGTCCCTCGAGCCAGTGGGCCTCGGCCCGGGCGAGGTGCGTCGGCACCAGGTACTGCGGCTCGGCGAGGGGTACGGCGAGCCCCAGGGCGGTGTCCAGGTTCTCCCAGGCGGGCTCGGGGTGCCCGCGGCGGGCGTTGACCGAGCCCAGGCTGATGTAGGTGCTCAACCGGTTCACGGGGGAGAGGTGCGGCATCGCGAGGCGCGCCCGGGCCATCGCGACCGCGTCGTCCCAGCGGCCGGTCCACTCGAGCGTCGTCACCTGGGCGGCGGCGAGGCAGTTGGCGTACGTGCCGAGGTCGTGGCCCTCGCAGTACTCCATCCCCAGCCGGTACCACCGCTCGGCTCGCGCCGGCTGGTACACGCCCAGGGTCATCGACTGCAGGTTGGCGTACGCGCGGGCGACCGACTTCTGCGCGTCGGCCCCCAGTCCCACGCGCACCGCCTCCTCGAGGTCGGGCTGCCACGGACGGCCCGAGCCGATGCTGGCGCAGCCGCGCGTGATGAGCGCGTCGCTCACCACGTCGGGCAGGCCCAGCTCCCCGCCGAGCGCGATCGCCTCGTCGGCCATCGCGACGGCCTCCTCGTCGAGACCGTTGACCATCTGCTGGCTGGCTCGCGACATCAGGGCGCGGGCGAGCTCGGGTGACGGGCCGAGGGGGCGCAGGATCTCCAACCCGGACAACGCCGCTGCGTCCGAGTCCCCGCCGTGGCACAGCCGGTAGTGGCAGGTGGACACGTGGCGCAGGGTGTCGGCCTCCCGCACCGCGTCACCGACGGCGCGCCAGAGGTCGAGGGCGGCGAGTCGTGACTCGAGCGCCTCGTCCCAGCGGTCGAGCAGGCCGTACTCCTCCCCGAGCCGGTCGTGGAGGTCTGCACGGTCCTCGACCGGGGCCGTGGCGGCCCAGCGCAGGGCTCGCTCGAACTGGAGAGCGGCCTCGCGGTGCGAGGCGAGCGAGACCGCCCGCTTCCCTGCTGCTGAGGCGTGCCGGAGCACTGCAGCAGCGTCGGCCGCTCCCTCGGCGTGGTGCGCCAGCCGGGCGTCGTCGACGTCGTCGCGGTCGGCCAGCAGCGCCAGCACCCGGGCGTGGACGGGTGCCGCGCGGTGCGGTGGCACCGTCTCCTGGACGGCGAGCCGAGTGATCTCGTGCCGGAACCGGATCTCGCCCCCGTCGGCGACCAGCAGCCCGGAGTCGAGCAGCGCGTCCCAGGCGTCGGGCTCGGGCGCGACCAGCTCGTCGAGCAGATCGAGGTCGGCGCGGGCGCCCAGCAACGACGCGGTCTCGAGCAGTCGGCGGGGGCCGGGGTCCAACCCGTCGACCCGACCGAGCACCGCGTCGCGGGCCGAGGTCGGCAGCTGCTCCCCGGCGCCGCTGCGCAGCAGCTCGGTGACGAAGTAGGCGTTCCCGCCGGTCAGCTCGTGCACGACGTCGGGCTCGAGGCCGGAGCCACGCGCCAGCTCCGCGACCGCGCCGGCGGACAGACGGGGCACGTCGAGGCGACGGGTGCTGCGCTCGGTGGCCAGCTGGGCCAGGCACCGGCGCAGCGGGTGACCGGGTGGCACCTCGTCGTCGCGGTAGGTCACCATCAGCAGCACCGGGGTCCGGCGGATCCGGCGAGCGACGAACCGGAGCAGGTCGAGCGTCGCCTCGTCGGCCCAGTGGGCGTCCTCGACGACCAGCACGGCGTACGGCGTGCAGCCGGCGAGGTCCGACAGCAGCGCCTGGAAGATCTCCTCCCGGGGCCGCTGGTCGGTGATCGTGGAGCGCAGGCCGCCGCCGAGCGTGGCCGAGATGTCGAGCAGCGGTCCGAGCGGGCGCGGTGTGTACAGACCGTCGCACGCACCCCAGGCCCACACCGCGTCGCCCGCGCGGCGCTCCAGCTCCTCGACCAGCGCGGACTTGCCGACGCCGGACTCGCCGGAGACGAGGACCAGCCGGCCGTCACCCCGGCGGGCGTCGGCCGTGTACTCCGCGAGCGCAGCGAGCTGCGGACCCCGCTCGAGCAGACCCATGGTCGGGATTGTGCGCCCGAACGCGCCACGGGGCCATAGCCCGCCAGGGGCCCGAGGTCAGAACTTCTGGTCGATCAGGCCGCTGTCGACGTCGTAGACGAAGCCGCCGACGAGCACCGACTCCGGGATCAGGGGGTGCGAGCGCACCCGCTGGACGTCCTCCTCGAGAGCGGCGACCTGGTCCTCGACCACGTTGAACCGCTGCCAGGAGACGTCCTGGCCGGCCGACTGGCCGACGCGCTCGTGGAGCTCCTGCTCGGTGTTGGAGGCCATGGCGCACCGGGTGTGGGGGACCACCAGGATCCGGTTCACGTTGAGCAGGTGGACGCCGAGCACGAGGGCCTCGAGCGCCGCGTCGGTCACCCGGCCTCCGGGGTTGCGGAAGATCTTGGCGTCACCGGCAGTGAGGCCGAGCATGCGGAGCGGGTCGATGCGCGAGTCCATGCAGGTCACGATCGCCACGCCGGCGTGCGCCACACCGTCGAAGCCGCCGAGCTCGAAGTGCTCGGAGAAGTCCTTGTTGGCAGCCAGGAGGTCATCGAAGTTCGCCACGGGGACGACCGTAGCGGATGCTCATCCGCCGGCCCGCAGCATCTCACCCGTCTCGACCGCGCGGGTCGTGGCTCCGCGGAACAGGACGAGGGCGAGCACGGCCGCAGCGACCGCGCACACCGCCGCACCGGTGAAGACCGTGTGCTCCTGGGCGATGCCGGCGACGCGCAGGAGGTGCGTGAACTCGTCGCACCGGGTCGAGTCGCCGCACACCTCGCGGGCCGACGGCAGGTCGGCCTGCTCGGCGTAGTAGCGGCGCAGCCCGATGGTGGTCAGGGCCGAGATGCCGACGAGCATGCCGACCATCCGGGCCACGACGACCAGGGCGCTGGCCAGGCCGTGGACGTCGTCGTCGGTGCTGGCCAGCACGGCCGCGTTGACCGGGGCGAGGGCGAGGCCGAAGCCCAGGCCGCCGAGGACCAGCGCCACGTTGGAGGAGAGGTCGTCGAGGCTGCTGAGGCCCCAACGGCTCATCAGCCAGAAACCGGTCGCCGCGAGCAGCATCCCGACCGCCGTCACGACTCCGGCGCTCACCGTGCGGGTGAGGTAGCCGCCGACCACGGCGCCGACCGGCAGCGCGACCAGGAACCGCACCAGCACCAGGGCCGCCATCAGCTGGGAGTCGGGGTAGACGGTGGTGCGGGCGAAGATCGGGATGTCGATGAGGGCGGCGATCAGCGCCGCGCCGACGAAGAAGCTCACCGCCATCGCACCCCAGGCGGGGGTACGCCGCAGCGCGCCGGGCGGCACCAGCGGGGCCGGGGCCCGGCGCAGGTGGAGCGCGAACGCGACCGCCGCGACCGCGGCCCCGAGGAGGTACCACCCGCCCTGGTCGGAGAAGACCTGCACCTTGGGGTCGGCGGTGGCGAACGCCAAGATCACGCCGGCCAGCGCCACGGCCAGGAACAGGGCGCCCACCAGGTCGGCCTCCTGCATGCTGCGAGCCCAGCCCGGCAGGTCCACCAGGGGCCGGGTGGCGGTGGCGCAGCGCAGCAGGAACAGGACCGTCGCCACGATCGCCACGACCCCGACGGGCGTCATCCAGCGGCTGTCGCCCAGCACCGAGTCCGGCGCGAACGGGATGAACATCTGGCCCCAGGTGAGGTCGCGCATGACCGCCGAGGGCTGGACGAACACCAGGCCGCCGGCGAGCAGGGCGACGACCAGGAGCAGTGCCCCGGGGAGGTCGGTGCGTGGTCTCGGGCCGCCGGCGCGCGCCCGGTCCTCGACGGGGGAGCCGGCGACGAGGGCAGGGCCTCGGGCGGCGGCGCGGATGGCGGCGGCGAGCACGAGCCCGACGGCGAGGTTGACGAGGAAGATCGCCCGCCAGTCGGCCACCGCGAGCACCAGGGCGCCGAACAGCGGCCCGAGGACGCTGCCGAGCTCCTGGACGGCCGAGACCACCCCGAGCGGCACGCCGCGGCGGTCGGCCGGGTAGAGGTCGGCCACCAGCGCCAGCGTGGCCGGCACGAGGCCGCCCCCGCCGACGCCCTGGAGGAAGCGGCCGGCGACCAGGGTCGGCATGTCGTAGGCCAGGGTGGTGACCAGCGAGCCCAGCGCGAACAGCACCAGCGCCGCCACCAGCACGGGGACCCGGCCGCGCAGGTCGGCGATCCGCCCGATCAGCGGCAGCATCGCGACGTACCCCAGCAGGAAGCCGGAGACGATCGGGGCGGCGCGCTGCAGCTGGTCGATCGGGATGCCGACGCTGTTCATCATGTCCGGCAGCGCGAGCACCACGACGTAGGTGTCGGCCGCGGCGAACGCGACGGCGACCGCCGCGAGCGCGAGCAGCACCCGCGGCTGACCTGTCACGGCGCGGAGATCTCCTTCTGCACGCCGTAGGAGTCGAACGTGATGACGTAGGTCATCGGCTCGGAGTCGGCGTAGAACTCGCCGGTCAGGTCGGCCTCGCGCAGCTCGCCGTCGTCGGTGATGGTGTACGTCGCGTCGAAGTCGCCCGAGGCGGTCGGGATGACGTTCTTGACGACGTCGCCGGAGACGGTGCCGGTGTACTCGGTGAGGACCTCGGCGTTGCCCTGGCCCCCGCGCACGCTGTCGCCCTCCTCGACGTCCTCGGTGGCGGTCAGCAGCGAGGAGAATCCGTTGTCGGGGCTCATCAGCCGGGCGGGGTCCGGGGCGCCGTAGTCACCAGGGTCGATGTCCTGCCAGCCCGGGGTCAGCGGCAGCTGGACGTAGACCGTGCCGTCCACCGACACGACCGGCACCTCGAACGACTGCCCGGACAGCACGACCGTGATCGAGCCGTCGAAGGCAGGGGCGTGGGTGCCGACACCCTCGGCCTTCTCCACCCCGGTCACCCCGTCGGGGAGGTCGTCGGTGGTCAGGCCGATGGTCACGCCGCTGGTGTCGTCGAGGGTCTTCTTGGCCCCGGCGAGCACCTCTTCGGGACTCTTGCCGGCGGCCGAGGAGCTGTCGTCGCTGCACGCGCCGAACGCCAGCACGGCGACCGACGCGGCCGCGAGGGCGGTGGCCCGGCGGGCACGGGTCTGCATGGGGTCAGCCTTCCACAACGGTGGGCGTCACCCGGTCGGCGACCGGTCCGGCGCACGCGGCGATCGGCTGGCTGCCGGGGATGCCGGAGCCGTCGCGACGGCCGTTGGCCTCGGGCAGCTCCACGGGCGCACCGCTGGTGGCCGCGGCGCGAGCCGGGGCCGGGCCGGCCCAGGCGAAGACCAGGGCGTCCTCGCCCTTGAGGAACCGGTGGCAGCGCACCCCACCGGTCGCGCGCCCCTTGGGGGGGTACTCCGTGAACGGAGTCACCTTGACCGAGCCCGGCTCGGTGCCGGGCAGGGCCGTGGACGAGCCGGAGGCCGTCACCACGACCGAGCCGGCGGGGTCGACGGCCCCGAACCAGACCACCTGCTCCCCGGCGGAGAGCCGGATGCCGGCGATGCCACCGCCGGAGCGGCCCTGGGGACGCACCGCGTCGGCCCCGAAGTGGAGCAGCTGGGCGTCGGAGCTGATGAAGCACAGCGTCTCCCGGCCGGTGGCCAGGTCCAGGACGCCCACCACCTCGTCGCCGTCCTTGAGCGAGACCAGGTCCCACTCGTCGCGGTTGAGGACCTCGGGGTTGACGCGCTTGACCACGCCCTGACGGGTGCCGAGCGCCAGGCCCGGCCCGTCGGTGGGCAGCGCGCTCAGGGCCAGAGCCCGCTCGCCGGCGTCCAGCGAGAGCACCTCGGACAGCGGCACGCCGCCCTGCAGGTTGGGATCGTTGGCCGAGGACGGGATCGCCGGCAGGTCCAGCACGCTGAGCTTGAGCAGCCGGCCGCGCGAGGTGACCACGCCGATCTCGCCGCGGGCCGTGGTGCGGACCGCGGAGACGACGACGTCGTGGTTGGTGCGTCCCCCGCCGGAGCCGAGCGGCTCGTCGGTCGTGGACCGGGCCAGCAGGCCGCTGGAGGACAGGAACGCGAAGCAGGGGTCGTCGGCGACCTCGAGCGGGACCGCCGCTGACGTGACGGTCGTGCCCGCCGACTCCAGCAGGACTGTACGACGGGGGGTGCCGTAGGTCTTCGCGACCTCGGCGAGCTCGTCGGAGACGACCTTCCAGCGCAGCTTGTCGTCGTTGAGGATCGCGTCGAGCTCCTCGATCTCGCGGCGCAGCGTCTCCTGCTCCTTCTCCAGCTCGATCCGGCTGAAGCGGGTGAGCCGGCGCAGCTGCATCTCGAGGATGTACTCCGCCTGCGGGACCGACAGGTCGAAGACCGTCATCAGCCGTTCCTTGGCGGCGCCCGCGTCGTCGCTGCCGCGGATGACCTGGATGACCTCGTCGATGTCGAGCAGGGCGATCAGCAGGCCGTCGACGAGGTGGAGGCGCTCGGCCTTCTTGTTGCGCCGGAACTGCGAGCGCCGCCGGACGACCTCGAAGCGGTGGTCGAGGAAGACCTGCAGCATCTCCTTGAGCCCCAGCGTGCGCGGCTGGCCGTCGACGAGGGCGACGTTGTTGATGCCGAACGTGTCCTCCATCGGGGTCAGCTTGTAGAGCTGCTCGAGGAGCGCCTCGGGGTGGAAGCCGTTCTTGACCTCGATGACCAGCCGCAGGCCCTTCTCGCGGTCGGTGAGGTCCTTGATGTCGGAGATGCCCTGGAGCTTCTTGCCCTGGACCAGCGTCTTGATCCGCTCGATGACCTTCTCGGTGCCGACGCCGTAGGGCAGCTCGGTGACCACGATGCCCTTGCGACGCGGGGTCACCGACTCCACCCGAGCGGTCGCCCGCATCCGGAAGGTGCCGCGGCCGGTCTCGTAGGCGTCCCGGATGCCCTCGAGGCCGACGATCTTGCCGCCGGTCGGCAGGTCCGGGCCGGGGATGAACCGCATCAGCCCCTCGACGTCGGTCTTCGGGTGGTTGATCAGGTGGCGCAGCGCCTGGACGACCTCGACCAGGTTGTGGGGGGCGATGTTGGTGGCCATGCCGACCGCGATGCCGGTCGTGCCGTTGACGATCAGGTTCGGGATCGCCGCCGGCAGCACCGACGGCTCGAGCTCGCGACTGTCGTAGTTGGGCTTGAAGTCGACGGTGTCCTCGTCGATGGACCCCGTCATCGCGACGGCGGCCGGCGCCATCCGGGCCTCGGTGTAACGCATGGCGGCGGGGGAGTCGTCGGGCGAGCCGAAGTTGCCGTGCCCGTCGATGAACGGCAGCCGCATCGACCAGGGCTGGGCCATCCGGACCATGGCGTCGTAGATGGCACCGTCGCCGTGCGGGTGCAGCCGACCCATGACCTCACCGACGACGCGGGCGCTCTTCACGTGCCCGCGGTCGGGGAGGAGCCGCATGTCGTTCATCGTGTACAGGATCCGGCGCTGCACGGGCTTGAGGCCGTCCCGGGCGTCGGGCAGCGCGCGGGAGTAGATGACCGAGTAGGCGTACTCCAGGAACGACGAGCGCATCTCGTCGCCGACGTCGATGTCGAGGATGTGCTCCTCGAAGTCGTCGGGCAGCTCCTGTTTCTTCGTCCGCGGTGCCATGCGGGTCATTCTCCAAGGTGCGGTCCAGCGAAACGTCGGGGGCACGCCGCATTCACGTGCGCACGCTAGATTTCGCCCCGTGACCGGCACCGAGGACACCCAGCAGGACCAGGTCCCGGCCCCCCCGCGCCACTGGGAGGCCGACGTCCTGCTCCGCGACGGGCGGACCGCCCACATCCGACCGATCGGACCGGCCGACGCCGAGCTCCTGGTCGAGTTCTACTCCCGCGTGTCCGACCAGTCGAAGTACTACCGCTTCTTCTCGCCGATGCCGCACCTCTCCGACCGTGACGTCGCGCGGTTCACCCAGGTCGACCACGTCAACCGGGTGGCCTTCGTGCTGACCCTGTCGGGGCAGATGATCGCGGTGGGGCGGTACGACGTCGTACGACCCGGCGAGGCCGAGGTGGCCTTCCTCGTCGAGGACCGGCACCAGGGGCGCGGGATCGCCCAGCTGCTGCTCGAGCACCTCGCCCAGGCGGGCCGGGAGCGGGGGATCGAGCGGTTCGTCGCCGAGGTGCTCCCCGACAACAGCCGGATGATCCAGACTTTCCGGGACGCCGGATACCGCGTCGCCAGCGAGTACGAGGACGGCGTGCTGGCCCTCGAGTTCCCCATCGAGCCGACCGACACCGCCATCGGCCTGATGATCAACCGCGAGCACCGGGCCGAGGCCGCGTCGATCGAGAAGTTCTTCAACCCGCGCTCGGTCGCGGTGATCGGCGCCAGTCGCCGGCAGGACACCATCGGCCAGGCGCTGGTGCGCAACCTGGTGATGGGCGACTTCACCGGCCGGGTCTACGTCGTCAACCCGAGCTCGGCGGCCGTGTCCGGCCTCCCGGCGTACCCCACCGTCGGGGACATCCCCGACGAGGTGGACGTCGCGATCGTGGCGGTGCCCGCCGACGCGGTGCAGGACGTGGTGCTGGACTGCGCCGCCAAGGGCGTGCACGGGCTGGTGGTCATCTCCTCGGGGTTCGCGGAGACCGGCGAGGAGGGGCGGCAGCGGCAGCGTCGCCTCGTGGGGCTCTCCCGCTCCTACGGCCTGCGCCTGATCGGCCCGAACTGCCTCGGCATCATCAACACCGACCCGGCGGTCTCCCTTAACGCCTCGCTGTCGGGCGTCATGCCGCCGCGCGGTCGTGCCGGCTTCTTCTGCCAGTCCGGCGCCCTGGGCTCGGCGATCCTGGAGAAGGTCAACAACCGGGGCCTGGGCCTGTCGACCTTCGTCAGCGCCGGCAACCGCGCCGACGTGTCGGGCAACGACCTGCTGCAGTACTGGGAGGAGGACGACTCCACCGAGGTCGTCCTGCTCTACTTGGAGTCGATCGGCAACCCGCGCAAGTTCTCCCGCATCGCCCGCCGGGTGTCGCTGCGCAAGCCGATCATCGCGGTCCGCTCGGGCCGCACCACCCAGGGTGTGCCGATGGGCCACGCGGTCCGCAAGATCGCGGCCCCGCCGCAGGCGGTCGACGCGATGTTCCGCCAGGCCGGCGTGATCCAGGTGGACACCCTGGAGGAGATGTTCGACGTCGCGCAGCTGCTGGCCCACCAGCCGCTGCCGCGCGGGCGCCGCGTCGCCATCGTCGGCAACTCCGACGCGCTGGGGCTGCTGGCCGCCGACGCGGCCGCCGCGGTCGGGCTGGTCGTGAACAAGTCCGTCGCGCTCGGCGCCGACGCCACCGCCGAGGACTTCGAGGACGCGCTCGACGCCGCCATCGACGACCCCGAGGTCGACTCGGTGGTCGCGGTCTACATCCCGCCGCTCAACGTCTCGGGCGAGGACGTCGCCAACGTGCTGGCCGCCGTGGGGGAGCAGTCCGACAAGCCGCTCGTCTCCTCGTTCCTCGGCGCGGAGGGCGTGCCGGAGCTGCTGCGGGTGCCCGACGTGGCGGGCTCGACGGCCGGTCGCGGCTCGGTGCCGTCGTACCCCGCCGTGGAGGCCGCGGTCCGCGCGCTCGCGCGGGTCGTGGAGTACGCCGTGTGGTTGCGCACCCCGGACGGCCCGCCGGTCGGCCCCGACGAGGTCGACCAGCCCGCCGCGAAGCGGCTGGTCAACGACCTGCTGCGCCGGCACCCGAACGGCGTCGAGCTCGACCAGGACGACCTGGCCGCGCTGCTGGGCGCCTACGGCATCGACCTGTGGGAGACCCGGTCGGTGACGACCGAGGACGAGGCGCAGCGCGCCGGCGCGGACCTGGGCTGGGACGTCGTGCTCAAGGCGACCGCCGACCACCTGCGCGAACGGCCGGACCAGGCGCACGTGTGGCGCAACATCGACACCCCCGAGGAGATGCAGGACGCCTGGGAGTCGCTGACGCACCGGATCACCGAGCCGGAGAAGGCCGGGTTCGTGGTGCAGAAGAACTCCACGCCCGGCGTGCCGGTCGCGATCCGCAGCATCGAGGACCCGCTGTTCGGCCCGGTCGTGTCCTTCGGCATCTCCGGCCCGCTGATCGAGCTGCTGGCGGACAAGGCCTACCGGATCCCCCCGCTCGGCGAGCGGGACGCCGCGGCGATGGTCCGCGAGATCAAGTCCTCGCCGATGCTGTTCGGCTACCGCGGCAGCGAGGTGGTCGACGTCGCCGAGGTCGAGCGGCTGATCCGGCGGGTGGCCCAGCTCCAGAACGACCTGCCCCAGATCAGCTCGCTGGAGCTGTCGCTGGTGCTGGCCGGTGCCGAGGGGGCCACGGTGCTGACCGCCGCCGCCCGGGTCGACCCGGTGGCCGACCCGCGGTCGGACTGGTTCGTGCGCCGGCTGCCCGAGCACCCCGGGGACACCATCCCGGGCTGACGCCGTCCGGGGCTGTCGCCACGCCGGGCCGGGTCCCGGCGGAGTCGCGTGACAGACTGCAGCCATGCGCAGCCGCACGACCGACGACCGGGACCGCACCCTGGAGCTCCGGGACGCCATCGACCGCACCGGCTACTACCCCGAGGTGGTGGCCGACGGCGTGGAGTCCGCAGTCGCGGGGGAGCAGGTCGTGTCGTTCTTCGTCCACCACGAGCCGACCTTCGAGCGTGACGAGGTGCGCCGCCACCTGAGCGTGGTCGTGCTCACGCCCTCCCGGCTGATCCTGGCGCACACCGACGAGCACACGGGCGACGACCTGCTGCCCGAGCCCTACACGTCCACCTCGACCGAGGCGGTGCGGCTCTCGGCGGTGAAGTCGGTCGTCGTCACCAGGATGATCGCCAACCCCACCTCCGGGCCGACGCCGCCGGCCGAGGCCGTCATGACGATCGGCTGGGGCGGGGTCAGCCGGGTGGACCTCGAGCCGGCCGGGTGCAGCGACCCCCAGTGCGAGGCCGACCACGGCTACACCGGCGTGCTCGCCTCCGACGACTTCTCGCTCCGCGTCTCCGCGGCCGCCGACGGCACCGAGGCGGTGGCCGGGCTGCTGTCGTTCGCCGAGTCCCTCTCCGCGCGGACGCACGGCGCGTGACCGTCCCGGGGGACCGGCCCGGCGACGCCGCGGCGTTCGTCGAGCCGCGCTACCACCAGCGTTCGCTCGGTGACGTGGTGCCCGCCGTCGCCACGGCGCTCGGGGTCCCCCTCGGCGACGAGGTGACCGCACTGCCGCTCCCGGCCGCCCCGGCGTACGTCGTCTTCCTCGTCGACGGTCTCGGCGCCCGGCTCCTGCAGCGCTACGCGCACGCCGCGCCGTTCCTCGCCGGCCTCCTCGACGAGCAGCTGCCCGGGACGGCCGGCGTCCCGTCCACGACCGCCACCAGCCTCACCTCGCTCGGCACCGGGCTCACCCCGGGGGTGCACGGCCTGGTCGGGTTCACCTCGCGGGTGCCGGGCACCGGCCGGCTGCTGAACGCGCTGCTCTGGGACAAGGACGTCGATCCGGTCGAGTGGCAGCCGCACCCCACGGCGTTCAGCCGGCTGCGGTCCACCGGCGCCACGGTGACGGTCGTGAACAAGCGGGAGTTCGTCAACAGCGGGCTGACGATCGCCGCCCACCGGGGCGCGGACTACGTCGGGGCCGACAAGGTGGGCGAGCGGATCGCGGCGGCCGTGGCGGCGTCCTACGACCGCCCGTCGCTCACCTACCTCTACGACGGCGACCTCGACTGGACCGGCCACCGCTACGGCGTCTCCTCGGGCCAGTGGCTCCAGCAGCTCTCGATCATCGACTCCGAGGCCGAGCAGCTGCGGGACGCGCTGCCGCCGTCGACCCGCATGCTGGTCGTCGCCGACCACGGCATGGTCGACTCGCCGGCCGAGTCCCGGGTCGACGTCGACGAGCACCACGAGCTGCGCGACGGCGTCGCGCTGCTCGGCGGCGAGGCGCGCTTCCGCCACCTCTACTGCCACCGGGGTGCCGTCGACGACGTCGTGGCGACCTGGTCGGCGGTCCTCGGCCCACGGGCCGAGGTGATGAGCCGCGAGACGGCCGTGGCGCGTGGCTGGTTCGGCGCGGTCGAGCCGTCGGTGCGGCCCCGGCTGGGCGACGTCGTCGTCGCCGCCCGCGGCGACACCGCCATCCTCTCGACGACCGACTTCCCCTACGAGGCCACCCTCGTGGGTCTGCACGGCTCCCTGACGTCGGAGGAGATGCTCATCCCGATGCTGTTCTGCTGACCGCCGGTCACCGCAGGGTCATCCTGGGCTCGCCGTTCAACAGCCCGGTCCCGGCGATGGAGCAGCTGCCGCTGCGCGGTGCGTCGCCGGGGCAGGGGGCGGGGTGAGGACGACACGTGATCTCCCGAGAACGAGGCGTGACCGCGGAGCGACGTCACCGGTGGCGTCGCCGTCCAGCAACCTGGGGAAGACCCGTCCCGGGCGGAAGCCTGTTCCAGATCTCTCGAGCGGCGTCAGCCGAACGGCAGCGGCTCGGGGGCCAGGCTGACCGCCTTCGCCCGGGCCGCCGTGAGCCGGCGCCGGTGGTGCTGACGGCAGAGCACCTCGTAGGCGATCTCGCTCGGCTCGGCCGGCCCCTCGCCCTCGGGCTGGTCGACGTCGCCGACGACGACCTGGTCGCCCTCGACGACCATCACGCCGTTCTCGGTGCGGGCGTTGTGGGTGGCGCGCTTGCCGCACCAGCACAGCGCCTCGACCTGCAGGACGTTCATCCGGTCGGCGAGCTCCACGAGCCGGGCGCTGCCGGCGAACATCTCGCTGCGGAAGTCGGTGAGGATGCCGAAGGCGAAGACGTCGATCTGCAGCTCGTCGACGACCTTGGCGAGCTGGTCGATCTGGTCGCGGGTGTAGAACTGCGCCTCGTCGCAGATCAGGTAGTCGATCCGGCCACCCTGGGTCAGCGAGCGCACCACGTAGGTCCAGAAGTCGAAGTCGTCGCCGACCTCGATCGCCTCGTGGGTCAGCCCCAGGCGGCTGGAGAGCATCGCCTCGCCGGCGCGGTCGCGGGTGGTGAAGATCCGGCCGACCCGCCCCCGCGCGGCATGGTTGTGGTTCGTCTGGAGCGCGAGGGTGCTCTTGCCGGAGTCCATGGTCCCGGTGAAGAACTGCAGTTCAGCCACGGGATCCGATCCTTTCACAGCCCGGACGCGGCGATCCCACCGGCGCGCGCAGCGGTCGCGGCGGGGTCGGGCAGGATGACGCCATGACCGGCCCGCTGATCTCCGTCACCGAGCTGCGCGAGCTGCTCGGCACCGTGACCGTGCTCGACGTCCGCTACCGGACCGGCGGGGCCGCCGGGCCGGACGAGCACGCGCGCGGGCACGTCCCGGGAGCGGCGTACGTCGACATGGACACCGAGCTGGCCGCCCCGCCGGGTGCGGGCGGCCGGCACCCCCTGCCCCCGGCCGCGGTGTTCGAGGCTGCGATGCGCCGGGCGGGCGTCTCGGGGTCGCGGCCGGTCGTGGTGTACGACGACTGGTCGGCGCACGCGGCCGGGCGGGCCTGGTGGCTGCTGCGCTTCCACGGCCACCCGGACGTGCGCGTGCTCGACGGCGGCTGGTCGGCCTGGGTCCGCGAGGGCGGCCCGGTGGAGACGGGCCCGGCGACCGGGGGAGCCGAGGGCGACTTCACCGCGGACCCGGGGCACCTGCCGGTGGTGGAGGCGGACCGGGTCCCCGAGGTCGAGGTGCTCGTGGACGCCCGGGCCGCTGAGCGCTACCGCGGCGAGACCGAGCCGATCGACCCCGTGGCCGGCCACATCCCGGGCGCGGTGAACGTGCCGACCGCGCGCAACCTCACCGAGGACGGGCGCTTCCGTCCCGCGGACGAGCTGCGCGAGCTGTACGCCGAGGTCGGGGCCACGCCGGAGGCGGGCGAGCGCGGCGGGGTCGCGGCGTACTGCGGCTCCGGCGTCACCGCCGTCCACGACATCATCGCGATGGAGGTCGCCGGCATCCGGGCGGCGCTCTACCCGGGCAGCTGGAGCGAGTGGATCGCCCGGCCCGCGCGGCCTGTCGAGCGCGGCTGAGGCCCGGGAGCTCGCCGTCGGCAGGCGCGGTCACGGAGGCAGGATGTTGATGATCCGCGACAGCACCACGCCGATGACCGACACCGAGATCAGCGACTGCACCGCCATCAGTGCCTTGACCCGGTGGGTGAGCGGCAGGGTATCGGTCGGGCTGAACGCCACCGCGTTGGTGAACGCGACGTAGAGGTGGTCGGGGAATCGCGGTTGCCACCCGGGGGCGGCGAGGCCCTCGGTGCCCGTCTGCGGGAACTGGAAGTCCGGGTACGGCCGCGGGTGGCCCTGACGAGCATCGGGACCACCTCCGTCGAGCTGCCAGTAGCAGAGCCCGAACGTGACGATGTTGGTGGACAGCACGATGCCCGCGCCCACCATCAGCTGCGTCACGGTGGCCGGCTCCTGACCTGCGGGAGTATGTCGGGCGATCACGACGAGCAGTCGGGCGGCCGCGCTGGTGTTCGCGACGATCAGGACGGCGATCAGGGTGAGGACCAGCGGCCGTGCCGCCCGCGGGACCGGCCCGGGCCGTGCGGCGACCGCGACCAGCACCAGCAGCACGACCCCCTCGACCAGCGGCACGATCAGCGGGGGGCCTTCACGCAGCCGCGACGGCACCAGGACCTGCGGGAGGATGACGGCCACCAGCGCGACCAGGGGCCAGGCGTAGGTCTCCCGGGCCCGCCCGCCCGGCCGGTCCCCGTCCGGTGCGCCGCCGGCACTGCCGCCGTCCATGGCTCCATCATGGGACGGGCGACGGCTCCACGGGGCCGGTACGGGCCCCGTCTGCCCTATTCGGGTCTCCTACCAGTGGATGCCCTTGAAGATCTTGGCCAGCATGATCTGCTCGGACTCCCGGGTGCCGCCGGCGGCCTCGCCCCTGGCAGCGGCCGAGTCCGGGAACACGTGGTAGGCCATGTTGAGCAACCGGAACGACAGCTTCGGGGCGACCGTGTGGGCGATCGCGCCGGCGTTGCCGAGCATGGTGTTGATCTCGTGCGGGCGCTCGACCATCGCCTTGATGACCAGGTCGGCCGCCTGGGCGGGCGAGATGGTGGGGAACTTGTCGTAGATCTTGGTCGGGGCGATCATCGGCGTCCGCACCAGCGGCATGTGGATGCCGGTGAAGGTGATGCCGTCGCCGACCAGCTCGGAGGCCACGACGTTGCTCCACGAGTCGAGCGCCGACTTCGAGGCGACGTACGCCGAGAAGCGCGGCGGGTTGGTCTGCACGCCGATCGACGAGATGTTCACGACGTGCCCGCGCTTCTGCTCCTGCATCTTCGGGATCAGGCCCATCACCAGCCGGATCGCGCCGAAGTAGTTGAGCTGCATGGTGCGCTCGAAGTCGTGGAAGCGGTCCCGGGACAGGCGCAGCGACCGGCGGATGGAGCGGCCGGCGTTGTTGACCACGAAGTCGATCGAGGGCAGCTCGGCGGACATCGCCTCGCACAGGCGGTCGATCGCCTCGAGGTCGGACAGGTCGCACGGGTAGACGTGGGCGGTGCCGCCGCGCAGCTCGATCGCGTCGCGGGTGTCCTCGAGCTTGTCCTTGCCGCGGGCGACGAGCACGGGGATGCCGCCGGCCTGGGCGACCTTCAGCGCTGTCACGTGGCCGATGCCGGAGGAGGCCCCGGTGATCACGACGTACTTCCCGGTGAGCGCCTCGCGGACCCGGGCGTCGCGGCCGGTCGACTGGTCGAGGTTCTCCTCCCAGTAGGACCACAGGATGCGGGCGTAGGACTCGAGGTCGGGGACGCCGATGCCGGAGCCCGCGAGCGCCTTCTCGGTCCGTCGTGAGTCGAAGACCGCGTTGAACGAGGTGTGGGCCAGCACCTCGGCGGGGATGCCGAGCCGGCCGACGGTCTGGTCGAGGACCATCTGCGCGGGGGCGGAGCGGACGACCTCGTTGAGGATCGTCAGCGGTCGCAGCGCGCGCGGAACCAGCCCGAGCGGGCCGGACTGCGTCAGCCGCCGGTCGAGCGGGGTCGCGAACTGCGGCGCCCCCGCGGCCGCGCAGAACGCGTTGATCGTGTCGACGACCGGTTGCGGCTCGGGGTTGACCAGGTGGAAGGCCTCCCCGTCCCGGTCGGGCAGGTGCGCGATGTGATCCATGGCCGCGGCGACGTAGTCGACGGGCACGACGTTGGTGTCGCCGAGGTCGACTCCGACCAGCGGCAGCCAGGCCGGCAGGCTGTCGCGCAGCACCTTCATCAGCGGGAAGAAGTAGTAGGGACCGTCGACCTTGTCCATGGCGCCGGTCTGGGAGTCGCCGACGACGATCGCGGGGCGGTAGACCCGCCACGGCACCGACGCCTCCTCGCGCACGATCTTCTCGGACTCGAACTTCGTGCGGTGGTACGGCGAGGGCAGCGTCTGGCCCTCGTCGAACATCGTCTCGTCGAAGCGACCGTGGTAGTCGCCGGCCGCCGCCACCGAGGACACCTGGTGGAAGCAGCCGACCTGCAGCGCCTCGGCGAGCCCGAGGGCGTTGCGGGTGCCCCCGACGTTCAGCTGCTCGTTGGTCTCGTCGTCGGCGGTCATGTCGTAGATCGCCGCGAGGTGGAAGAAGTGGTCGATGGTGCCGCGGTGCTCGGTCACCCACTTCTTCGCCACCCCGAGCTCGGGCTCGGAGAGGTCCCCGACGACGGGGACGACCCGGTCGGAGCCCCAGCGGCGGATCAGCGTCTCCATCCGCGCGAGCGAGCCCTGGCGGACCAGGACGAAGATCTCACCCTCGCGATGGTCGACGAGCTCCTGGACGAGATGTCGGCCGATGAAGCCGGTGGCCCCCGTGACGAAGTACGACATGGCGGGAGACTACCGAGTGGTAACGCCGATGGGCAGGGGCAGACGTGTGACGGATGACGTCACACCCCCGGCGCGGGTCACTCGGACTTGCCGCCGCCGAACATGATCTCGTCCCAGCTCGGCACCGAGGCCCGGCCGCGGCTCTTGCGCACGGGGCGCCGGGCCGGCGCCTCCTCGGCGGCCGGTTCGGGCTCGGCCTCGGGCTGCGGCGGTACCGCGTCCCGCGTGGGCTCGGTCGACTCGTCCAGCGCCGCGGCGTCGGCGGCCTCCTCGCGCAGGTCCAGCTCCTCGGCCGGCGGCGGCTCCTCGGTGAGGAACGCCTCCACGGGCTGCTCGGAGCCGAGTGCGGGCTCGGTGACCATCTCGATGGCGTCGTCGCCCAGGGGCAGCTCGTCCTCGGCCACCGCCGACAGCCGTCGCCGGCGGGCCTGCTGCAGGTCGTCGTGCGGCTCGGCGATGCGGTTGGTGACGGCGACCTCGCCGAGCAGCCAGCGGGCGTCCTCGTTGTCGGCCGTGACGTAGTTGCCGGGGGCGTCGAAGGTGAACTGCGCGTGGCCCGAGCGCTTGGTCGAGGCGAACTCGCCGGTCAGAGCCCAGCGGCCGTCCTCGCGTCGCCAGGCGTCCCACTCGACGGACTCGGGGTCGACGTGCTGCGAGCGCAGGTGGGCCGCGACCACGTCGCCCAGGGTGCGGGCGCCTCCGGCGGCCTGGTCGGCGCCGGAGCGGCGGCGTACCGAGGAGCGCTGGGCTCGGTCGGCGACGTGCTGCCGCTCGGCGAGAACGGGCGCGGCGAAGGCCATGATCTTGTCGACCGTGGTCTGGGCCGCCTGGGCGACCGCCTCCGGCGTCTCGCCCGCACGGATGCGGGCCTGGATGTCGCGGGGGCGGAGGGCGCTGTCCATCTGTGTCTCCAACTGACCGAGGCGTGCGTGGTCGCCGCGCAGTGCGGCCCGGAGCCGGGCGTCGATGTCGAGGGTGAACTCGACGCCCGCATCGCTGACCAGGAGCAGGCGCTTCCCGTCGTCGCTCACTCCTGCGAGCGTGAGGTGCGCCATGGGGGTCCGGCTCCTTGGGTTTCCGTGTGTGGATTCCGTGCTGGTCAGCGTGGTTTCTTCGGTGCGCCCGAGCCTACGCCAGCGGGGGAGCGCGGCGTGTCACCCCGGCGGCGCGCCCCGGTAACCTCCCTGCGTGGCGCCCGCGATCCCGGTCACTGAACCGTCGACGACCCTCGTGGTCCTCGACCTGGTCGGCATCTTCGTCTTCGCGGTCACCGGCGCCCTGGTGGGCGTCCGCAAGGAGCTGGACGTGTTCGGCATCCTGGTGCTCGCCGGCACCACCGGCCTCGGCGGCGGGTTCCTGCGCGACGTGCTCATCGACGCGACACCGCCCGCGGCGCTCGAGGACTGGCGCTACCTCCTGGTCCCCGTGGCAGCCGGGCTGCTGACCTTCTGGTTCCATCCCGCCGTCGGTCGCCGGGAGCGGGCGGTCACGGTCCTCGACGCGTTCGGTCTCGGGCTGTTCTGCGTCACGGGGACGCTCAAGGCGCTGGAGTACGGCCTCGGCCCCGTGCCCGCGGCGCTGATGGGGATGGTCACCGGCATCGGCGGCGGGATGGCCCGCGACCTGCTCGCCGGGCGCGTCCCGGTCGTCTTCCGGGGCGACCTGTACGCCACGCCGGCACTGGCGGGAGCCTTCATCACCGTGGCCGGCTCCCGCCTCGACCTCCCGGTCCTCGTGATCGCGACTGCGGGCGCGGGCGTGTGCATCGTCTGGCGCCTCATCGCGATGTGGCGCAACTGGCAGGCGCCGATGCCGACCGGGCCGGCCAGCGTCTGACCGGTCAGTCGCCCAGGACGCGACGCAGGTGCGCGTTGGTGAAGACCCGGTCCGGGTCGAGGCGGTCGCGCATCGCCAGGAACTCCTGGAAGCGGGGGTACGCCGGTGCGAGGTCGGCGGCGGTGCGGGTGTGCACCTTGCCCCAGTGCGGGCGACCGTCGTGGGCGCGCATGATCGCCTCGATGCCGGCGAAGTACGCCGTGTGGTCAGCGTCGCGGTGCGTGTGGAAGGCCAGGTAGAAGGAGTCGCGACCGCTGGCGGTCGAGAGCGGGATGTCGTCGGCCGGGGCCACCCGGATCTCGACCGGGAAGCTGATCCGCCAGTCCGAGGCCTCGACAGCGCGGCGCGCCTCGCGCAGTGCCTCGAGGCCGGCCTCGCGCGGGACGGCGTACTCCATCTCGCGGAAGACGACGTCGCGGCGGGCGGTGAACACCCGGTGCGCGACGTCGCTGTAGCTGCGGGCGGACAGGGCGCGGGCCGAGAGGTTGTTGAGGCGGGGGATCGCCCGGGGCGCGCGGTTCGCAGCGGCGGTCAGTGCGCCGAAGAAGGTGTTGGAGAGGAAGTCGTCGTCGAGCCAGGACCGCCAGCGAGGCAGCGGCTGCGCCTCGGAGAGCTCGGCGTCGAGCCGGACGTTGCGCTTGGTGAGCATCCGGTCGGTGTGGGGGAACCAGTACATGTCGACGTGGTGGCTCTCCGCGACCATCTGGTCGAACGACCCCAGCGCCTCGTCCCACGACATCGGGAGCTCGGTGGCCTCGAGCAGGAACAGCGGCTCCACCCGGAAGGTGATCGTGGTGAGCACGCCGAGCGCCCCGAGCCCGACGCGGGCCACGTCGAGCACGTCGGCGTTCTCCTCCGCGGTCGCGTGCAGGACCTCACCGGTCCCGGTCACCAGCTCCAGGCCGGCGACCTGCGCGGCCAGCCCGGCGGCGACACCGCCGGTGCCGTGGGTGCCCGTCGAGATCGCGCCCGCCAGGGTCTGCTCGGCGATGTCGCCCATGTTGTGCAGGCTCAGGCCGAGCCGCTCGAGCTCGGCGTTGAGCACCTTGAGCGGTGTGCCGGCCAGGGCCGTGACGGTCATCGCGTCGCGGTCGACGCCGACGATCCCGCTGAGCCGCTGCGGGCGCAGCAGCGTGCCCTCGGGGGCGGCGATGGAGGTGAAGCTGTGGCCGGTGCCGACCATCTTCACCGTGCCGCCGTCGGCGCGCGCCTTCTCGACCGCGGTCACCACCGCGGCGGTGTCCTCCGGTTCCTCCACCCACGTGGGGGTCGCCGACTCCAGGCCTGACCAGTTGCGCCACTGCTCCACGCCGCGAGCGTAGGCGATGACCGTCCGTTGACGGCCGGGTTCGGCGATCCTCAGCGGTTCCGGGTCAGCGGTGCCGGACGACGACGTCACCGCCGACGCGTTGGGTGCCGCGCCGCCAGCCCTGGCCGTACTCCACGTCGACGCCGGCCACGTGCACCCGCCCCGCGTGACCGAGGCTCACCGCCATGACGAGCTGCTGACGGGGTTCGGCGTTCAGGTCGAGGGATGCCCCCTCAGCGGGTACGAGCGAGGAGCACTCGTCCCTCACCGCCCCCCGCCGTACAGCGCCGATGCTGCCCACACCCGAGGTCTCGTCGACCGTGCACACGTAGAACGAGATGGCCGCGTCGGAGGAGTCCGACAGAACGTGCGGGCGCACCGCGTCGATGGAGACCGTCCCGTGCGCATCGCGCTGCTCGATGCTCATACCGACGTACAGCGGCGTCCGCAGCGGGAAGTTGTCCGTCCGGTACCCCCAGCCGCCGGCCGCGGCGAAGGCGTGCGGCTGTCGGTAGATCCAGCCGATCGCCAGGCCCGCGAGCAGCAGCGAGCTGGCGGTCACGGCCACGATGAGGACCGTACGTCGGCGAGGGTGGCCGGGCTCTGAGGACGGCTCAGCGCGGGCCCCCTGGGTCGGTGTCGTGTCCGAGTGCACGGCGCGAGTGTGGCACTCAGGACGGTCGGCTGCTCGCCGTTCGGTCGAACGGCGCTGCGGCGCCCCGGCAGGCCCGATCGCCCGGTGGGTGCCGGGTGGTCGGGCCTGCCGTGCTGCTCTGCGTGCTCAGTTGGTGTCGAGGCGGATGGTGCCGTGCGGGGTGACGAGGTAGCTGCGGCCGTTCGGCCCGCGCCACTCATACGTGCCGTCGCGCCTACGTCGGTAGCGCCAACGCCCACTCGTCTTGCACCTGTGATGTCGCCTGCACAAGGGTGCGAGCCGGTCGGGGGCGGTCTGGCCCGGTGGTCCACCCTCGTCGATCGGGACGTAGGGCTCGATGTGGTCGAGGTCTGCGCTTCTCGCGTCGATCTGGCACCAGGGGAAGACGCAGTGGCCGTCGCGGAGGATGACCAGCTCGCTCATCCACGGGGGCGGGTCGTGCTGGTCCACCGCGTTGCGGCTGTTCATGTCGAGGACGGGCTGGACCGTGAGGCGTGACCTGCCGACCCAGTCCTTGATCAGGTCGATGGTCGCGGGCCCGAGCCGCTCGACCGTGCCGGTCACCGTCCCCGCGACAGCGCCATCGGGACCAGTCGTGGGCGTGCAGCCGGTAATGAGGTCGGCCAGGGAGAGGTGGAGGTAGAGCCGGGTCTTCGGCGGCCGCGGCTTCGCGGGCGACATTGGCTGATCCGGAACCTGGCCGGTGACGGAGAGGAGGTCGAGGGTGGCCTGCTGGGCGGCGATCACGCCGAGGGCCTTGGCCTTGCGGATCTCGAGCTCGTCCTCATCCCCGAGGGCCTTCAACTGGGCGGCCTGGTCGCAGACGAGGTCGTGGAAGGCGGTCAGGTCGAGGGTGTCGCCGGCGACGTCGAGGTAGGAGGTGCCGTCGAACCGGCCGGGGTGGTCGTGCCGCAGCGTGACGTGCCAGCCCTGCCTGCCCTTCTTCTCCTTCTGGGCGATCAGGTCGGGGTCGAACGTGGCGATCGCGTGCGCCACGGTGGTCTCGACCGCCTTCCACCCGCACGAGGACAACCGCGGGGCGAGCTGCTCGTCCACGTACGCGGCTCCGGTCCGGGAGAGCCGGTGGGTGGCCTGGGCGACCTGCCGGGCCCGGTACGGCTCCACCGCCAACTGCTCGACGAGCCGCCAGATCCGGGGCAGCCGGAACTGCAGGTCCAGCGCATCCGCGATCAGCGCCATCCCCGCGGCCGTGGAGATCCCCAGCGTCGCCGCGACCGGCTCCGGGGCGAACGCCGCCACCGCCGGGGTCCCCTCCCCACCCAGGGACTCGTCGGTCAGCAGGACACTCGGGCCGCCCCAGGTCGCCACTCCGGTGTCGACGGTGGCGGGGTGCAGCACCGCCCACTGCAGGGCCAGCCGGAGCTTGCCGCGCTCCTCGGCACGGGCGCCCTGCCGGCGGATCTCGAGGAGCTCGAGCACGCCGTCCGCGTCGAGGTCCTCGACCTCGACCGGGTCCCAGTTGGCGTCTGTTTCGAACATGTGTCCATTGTCTCAGAAGACACCGACATCCGTCCCTGCCTGTGGACGCTTCGTGGCCCATCCGGCGAAATTCGAAGGTAAAGCTTTCAAGCGCGAGCCGGCACTGCTCGTCTACCGCGAGCCGGAGGCCGGAAAGCACGCCCGGGCCCCGCCATACCTCTCCCGTAGCTGCCGAAACCGCAGCCCCTCGCGAGCCGGAGGCCGGGAAGTCGCGCCGAGCGCGGCGTACCTCGCCCGTAGCTGCCAAGTGCCGGAACGAGTAGCGGCCCCGCAGGCCTGGCGGCGTGCTCTACGAATGCCCGCTACTCGCCCACAGCGACCCGCGCCGCATCCCGCGGCAGCGCCTGCGCAGCGAGCGCGGCGAGCGCCCCGGCCGCGAAGCAGACGAGGTAGGCGGGCGAGGAACCGTGGGCGTCGATGACGACGCCGGCGAGGCTCGCACCGGGGGCGACCCCGGCGACGAGGCCGGTCTGCATGATCGCCATGCCCTCGGTGCGCCGGCCCGCGGGCACGGTCTGCTCGGTGAGGGACAGGGTGGCGATCAGGGTCGGGGCGATCGCGAAGCCGCCGACCAGCAGGACCGCGGCCATCACCGGGATCGATCCCACGAAGGCCAGCGGCGCCATCGCGCAGGCCATGCCCAGCGCGCCCCACCGCACCCGGATCGCCGGGCCGCGGCGCCACCGCACCGCGCCGGTGGCGAGCCCGGCGAGCAGGCTGCCCAGCGCCCACAGCGCCAGCAGCGGCCCCGACCACCCCTGGTGTCCCTGCTCGGTGGCGAACGCGACCGTGGTCACCTCGGCGGCGCCGAACAGGGTGCCCAGGGCGGCCGAGACGATCGCCAGCGGGACGACGGTCGCCCACGGCATCGGGGGCCGGCGGCCGGCGGAGCGGTCGTGGGGGTGCGCGGGCGGCTCGGTGGCACGCTGCGCGCACAGGGCCAGGGTCCCGCCGACGCAGGCGACCACGGCCACGACCAGTCCGGCCACGGGGTCCCAGGCGGTGGCCAGCACCGTCACCAGGATCGGGCCGAGCATGAAGACCACCTCGTCCGCGACCGCTTCCAGCGCGAAGGCGGTCTGGACGTCGGCGGTCGAGGTCAGCGCGTGCGACCAGCGGGCGCGGACGCTGGAGCCGATCTGGGGGAGGGCTCCGCCGGCCACCGCCGCGGCGGCGTACGACGTGCCGACCGGCCAGTCGGCCTCGACCGACCAGACCAGCACGACCATGGCCGCACCGAACAGCACGGCCGCCGCCGTGAGCACCCGCGCCTGCCCGAGCGTGTCCAGCAGGCGGCCCTGCAGGATCGCCAGCCCGGCGTTCGCGACCATGAACGCGGCCGAGACCGTGCCGGCGACGGCGTAGGAGCCGGTGGCGGCGGAGACGAGCAGCACGATGCCCAGGCCGACCATCGAGATCGGCAGGCGCGCGACCAGGCCGGTCGCGCTGAAGCGCAGCGTGCCGGGCTCGGACAGCACCCGGCGGTAGGACGTCACCATCGCGGTGAGAGTAGGTCCGCGGGGGCACGGTCGACCAATCGGATTCGCAGCGCTCCCTACGATGGGCGCATGCCGAGCACCCCGAAGCCAGACACGAGCCCGTACGACGCCCTCCTGCTGGTGTCGTTCGGGGGTCCCGAGAAGCCCGAGGACGTGGTGCCCTTCCTCGAGAACGTGACCCGCGGGCGCGGCATCCCGCGCGAGCGGCTCGAGGAGGTCGGCGAGCACTACTTCCTCTTCGGTGGCCGCTCGCCGATCAACGACCAGAACCGCGAGTTCCTGGCCGCCCTGCGCGAGGACCTCGCGGGCGCAGGCATCGACCTGCCCGTCTACTGGGGCAACCGCAACTGGGACCCCTACCTGACCGACACCGTGGCCAAGATGGCCGCGGACGGGGTGACCCGGGCCGCCTGCTTCATGACCAGCGCCTACTCGTCGTACTCCTCGTGCCGGCAGTACCGCGAGAACCTCGCCGACGCCGTCGAGGGCGTGGCGGACGCCCCGCGGCTGGACAAGCTGCGCCACTACTTCAACCACCCGGGCTTCGTCGAGGCGGTCGTCGACGCGACCCTCGCCGCGCTCGCCGAGCTGCCGGACTCCGCCCGCGAGGGCGCGCACCTGGCGTTCGTCACCCACTCGATCCCGACGTCGATGAACGACACCAGCGGCCCTGAGGGTGGTGCCTACGTCACCCAGCACCGCAGCGTGGCGCAGGAGGTCGTGGACCGGGTCCGCGAGGAGACCGGCCGCCGTCACGCCCACGAGCTGGTCTTCTGCTCGCGCTCCGGTGCCCCGCACATCCCGTGGCTCGAGCCGGACGTCAACGACCACCTGCGGTCGTTGAAGGACAAGGGCGCACCCGGGGTCGTGATGGTGCCGGTCGGGTTCGTCTCCGACCACATGGAGGTCATCTACGACCTCGACACCGAGGCGATGGCGACCGCCGAGGAGATCGGGCTGCCGGCCCGACGCGCGGCGACCGCCGGGGTCGACCCCCGCTTCGTGTCGGCCGTCCGGGACCTGCTGCTCGAGCGGGCCGCCGTGGAGCGCGGGGAGGAGCGTGCCCGCGCGGCCGTCGGCAGCCTGGACGCCCTGTGGGACCGCTGCCCCGTCGGCTGCTGCCCCAACCCGCGGGGCGACCGTCCCGCGCTGTGCGGGTCCGACCGGTGACGGGAGGCGAGGAGCTCGCAGCGCTGGCCCTCGAGGCCGCTCGGGCCGGGGCGGAGCTGGTCCGCGACCGGGCCTCCCGGGGCGTGACGGTGGCCGCGACCAAGTCCAGCGAGGTCGACGTCGTGACCGAGGCGGACCGGGCCTGCGAGGCACTGCTGCGCAAGCTCCTGCGGGAGGCCCGCCCCGACGACGGCTTCTTCGGGGAGGAGGAGTCGGAGGAGCCCGGCACCTCCGGGGTGCGGTGGGTCATCGACCCGATCGACGGGACCGTCAACTTCCTCTACGGCCTGCCGCAGTACGCCGTCTCCATCGCCGCCGAGCGGGACGGCGAGGTGGTCGCGGGCGTGGTGCTCAACGCCGCGACCGGCACTGAGTACGTCGCCCACCTCGACGCCGACGGCGTCGGCACGGCCACCCGTGACGGCCGGCCGATCGGGGTACGCGCCCCGGCGCCGCTCTCCCAGCGGCTGGTCGCGACCGGCTTCCACTACGACGCGGAGCTGCGCGGCATCCAGGCCCGGGCCATGGTCCACCTGCTGCCCCGGGTGCGCGACATCCGCCGCCTGGGCTCCTGCGCGCTCGACCTGTGCCACGTCGCGGAGGGCAGCATCGACGCCTACGTCGAGGAGGGCGTGAACCTGTGGGACCACGCGGCCGGCGGACTGGTCGCTCGGGTCGCCGGGGCCACCACCGAGGTGACCCGCGGAGCGGGGGGACGGGACCTGATGCTGTGCGCCCCCTCACACGGGTTCGACGAGTTCCGCGCGGCGGTCCAGGAAGCCGGCTTCATCGGCTGAGGTCCCGAAATTCGGGGAATAGCGACCCGTCACCGACTGTTCAGGCGACACGTCGTGGGACGGGTGTGCAACGGTCACCCGTGATGGTGCACAATCTGGCGCCGACGGCGGGGAAGAGACAACGTGTTGGGCCGGCCGCGTGGGGTGGCTGGCCTGGGGAGTGGAGTACGCATGGCGACCGACTACGACGCACCGCGCAAGAACGAGGACGAGCAGTCCGAGGAGAGCATCGAAGAGCTCAAGGCGCGGCGTCACGACAAGAACTCCGGCAAGGTCGACGAGGACGAGGCGGAAGCCGCCGAGTCGTTCGAGCTTCCCGGGGCCGACCTGTCGCACGAGGAGCTCGCGGTCGAGGTGAAGCCCAAGCAGGATGACGAGTTCACCTGCATGAGCTGCTTCCTCGTGCACCACCGCTCGCAGCTCGCCGACAGCAAGAAGATGATCTGCAAGGACTGTGTCTGAGCGCAGCGAAGACGCACGAAGCCGAGTCGGCGCAGTTTCGACGGGGGAGCGAAGCGGAGAAGGCGAAGGTACGCCGACTCGGCGCTCGGCCCCACGAACCCGCAGACGAGAGAAGGCCGCAACCCGAGGGGTTGCGGCCTTCTGGCGTTCGAGGGGTCCAGCGGACCGGTCAGGTGGTCGGCGTCGGCGCCTTGTCGGCGTCCTGGTCGTCCTTCTGCAGGTCGGGGGGCAGGTGGCCGGTCGAGCGTGCGTAGTAGTGGGCCGCCTTGCGGGTGGCGAGCATGCGGGCGATCCCGATCGCCGTGCCGCTCACGGCGGCCCAGAGGACCGCCTCCCACACGTCCACGTCGGGATCGGCGGGGTTGGCCGGCGGGTTCTTGCCCGTGGCCGCCTTCCAAGAGGTGTTCAGCGTCTTCTTCGCCACCGCGGCCGCGCCGAGCGCGGCGGCCAGGGAGAAGACCGACCAGACCTTCGAACCAGATGCCATGGAAGGACCTTACCCAGCAGCCGGGCGGGTCATTCGGCTGCGGCGAGGGCGTGCAGCGCCCGGACCAGCTCCTCGGGGCGCCGGGTGCTGACCAGCCAGTACGGCGTGGGGTCGCGAGGGTCAGCGATCTGCACCCGTACCGCGCGCTTGAGGTAGGGCCGCAGCAGCAGGTAGGCGCGGGCGTCGGCCTCGCGGCCGGCGGTGCGGCGGGTCTCCTCGGGGTCCAGCGCGGTCGCCGTCCCGAGGTGCACGGCCTCGATCCGGGCCCGTCCGGCCCGGAAGACGCCCTCGCGCACGCTGATCCGCGCCGATCCGTAGGCGAGCAGCACCAGAGCCATCAGCGCCAGGGCCACCGCCGAGACGGCCCACGCGACCACCGCGGGCAGCGCCACGACCACGGCCAGCCACAGGCTGGCGACCAGCATCGTGCCCTGCACCCACCAGCGCAGCGGCACGCCCAGCCGCTCCTCGTACTCCACGGGGAGAACCCTTTCACGCCGGAGTAGGGTCACCCGCCGTGACCCCCGGTGTTGAGCCCCACGACGACCCTGCCCACGCGCCCGCCGCCGACCTCGCGATCGAGGTGGTCCGCCTCGACGGCGACCTGCCGCTGCCGTCGTACGCCCATCCCGGCGACGCCGGAGCCGACCTGCTGACGACCGTCGACGTGACGCTGGCGCCGGGGGAGCGGGCGATGGTGCCGACCGGCGTGGCCATGGCGCTGCCGGTCGGGTACGTCGCCCTGGTGCACCCGCGATCGGGCCTGGCCGCCCGGCACGGACTGTCGATCGTGAACACCCCGGGGACCGTGGACGCGGGCTACCGGGGCGAGATCAAGGTGATGCTGATCAACCACGACCCGCACGAGCCGATCGAGCTGCGTCGCGGCGACCGGATCGCCCAGCTGGTGGTCCAGCGCGTGGAGCGGGCGAGGTTCGTCGAGGTCGGGGAACTCCCCGAGTCGGCGCGGGGTGCGGGGGGTTACGGTTCTACCGGAGGCTTCGGTCGGTCCTGACCGCGCCCCGGACCGAGGAGTGAGAGTGAAGTTCCGTCGTAAGTCCACCGAGACCGACGTCGCCGACGAGGGACTGCTCGACGACGCGCAGGTCGACCCGGCCGCCGCCGTGGCCGGCCCGTACGACGTCGACGAGCTCCCGGACGACGGCGTGGAGCGGCTCGACCTCGGTTCGCTGCTCATCGAGCCCCAGGAGGGCCGCGAGCTGCGGCTGCAGGTCGACGAGTCGACCGGCGAGGTGCAGTCGGTGCTGCTGGCCGGTGAGGACGGCGCCGTGGAGCTGCGCGCCTTCGCCGCGCCCCGCAACGGCGACCTCTGGGAGACGGTGCGTCCGCAGATCGCCGCCGACATGGCCCAGCACGGCGGCACCGCCAGCGAGCGCGAGGGTCGCTTCGGCACCGAGCTCGTGTGCCGGATGACCGTCCGCCTCGAGGACGGCACCACCGCGACCCAGCCGTCGCGGATCATCGGCATCAACGGCCCGCGCTGGATGCTGCGAGCCACGCTGCTGGGTCGCCCGGCCATGGAGATGGACGGCGCCGAGGAGTGGGAGGAGACGATCACCCGGGTGGCCGTCCGTCGTGGCCAGGGCGCCATGCCCGTCGGCGACGTGCTGCCCGTCGTGCTGCCCGAGGGCGCCCGCCGGGTCGATCCCCCGACCAGCTGAGCCCGGGGAGGTCCGAGACATGCCCGAGAAGAGCCGCTTGCGCAGGACCATCAGCAAGTGGGCCGACACCGAGGACCAGCACGCGCGCGACATGCGCCGCACGTTCGCGCACACGGGCGTCGTGCAGATCGCCGATGCCCCCGACCGGGAGCGGGTGCGGCTGCGCGGCACGCTGCGCACCGTCACCCTGCGCCCGCGCGGTGGCGTCCCGGCGCTGGAGGCCGAGCTGTTCGACGGCTCGGGCGTGATCACCGTGGTGTGGCTCGGACGGCGCCGGATCTCCGGCATCTCGCCGGGCCGGTCGATGGAGATCCAGGGCCGGATCGGTCAGCACGAGGGGCAGCGCATCATGTACAACCCCCGCTACGAGCTCATGCCGTGAGCGCGCCGATGACCGAGCCTGGAAGTCACTCGCACGAGCGACCGGCGTCCGTCGACACCGTCGAGGCGGTGGTCCGGTCCCAGCTGAGCAAGGCGCTCGGCGGTCGCCGCGGGATGGTCGAGGCGGCGGTGCCGACCCTGCTGTTCACGCTGGTCTACCTCACGACCAAGGAGCTGCGGCTGGCATTGGTCATCAGCGTCGCGGCCGCGGTGGCCCTGCTCGTCGTACGCCTCGTGCAGCGGTCGACGGTCCAGTTCGTCGTCAACGCCATGGTCGGGATCGGCATCGGCTGGTTCTTCGTCACGCTGTCGGCGCGCAACGGCGGCGACGCCAACGACCAGGCGCTGGCCTACTTCCTGCCGGGGATCATCTACAACACCGTCTACACGGTGCTGCTCTCCTTCACCTGCCTGATCCGCTGGCCGGTGGTCGGCTTCATGGTCGGCAGCGTCACCGGCGACCCCACGGCGTGGCACCGCGACAAGCAGGTCGTCCGGCTGTGCACCCGGCTCACCTGGCTGCTGGTGCTCCCGTGCCTGCTGCGCGTGCTGGTCCAGGCGCCGCTGTGGCTCGGGGGTCACTCGGGAGCGATCGACCCGGACACGGCGGTCGCCGCGCTCGGCGTCCTGAAGATCGCCCTGGGCTGGCCGCTGCAGCTCGCGGCCCTGGGCGGCATGGTCTGGCTGCTCTCGCGCAACCGGACCCCCGTCACCGCCTGACGTCAGCCGCCGTAGCCCCCGTGCCCACCGGGGGCGAGCATCCGCTCGAGCTGGTCCTCGACGTCGGCCGACGCGACGAACAGCAGCTCGTCGTGGGCCTCCACCGGCTGCTCGGGGTCGGGGACGTAGACCTGGCCGTCGCGCAGGATCGTGACCAGCGCGCAGTTCTCCGGGAACGGGATGAGCCCCATCGGCTTGCCGACGTACGGCGAGTCCGCGGGCAACGTCATCTCCACGAGGTTGGCGTTGCCCTGGCGGAACGTGAACAGCCGGACCAGGTCGCCGACCGTCACCGCCTCCTCGACCAGCGCCGACATGATCCGCGGCGTCGACACGTTGACGTCGACGCCCCACGCCTCGGTGAACAGCCACTCGTTGTTGGGGTGGTTCACCCGGGCGACGGTGCGGGGGACGCCGAACTCGGTCTTGGCGAGCAGCGAGGTGACCAGGTTGGCCTTGTCGTCACCGGTGGCGGCGATGACGACGTCGCACCGGTCGAGGCGGGCCTCCTCCAGGGAGGACATCTCGCACGAGTCGGCGAGGAGCCACTCGGCGTCGGGCACCCGCTCGGGCTTGATCGAGGCCGGGGCCTTGTCGATGAGCAGGACCTCGTGACCGTTGGTGATCAGCTCGCGGGCGATGGAACGGCCTACGGCACCGGCTCCGGCGATGGCGACGCGCATGGGCTCAGGACTCCTCGGGGCCGCGGTCGATGACCGAGTAGGCGTGGGCTGCGTTCTCCTCGCGCATCACCAGGTGCAGCAGGTCACCCTCCTGGATGACGCTGTCCTTGGTGGGCAGCATGCCCTCGCCGAGCCGGTCGATCCACGCGATGCGGCTCTGGGACTGGGACTGGAAGTCGATCGTGCGGTGCCCGATCCACGCTTCGGTGACCGGGACCTGGTCGAGCCGGATGGTCCCGGAGGGGTCCCGGAAGTCGGGCTCGGCGCCGGCCGGCAGCAGCCGGCGCAGCACCTGGTCGGCGGTCCACTTGACCGTCGCGACGGTGGTGATGCCGAGCCGCTGGTAGACCTCGGCGCGGCCGGGGTCGTAGATGCGGGCCACGACCTGCTGGATCCCGAACGTCTCGCGCGCCACCCGGGCGGCGATGATGTTCGAGTTGTCGCCGCTGGAGACGGCCGCGAACGCGTCCGCGCGGCGGATGCCCGCCTTCTCCAGGACCTCCTGGTCGAAGCCGTACCCGGTCACCTTGTCCCCGTTGAACCCGGGCCCGAGCCGCCGGAAGGCGTCGGGCTCGCTGTCGATGACGGAGACGGTGTGGTTGCGGTCCTCGAGACTGCGGGCCAGCGTGGAGCCGACCCGGCCACAACCCATGATCACGACGTGCACGGGGCAGACGCTACACGTCGCCTCCGGGGACCTGCGGGTGGCAACGCACGCTTCGCCCGCCGATGGGTCTAGCCTTTCCGCTCGTGGGTGTCGGCGACGTTTCCAAGCGGATCCTGCTGGGGCGCAAGCTGCGCAGCTCCCAGCTGGGGGAGACGCTCCTGCCCAAGCGGATCGCGCTCCCGGTGTTCGCCAGCGACGCGCTGTCGTCGGTGGCCTACGCGCCGGACGAGGTCTTCATCATGCTGTCCCTGGCCGGCGCCTCGGCGTACGTCTGGTCGTGGAAGATCGGCATCGCGGTCGCGCTGGTGATGGCGGCCGTGGTGATGTCCTACCGGCAGACCGTGCACGCCTATCCCAGCGGTGGGGGTGACTACGAGGTCGCCACCGTCAACCTCGGCGCGACCGCCGGCACCACCGTGGCGAGCGCCCTCCTGGTCGACTACGTCCTCACGGTCGCGGTGTCGATCTCCTCGGGTGCGCAGTACGCCGCGTCCGCGATCGGCGCCCTGAGCGGGCACGAGGCGACGTTCGCCACGATCATGGTGCTGGTCCTGATGGCCATCAACCTGCGCGGCATCCGCGAGTCCGGGACGTTCTTCGCGTTCCCGACCTACGCCTTCATGGTCGCCATACTGGGAATGTGCGCCTTCGGGATGTTCGAGCTGGCCGCGGGCGACCTGCCGCAGGTCGAGAGCGCCGACCTCTCCATCGAGCCGGCACCCGGGTACGGCGGCTCGCTCACGACTTTCGCGCTGCTCTTCCTGCTCGCGCGTGCCTTCTCGTCGGGCTGTGCGGCGCTGACCGGTGTCGAGGCGATCTCCAACGGGGTGCCGGCGTTCCGCAAGCCGAAGAGCAAGAACGCCGCGACCACGCTGCTCCTGCTCGGCATGATCGCGATCACGATGATGGTCAGCGTCATCGTGCTGGCCAAGCAGATGGGGCTGAAGTACGTCGACCCCAGCGACCTCGACCGGCTGACGCTGGACGGACAGCCGCTCCCGCCCGGCTACGACCAGCACGCGGTGATCGCCCAGATCGCCCGGGCGGTGTTCATCGACTTCACGCCGGGCTTCTACCTCGTCGTCACGGTGACCGGCGTGATCCTGGTGCTCGCCGCCAACACGGCGTTCAACGGCTTCCCGGTGCTCGGCTCGATCCTCGCCCAGGACGGCTACGCCCCGCGGGCGCTCGGGTCCCGCGGTGACCGGCTTGCCTACAGCAACGGGATCGTCTTCCTCGCCGTCATGGCGATCGTGCTGATCCAGGCCTTCGACGCGGAGACGACCCGGCTGATCCAGCTCTACATCGTCGGCGTCTTCGTGTCGTTCAACCTCAGCCAGCTCGGCATGATCCGGCACTGGACACGGCACCTGAAGACCGAGAAGGACCCCGCGACTCGTCGCCACATGTACCGCTCGCGGATGATCAATGCGGTCGGACTCAGCTTCACCGCCGTCGTGCTGGTGATCGTGCTGATCACCAAGTTCCTCGCGGGCGCCTGGATCACGATCCTCGCGATGATCGTCTTCTTCGTCATCATGCGCGGGATCCGCCGGCACTACGACAACGTCAACGCCGAGCTCGCGGCCGACGAGGAGGACAAGGTGATGCCCACGCGGGTGCACGCCATGGTCCTGGTCGGCAAGCTGCACAAGCCCACGCTGCGGGCGCTGGCGTTCGCCAAGGCGACGCGCCCCAACGTCCTCGAGGGCGTGTACGTCGCCGCCGACCCGGTGGCCACCAACAAGCTGCTGGAGGAGTGGGACGAGCGCAACCTCGGCGTCCCGCTGAAGGTGCTCCACTCGCCGTACCGCGAGCTGGTCAAGCCGATCGTCGACTACGCGATGGAGATCAAGAAGGCCAACCCCCGGGGCGTGGTCGCGGTCTACATCCCGGAGTACGTCGTGGGCCGTTGGTGGGAGCAGCTGCTGCACAACCAGACCGCGCTGCGGCTCAAGGGCCGGCTGCTGTTCGCGCCCGGCGTGATGGTCATCTCCGTGCCCTACCAGCTGCGTTCGTCCCAGATCGCCCGGGAGCGGGAGGAGCGCGAGCTCGCCCGGGTCCGCCCCGGCGACCTGCGTCGCGGCCAGGTCGGCGACCGCAGCCGGCGCGGGCAGATCAACCGATGAGCCGCAGCCCCCGCCAGCGCAAGGCCAAGGGCGCCTCCCGGGTCGGGCAGCGCTTCGAGGCCGAGGTCGGCCCGGTCGCCCACGGCGGCCACTGCATCGTCCGGCTGCCCGAGCCCGAGGCCCGGGTGGTGTTCACGCGGCACGCGATCCCCGGTGAGCGCGTGGTCGTCCAGATCACCGAGGGCACCGACGGCGACCGCTTCTGGCGCGGTGACGCGGTGGAGGTGCTCGAGGCCTCGCCGGACCGGGTGCCGGCCCCCTGCCCGTACGCCGGCCCCGGGCTGTGCGGCGGCTGCGACTTTCAGCACGTGGCGCTGCCGCGGCAGCGGGACCTGAAGGCGGCGGTGGTGCGCGAGCAGCTCGCCCGCCTCGCGAAGCTCGACGTCCCCGTGGTCGTCGAGCCGGTCGAGGGTGACGAGGACGGGCTGCGCTGGCGCACCCGCGTGCAGTACGCCCGGACCGACGACGGCCGTCGCGGCATGAGGGTGCACCGCTCGAACGAGGTGATCCCGGTCGAGGACTGCCTGATCGCCCGGACCGACGCGCGGGAGCCGTCGCCGGAGCTGGTGCACGAGACGGTCCTGGGCCGCGAGTTCGTGGTGTCGGCCGACGGGTTCTGGCAGGTGCACCCCGGCGCGCCGGCGACCCTGGTCGAGACCGTGCTCGACCTGCTGCAGCCGCAGCCGGGCGAGAAGGTCCTCGACCTCTACAGTGGCGTCGGCCTCTTCGCCGCCTTCCTCGCCGAGCGCGTGGGAGAGCGCGGCCGGGTCGTGACGGTCGAGGGCAGTCGCGCTGCTTGCGGTCACGCCCGCACCAACCTCGCGGAGTTCCGGCACGTCGTGGTCGCGAGCGGGTCGGTCGACCGCGTGCTGGCCTCGTCGTACGACGAGCCCTTCGACCTCGTCGTCCTCGACCCGCCCCGGGAGGGCGCCCGCCGGCCGGTGGTGGAGCAGGTCGTGGACCGGGCACCCCGCGCGGTCGCCTACGTCGCGTGTGACCCGGCCGCTCTGGCTCGCGACCTCGCGTACTTCGCGGAGCGTGGCTACTCGCTGCGCGCACTGCGCGCCTTCGACCTGTTCCCGATGACGCACCACGTGGAGTGCGTGGCGCTGCTGGAGAACATCCGGATCTGACCTGCGGAGCTGACGCCAGCGACGCCCGACGTCGTCGACCTGCTGCTGGTTCCGTCTGGTGTCGGCATGAGTACTCTCCCGTAGATGTGGTCAGGGTCCCGAGGGGTGGGTGGTCCGCCCCTGAAGTACGCCCACGTCGAGCGGGAACGGCGTTGGCTGCTGGACCCCGCCGCGGCGGTCCCGCAGTGCGACGACGTCGTGATGATCGTCGACCGCTACGTGGTCGGGAGCCGGCTGCGCCTGCGCGAGGTCGTGGCCGCGGACGGGGCGCAGGTGCGCAAGCTGGGCCACAAGGTCCGGGTCGGTGAGGGGTCGCAGGAGGTCGCCTGCACCAACTTCTACCTCGACGCCGCCGAGTGGGCGCTGCTCCAGGACCTGCCTGCCCACGAGCTGCGCAAGCGGCGGCACCGGTTGCGCGTCGACGGTGCGGTGGTCGCCGTGGACGTGTTCGCCGGCGACTGCGAGGGCCTGGTGCTGGCCGAGGTCGACGGGTCGCCCGGGCTGACGCCGGCCGCGGTCGGGCTGGCGGTCCTGGCCGAGGTCACCGCCGACGAGCGGTTCACCGGGGGAGCGCTGGCCGCCGCCGCCCGGGCCGAGGTGCACACGCTCCTCGCCGACCACGGACTCTGACCCGTCGAGTCGGCGCAAGCTCGGCACCAGAACCCGTCGAGTCGGCGCAAGCTCGGCGCCAGAACCCGTCGAGTCGGCGCAAAGTCGACGAGTCTGCGCCGACTCGACCAGGGACCGGGTTCCCGTAGTGCTTCGACATCATGTATCTTGACATCAAGACATATCGCCGACGTGTCCGCGCGGAGGGGGGCTCCCTTCCCCGCTCACACACGCGGCGGCAAGATGGGCCCGGACCCACGACGAGCACTTCAACGAGGAGATGACTGATGGCCAGTCAGGACAGCTTCGGTGCCAAGAGCACCCTGGACGTGGACGGCAAGTCCTACGAGATCTTCCGGCTCGCCGCCGTGACCGGCGAGGGCCTGGACGTGGAGTCGCTCCCGTTCTCGCTCAAGGTCCTGCTGGAGAACCTGCTGCGCACCGAGGACGGTGCCGACATCACCGCCGACGACATCAAGGCGCTGGCCGGCTGGGACGCGGACGCCGAGCCCGACAAGGAGATCCAGTTCACGCCGGCGCGCGTGATCATGCAGGACTTCACCGGCGTCCCCTGCGTCGTCGACCTCGCCACCATGCGTGAGGCGATGGCCGACCTCGGCGGCGACCCGTCGAAGATCAACCCGCTCGCGCCGGCCGAGATGGTCATCGACCACTCCGTCATCGCCGACGTCTTCGGCACCCCCGAGGCCTTCGAGCGCAACGTCGAGATCGAGTACGAGCGCAACCGCGAGCGCTACCAGTTCCTGCGCTGGGGCCAGGGCGCCTTCGACGACTTCAAGGTCGTCCCGCCCGGCACCGGCATCGTGCACCAGGTCAACATCGAGCACCTCGCCCGCACCGTCTTCACCCGCGAGGTGGACGCCCCGGGTGGTGGGAAGAGTCTGCAGGCGTACCCCGACACCTGCGTCGGCACCGACTCCCACACCACCATGGTCAACGGCATCGGCGTGGTCGGCTGGGGCGTCGGCGGCATCGAGGCCGAGGCCGCCATGCTCGGCCAGCCGGTCTCCATGCTGATCCCGCGCGTGGTCGGCTTCAAGCTGAACGGCGACCTGCCCGAGGGCGCCACCGCCACCGACCTCGTCCTCACGATCACCGAGATGCTGCGCAAGCACGGCGTCGTCGGCAAGTTCGTCGAGTTCTACGGTCCCGGCGTCTCCGCGCTGCCGCTGGCCAACCGCGCCACCATCGGCAACATGAGCCCGGAGTTCGGCTCCACGATCGCGGTCTTCCCGATCGACGAGGAGACCGTCAAGTACCTCAAGCTCACCGGCCGCAGCGACGAGCAGCTCGCACTGGTCGAGGCCTACGCCAAGGAGCAGGGCCTCTGGCACGACCCCGACGCCGAGCCGCGCTTCTCCGAGAAGCTCGAGCTCGACCTCGCGACCGTCGTACCGTCGCTGGCCGGCCCCAAGCGTCCGCAGGACCGCGTCTCGCTGTCCGACGCCAAGGAGGCGTTCCGCACCGCCCTGGCCGACTACGTCGACGAGGCGGGCGAGGAGAAGGGGTACGACGAGAGCGTCGCCGAGTCCTTCCCGGCCTCCGACGCCCCGTCCCACGAGGGCAACGGGTCGGCCCCGCCGAAGGACTACCACTCCTCGGCGCCCAGCGACGGTGGACGCACGAGCAACCCGGCGCTGGTCGAGCTCGCCGACGGCACGAAGTTCGAGCTGGACCACGGCGCCGTCGCGATCGCGGCGATCACGTCGTGCACCAACACCTCGAACCCGTCGGTGATGATCGGCGCGGCCCTGCTGGCCAAGAAGGCCGTCGAGAAGGGCCTGCAGCGCAAGCCGTGGGTCAAGACGACGCTGGCGCCCGGCTCCAAGGTGGTCTCCGACTACTACGAGAAGGCCGGCCTGACGCCGTACCTCGACAAGCTCGGCTTCAACCTCGTCGGCTACGGCTGCACGACCTGCATCGGCAACTCCGGCCCGCTCATCCCCGAGGTCAGCCAGGCCGTCAACGACAACGACCTCGCGGTCGTCTCGGTGCTGTCCGGCAACCGGAACTTCGAGGGCCGGATCAACCCGGACGTGAAGATGAACTACCTCGCGTCCCCGCCGCTGGTCGTCGCCTACGCGCTGGCCGGCTCCATGGACGTCGACCTGTTCAACGACCCGCTGGGCCAGGACGAGGACGGCAACGACGTCTTCATGAAGGACATCTGGCCCTCCCCGTCGGAGGTGGAGGAGGTGATCGCCAGCGCGATCACGTCCGACATGTTCGCCACCGACTACGCCGACGTCTTCGCGGGCGACGAGGCCTGGCAGTCGCTGCCCACCCCCGAGGGCAAGACCTTCGCGTGGGACGAGGACTCCACCTACGTCCGGAAGCCTCCGTACTTCGACGGCATGCCCGACGAGCCCGAGGCGGTCACCGACATCGAGGGCGCTCGCGTCCTGCTGAAGCTCGGTGACTCGGTCACCACCGACCACATCAGCCCGGCCGGTGCGATCAAGAAGGACTCGCCCGCGGGCAAGTACCTCGCCGAGCACGGCGTGGAGCAGCGCGACTTCAACTCCTACGGCTCGCGCCGCGGCAACCACGAGGTGATGATCCGCGGCACGTTCGCGAACATCCGCCTGCGCAACCAGCTCGCGCCGGGCACCGAAGGCGGCTTCACCCGCGACTTCACCGGCGACGGCGACGTCACGACGGTGTTCGAGGCCTCGGAGAAGTACATCGCGGCCGGCACCCCGCTGGTCGTGCTCGCGGGCAAGGAGTACGGCTCCGGCTCGTCGCGCGACTGGGCCGCCAAGGGTACGGCGCTGCTCGGCGTCAAGGCCGTCATCGCCGAGTCCTACGAGCGGATCCACCGCTCGAACCTCATCGGCATGGGCGTGCTGCCGCTGCAGTTCCCCCAGGGCGAGAGCGCCGAGTCGCTCGGCCTGACCGGTGAGGAGGAGTTCTCCATCACCGGTGTCACCGAGCTCAACGAGGGCCGCACCCCCAAGACCGTCAAGGTCAAGGCCGGCGACAAGGAGTTCGACGCGGTCGTCCGCATCGACACCCCGGGTGAGGCCAACTACTACCGCAACGGCGGCATCATGCAGTACGTCCTGCGCAGCCTGCGCAAGGCCTGAGCTCCACGCTGGTCCGACGGCCCGTCGCCCCTCCGGGGGCGGCGGGCCGTCGCCTCTACCCCAGACGGGGCATCGTGCCCGCGCCCGTCCACCTGGTCGCCCGAAGCGGTCGTACCGTGCCGGGATGGAGCCGGTCCGGGTCGTCCGCCTCACCGCCCTCGTCGTGTCCGTGCTGGTGGCAGCGGGGCTCACCGGCCTGATGGCGTCGATCCAGTACGACGTGGCCACCCACCTCGGCGACGAGGACCTCTGGTGGGCGGCGGGGCCGATCGTCGTCTGCCTGGTCCCCGCGACCCTCGTGCCGCTGCTGCTCAGGGGGCAGGCAATGCCGCGACTGGCGCTGGGGGCCGCGCTCGCCGCGCTGGTGACGGTCGCTGTGTACGGCGCTGCCTGGGCAGGTGTGCAGGTCCACGGGGAACGGCTGAGGACCCAGAGTGCCTCCTTCACGTGCGGGGACGGGGTGGACCCGAGGGTCGACCGAGCGCTCGCGGACCTGCCGAGACCGGCGCTGGTCCACGGGCCGATCGGACGTGGTCCCACGTTCTGCACGGCCGGGATCGACGGCGGTCGCGCGGCCTTCAGCTCCTTCCGGAGCGCTCTACTCGGGTCCGGGTGGCGGGTCGTCGACGACCGCGTCGGGCAGGTGGTGGTACGCCGTGGAGCGGTGCGCGTGACGCTCGAGACCGTCCCCGGACTCGAGGACGTCCCCATCCTGATGGCCGAGGTCCCCCGAACGGGTCATGCCGGTTGAGTACGCGGGCTCGGGCGGTGGGCGCCGTCCGAGCGGATCGTTGGCTGCATGAGCAAACCCCACGCCTCCGTCCTCCGTCCTGCCGGTCTGGTGCTCGGCTCGGTCCTCGCCGTCGTGCTCACCGCACTCGTGGCCGCCGTGGTCTACGGGGTGACAGCGGAGTACGGCGCGGGTGCGTTCGGGTCGCTGGTCGTCCCGACGCTGCTGTGCCTGACCCCGGTGGCCGTCACGGTCGCCCTCTGGCGCACCACGGCGGGCCGGCGCCTCGCGGTCCTGGGGGTGGCCCTCGCCATCACCGCGGGCGTCATGGGCGGAGCCGCGTGGGCGGGCGAACGCGCGAACCGGCATCGTCTCGAGCACGAGAGCGCCTCCTTCTCCTGCGACGGGTTCGTCGACCCCCGGGTGGACCGCGCGTTCGCGCGGCTGCCGCGGCCTGCGCTCATCTACGGGCCCCTCGAGGCGAGCCACACCGGTTGCACCGCCGGGATCGCCGGTGGTCGGGAGTCGTACGACGCCTTCCGCGTCGCCCTGCTCGGGGCCGGATGGCACCTCGTGAGCAAGGGCTCCGACCGGACGGTGATGCGGCGCGGAGGGCTGCTGGCCACGCTCACCCTGGACGAGGGAGTGCAGCCGATGCTGCACATCGAGCTCGACCGGTGACAGGCAGGACCGACCACCCGTGCTAGGCATGACCTCGTGGACGGGGTCTCGTGGGACGTGGTGGCGCTGATCGGTGCCGTGACCTGTGTGGGAGCCTTCGTCCAGTCGGTCGTGGGGTTGGGCCTGGGGCTCCTGGTCGCGCCCGTGGTGGCCATGGTCGAGCCGAGCCTGGTGCCCGCCCTGCCCCTTTGGCTGGCGCTGCTGATCTCCGGGTCGATGCTGCTGGGGGAGCGACGGCACGTCGACTGGGGTGCCCTGGCGTGGGCGCTCCCGGCGCGGGTCCCGGGGACGGTGGTCGGTGCCTGGCTGGTGATCAGGTTCAGCGACCGCGCGATCGCGGTGGCCATCGGGGTGATGGTGCTGGTCGCGGTCGTGGTGACGCTGCGGACGGTGCACGTGCCCGTGAACCCGGCGTCGCTGTCCGTGGCCGGCGTGGTCGCGGGTGTCTCCGGCACCGCCACCTCGATCGGTGGCCCGCCGATCGCGCTGCTCTTCCAGCGCCGGGAGCCGGAGGTCGTGCGGTCGACGCTCTCGGTGTTCTTCTTCCTCGGCGTCGTCGTCAGCCTGGTCGGGCTGGCCTGGTCCGGGGCCCTCACGACCGCCTCGTGGCACCTCGGCCTGCTGCTCGCGCCACTGGTCGTGGTGGGTGCCCTGGTCGGCGCCGGAGTGCGGGACCGGCTGCCGCGAGACGGGTTCCGGGCCGGGGTGCTGGTGGTGTGCTCCGCCTCGGCCGTGGCGCTGCTGGTGCAGGCGCTGGTCTGAGCCGGCTCCTGTGGTGGGCGGTGCGCTGGCCACTGTTCGTGCGGGCGGAACGGTTGCTGGCTCACCGCCGGCCGTGTTGCGCGTCGCGTGGCGGGGCAGGCATGGAGCGCCTGCAGGATGGGCACACTCCCGAGCATGTCGACCCTCAAGCAACATGTCGGGCAGGACTCCCGTCGTACCTCCCGGAACCTGCCCGCCACCGCGGGTGTCCTGGTGGCCTCCTGGGCCGTCGTCCTCGGTGTCGTGGTCGGCTTCGGCTGGCTCATCACGAATCCGTTGAAGGGCGCCGTCAATCCGTGGGACAACGACGTGTCCCGGTGGTTCGCCGACCAGCGGACCGGGGCGCTCGATCCTTTCGGTGACATCGGCACGCTGTTCGGCGAGACGATCACCGGAGTGGGCGTGGCGATCCTCGCTGCGATCGGCTTCTCGCTGTGGCAGCGGTCCTGGCGACCGGCGCTCTTCTTCGCACTGGCCGAGGCGGGCATCGGCGGCTTCTACTTCGTCGCGACGCACGTCGACACCCGGCAGCGGCCGCCGGTCAAGATCCTCGACCCGGGCCTGGTGCCCGACCACAGCTTCCCGTCCGGGCACGTCGCGACGGCGGTGGTGGCGTACGGCGGCATCTTCGTCCTCACCGCGGTCTACGCCCGCGCCGCGCGCAAGGTGGTGGCCGTCGTCCTGCTGCTACCGCTGTTCGTGCTGCTGGCGCGGATGTACCAGGGCGCCCACCACCTCACCGACGTGCTGACCAGCGTGGTCTACGCGAGCGTCTGGCTGCTGGTGGTGGCCCGCCTGGTCCTCCCGGACGAAGGACCAGACGACGCCTGACCGAACGCGCCTCACCCGTCAGACGGCGGACACCGGGTCGACGAGGTAGGAGCCTTCGAGGAGATCCGCGACGGCGGGACGCCCGGTCGGTGTCCACCCCAGTCGCCGGGCCGCCGGGGAGACGACCTCCTGGTCGAGTGCGAGCGCCGCTGCGAACGCGGCGCCCAGCTCTCGAGCGGCGTCGGTCTCCGGCCACGCCTCGGCACCGCCGCTGCAGCCGGCAGCGACGTCCGCGGCGGCGGCGAGCTCCTTGACCGGGACCGCAGGCTCGGTGACCCCGTGCAGGACGGCTCCCGGCTCCGCCCGGTCGAGGGCGATCACGACGAGCTCGGCGAGGTCGTCGACGTGCACCATGGGCCAGCGGACCGTCGGGTCCCCGACGAAGCGGCCGGTGCCGGCGTCCTGTGCCCAGCCCACCATCATCGCCAGCAGGCCACCCCCGTGGCCGTGCACGATCCCCGGTCGGACGACGATGCCGCGCACACCCGCTGCTCCGAGCACGCGCTCCTCCAGGGCCGGACGGCCGGCCACCAGCTCGACGGGCCGCGGCGGCGTGGACTCCGTGGCGGTGCCGGACGTCTCCCCGAGGACCCACACACCGCTGAGGTAGAGGAGGGTTCGTCCGGCGAGCGACTCCGTCAGTACGTCGATCGCGGCGCGGTCGACGGCCCAGTCGCCCGTCGGCGTGGCCGCGTGGACCACCGCGTCGATGTCGGGGGTGACCGCGGCCCGCAGGGTGTCGGGCGCGCTCAGGTCGCCGACCCTGGTCTCGACTGACCGCGGTCCCGCGGGGGCGGTGCGGACCAGCGCCACTGGGCTGTGGCCGGCGGTGCGCAGACGTCGCACCACCCCGGCACCGATGTAGCCGGTGCCTCCGATGACCAGGACCTTCATGACATGACTCCCTTCGTGAGTGCCTCGCGGCGATGTGTGGTGGAGACGGCTGTGGCTCGGGCGCCTGACTGAGCGGGGTGGCTGCCGGGGTGCGAGCTCATGGATCCAGCGTCAGCGCAGTAGAAGAATCTGTCCAACGCATGCTTGTCACGTCATCGATCGCAGTACACGATGGATCGATGGACCTGCAGCAGCTGCGCTACGTCGTGGCCGTGGCCGAGCTCGGCAACTTCACACGGGCGGCCGAGCGCTGCTTCGTGGTGCAGTCCGCACTCAGCCATCAAGTGGCCAAGCTCGAGCAGGAGCTGGGTGCGCGGCTCTTCCACCGGACCAGCCGCATGGTGCGGCTCACCCCGGCAGGTGAGGCATTCCTCCCCTCGGCGCGTCAGTGCCTGTTGGCCGCTGACCGGGCGCGGGCCGAGGTGGCCGCGGCGACCGGTGAGGTGCGGGGGAGGCTGGCGGTCGGAGTGATCCCGACGGTCGCCGCCGTGGACGTCCCGTCCTCTCTCCGGTCCTTCCACACCCGGTATCCCGGCGTGCGGGTCGGCCTGACCACGGGGGCCAGCGACGCCCTGGTCCGCCGGGTCGCCGACGGTCGTCTCGACGTCGCGTTCCTCGGGCTGCCCGCGGACGCGGTCGTCGACGGGGTGCGCAGCCACGTGCTCGCCACCGACCACCACGTCGCCGTCCTGGCGCCTGGTCACCGCCTGGCCGCCGAGGGGCGCCTGACGCTTCCGCAGCTGGCGGGAGAGGTCTTCGTCGACTTCCCGGCCGGGACGTCCGCACGAGAACAGACCGACCGCGCCTTCGCGAGCCAGGGCCTGGTGCGCGAGGTGGCGTTCGAGGTGACCGACGTGCACCTGATGGCGGCACTGATCCGCGAGGGCCTCGGCGTCGGTCTGCTTCCCGCAGCGTTCGCACCCAGGCTGAGCGGCGTCGACACGGTCGTGGTGAGCGACGCGCCGGCCCGCGCGGAGCACGTGGTCTTCTCCCGCCTCGACCCCACTCCGCCGGCGGCTGCGTTCCTGGAGCTGCTCGGGCTCGGGAACCTGCTCGCCCGGCGGGCAGCGAGATGACCGCTCCTCGGGGCGGCTGTCTCCGGTGGCAGGCCGTGGGCTGCTCACCCGTTGGGAGCCGTGCGGGGTCGCTGACTACGGTTGGGCCCATGATCGTGGCCTTCAGCATCTCCCCGACCACCGGCGACGAGACCGGCGGCGTCTCCGAGGCGGTCGCAGCCGCCGTCCGAGTCGTCCGCGAGTCCGGGCTGCCGCACGAGACGAACGCCATGTTCACCAACATCGAGGGTGAGTGGGACGAGGTGATGGCGGTGGTGAAGCGCGCCGTCGACGTCGTCGCCGCGGTCTCGCCCCGCGTCGGACTGGTGCTCAAGGCCGACATCCGGCCGGGCTTCGAGGGGCAGCTCACCGCGAAGGTCGAGCGGGTCGAGCGGCTCCTGGAGGACTGATGGCGCAGCCCGCGCCGCCGCCGTACGGCCCACCGCCGGGCGCGCCCCCGCCTCCGCCCTGCCCGCCGGGCCCGCCCCCGTCCGGCCCACCCGCTCCGCCGACGCGGAGCAAGGTTCCCGTCGTGGTCGCCCTGGTCGCGGCCTTCGCCGTGCTGACGCTCGCGGTGGCCGTCCCGGTGGCGGTGCAACAGCTCCGCGGCCGTGACGAGCCGGAGGTCGAGGCCAACCTCGACGCCGTGCAGGAGTACGCCGACCTGCGGCGCGACCACACCCGCGACGACATCGACTACGAGCAGGTGCCGCCCGTGGGCGGGATGCACGACCCCGAGTGGCTCGACTGCGGCGCCTACGACTCGCCGGTGCGCGAGGAGAACGCCGTGCACGACCTCGAGCACGGCACGGTGTGGATCACCTACGAGCCCGGGCTCGACGGTGACGAGGTCGAGACGCTTGCCGCAGCGTTGCCCGACAACGGCATCCTCACGCCGTACGACGACCTGCCCGCGCCCGTGGTCGTCACCGTGTGGGGCGCGCAGCTGCGGCTGACGGGGGCCGACGACCCGCGCCTGCCGCTGTTCATCGAGGCGTACGGCGACGGGCACACCGCACCCGAGCCGTTCGCGTCCTGCGCCGGTGGGACCCGCGATCCCGACGGGGGAGAGGGCGGCACGAAGGTCTGACCCGGCTCCTGGCCCCCCGTCACGGCTTCCGGGCCACCCAGAGCTCCTCGGCCGGCCACCTGCTCGCCCACGCGGCCGACACGATCTCGTAGAAGCGGTGGTCGCCGCTGTCGGGCGGCGCGAAGATCTCGTGCATCGCCTCGACCTCGAGCCCCGCCGCGCGCAGCAACCGCACCCAGTCCCCGTGGGAGGGATGGAACTCGACGCCGCCTCCGGGCCAGTGGATGCGGTAGGCCTCGCGCTGGCCGCGCAGCAACCGCTCCTCCGCGACCCCCTCCTCCGCGGGGACGCACAGGGCCGACAGGTGGCTGTTGGTCAGGAACGCCAGACGCCCGCCCGGTCGCAGCAGTCGGGCCGCCTCCGGCAGCCAGCGCTCGGGGTCGCACCAGGCCGCGGCGCCGTGCTCGCTGACCACGAGGTCGAAACGGGCGCCCGCCAGCGGGACCCGCTCGGCGTCCGCCTGCAGCAAGGGGAACGTCAGCCCGACGCGGCGCTGCTGCCCGCGCGCGGTCGCCAGCTGCTCGCCGGAGAGGTCCACCGCCACCGTGGTGGCGCCGGCCCGGGCGAGCCAGGCGGAGAAGTAGGCGGTCCCGCAGGCGAGCTCCACCACGTCGAGACCGCGCACGTCGCCGAGGACGTCGAGGCTCGTCTCCGGCACCGCGAAGAGCCCCCACACCACCTCGCGCCGGTCCCACATCTCCGCCGCCGCGGCGTCGGTGAAGCGCTGGTTCACGACCGCCCACAGCGCCCTGTTCAGGGCGATCTCGGAAGACCTGTCCTCCGGGCCTCCGGCGTCGGTCACCTGCTCATGCTAGGGCGCGGGCACCCGTCCGGTCAGGCGGCGGAGCTCAGGGGTCCGGCGTGCGCATCGCCTGCAGCTGGGTCTCGGTGTCGTCGAAGCCAAGGGCGCGGTAGACCCGGATGGCGAGGTAGTCGGGGTCGGCGACCATCACCAGGGTGTGGGCCCCCATCCGGTCGAGGGCGTGCCGGCCGGTCGCGTGGACGAGCGTGCCGCACAGCCCCTGGCCGCGGGCGCGGTGGTGGGTCTTGACCTCCTGGTAGCGCGCCAGTCCGTCCGCAGCGGTGAACACGCCCATCGACGAGGCCAGCCAGCCGTCGAGGAACGCGCCGAACCACACGCCGTGACCGGCCTCGGTGTTGCGGCGCTGCGCGGCTGCCCGCCGGGTCGCGAACTGCTCCGTCATGTGCTCGTCCTCGCCGGCCATCGTCAGCGAGACCTGCTGGGTCCAGTCAGCGTCACCCTCCAGCGGGCGGATGGTGGCTGTCGGGTGGCGGTGCGGCGGTTGGAGGACGTCGTGGGCGGTCATCACGCTCGCGGCCTCGGTCGAGAAGCCGAGGTCGGCGAACGCGGCGAGGTCATCGGTGGTGCCCGTGGTGCCGTCCACCCCGAAGCTGCGGTGCCGGGCCTCGGGGAGCTCGCGCTCGAACACGTCGAGCCAGTGCCCGGCGGAGCCCGGCTCGGGCGGCGACGCCAGCAGCACGAAGTTGCCCCAGTAGAAGGACGGGTTGTCGGGGGTCCGCACGACCAGGTGGGTGCCGCGGTCCTCGACGCCGCTGCCGCCGAGCTGCAGCAGCGCGAGGTCGGTCCGGAATCCGAGGGAGCGCACGTCCATGCGCACGTTCTACACGCCGACCGGCCCGCACGGGGCCGGTCGGACGACTTTGCGTCAGAGGTCGGACAGCCTTGTGCCCCCGTCGGCGAGCCGGTCCGGGTCGACCTGGCTGCCGACCAGGCGGCGTACGTCGTCGATGGCGTCCCAGTCGTTGGCCTGCATGCCCGCCAGGACCGTGCTGCCCGAGAGCCACCAGGCCGTGAACACGCGACCCTCGACGTCGCCACGCAGCACCACCCGGTCGTAGGCCTCTGGGGTCGCGTGCCCGACGTACTCCATCCCGAAGTCGTACTGGTCGGTGAAGAAGTACGGCATCGCATCGGCGTCGGCCGACCCGCCCATCAGGTTGGCGGCCGCGACCTTGCCGTGCTGGATCGCGGTGTCCCAGTGCTCCACGCGCAGCGAGCGGCCGAGCACCGGGTGGTCGGCGTTGGCCACGTCGCCGGCCGCGAAGACGTCGGCGTGGGAGGTGCGCAGGTGCCGGTCGGTGCGGATGCCGTTCTCCACGACCAGGCCGGCGCTCTCGGCGAGCTCGGTGTTCGGCTGGACGCCCACCCCGACGAGCAGGTGGTCGAAGGTGGCCGTGCTGCCGTCCGCGAGCCGCACCTGCACCTCGGCACCGTTGCCCTTGATCTCCTCGATCTGCGCGCCGGTGCGCAGGTCGACGCCGTGCTCGCGGTGCAGCTCGGCCATCACACCGGCCACCTCGGGGCCCAGCACCCGCAGCAGGGGCAGCTCGAGCGACTCCAGCACCGTGACCTCGGCTCCCGAGGTGCGCGCCGCGGCCGCGGCCTCCAGGCCGATCCAGCCGCCCCCGACCACGCCCAGTCGGAACCCGTCGCCGAACCGGGCGCGCAGCGTCGTCGCGTCCTCCATGGTGCGCAGGTAGCCCACCGAGCCGCCGCTCTGGTCGGCGGGTGCCAGCCGCCGGGGACGCGCGCCGGTCGCGAGGAGCAGCCGGTCGTAGGGGATCGACTCACCCGCGGCGCGCACGCGGTGTCCGTCGAGGTCGAGGCTCTCGACGTGGGTGGCGGTGCGCAGGTCCACTGCGTGGTCGGCGTACCAGGACTCGGCGTGGAGGACGGCCGAGTCGGCCTCCTTCTCCCCGAGCAGCACCGACTTCGACAGCGGCGGGCGCTCGTAGGGCGGATGTGCCTCGTCGGCGACGAGGGTGATCTCGCCGTCGAAGCCACGCTCACGCAGCTCGGTCACGGCGGTGCCGGCGGCCAGCCCGCCGCCCACGACCACGATCCGGTCCGTCATCGGGTGCCTCCTCGGGTCAGTGCCAGGAACTCGGCGCGGCTGGACGGGTCGTCGCGCAGGGCGCCTCGCAGCGTCGAGGTCACCGTACGCGCGCCCTGGGCACGCGCACCCCGCAGCGACATGCACGAGTGCTCGGCCTCGATCACCACGCCCACGCCGACAGGGGAGAGTCGCTCGAGCAGGTGGTCGGCGACCTGGGTGGTCAGCCGCTCCTGCGTCTGGGCCCTGCGGGCGAAGAACTCCACGAGGCGCGCGAGCTTCGACAGCCCGAGGATCCGGTCGTCGGGCAGGTAGCCGACGTGCGCGACGCCGACGAACGGGAGCAGGTGGTGCTCGCACAGGGAGCGGACCGGGATGTCCTGGACGAGCACCAGCTCGTCGTAGCCGGCGCTGTTCTCGAAGGTGGTCAGGTCGAACTCGGGCACGGTGAGCATCTCGGCGTACGCCGTGACCAGCCGTCGCGGCGTCTCCACCATGTCAGCGCTCCCGACCGGCAGGCCGAGCGCGGTGAGCATCGCGGTGGCAGCCGCCTCGGCTGCCTCGAGGTCCACCTTCGGCGCCACCTGAGCCACCCGTTGGCGCCATCGGGAACGGTCGACGGTGTCGGCGGTGCGGGCCGCGGACGGTGCCATGTGGGTCATGCCGGTTGCCCCTGCCTTCTAAAAGCGAATAAACTGCACGTTAGAGAGCGGTGCAGGCAGCGTCAAGACCCGGAGGCGGCATGAGCGACGAGATCGAGGCGATCGCGGCCCTGGCGGACCCGGTGCGGCGACGGCTCTACGACCTGGTGGTGGAGCGGCGCGGCGGGGTGAGCCGCGAGGACGCCGCCGCGGGCGCGGGCGTCGCGAGCCACTCGGCGCGATTCCACCTCGACCGGCTCGTCGCGGAGGGGCTGCTGGACGTCGAGTACCGCCGGCTCACCGGGCGCAGCGGCCCCGGCGCGGGGCGCCCCGCCAAGCTCTACCGGCGAGCCGCGCGTGAGGTCGCGGTCTCCCTGCCGCGCCGCAACTACGACCTGGTCGGCTCGATCCTGGCCGCCGCCGCGGAGCGCAGCCTCGGGGGAGAGCCGATGGCCGAGGCACTGGAGCACGAGGCGCGGTCCCACGGGCACGCGGTCGGTGCGGCGTACGACGGCGCCGAGGCCGACGAGCTCGACCGCACGGCGGACGCCCTGGCAGTAGAAGGGTTCGAGCCGTCGGTGTGCGGCGTCGAGCTGTGCCTGCGCAACTGCCCCTTCGACGCCCTGGCCCGCGCACACACCGAGCTGGTGTGCGGGGTCAACCTCGGCTTCGTCGGCGGGGTCGTCGAGGGCCTCGGCTGCCGGGAGGTCGAGGCCCGGCTGGACCCGGGTGAGGACCGCTGCTGCGTGGTGGTCGCAGCGGGCTGAGCGTGTCGGGCGTGGCACGATCGGCCCGTGGACTCCGAGACTCGCAGCTATCGCACGGGCGGCCGGGAGACGGTGCTCGACATCACCGCCGACTGCGCCGGCTTCGCCGACGGTCGCGGCGACGGGCTGCTGCACGTGTTCGTGCCGCACGCCACCGCCGGGATCGCGATCATCGAGACCGGCGCGGGCAGCGACGACGACCTGCTCTCCGCGCTCGACGACCTGCTCCCCGCCGACGACCGCTGGCGCCACCGGCACGGCAGCCCCGGCCACGGTCGCTCGCACGTGATGCCGGCGCTCGTGCCGCCGTACGCCACCATCCCGGTGCTGGGCGGGCGTCTGGCCCTCGGCACCTGGCAGAGCGTCTGCCTGGTCGACCTCAACGTCGACAACACCGAGCGCGAGGTGCGGCTCAGCTTCCTCGCCGGCTAGCCCGACTCCGCTTCCGACCGAAGGTGTGCGCCCCGACGTGAACCAGTCCCGCCCCGACGCAGTGTCCGTCCGTGCCGCCCGCCCGGGCGACCGGGATGCCGTCCTGTCCCTCGTCGCCTCGGCGTTCGGCACCGACGAGGGCCCGCGCGTCGCCCGGCTGGTGTCCGCGCTGGAGGACTCCGGCAAGGTGCGCGCTGGCCTCGTCGCAGAGCTCGACGGGCAGGTGGTGGGGCACGTCCAGCTCAACCACTCCTGGGTGGACGCGCGCGAGGCTCTGGTCGACGTGCTGGTGCTGAGCCCACTCTCGGTCGACCCGGCGCACCAGCGCAACGGAATCGGCACCGTCCTCGTCGAGGCGGCGGTCTCGGCTGCTGAGGACCTCGGTTGCCCGGCGCTGTTCCTGGAGGGCTCGCCCTCCTACTACGGCGCTCGCGGCTTCGTGCGAGGCAGCGCGCACGGCTTCACCCGCCCGTCGCCGCGCATTCCGGATCCGGCGTTCCAGGTCGTGGTGCTGCCCCTGCACGAGCCGTGGATGACGGGGCCGCTCGTGTACTGCGAGCCGTTCTGGGCGTACGACTGCGTGGGGCTTCGGGATCCGGAGCTGGGTGAGGTCGAAGCACTTCTCGGGTGACTGGTCGGTTTCTCGGCTGTTGCCTCGCGCCGGCGGTGGCCCTTCCGGCGGTGGCCGGGCTTCTCATCCGGCTGTGGCTCGGTGCTGGCTGGTGCGTGCCCTCCGCCGCGGACCGTGCGCCGTCGCTTGCTTCGCTACGGCGCCGCACGCCCCTGCTTCGGTTCGGGGTCCGCTGGCGGCGCCTTCGCTCGCCTTTACGCTCCTCGCGCGCGGCCCGCCGCTGCGGGCCCGCTCGGCCCGCCTTCCTCGTCCTTCGCCCTGCTCTGCTGATGGGTGTTGTCGATTCCTGGCCGTGCCCGGCTCTCGAGGCGTCTCCCTCACTCGCGTCTGGGCCTGCTTCGGATCCACTGATCGGGCGGGTGGTCCGGTCTGGGCGGTGGCAGGAACTCGGGTCGGCCGTCGCTCCTGCGGATCCGGACCTGCCAGGGGGTGTGGTGGAGGACGCGGTGGTGGTGGCCGCACAGCAGGACCAGGTTGGTCAGGCTGGTGTGGCCGCCGTCGGCCCAGGGGGTGATGTGGTGGGCGTGGCCCATGACCGGGGGTCGGGTGCAGCCGGGAAAGGCGCAGTGCCGGTCTCGGCAGACCAGGGCCCGCCAGAGGGCGGGGGTGACGAGGCGGTGCGCTCTGCCGACGTCGAGGACCTCGCCCTTGGTGCCGAGGGCGATGGGGATGAGGTCGGCGTCGCAGGCCAGGCGTCGGACCACGGCGGGGGTGAGCTGAAGTCCCTCGTCGGTCACCCCGCCGACGGTCGTCGATCCCGGGTGTGATCCATCGGCGCCGAGGGTGGCCCAGTCGATCTGACCCCGGAGGGTGTCGAGGCTGACCGTGACCGTGATCTGGGGGGTGGCGCCGTGGCAGTCGGGTGGCAGGTCGGTGGTCAGGGCGTGCCGGCAGGTGTCGACCAGCGCGTCCCACAGCCGGGCGCCGTGATCCCTGGGGTCCTTGGCCTCCAAACAGCCCGAGTCCTCATCCCCGTCGGCACCAAGGGCGGCGCGTGCGGGCTCGGGTTTGGTGAGGGGGAGGAGGGCGGCCTTGATGACGGCGGCGTCCTCGACGGTGCCCCGGCCGCGGAGCCGGATGCCGCCGGCGCCGTCCTCGGTGATCGCGAGGTAGCGGTGGTGGTGCGCGGCGCGGTCCTCCCGGTCGAGGGCCTGCTCGAGCTTGCGTTCGGCCCGTTCGGGGTCGACCACGGCGGCGAGGTGCTGTCCGGCGCGGGTGAGGTCGGTGGCGTTCAGCCGGCCTGCCTCGGTCAGCAGGGCGGCCTCGCCCTCCGCGCGGACCGCCGGGTCGAGCGGCAGCCTGTCGACGGCGGTCACGATCACCGCCGCCTGCTCCGGCGAGATCGCGCCACGCGACAGGGCAGCGTGGGTGGTCGCGTAGTCGGTCAGCAGGGCGGCGGCCTGGCGGACGGTGCGGTGCCCCTCGGCGCGGTGCAGGCCGGCGAGGTGGGTGAACCACTCCGCGGTCGAGCCCCACGCCAGCTCGGTCCTGGCGGCCCCGCGGGCGTCGATCTCGGCCAGCGCGGGCGCCTGGAGGGCGGCGACCTGGCAGCGGACCTGCTCCAGCGCGACGACCACGTCGACCAGTTCGTCGCTGGTCTTGGCCGCCCAGAGCACCTCGCCCAGCCGGGCCAGCAGCGCACCCGCGGCGACGGCCACCCCGGCGGGGGTGGTCGTGGGGTCGGTGGGCTGCTGCTCCATGTCCCGACCCAACCAGAGGGCACCGACAGTCCCGGGCTCCTGAGCTGTGGATATCTCGTCTGGCGAGATGATTTTCGAAGAAAATTTCGAGACTCTCGATGGCTCCGACGGCGGTCGGCGGCGGGGTCTGCGCGAGTTGGCGTCGATTGGTCAGAGACCGCATCGAAATCGCCGAAAGTGATGCGGTTGGGGACCAAACCGCAACCGAAAGCCGGGAGCCGGCGCCGACCCCAGCGGACGCCGCCCGTAGCCAGCCATCACCGCAACCGGAAGCAGCCGGAGAGCCGGGAGCGAGCCGGAGCCCGAACCCGACGCCAGCCGTCAATCGTCCCGGGTCGAAGCCGACCGCCGGCCGAGAACCGAAGCCGAAACCACCCCACAGGCACGAGACGCCGCAGCCCAGCCTCCCCTAGCCTGCGGGAATGGCCACCTTCATCCTCACGGTCATCGGCGATGACCGCCCGGGTCTCGTGTCGGAGCTCTCGGCGCCGATCAGCGCGCACGGCGGCAGCTGGGAGCGCAGCGAGATGGCGCGCCTGGCGGGCAAGTTCGCGGGCATCGTGGTGGTGTCGGTCGCCGACGAGCGCGGCGAGGACCTGGTCGCCGACCTCACGGCCCTCGGGGAGCAGGGCCTGCAGGTCACCGTTCGGCGCACCGACGAGCCGCTCGAGCGGGACTCGGTGCGGCTGCAGCTCGAGCTGCTCGGGGCCGACCGTCCCGGCATCGTCGCGGAGATCTCGGCCTCGCTGGCCGCCCAGCACGTCAGCATCGAAGAGCTCAGCACCGACGTACGTGACGCGCCGATGGCCGGGGGCAGGCTGTTCGAGGCCACCGCCGTCCTCGCGGCGCCGTCGACGGCCAGCACGGATGTGCTGCGCTCGATGCTCGAAAGCCTCGCCGACGAGCTCATGGTGGAGATCAACCTCTCCGACGACTGACCGGCGGACGCCGTGCGACCAGGCAGGGCCGGGTGACCCTTGTCGGCCACCGGGCGCGGGCGCACGCTGACGGGTAGTCCGCCTCTCGGGACCCGACAGCACGCGGGGGAGAGATGGAGAAAGCGATGTCCAGGGCATCGAAGGCAACGGCCGCCGAGAGCATCGAGGTCGAGGGCTACGAAGGTCACTTCCAGAACATGGACGACGGTTTCACGGTCGCCTTCGAGAAGTACACCGCCGACGTCGACCTGTCGCCGTTCTTCAAGGGACTGCCGGACGACCGGTGCCAGTGTGCGCACTGGGGCTACGTCGTCACGGGACGGTTGACGTTCCACACCAGCCGAGGTGACGAGTCGTTCGAGGCCGGCGACGCCTACTACGTGGGCCCGGGACACACCCCGGTGCTCTTCGCGGGCACCGAGGTGGTCGAGTTCAGCCCCACCGACGAGCTCGCACGCACGATGGGGGTGGTCAGCCAGAACATGGCGTCGACCGTGTGACGGGGCTCAGCCCAGCACCCGCCGCGCCAGGTCCACGTGGAAGCCGACCGCCAGCAGCAGGTCGTCGATGTGCACCCGCTCGTCGGCATTGTGGAAGCCGGCCGCCAGGACCTCGGCCGAGGTGGCACGGAACGGGCTGAAGCCGTACGCCGTGGTGGTGCCGGCCGCGCGCAGGTAGACCGAGTCGGTGAAGCCGGTGCTCAGCATCGGCACCGGCTCGGCGTCGTCGCCGCTCGCGGCCAGCACCGAGGCGATCGCCGCCCACAGGTCGGAGTCCGGGGGAGAGGCGCTGCCGGCGATGAGCTCCTCGGGCCACTCCAGCTCGTAGCGCAGGTCGGACCCGAGCCGGGCGCGGACGGCGGCCTCGACGTCCGCTTCGGTGGTGCCGGGCAGGATCCGGCAGTCCAGCTCCACCGCCGCCCGGGCCGGCATCACGTTGCGCTTGCTCGACCCCACCAGCAGCGTGGGCGCCATGGTGGTGCCCGCCAGTGCGGGCAGCGCGTGCGCCAGCACGGGGTGCAGCGCGGCCGCCCGGGCGATCGCGTCGTCGAGGTCGGTGACCGGCTCGCCGAGCAGTTGCTCCAGCGTGCGCTCGACGAGGTCCGACCGAACCCGCACGGGCATGCCGCGGCCGACCCGCCGCAGCAGCTCGCCGAGGAGGGGGACGGCGTTGTCGCCGACGTCGGGTGTGGACGCGTGGCCGGCCTCGCCGACCGCGACGACCCGCACCGGGTAGGTGCCCTTCTCGCCGATGCCGATCGTCTGCACGGTGCGCCGGTCGGGCAGCGGGAGCCGCTCGCCGCCGCCCTCGTTGATCGCGAGGTCGGGACGGATGTCCGGGCGGGACTCGAGCAGCCACCGCATCCCGACGTCGGCGGTGCCGTCCTCCTCGTCGGCCACGGCCAGCAGCCACAGGTCGCCGCGCGGCCGGAAGCCCGAGCGCGCCAGCTCGGCCATCGCCACCGCGCGTGCCGCGACCTCGTTCTTCATGTCGATCGCCCCGCGCCCCCACAGCCAGCCGCCCTCGTCGACGACGGCGGCGAACGGCGGGTGGGTCCAGTCGCGCGGGTCGGCCGGCACCACGTCGGTGTGGCCGACGAACGCCAGCGACGGGGCCTCGCCGGTGCCCGGGATCCGCGCGACCAGGTTGGCCCGGTCGGGCTCGCGCGCGACCAGCTCGCAGTCCACACCGGCCCCCGCCAGGTAGTCGCGCAGGTACGCCGCGGCCGCGGTCTCGTTGCCCGGCTTGCGGCCGAGCGCGGCCTCCGGCGCGTTGCTGGTGTCGAGCCTGATCAGCTGTCGGGCGACCTCGACGACCTCCTCGTGCAGCGGGTTCACGACGCCACCCCCAGACGGTCGAGCACCCAGGCCAGCACCTCGGCCTCGTAGGCCAGGTGGCCGAACCGCCCCGACGGCCCGGCGTGGGACCCGGCGCCGAGCTCGCAGCGGAACACGCAGCGCGGCGACCAGTCGGGGTCGGAGGCCCGGAGCGCGGCGACCCACTTGGCCGGCTCGTGGACCATCACCCGGGGGTCGTGGACGGCGCCGGTGACCAGCAGGTCGGGCCGTCCACCCGCCGCGGGGATGTTGTCGTACGGCGAGTAGGCGAGCATCCAGTCGAAGTCCGCGCGCCGGCGCGGGTCGCCCCATTCGTCCCACTCGTTGACGGTCAGCGGGATCGAGGCGTCGAGCATGGAGCTGAGGAGGTCGACGGCGGGCACCTCGGCCACCACGGCTCGCCACCGTCCGGGACGCTGGCTCAGCACGGCCCCCTGGAGCAGCCCGCCGGCGCTGAGGCCGCGGGTCGCCAGGCGGGTCCCGTCGACGATGCCGGCGGCCAGCCCGTCCGCCACGGCGAGGTGGTCGGTGAAGGTGTTCTGCTTGTGCTCGAGGCGCCCGTCGAGCCACCAGCGCCGACCGCCCTCACCACCACCCCGCACGTGGGCATGGGCGTAGACGACGCCCCGGTCCAGCAGGCTCGGGAGAGCCGGGTCCCACTCGGGCTCGAAGGTGGACTCGTAGGCCCCGTAGCCGTACAGCAGCGCGGGTGCCGTGCCGTCGAGCGGGGTGTCCCGGCGGCGGACCACCGTCGCGGGCACCGAGACGCCGTCCGGCGCGGGGAACCACAGCCGCTCCGTCACGTAGGCCGACGGGTCGTGGCCCGGTGCGTCCTGCCGGTGGACGTCGCGCTGGGCGCCGGTGACCAGGTCGACCGTCGACCACACCGGCGGCTCGACGTGCGCCTCGTCGACCACCGTGACCGACGAGACGGCGTACGCCGTGTTGCGCGCCAGGCGCAGCGAACCGCCGGCGAAGCGGCTGCGCAGCACCGTCCCCGGGCCGGCCGGGTCCCGAAGCGGGACGATGCGGAGCCGGTGCTCGAACCCGGCCCGGTGGCTCATCACCAGGTGACCGTCGAAGGCGTCCACCCGCTCGAGGCGCTCGGCGGGGTCCTCGGGCCGGACCGCCTCCCAGGAGTCGTGGTCCTGGTCCTGCGCGCGCGGCACCGGGCAGGCCACCAGCCGGAACTCGACCGCGTCGTCGTTGGTCACCAGCAGCAGCCGGTCCGTCGCGGCGACGTGCTCGGCGCGGTAGACGACGCCCGCGCGCCGGCCGCCGACGGAGCGGGCTGGGGAATCGGGCTCCCGCGCGTCGATCGCCCACGTCTCCCCGGTGTCGCGGCTCTCGGCGAGCACCAGGATCACCTCGCCGCTGCGGCTGGCCCGCAGGGTCAGCTCGAACCGCTCGTCGGGCTCGGAGAGGACCAGCACGTCGTCGGCGACGGGCGTCCCGATCCGGTGCCGCCATACCTGGTGGGGCCGGTAGGCCCGATCGTGGACGGTGTAGAAGAACCACGTGGAGTCGGCGCTCCAGGCGCCCCCGTAGTAGGTGCGCGGGACCACCTCGGCCAGGTCCTCGCCGGTGCGCAGGTCCCGGAAGCGCAGTCCGAACACCTCCTCGCCGGTGGTGTCGACGGAGTAGGCGAGGAGGTCCTCGTCGGGACTGACGAGAGTCACCCCGAGGTCGAGGTAGCCGCTGCCCTCGGCGAGCGACTCGACGTCGAGCACAACCTCCGTGCCTACCGCAGATGTGCGATATCCGTAGCCAGACGCGCCCACGAGAGACGAAATCTGTTTCAAATCGGTTTCATTACCGTGGATTTCCCTGACCAACTGACTGTAGTCACTTCCCGCGACGTGCCGGGTGTAGTAGGAAAACCTCGAACGCCGCCACCTCGGGGAGACGTCGGCGTCAGGAACTCGGGACACCATCTCGGCCCGCAGGGTGGAGACCAGGGAGTGCAGATGCGCACACGCAGAGTCGTAGAAGGTCCGTTCGGCAGCAAGGTGCGCCAGCAGCTCCGGCGACGTGCGGCTCATCCACGCGTAGGGGTCCGGTCGGCTCACCCCGTGCTCGCGGTGCTCGAACGGCTCGGTGGGCGCCACGGGCGGCGTGATCGGGCTCACGGGTCGCAACGTACTCCAGCGCGTGTCCTCGGCGCGGGCGCGTTGCTGCTGGCGTGCCTCATCCCCGGCATGGCGATCGGGGGCGGCGCGGCGGCTCCGGCGGCCGCGGCCGACAAGACGACCTTCACGCTCGGGATCCTCAGCGAGGTCGACTCGTTCAACCCCTTCCTGGGTGTCCAGGCGGAGGCCTACGAGGCGTGGGCGCTGAACTACGACTTCCTCATCGGCTACTCGATGAAGGACATCTCGCCCGAGCCCGAGCTGGCCACGAAGTGGTCCCACTCCGACGACGGCCTGACCTGGACCCTCACCATCCGCGAGGGCGTGAAGTGGTCCGACGGCCAGCCCCTGACGGCGAAGGACGTCGCGTTCACGCTGAGCCGCATCATCGACGGCGGTCCCGAGGCGGTCAACTACGGCACCTACCTCAAGGGCGCCACCTCGGCCACCGCGCCGGACGACACCCACGTGGTGCTCAAGCTGGACAAGCCGATCGCCTCGCTCCCGCTCCTCCCGATCCCGATCGTGCCCGAGCACATCTGGAAGAACGTCAGCGAGGACGACGTCAAGAGCTACCCGGCCGAGCCGCAGGACGGCCAGCCGGTCGTCGGCTCGGGGCCCTTCTCGCTCGTCGAGGGCACCGCCGGCGGCTCGACGTACCGCTTCGAGAGGAACCCCCACTACTGGGGCCCGAAACCCCACATCGACGAGGTCGTGATGCGGGTCTACAAGAGCTCGGACCCGATGGTCCAGGCGCTGATCAAGGGCGAGATCGACTTCGCCGAGGACGTCTCCCCCCTGCAGGTCAAGTCGCTCGAGGGGAAGCCGGGGATCACCGCCCACTTCGGCAACGGGGTCTACTTCGACGAGATCGCGTTCAACACCGGCGCCGCCGACCCCGAGACCGGCCAGCCGAAGGGGGACGGCAACCCGGCGCTGAAGGACCCCAAGTTCCGGCACGCGCTCGGCTACGCGCTGGACAACCAGCTGATCGCGGACAAGGTCTACCAGGGCGCCGCGGAGCCCGGACAGACGATCATCCCGCCCTCCTACTCGGAGTGGAGGTGGCAACCGAGCGGGGACCAGGAGTTCACCTTCGACCTGGACAAGGCCGGTCAGCTGCTCGACGAGGCGGGGTACAAGAAGGGGTCGGACGGGCTGCGGACGATGCCGGACGGGTCGCCGCTGGGAACCCTGCGCCTCGCGGCGCGCAGTGACGCGGCCTCGGACACGTCGGTCAACACCATGGACTACTTCAAGGAGTGGCTCGACGAGCTCGGCATCAAGGCCGAGGTGGTCCCGTACACATCAGGTCGGCTCACCGAGGTGATCCTCGACGGCAACTTCGACGCCTTCGAGTGGGGCTGGTACGTCGAGGCCGACCCCGATGGAGTCCTCAGCTACTTCACCTGCGACGAGCGCGGCGGCCTGTCCGACTCGTGGTACTGCAACAAGAAGTACGACCGGATGTACGAGCAGCAGCACCACGAGATGGACCACGCCACACGGGTGGCCCTCGTGCAGAAGATGCAGGAGATGGTCTTCGAGGAGTCGCCCTACCTGGTCACCGTCTACCCCACGACCGGCGAGGCGGTGCGCAGCGACCGGTTCGCGTGCTTCCAGCCCCAGCCCGACCCGGGTGGTGTCTGGCTGATCCAGTACGGCGGGCACAACTACACGGCGATGCGCCCGGCTGATCAGGCCGGGGACTGCGACGGGGTGACGAGCGCCATCGGGGCGACAGCGGCCGCGGAGGACAGCGGCGGCAGCTCGACGTTCTGGCTGGTCACGGGCGGGGTGGCCGTCGTCCTGGTCGCCGCAGCAGGTGTCGTGCTCGTGCGTCGCCGCGCGACGGTCGGCGAGCGCGAATGAGCCTCGCCGCCGCCACCGAGAGCAGCGTCCTCCCGCAGCCGCGTGCCCGGCACCATGGGTACGGCAGGTACGTCCTGACCAAGGTCCTCGGTGCGGTGGGCAGCCTCGCGTTCATGCTGGTCGTGAACTTCTTCCTCTTCCGCGTGATCCCGGGCGACCCGGCGCGCACGCTGGGCCGCGGCCGCTTCACGAACAAGGAGCAGATCGCGGAGTTCAACAGGACCTACGGGCTGGACGAGTCGATGCCCCGACAGTTCCTGACCTACCTCACGAACCTGGCGCACGGTGAGCTGGGGATCTCCCTGAAGTACCGGGCTCCTGTCTCGGAGCTGATCATCGACCGGATGTGGCCGACCATCCTGCTGGTCGGTACCTCCACCATCCTGGCCACGCTGATCGGCGTCTGGCTGGGCATCAGGGGCGCGTGGAAGCGCGGCGGCGCGTTCGACAAGACCTCCACGGGCACGTCGCTGACGCTCTACTCGATGCCCGAGTGGTGGCTCGGGCTGCTGCTGATCGCGGTCTTCGCGGTCGGATGGGGGCCGATCCCCGGGATCTTCCCGACCGGCGGGCTGCACTCCACGGACGCCGACCCGGGCACTCTCTCGGGCGTGCTGGACACCGCGTGGCACCTGACGCTGCCGGTCATCACGCTCACGCTCGCGTACCTGGCCGACTACTCCCTGATCATGCGCAGCTCGATGCTCGACGAGCTCGGCGAGGACTACCTCACGACCGCCCGGGCCAAGGGGCTGCGCGACATCGTCGTGCGCAACCGGCACGCCGTCCCCAACGCGCTGCTGCCCACCACGACCGTCATCGCGCTGAGCATGGGCTACATCGTGGCCGGGGCGATCACCGTCGAGACCGTCTTCTCGATCCCCGGCCTCGGTCTCCTGGGCGTCGACGCGCTCGAGGTCCCCGACCTCTGGCTGCTGCAGGGCGTCTTCCTGGTCGCGTCCGCGGGCGTCATCCTGGCGAACCTGGCTGCGAACCTGCTCTACGGCGTCCTCGATCCGCGGGTGCGCACGTGAGTGCCGACGCGGTGCCGGAGCAGCCGGCCGCCCACCTCTCCGCACGACAGCTGGCCCGGCGCCGGCGGCGGGTCAGCCTCGCCCGGGGCTGGGCGCTCTTCCGCCGCAAGCGGTCCGGCGTGGCGGGGCTCGTGATCCTGGCGGTCTTCGTCGGCCTCGCGATCGCCGCGCCGCTGCTGGCCTCGTCCGAGGGGCTCGAGGTGACCAAGGCGACGGGCGGGGTGCTCGAACCGCCGTCCTCGGAGTACTGGCTCGGAACCGACGACCAGGGTCGGTCGGTGCTCACCCTGCTGCTGTGGGGCGCTCGGATCTCGCTCCTCGTGGGCCTGGCCGCGACCCTGATCTCGATGGTCATCGGGACGCTGGTGGGGCTGACCTCGGGATACTTCGGCGGCTTCGCCGGAGGAGCCCTGTTCCGGGTGACCGAGTGGTTCCTCGCGATCCCGTTCCTGCCGTTGGCGATCGTCCTCGCGACCGTGCTCGGCCGCTCGCTGCTCAACATCGTGCTGGTCATCGGCATCACCTCCTGGCCGAGCACAGCCCTTCTGATCCGCGCCCAGACCCTGTCGATCAAGGAGCGGCCCTACATCGAGCGGGCCCAGGTCCTGGGGGCCGGCCGCTGGCACCAGATGAGCAAGCACGTGCTGCCGAACGTGATGCCGATGGTCTTCGCGAACACCACGCTCACGGTGGCGATCGCGATCCTGACCGAGACGACGCTGAGCTTCCTCGGCCTCGGCGACCCGACCCGGGTCTCCTGGGGGTCGATGCTCGACGACGCATTCTCGGTCGGCGCCATCACCACCGGCGCCTGGTGGTTCATCGTCCCGCCGGGCGTGTGCGTGGTGCTGGTCGTGCTCGCGTTCACGCTGATCGGCCAGGCCCTCGAGGAAGTCCTCAACCCCCGGCTGAAGGGACGCTGATGTCGGACCTGCTGCGGATGCGCGACGTGTCGGTCACCTACCGCACCGAGGGCGGCGACGTGCCCGCCGTGCGCGACGTGGACCTCTCGCTCGACCGCGGCGAGATCGTGGGGCTCGCGGGGGAGTCGGGCTGCGGCAAGTCGACGCTGGCCAGCACGATCCTGCGCCTCCAACCGCCCAGCGCCCGGGTGACCGGCGAGGTGCTGTTCGAGGGCGAGGACGTGCTGACCATGAGCTGGGGAGGACTCCGTGCCCTGCGCTGGGCGGGCGCGTCGATGGTCTTCCAGGGCGCGCTGCACTCGCTCAACCCGGTCCGCCGGGTCGGCGACCAGATCGCCGAGCCGATCACGCTGCACACCCCCGAGACCGGGGACAAGCAGGTCAGGGCGCGCGTCGGCGAGCTCCTCGAGCAGGTCGGCATGCCGGCATCGCGGGCACGTGCCTACCCCCACCAGCTCTCCGGCGGACAGCGGCAACGGGTGATGATCGCGATGGCGCTGGCGTGCAACCCGCGCCTGATCGTGGCCGACGAGCCGACCACGGCACTCGACGTGATGGTCCAGGCGCAGGTGCTCGACGTGCTCTCGGGCCTCGTGCACGAGCTGGGCGTCGGCATGCTGATGATCAGCCACGACCTGTCGGTGCTGGCCGACCTGTGCGACCGGATCGTGGTGATGTACGGCGGCCGCGTCGTCGAGGAGGGGCCCTCGAAGCTGGTGTTCGGCGAGGCGCTGCACCCGTACGCCGGCGCGCTTTCCGCGGCGTTTCCCCGCGTCGGTGACCCTGCGGCCCGGTTCGCCCCGTCCGGCCTCCCCGGGGACCCGCCGGACCCGGCCGCCCTGCCACCCGGCTGCTCGTTCGCCCCGCGTTGCCCGCGGGCGATCCAGGAGTGCACGCACGTCGTGCCCGAGCTGAGGTCCTTCGGCGACGACCGGCGCGCCGCCTGCATCCGGGTGGAGGAGCGATGAGCGACTGCCTGCTCGAGGCGCGGCAGGTCAGCGTCGAGTTCCTCACCCGCGGCGGCCAGATCGCGCGCGCCCTCGACGGCGTCGACCTGCGGGTGGGCGCCGGCGAGATCGTCGCGCTCGTGGGGGAGTCGGGCTCCGGCAAGACCACGGTCGCCCGCACGATGCTCGGCCTGGAGCGGCCGGTCTCCGGGGAGGTGCTCCTCGACGGTCGTCCGCTGGAGTACTCCGGCCGCCGGCTGCGCGCGCTGCGCCGCCGGGTGCAGATGGTGCTCCAGGACCCGGCCGGTGCGCTCAACCCGCGCCAGACCGTCTACGAGTCCGTCGCCGAGGGCCTGCGCCTGCACGGGCTGGTCGACGCCGACCCCGAGCGCCGCACCGAGACCGAGCTGGTGGCCGCGGCGATGTCGGCCGCGGGCCTGCGACCACCCGAGCGGCTCTTCCTGCGCTACCCCCACGAGCTGTCGGGCGGGCAGCGCCAGCGCGTGCTCATCGCGGGGGCGCTGGGCCTGTCCCCGGAGCTGCTGATCGCCGACGAGCCCGTGTCCAGCCTGGACGCGTCGATCCGCGGCGAGATCCTCGCGCTGCTGCTCCGGCTGCGCGACGAGCTGGGTCTCGGCGTGCTCGTGGTGACCCACGACCTCGGGCTGGCGTGGAACATCGCGGACCGGATCGCGGTGATGTACCTCGGCCGCGTCGTCGAGGCGGGCCCCACCGAGGAGGTCCTGCAGGCGCCCCAGCACCCCTACACCCAGGCCCTGCTGTCGGTGGTGCCGGAGATCGAGCAGCTGCGCCCGGTCGTGCTCACCGGCGAGATCCCGGACCCGACCCGGATCCCGGAGGGCTGCCGCTTCCACCCGCGCTGCCCGGCGCTCGCCGACGGCACCGCCACCGCGGAGGGCGTCGAGGACAAGTGCCGCACCGAGCCGCTCGGGATCCTGCCGGCCGACCCCCGGGGCCACCACGTCGCCTGCCACCTCGCGGCGCTGCGCTCCTCCGGCGGCCCGAGGACGCCCGGCGGCAGCCGGAGCACCGTGTGAGTCCGCTCCAGGCCGCCCTGCCCCGGGGGATGTACGTCGATCCGGCGGCCTGGCTGCGCGAGCGGGACCGGGTGCTGCACGGCGAGTGGTTCTGCGTCGGGCGCACCAGGGACCTCGGGCTGGCCGAGGCCGGCCGGGTGGCGGTCGTCGACGTGGCGGGTGAGTCGGTGCTGGTCACGCGCGACGAGGAGGGGGCCCTGCACGCGGCGTACAACGTCTGTCGCCACCGCGGCTCACAGCTGGTCCCGGCCGCGCCCGGCGCCCCGCCCGCCTGCGCCGCGGTGGGCGCGCTGCGCTGCCCCTACCACTCGTGGACCTACTCGCTGGCCGGCGAGCTGCTCCGCTCACCGCACGCCGACGACGTCGACCCGGCGGACTTCTCGCTGCACCCGGTGGGCGTCGAGGAGTGGGAGGGCTTCGTGCTCGTGCACCTCACGCCGTCCGCGGCCGCGCCGGTCGGGGACGTGCTGGCCAAGGCCTCGGTCAACCTGCGCAACTACGCGATGGGCGACCTCGTGACCGGGCTGACCCTGACCTACGAGGTGGCCGCCAACTACAAGGTCGTCGCCGAGAACTACAACGAGTGCTACCACTGCGGGCCGGTGCACCCCGAGCTCACGCGGCTGGTGCCGGCGTTCGGCAGCGGCGGTGCCGGGCTCGCGTGGGAGGACGGCATCCCGCACCGCGAGGGCGCGTGGACGTTCACGATGACCGGCACCACGGACCGGTCGCCGCTGCCCGGGCTCTCCGAGGCCGAGCGCACCCGCCACAAGGGCGAGCTGATCCACCCGAACCTGATGCTCTCCTGCTCCGCCGACCACGTCGCGGCGTTCGTGCTGCTCCCGCAGGACGTGGCCCGCACCCGCATCGACTGCCACCTGCTCTTCGCGCGCGAGGCCGTCGAGGACCCGGCGTTCGACCCGTCTGACGCCGCGGACCTGTGGGACCTCGTGAACCGCCAGGACTGGGCGATCTGCGAGTCGGTGCAGCGCGGCATGTCCTCGCGCGCCTACACCCACGGCTGGTTCGCGCCGATGGAGGACGACAGTGCCGACATCCGGCGCTGGCTGCTGCCCCGCCTGGATCCGGGGCGCCACGATGGGTGAGACCTTCGACCACGTCGTGGTCGGCCTCGGCGCGCTGGGCAGCGCGACGGCCCACCAGCTCGCGCGGCGGGGCCACAGCGTCCTCGGCCTGGAGCGCTTCGCGCTCGGCCACGACCGCGGGGCGAGCCACGACACGAGCCGGATCCTGCGGCACAGCTACCACACCGAGGAGTACGTGCGGCTCACGCACGAGGCGTACGACGACTGGTCCCGGCTGGAGCGGGACAGCGCCGAGCGGCTGGTCACCGTCGTCGGCGGCCTCGACCTCTTCCCACCCGACCCCGCCATCCCGATGGTCGACTACGTCGACAGCCTGGCCGCCGCCGGTGTCCCCTTCGAGCTGCTCGACGTCAGCGGCGTCGCCGAGCGCTGGCCGCAGTTCTCGTTGCCCGCCGGCACCGTCGGGCTGTTCCAGGAGCGGGCGGCGATCGTGCCGGCGGGTCGGGGCACGCGGGTGATGCAGCAGCAGGCGGTCCGGCACGGCGCCGTGCTGCGTGACCGGTCACGGGTCGAGGAGGTCCGCGACCTCGGCCCCGCCGGGATCGAGGTGACGGCCGGAGGTGCGACGTACCGCTGCCGCAGCCTCGTGATCTGCGCCGACGCGTGGACCAACGACGCGCTGGCGGGGCTCGGCCACCGGGTGCCGCTGACGGTCACGCTCGAGCAGGTGACCTACTTCGCCCCGCAGCGGCCGGTGCTGTTCGACCCCGGGCGGCTACCGCTGTGGATCTGGATGGACGAGCCGTCGTTCTACGGCTTCCCCTGCTACGGCGACGCGACGGTCAAGGCCGCCCAGGACTGCGGCGGGCCGCCGGTCGACCCCGACGCCCGCGGCTCCGAGGTCGACGAGGAGATGCTGACCCTGCTGTCCGACCACGTGCACCGGATCCTGCCCGGCGCCGGCCGGCCGGTGCGCTCCCTGCGCTGCCAGTACACCCTCACCCCGGACCGGGACTTCGTGCTGGACCGGGTGCCCGGGCACCCGGCCGTGGTCGTGGGCCTGGGGGCCGCGCACGGCTTCAAGTTCGCGCCGACCTTCGGGCGGCTGCTCGCCGACCTGGCGACGGGGGAGAGGGACGTCGTGTCGACGACCTTCGCGCTGGACCGGCCGGCGCTCACGGACCCCGACTACGCGGCACACTGGTTGGTGTGAGGCCCGGACACGAGGAGGACGGGATGACCGGAGAGCTGGCCCGCCTGCAGGACGACGTCCGCGCACGCGGTGGCGCCGTCCCCGCGATGCTGCCGGCGGCGGCGTACACGTCCGAGGAGGTGCTCGCCTTCGAGCGACGTCACCTCTTCGCCGGCACCTGGACCTGCCTCGGCCGGCTCGACGAGCTGCTCCCGGCCGACCTCGACGGCAGGCCGGCGACGCAGCGCGCGGTGATGGTGGGTGACGTGTCGGCGCTGCTGACCCGCGAGGGAGACAGCCTGCGGATGTTCGCGAACACGTGCCGCCACCGCGCGCACGAGCTGCTGCCCGACGGCGACGCGTCGGGGCGGCACTCGGTGATCTGTCCGTACCACGCGTGGTCCTACGACCTGGCCGGTGACCTGGTGGCTGCGCCCGGCTACCGCGACGAGCCGGGCTTCGACCCGTCGGCCTACTCGCTGGTCGAGCTGCCCGTGGAGACCTGGTGCGGCTGGGTCTTCGGGCACGGCCTGCACCCGCTCGGCGATCCCGACGTGGTGCCCTTCGCCGAGCACCTCGGCGAGCTCGCGGGCGTCGTCGAGCCCTACCGGCCCGACGAGCTGCGGCTGGCCGACCGGCACACCTACGAGATCGCCGCGAACTGGAAGATCGTCGCCGAGAACTACCACGAGTGCTACCACTGCCCGCTGATCCACCCGGAGCTGTGCCAGGTCACGCCGCCCACGTCGGGCGACAACTACGACCTGCCGGGCGCGTGGGTGGGCGGCTCGATGGTGCTCCGCGACGGCATGGCCACCATGTCCCTGACGGGGGCGTCGGACGGCAACCCGATCCCGGGCGTCTCGCCGACCACCGTGGAGTACGTCCACCTGCTGCCCAACCTGCTGGTCTCCGCCCACCCCGACTACGTGATGACCCACCGGCTGGTCCCGCTCGCCCCGGACCGCACCTGGATCGAGTGCTCGTGGTTGCTGCTGCCGTCGGCCGACGGCGTGCTGCCCGACCCGGCGTACGCCGTGGAGTTCTGGGACATCACCAACCGGCAGGACTGGGCCGCGTGCGAGTCCGTCCAGCGGGGGCTGGCGTCCCCGCACTTCGCGCCCGGCCCGCTCGCCCCGTCCGAGGACGCGGTCGAGCGGTTCGTACGGCTGGTGTCGCGGGCGTACGTCGGACTGCCGGTGCAGGATGACCAGCGCACCCTAGGCTGACCGCATGAGCAGCCCCGTGGTCGTCGTGGTCGGAGCCGGTCCGGGCGTCAGCGGATCGTTGGCACGCCGCTTTGCCCACGAGGGGTACGACGTCGGGCTGCTCGGCATCGACGAAGGACAGCTCGAGGAGCTGGCCGGGATGCTGCGCGACGGCGGCGTCGAGGTCGAGGTCGTGGTCGCCGACATCACCGACGTCGAGGCGTGCACCTCCGCGGTGACGAGGCTGGGCGAGCACTTCGGCCGGATCGACGTGCTCCACTTCAACCCGAGCGCGTTCCGCGAGAAGGACCCGTTGCACCTCACCGTGGCCGAGCTGCTCGAGGACGTCGCCCTCGGCGTCGGCGCGCTGCTGACCTCGGTCCAGGCCGCGCGACCGTTCATGCAGGCAGGTGGCCGGGTCACGGTCACCGGCAGCATGGCCGCCGACAAGCCGTGGAACAGGGCCGCGTCGCTGGGCGTGCAGAAGGCCGGGGTCCGCAACCTGGTGCGCAGCCTCGACACCACGCTCGCGCCCGACGGCATCCGCGCGGTCACCGTCACCGTGCGCGGGACGCTGTCCCGCGAGGGGGCGTTCACGCCCGACCGGGTGGCGGACGCGCTCTTCGACGCCGCGCACCAGGACGAGGAGTTCTGGGCGGTCGAGGTGCCCTACGAGGGGTGAGGTGGCACGCGCTCGCGCCAGGTGCGGTGCGAGACCGGCTCGCCGTCGAGCCGCGCCCAGGTCTCGATGACGACGTCGAGCCCGTCGCCGGTGACGGCCACGTCCATCACCGAGCGCACGTGCACGGTCGCGCTCGGCCAGCTCAGCTCGAAGGTGGTCTGCGCGTGGGCGGTCTGCTCGAAGGAGCGCCGGTCGACCACCACCTCGCCGAAGTAGTCCTCGCGGGCGCGACCGTCGTACGGCGTGTCGTACTCCGACACCACGCGGGTCCGCGCGCTGGTGGTGCGGCGCAGCACGTCGTCGCGGATCTCCCAGGTGACGTCGTCCGCGCTCTCCGAGGAGTGCGCGGCCCCGGGGACGAACGCCGGCTCCGGGTGGTCGCCGACCAGCAGCGGGAGCTCCAGCGAGCCACCGTGCACGGTCAGGGTGACGGGAGCCGGGGGAGCGACGGTGTTCGGCCAGTCCGAGCCCGCGACGCTGACCCGCAGCCGGTTGCCGGGGGCCCAGGTGTAGGCGCAGGCGTCGAGGTGGAGGACGACGTCGTGCTCCTCGCCCGGCACCAGCGGCGACGGGGTGCCATGCACGCCGTCGCGGAACGCGAGGTCGAGCGTGCCCCGCGCCACGAGCGCCGAGGTGCCGTCGGGGAACACGTCGCAGAGCTTGACCGACAGCGACGCCGCGGGCGCGTCGGCGCTGACCCGGATGCGGACGCGCGGCTGCCCGATCAGCACGCCGTCGGGCGGGTCGGTGTCCCAGACCAAGGACCGGACGTCGTCGGTGCGCTGGTCGGTCGAGAGCCCCCACGGCAGGTGGCCGGCGCAGTCGATCCAGGCGGCGGTCCCGACGTCGGGGACGACCGGCAGCGACCGGGCGCCGTCGAGCGGCACGGCGTGCGGCCGGGTCGGGGGCACCGACGGCAGCCGCAGCCAGTGGCCCTCGTGCAGGTCGAGGTCGGGCTCGGGCCGGGTCGAGGAGCGGACGAAGACGTCGCAGTGGGACTCGTACGCTGCGCCGCTCTCCTCGAGGGACGGGTTGCGCAGCCACTGGTCGAACCACGCGGCCATCTCGGTGTCGAGGTCGATCCGCGGGCCGGGCATCGCGTGGGTCGGGTCGGCGTGCGCCCACGGCCCGGCGAGCAGCCGGTGCGGGACGCCCTGCCCGGCGAGCGCCGCGACCGTGCGGAACGAGTTGTTGCGGTAGCCGTCGGCCCAGCCCGCCACCAGCATCGTCGGGCAGCCGATCCGCTCGTAGCCCGAGCCGTCGGCGCCCAGCCGCACCGACCCGCCGCGCCAGTAGTCGCCGTGCACGTTCTCGCGCAGCCACGTCAGCACCCACGGCTCGTTGGTCGCGAGCCGCCGCTCCCACTCGGCACGCCAGCCGTCCCCCCACAGGGCAGGCACGGGCGGCAGCACGCACATCGGCGTCATGTAGTGGCAGTAGTCCACGAGGTCGACCAGACGGAGCGCGCCACCACGCCAGTGCACGTCGTCGGTCCAGCGGTCGTCGCTGGAGTAGATCGCGCACACCGCCTTGAGGGCCGGTGGCCGCTCACACGCCAGCTGCAGCGAGTTGAAGCCGGAGTACGACGTGCCGAACATGCCGACGCCCCCGTCGCACCACTCCTGCGCGGCCAGCCAGGCGATCACCTCGACGAGGTCGCGCTGCTCCTCGGGCGGGTACTCGTCGGTGGCGTCGCCCGACGACGAGCCGGTGCCGCGCACGTCGACGCGGCACACGGCGTACCCGAACCGGTCGCGCAGGACCTCGTAGCCCGCGGCGTACGACGACGTCAGGTCGTCCTTGCGGTAGGGCAGCGCCTCGAGCAGGCACGGCTGCGGGCCGGTGGCCGGGTCGGGCAGGAAGAGGGTCGCGGCCAGCTCCACCCCGTCGCCGACGGGGATCCGGACCTCGCGCTGCGTGCCGGTCATGCGCGCACGCCGTCCAGCAGTGCGAGGACCTCGGGGGAGTGCAGGGACTCGCTCGTGTTCCCGTCCCGGCCCGTCGTGGTGGGTGCGGTGAACATCGAGTTGAGGACGGCCTCCTCGGCCGCCTCCACCACGGCGGCGAAGAGCGGGTCGAGGGCGCGCGCTGCGAGCGCGGCACGGTCGGGAGTGCCGTCGCGGTCCAGGCGCAGGCCGGTGCCGAAGCCGAGGAAGATCTCGCCGCTGCCGTGGTGGGCGACCGAGCCGGTGCGGGCCAGGCCGAGCCCGATGCGCCGGGCCAGGCGGGCGCACGAGGCGCCGTCGACGGGGGCGTCGGTGACGACGAGGCCCAGGCAGGAGCCGGCGGGAGCGTCGGGGCCGGTGGCGGCCGCCGGCGGCAGCAGCCGGCCGACGGGCACCCCGGCGACGACGACCTGGTCGCGGGTGCCGAAGTTGGTGAGCAGCAGGACCCCGACGGTGTGACCCTCCGCCGTCACCCTCGACGCGGTGCCGATGCCGCCCTTGAAGCCGAAGCAGGACATGCCGGTGCCGGCCCCGACCGCACCCTCCTCGGGTGGTACGCCGGAGCCGCGGCTCGCCAGCGCGGCCGCACGGGCGGCGCGGACGTCGTCGGCGGTCACCTGCATCCGGCGGCAGTCGTTGAGGTGGGAGTCGTCGCACTCACCGACCACGGGGATCACGACGTCGCCGGCGACCTCGGCGTGCTGCTCCAGCGCGATCTCGCACGCGGCGTCGTAGACCCGGCCGAGCTGCATCGTCGAGGTCAGGTAGACCGGCGTCTCGGCCGAGCCCCACTCGGTCGCGGTGAGGAAGCCGGTGCACTCCCCGGCCCCGTTCAGCACCGCCCCGCCGGCCGGGACGGGCCGACGGTAGGCGTCCTCGGCGAGCAGCACGCAGGTGACGCCGGTGCGCGCGACGCCGCGCCCCTGCGGGGGTGCGGGCTCGTCACGGTGCACGGTCGCGTGGCCCACGCCCACCCCGGCCACGTCGAGCACGGAGTTCGTCGGACCGGTCGGCAGGCTCCCGGTCCGGAGGCCGAGGTCACGGGCGCGCGGCATGGGCCCATCCTGCCCGAGGGAGGCCGGGTGCGGTGCGATGCTGGCCCGGTGACTTCCGCGCCCGCGCCCGTCCCCGTGGTCTGGTCCGCGGACACCCGCCTGCACGACCCCCGGCACGAGATCTGGGTGGGTGCGGCCACGCCCGCCGTCGAGACCGAGGAGCGGGTGGATGCGATCCTGGCGGCGCTCGACGGGAACCCGCGCCACGTGGCCGCCGCCCACGACGACGAGGTGCTCGCGGCGGTGCACGACGCCGGGCTGCTGTCGTGGCTGTCCGGCGCAGCGGACGCCTGGGAGGCAGGCCCCTACGCCGGGCTCGTCGGCCAGGAGCGGGTGGTGCCGTACTTCTTCCCCACGCCCGGGCTGCTCGCCGGCATGGAGCCCACGGCGCCGGTCGCGCTGCACGCGCAGGCGGGGCAGTGGTGCTTCGACACGATGACCCTGGTCGGGCCCGGCACCTGGCCGGCCGCGCGGGCGGCGGTGGACTGCGCGCTGACCGCCGTCGACCTGGTCGCGGCGGGGGAGCCGACGGCGTACGCGCTAAGCCGCCCGCCGGGCCACCACGCGACGCCCGCGGCGTACGGCGGCTCGTGCTACCTCAACAACGCGGCGGTCGCGGCCGAGGCGCTGCGCCGCGCCGGCCACGACCGGGTTGCCGTGGTCGACGTCGACGCCCACCACGGCAACGGGACGCAGGCGATCTTCTGGACGCGGGCCGACGTGCTCTACGGCTCGGTGCACGTGGACCCGGGCGCAGGGTGGTTCCCCCACCTCTTCGGGCACGAGCACGAGACGGGGGCGAGGGAGGGAGCCGGCGCGAACCGCAACGTGCCGCTGCCCGAGGGCACCGGGGACGACCGGTGGCGCGAGGCGGTCGCCGGGCTTGCCGGCTGGGTCGCGGCGTCCGGTGCGTCGGCGCTCGTGGTCTCGCTCGGCGTCGACGCGGCCGCCGACGACCCGGAGAGCCCGTTGCTCGTGACGGCGGACGGCTACCGCGGCGCGGGCGAGGCGCTCGGCGGGCTCGGGCTGCCGACGGTCGTGGTGCAGGAGGGCGGCTACCACCTGCCCAGCCTGGGCGGGCTGGTCGCGGCGTACCTGAGCGGGCACGCGTCCACCTGATCCCCGCGGGTCGAACAGGTGTTCGACCGCGAGGTATGCTGGAACCGTGCCAACGTACGTCGCCCCGCCCGGCTGGCCGGCCCCGGTCCGGCCGCCGGACGCTCCCGACTGGGAGCGGACCGCGCAGAACTGGCTGCTCGACATCTGCCCCCCGGAGTACCGCTCCTACCCGGCGCTGCGCCGGCACCCGGTCGTGCTCGCGCGGTTCGCGGTGGTGCACGTGGAGGCGCAGCAGGCCGCGGTGCGCCGGGGACTGTCCGAGGCCCGGGCCGCGCTTCGTGACGTGGCGCAGCTCGACGTGGTCGAGGCGGCCGTGCAGACCTGGCAGGCCGAGGAGGCGCGGCTGCTCGGCGTACGCCGCGCGGCGGGCCTGGTCGAGGAGGCGATCCGCGGACGGCGCTTCGTCGCGCGCCTCTGAGATCGGCCCCATCGGGTCGCGCCTCGCCGGTGGGATGAATCGTTAGGCTGGGGCATGGCCAAGCACGCGCACGGCTCGGGGTCCGACGAGTCCATCCCGGACGAGGTCTACGAGGCTGAGCTGGTCCGCCTGCAGGGCGAGCTGGTCAAGGTCCAGGAGTGGGTGCGCGCGGAGAAGCAGCGCGTCCTCGTCATCTTCGAGGGGCGGGACGCGGCCGGCAAGGGCGGCACGATCACCCGGATCACGCAGTACCTCAGCCCGCGGGTGGCCCGGATCGTCGCGCTGCCGGCGCCGACCGAGCGCGAGAAGGGGCAGTGGTACTTCCAGCGCTACATCGAGCACCTGCCGAGTGCCGGCGAGATCGTGCTGCTGGACCGGTCCTGGTACAACCGCGCGGGCGTCGAGTGGGTGATGAACTTCTGCACGCCCGCGGAGTACCGCCGCTTCCTGCATCAGTGCCCGATCTTCGAGCGGCTGCTGGTCGAGGACGGGATCCTGCTGCGGAAGTACTGGTTCTCGGTCAGCGACCGGGAGCAGCAGAAGCGCTTCAAGTCCCGCCTCGAGGACCCGATGCGGCAGTGGAAGCTGTCGACGATGGACCTCGAGTCGATCACGCGCTGGGAGGACTACTCGCGCGCCAAGGACGAGATGATGGTGCACACCGACATCCCCGAGGCGCCGTGGTACGTCGTGGAGAGCGACGTCAAGAAGCGTGCGCGGCTGAACATGATGGCGCACCTGCTCTCGACCATCCCCTACACCGATGTCGCGACCCCGGTCCTCGAGCTGCCGCCGCGCCCGAAGCCGAAGGGCTACGAGCGCCCGCCGCGCGAGCAGACGACGTACGTCCCCGACCACTGCGCCACGTTGACCTGACCTGGTCCCTCAGAGACGGGTGTGGAGCACCGCGGCGCCCGGCCCGGTGAGCTCGCCGGCGTGCACCGGTCGGCCGGCCAGCACCAGCATCAGGGCCTCCGCGGTGCCGCGGACCTCAGCGCCCCTGCCGTGGGCCCAGTCGACGTCGGTCGCGACCAGGCGCAGGCCGCGGATGCGGCGTACGACGCTGCCTCCCACCGGGACCGACGCCGGCCACCGGGTGTGGGCGAAGAAGTCGGCGGTCGGGGCGAACGCCTCCGCCGGGATCGGGCGGTGGCTGTCGAGCGGGCGCCGGATGTCGAGCGGGTGGACCACCGCGTCGCCGAGGGCCGCGATCGGTGGCATGCCGATCGGCGTCGCGCCGCTCCTCGCGTTGGCGCGCAGCTGGTCGAGGATCGCGTCGGTGCCGCGGGTGGCGGCGCGGACCGCGCTGTCGGCGATGAACGCGTTGATCCGCAGGCCGGACCGCGCCAGCCCGCCCAACGACTCCCCGATCCCCATCACCGGCGCCCAGGCCAGGTGGGCGGCCACGTCCTGCACCGTCCAGGCCGTGCACAGCGACCGCGCCGCCCACTGCTCGGGGCCGAGGGTCTCGAGGTAGTCGATGAGTGCGAGGCGCTCGGACCGGATGACGCCGGACAGGTCGCTCATGCTTCGAGTGTCGGCCGGGGCGACGGGGGCGTCGAGGGTCCTTCGGCGGTCTCGTGTGGACGGTGGTCGGCGTCCCGACGGTCGGGGCCCCGTGACTGTGGGCAGGTCCTTGACCGCAGTGCCGGGCTTGCGGACCGCTCCTGGTTGCGGTCCTTGGCGGCTACGGGGAGCGGTACGCCGTGGGCTGCGGTCGCTTCCCGGCTTTCCGGCCCGCGGCGGCAGCCGCCGGTGGTCGGCCACGGAGCCTTGAGCCGCGTGACGACGGGGCCCAGTTCCTCGAGCACGGCGCCGAGCTTGCGGGCCGCATCTGGTTGCCGTTCCTGGCAGCGAGGGGGGAGGTGCGTCGGGGCGGGGCCGCTGTCCGGCTTTCCGGTCAGCGGTGGGAGCCGCCGGTTGTCGAGGAGCGAGCGTGGCGCCCCGCCACGGCTGGCAGTTCCTCAAGCACCGCGCCGGGCTTGCGGGCCGCATCTGGTTGCCGTCGTTGGCTGCGAGGGGCGAGGTGCGTCGGGGCGAGGCCGCTGCCCGGCTTGCGGGCCATCTCTGGTTGCGGCTTTCGGCAGCGACGGGGGTACGCCGGGACCGGGCACGCCTCCCGGCTTGCGGGTCGCGGCGCTTTCGGCGCGCCGGGCGGAATGCCCGCCCCAAAGTTTTACCTTCGGACTTCCCCAGCGCGCCCGGATCGGGCCCGGTTCGGGAGGTGGGGTGTCGGTGGTCGGTGCGATCATGGACACATGTTCGAAACAGGCGCCAACTGGGATCCGGTCGAGGTCGACGACCTCGACGCGGACGGCGTGCTCGAGCTCCTCGAGGTCCGCCGGCAGGGCGCCCGTGCCGAGGAGCGGGGCAAGCTCCGACTGGCGCTGCAGTGGGCGGTGCTGCACCCCGCCACCGCCGACACGGGGGTGGCGACCTGGGGCGGCCCGAGCGTCCTGCTCACCGACGAGTCCCTGGGTGGGGATGGGGCCCCGGCGGTGGCGGCGTTCGCCCCGGAGCCGGTCGCCGCCACGCTCGGGATCTCCACGGCCGCGGGGATGGCGCTGATCGCCGACGCGCTGGACCTGCAGTTCCGGCTGCCCCGGATCTGGCGACTCGTCGAGCAGCTGGCGGTCGAGCCGTACCGGGCCCGGCAGGTCGCCCAGGCCACCCACCGGCTCTCCAAGACCGGAGCCGCGTACGTGGACGAGCAGCTCGCCCCGCGGTTGTCCTCGTGCGGGTGGAAGGCGGTCGAGACCACCGTCGCGCACGCGATCGCCACGTTCGACCCCGACCTGATCGCCCAGAAGGAGAAGAAAGGCCGCAACGGCTGGCACGTCACCCTGCGGCACGACCACCCCGGCCAGTTCGACGGCACGTCCTACCTGGATGTCGCCGGGGACACCTTCGACCTGACCGCCTTCCACGACCTGGTCTGCGACCAGGCCGCCCAGCTCAAGGCCCTGGGCGACACCGACGAGCTCGAGGTCCGCAAGGCCAAGGCCCTCGGCGTGATCGCCGCCCAGCAGGCCACCCTCGACCTCCTCTCCCTCACCGGACAGGACACCGGGCAGGGCACCGGGCAGGACACGGACCGTGCGGGCGCATCGGTGGCCGCGAGGCCGCGGCCGCCGAAGACCCGGCTCTACCTCCACCTCAACCTGGCCGACCTCGCCACGGCCTGCACGTCCACGTCCGACGGCGTAACCGGCGGGACGGTGACCGGCAGGGTCGAGAGGCTCGGCCCGGCGACCATCGACCTGATCAAGGTCTGGGTCGGCCGCTCGAGGGTCACCGTCCAGCCCGTCCTCGACATGAACAGCCGCAACGCGGTCGACCAGCACGACCCGCCCCCGTGGATGGCCGAGCTGGTCATCCTGCGCGACGGCCACTGCGTCTTCCCCTGGTGCGCCGTCGACGCGAGACGGTCCGACCTCGACCACATCGAGCCCTACGTCCCGATCGACGACGGTGGACCACCGGGCCAGACCGCACCCGACCGGCTCGCCCCACTCTGCCGGCGACATCACCGGTGCAAGACCTCCGGCCGCTGGCGCTACCGACGACGACCCGACGGCAGCTACGAGTGGCACGGCCCCCACGGCCGCAGCTACCTCGTCACCCCCCACGGCACCATCCGGCTCGACACCAACTAGCCACACGAGCAGCACCGCAGGCCCGACACCCGGCACCCACCGGGTCATCGGGCCTGCCGTGCTGCCCTGACCGCGTCTGCAACAACCGTGACGCTCGGGGGTCGCCAGTCCCAGGCGACAGCCCGGCGAACGTGATCCGATCCGTGATGCGCGGCGCCCCTCGTGCGGCACCATGCCTCCCATGTGCGCACACCAGCCAGTCGGGCAGTGGCCAGCCACGCAGCCAGGCCCGCGTGGCTTCGGCTGCTCGCTGTTCGGCAACCTCGCGATCGCGTTGGTCTTCTACGGGGCGGGAGTCCTCGCCTACGGCTACGGCGGCGAGGACGGGCTGACCGGGCACCCGGCCCTGCTGTTGACCGCGATCGGCGTGGCGCTCGCCGGGTCGTTCATCGCCGCGCTGGTCTTCCTGACCCAGCCCCGGGCGCGGCAGTTCGGGACCGGCTTGCTGGTCGGGGCTCTCGTCGCGGCGCTCGTGGAGTTCGTAGCGCTGGCGACGTACCTCGTGCAGGTGGTCGGGTCCTGACGTCGCGCGACCGGCCACCGTGTCCTCGTCCGCAAACCCGATGCCAACGGAGTGCGGGAGTCGCCGATGACGGTTGGGCAGGCCCACGACCAGTTCACGTGTCAGCAGCGCTGACCACAGTGCCGAGGGTTCACTACGCCGGGCAGTCCACCGACAGGACGCGGAAGTAGGAGCCCGACCCGAACGGCCTGGAGACCTCGAGCAGGCCCACGCGCACCTCGACCTGCTGGCCGGTGTCCCGGAGGCACGGCGGGACGGTGCCGCTGCCGGTCCTGTCGCCCGACCGCCAGACCACGTCGTCGAGGCGGAACGAGACCCGCTCGCGGTCGGCGGTGTCGAAGTAGCCGGTCGGCACGTTCGCGGCAACCCTCTGCGCGGTGCCGCTCACGACGCGAGGGTGGTGGGCCGTCCACGGGCTGCGGATGCCCAGCGCGTAGCCCAGCCCGACGAGCACCAGGCCCACGAGCAGGGCGGTGGCCATACGCGACCACGGGCGCCTCGCCGAGGATCGGGGGAGGCGTGCCCCGTGCGTGGTGGACTCCCGCACATCGCTCATGGCCCGAGTATGGGCCGTCGCCGCCTCCACGGGCTCCAAGTCGTCACCAAGAGCCCTCCAAGCGCCTCCCGCGAGCCTTCCGTCATCAGGTCTCACACCTCTGACGGGAGAAGAACCGTGTCACGCATGCTCTACCGCCTCGGCAACGGCGCCGCGGGCCACCCCTGGCGGACCATCACCGCCTGGCTGCTGCTCGTCGGCGCCGCCTTCGTCGCCGCCGGCGCCTTCGGCGGCACCCCCCAGGACGACTGGGACGTCCCGGGCGCCCGCGCCCAGACGGGCATCGACCAGCTCCGCGACCACGCCCCCGGAGAGGGTGGGTCGTCGGCGCAGGTCGTCGTCCACGACCGCGACGGCGCCCGCCTCGCCACGGCGGACCTGCGCGGCGTCGTGCAGCAGCTCGAGGCCGTGCCGCACGCGGCGCACGTCAGCGAGCCGCGGCTGTCCGCCGACGGCGACACCGCGCTGTTCACCGTGACCTACGACGTGCCCACGACCGACCCCGACATCATGGGCAACGCCGGCTTCGACGAGCTCGAGAAGGCGCTCGCCCCGACGGAGGCCAGCGGCCTCCAGACCGAGCTCGGGGGCGAGCTGCCGGCGACCGGCGGCTCGGAGATGAAGGGCACCGGCGAGATGGCCGGCGTCGTCGTCGCGCTGGTGCTGCTCGTGCTCGCCTTCGGCTCCGTCGTCGCGGCCGGCCTGCCCCTCGTGGTCGCGTTCACCGGCCTCGCGGTGGGCTCGGCGGGGGTCACCCTGCTCGCCAGCACCATGGACGTGAGCACCTCGGCACCGATGGTCGCCACCATGGTCGGTCTCGGCGTCGGCATCGACTACGCGCTGCTGCTGGTCACCCGGCACGTCGAGTTCCTCGCCGAGGGCTACGACAAGCGGGTGGCCGCCGGACGCGCGGCGGCCACGGCGGGACGCTCGGTCGTCTTCGCCTCGGCCACCGTGCTGGTGTCCCTCATGGGCCTGCGCCTGGCCGGGTTGTCGGTCTACGCGAGCTTCGGCTTCGCCACCGCGATCGCCGTGCTCTCGGTGATGGCCGCGGCGATCACCCTGGTGCCCGCGCTCTGCGGCCTCGCCGGCCACCGCCTGCTCCCGCGCAATGTCCGCCGCGGCCGGGTCGACACCCGCAAGGTGCCCCTCACGGCCCGCTGGGCCGCCGGTGTCGCCCGACGCCCGCTCCTCGCGGCGCTCGCCGCGCTGATCGTGCTGCTCACCCTGGCCGCGCCCACCCTGGCGATGCGCACCTGGCCGCAGGACGGCGGCAGCAACAGCACCGACACCACGATCCGGCGCGCCTACGACCTCATCTCCGACGAGTACGGCGCCGGCGCCAACGGCCCGTTCACGGTGGTGGTCGACAACGCCGAGGTCGGCGCGGCCGGGACGAAGGCGCTTGCCCAGCGGCTCGCCGACCAGCCCGGCATCGTCGGGGTGACACCGCCGCAGACCACCCCGGACGGCGCGCTCACCGTGTTCGAGGCCGAGCCGGCCTACGGGCCCAGCGACGAGCGCACCAGCGACCTGGTCCGCACGCTGCGCGACGACGTGCTGCCCGACGGGGCGGAGATCACCGGCACCACGCCGCTGTTCGCCGACATCTCAGTGATGCTGACCGAGCGGATCTGGCTGGTGGTCGGGTTCGTGGTCGGCCTGTCGGTCCTGCTGCTGACCATGATGTTCCGGTCCGTGGTGGTGCCGCTCAAGGCCGCGGTGATGAACCTGCTGTCGATCAGCGCGGCGTACGGCGTGCTCACCGCCGTGTTCCAGTGGGGCTGGGGCAGCGGCCTGCTCGGCATGGACCACGCCGTCCCCGTGTCGAGCTGGATCCCCATCCTGATGTTCGCCATCCTGTTCGGCCTCTCGATGGACTACGAGGTCTTCCTGCTCTCGCGGGTCCGCGAGGAGTGGGAGGCGACCGGCGACGCCCGGGGCAGCGTCGAGCGCGGCCTGGCCTCCACCGGACGGGTCATCTCGTCCGCGGCGGCGATCATGGTCGCGGTCTTCCTGGGCTTCGCCACCGAGGCCGACGTGGTGGTCAAGATGCTCGGCTTCGGCATGGCCGTCGCGATCGTCCTCGACGCCACCGTGGTCCGGCTGGTGCTGGTGCCGGCGACGATGGCCATGCTCGGGCGCTGGAACTGGTGGCTGCCGGGCTGGCTGGACCGGCTGCTGCCGACCATCGAGGCCGAGGCCCCGGCGGATCTCTGGGACGAGCAGGACACCCTGCCCGCACCGCAGGACACGGACGAGTCCGAGGACGCGCGGACGCCCGAACCCGTCTGAGGGTCCGTCGGCCTAGAAGGAGTACCGGTCCCGCTCGCCACGCAGCCACTGCGCGGCGAGCGGGATCCGCCACGTCTCGCACAGCTCCTCGGCGCGGTCGGCGTGCCGGGTGGCCAGCGCGGCCTCACCGGTGGCGGCCGCCGCCATCGCCAGGAACATGTCGACCGGCCCGAGGGTGCTGCCGGAGCCGGCGCAGCAGGGCCGACCGGCCAGCCCCGCGAGCCGCTCGTACGCCGCCGCACCCAGCTCGCGGTCGCCGAGCCGCAGTGCCCCCTCGGCCGCCATGCTCCACGCCAGGGCCGAGAACCAGAAGTCGCTCTCCAGCGCGCGGGCGACCTCCGCGCGGTGGGTCCGGTGGTGCTCCCGCGCCTCCTCGACCCGGCCCGCGCGACAGAGCAGGGCCACGATCGTGGTCGCGATCGGCAGGAAGGTCGTGCCCTCCAGCGACCGCAGCACCTCCACCATCTCCTCGTGCCGCCCCTGCCACAGCATCTGCGCGAGGAACGCCCCGGAGACGGCCTCCTCGAACTGCGGGATCACCGTGGTCCGCCCCAGCTCCACCATGTGCTGGACGACGAGGTCGGCGCGCTCGTGCTCGCCACGCATCGCCAGCCACGACACCTCCAGGGAGTCGAGCACCATCTCGGCGTACAGGTGCCGGACCCGCTGGGCCTGCACCCGGGTCTCCGCGATGCCGCGCTCCATCTCCTCGACCAGCCCGAGCTCGCCCTCGGCGACCGTGCGCAGCGTGAGCGCGGTCGCGAGCGCGAGGTCGTCGCCCCGGCTCCGGGCGAGGTCGACGGCCTCGCTGGTGAGCTCGCGACGCAGCGCCGCGGTCTCGGACCGCCAGACCGCGATGGCGGCGCCGAGGCAGGCCCACAGCGTGAGGCCGGGATCGTCGAGGCGGCGCGCCATGGCGACCGCCTCGGTGGCCAGCGCCTCCCGCTCCGCCGGGCCGGTGCCGTAGTAGATCTCGCTGGCCAGCGCCAGCATGACCCGGCAGCGACGCGGGTCGTCGCCGTGGGGGAGCCGGTCGAGGGCGTCACGCAGCGCCGCGGTGACGACCGGGTCGACCTCGCCGTGCTGCGTCGACTGCCACAGCGCGTCGGTGCTGGTGATGATCCCGGCCTGTGCGAGCAGGTCGGGGTCGTCGAGCCGGCGGGCGTGCTGCAGGGCCCGGTGGGCCACCTGCCGCACCCGCACCCAGTCGCCGACGCGGCGCTCGGCGTCGGCGAGCGCGACCAGCAGGTCGAAGCGGTCCCGGTCGTCGGCCGTGGGGTCCTCGGCCTGGACCTCCACCGCGCGCCGGAGCAGCTCGACCGCCTCCTCGTGGGCGTGCACGCGTGACGCGGCCGCTGCGGCGTCGAGGCAGGCGCGCCAGGCCCGGTCGGCGTACCGCGGGCCCCCCTGCAGCCAGTGCCGGGCCACGTCGGCCTCGTGGCCTGCGCCGCCGGTGAGCGCCTCCGCTGCCCGCACGTGGATCCGCGCGCGTCGCGAGCGGGGCAGCGTCGCGAGGGCGGCGTCCCGCACCAGCGCGTGGGTGAAGCGGAAGCGGTCCACGCCGTCCTCTGCCACCAGGCCCGCGTCGACCGCGGGCTCGAGCCCGTCGAGCACGTCGTCCTCGTCGGTGCCGTCGGTCGCGGCGAGCACGCCGACCCCGAACCGGCGACCCAGCACGCTGGCCGTGCGCAGCAGGTCCCGGGTGCTGTCGTCCAGCCGCTCCATCCGCCGGGTGAGCACCTCCTGCACCGCGACCGGCGGCTGCTCCTCGGCCAGCAGGCCCGCGAGGTCGCCGCGGTCCCCGGCGAGTCGCGCGTACTCCACCAGGAAGAACGGGTTGCCGTCGGTACGCCGGCACAGCGCGGCCGCCTCGTCGCGGCTCGGGTCGGCCCCCGCGACCGCGGACACCACGCGGCCGGCGTCCTCGCTGGTCAGCCCGCGCAGCTGGAGCCGCAGAGCGTGCCGCCGCGCGAGCGCCTCGGCCACCTCGGCCAGCGTCCCGGTCGGTGCCGGGTGCTCGCGCCACGTCGTCACCACCATCAGCCGCGGCGCGCCCGCGCCGCCGGCACTGGCCTCGCTGAGCAGCCGCAGCACCCGCAGGCTCGAGGTGTCCGCCCAGTGCAGGTCGTCGAGGAGCAGGAGCAGCGGGCGCCGGGTGGCCGCCTCGAGGACGGTGCGCACGACCGTGTCCCACGCCCGGAAGCCGGACGTCGAGTCGTCGGCCCCGGGCTCGAGCACCGGTAGCTGGGACCCGAGGCCTCCGAGCACCGTCGCCCACGGCCACAGCGCGGGGGCGCCGTCGTCCTGCGAGCAGCGGCCGGCGACCACCTGCACGCCGCGCGCCGCAGCGTGGTCGGCGAGCTCGGCGGCGAGCCGGCTCTTGCCGATCCCCGGCTCCCCGGTGATGGCGGCGAAGGCCGGCAGGTCCGGGGCCAGGCCGTCGGCCACGTCGCCGAGCAGCCCGGTCAGGGCGGCCAGCTCGGCGGTGCGGCCGGCCAGCGGCCACGGCGACGTACGACGGGGCAGCGCGACGGCCGGTGCCGGCGCGGCGACCGGCGCGGTGGGGACGGACCCGGGTGCGGCCGGCGCGCGCACCGCCTCCTGCCGGAGCACGGCGGCCTGGACGGCCCGCAGCTCGGGGCCGGGCTCGAGGCCGAGCTCCTCGTCGAGCAGGTCGCGCACCTCGCGGAGCGCGGCGAGCGCGTCGGCCTGGCGCCCGGACCGCGCCAGCGCGATCGCCCGCAGCGACCAGAGCCGTTCGCGCAACGGGTGCTGCCGGGTGAGCGACTCGAGCTCGGCCGTGGCGGTGGCCTCCCGGCCGAGCATCACCTCGGCGGCGCAGCAGCCTTCGTGCGCGAGCAGGCGCAGGTCCTCCAGGCGGGCCCGTTCGGAGACGGCCGCCGACGCGTCCCCGAGGTCGGCGTACGCAACGCCGCGCCACAGTGCGAGGGCGTCGCGGAGCCCGGCGAGGAGCTGGTCGAGGTCGCCGGGAGGCTCGGGGTCGTGTCCCGCGCAGAGCGCCTCGGTCAGCGGCCCCAGCCGACGGTGCGCGGTCGCCGCGGCGGACTCGAAGGCGGTGGCGTCGAGCTGGTCCGCGCCGACCCGCAGCGCGTAGCCGGGCGGCTCGGTCACGAGCACGGTCGCGGGGCTGCGCAGCGGGCGGTCGGGCTCGAGGACCCGGCGCAGCCCCGCGACGTAGGCCTGCAGCGACGTGGACACCCCCGGCGGCGGGTGGCCGGACCAGACCAGGTCGGCCAGCGTGTCCGCGGTGACCGCGCGCGGGTGGTGCAGGGCCAGGGCAGCGAGCAGCGCACGCTGCTTGGGGGTCCCCAGGTCGACCGCCGTGCCCTCGCGGGATGCGGCGGTGCTCCCGAGCACGCTGATCCGCATGCGTGAAGGATAGGGCGGATCGGGCCTGCGCCGGAGCGTTCGGCAACAGCCCGCGAACGACGGCTACGTTGGCGACATGCACCGCTTCGCCACCGTGATCCTCGTCGACCGCCGCGGCTGGCTGCTCCTGCAGGAGCGCGACGAGCACCCGGTGATCGACCCCGAGAAGTGGAGCCTGTGCGGCGGCCACCTCGAGCCGGGCGAGGCGTTCCACGCCGGCGCGGTCCGCGAGCTCGAGGAGGAGACCGGCATCCGGGTCGAGGCCGACGACCTCGAGCTGTTCGCCGAGCTCGAGGTGACCCACGAGGCCTACGGCAGCATCGACACGATGCAGGTGTTCGTGGGCGCCACGGCGCTGACCGACGACGACGTCGTGCTGGGGGAGGGGCGCCAGATCGTGTTCGTCGAGCCCGGAGCAGCGCGTGCCCTCGACCTGAGCGCATCGGCCGCCCGCGTGCTGCCCGCCTTCCTCGACTCCGACCTCTACCGCAGGATGCGCACCTGACCGCGGCGATTCCGGTTGAAGGTCGGCCGCGCGGGTGACACAGTTGCGCGGCTGCCGAGGGGGAGAGCGCGGAGATGAGACTGAGGTACCGGCCGTTCCAGGCCATCGCGATCGCGACGCTGGCGGCGCTGGTCACGGCCTGCGCCGCGTTCGCGCCGCTCTACGACCGGGCGATGCGTCAGGCGCTCACTGACATCACCGTGGAGCGGGCGGAGCCGGCCGTGTCCGGCCTGCAGCTGAGCGCGATCACGTCGGACCCCGGCCCGACCTTCGGGACGGTCAACCAGAATCCTCCTCCCTCGCCGGAGGAGGTCGCCGTCAAGGTCGACCCGGCGTACCGCCACTCGTTCCTGACGCCGGTCCTGGGCTACTCGGGCGAGGCGACGGTCGAGCCGGGCGCCCGGACCGACCCCCGCGGCCTCGTCGTCTGGCGGGACGGTGCCTGCGAGCACGTGAGGTTCGTCGAGGGCAGCTGCCCGCACGGGGCCGGTGAGGTCGCGATCAGCGAAGCGGACGCGCGCATCTTCGACCTCCGGGTCGGCACGGCCTTCAAGGTGGCAGGACTGCCGTCCAACGGGGACCACGTCGAGGTCCCCACGATCAGGATGTCGGTCACCGGCGTCTACCGCCAGCAGGCCGGCGACTACTGGTTCGGCCTCCAGCTGACGGGTCGCTCCGGTCTCGTCGACCCGACCCCGCCGAGCCACGTGCAGCACGACGTGTGGCTCACCGACCGGTCGACGTTCACCGACCCCTCGGTCCCGCCGCTGACCGGGCAGACGTCCACCGTCGACCTGCCGCTGGACAGCGAGCACGTGGGCGTCGACGACGTGCTGGCCCTGGCCGACGCCGTCGACCGGATGGCCGAGGAGTCCCGCCTCGACGACTCGGGCGTCATCGTCGACGTGCACTCCGGCCTGCCCAGCCTGGCGAAGGACATCCGCGACCAGACGGAGCAGTCGCGCGTCACGGTGCCGCTCCTGATGGCCCAGCTGGGCCTGCTCGCGGTCGTCGTGCTGTGGCTGGTGCTGCTGGCGGTGACCGAGCAGCGCCGGCCCGAGGTGGCGCTGGCCAGGCTGCGGGGGCGTGGCCGTCGCGGTGCCCGCGGCCTGCTGCTCGGGGAGCTGCTTCCGGTCGCGCTGGTGGGCGTGGTGCCGGGCGCGGCGCTGGCCGTGCTCGGCTCCTGGGCCGCGCGTGCGTTCGTGCTCCCCGGCCACGCGCCGTTCGAGCTCGCCCTGCCGTTCGTGGCCGCGCTGGCCCTGGCGGTCCTCGTCCTCACGGCGGTCACCGTGCTCGCGGTCTCCCGGGTGGCCCGCGAGCCGGTCGAGACCCTGCTGCGACGGGTGCCGCCGCGGCGTGCCGGCTGGGCCCTCGGCGTCGGCGACGCGCTCGTCGTCGCGGGGGCCGGGGCCGTCGTCGTGCTGTTCGCGACCGGTGGCCTCGACGGCCCGGTCGCGCTCGCCGCGCCCGGCCTGCTCGCGATCGTGGTCGGACTCCTGCTGGCCCACCTCACGACCCCGTCGGCCGCGATCGTCGGCCGTCGGCTGCTCGCCCGCGGGCGGGTGCGGGCCGGTGTCAGCGTGCTCGACGCGGCCCGCAGCCCGGCGACCCGGCGGATCGTCGCGATGGTCACCCTGGCCTCCGCGCTCGCGGTCTTCGCCGCGGACGCCCTCACGGTCGGGGACCGCAACCGGGCCTCCGCCGCCGCCCAGGAGGCCGGTGCGCCGATGGTCCTCGAGGTCCGGGGCAACGACCTGCGGGCGGTGCGGGCCGCGCTCGACGACGTCGACCCCGACGGCCGGAGCGTGACGCCGGTCGCCCGGGTGCTGGCCCCGGGGGACGGGGGCACCAGCACGCTCGCGGTCGTCCCGGACGCGTTCCGTCGCATCGCCCTCCACTCCGGAGGCGCTCCGACACCCGCCGCGGTCTGGGACCGGCTGGCCGTGCCCGACACCAAGCCGATCCCGGTGACCGGCTCCCGCCTCTCCCTGGACGTCGACGACTCCACGCTCTCCTCGCGGCGCGTCGACGGCAAGACCAACCCGGTCACCATCGGGCTCGACCTCGTCGACGCGGGCGGGGCCACCCTGCACACGGCCCTGGGCGAGGTCGACGGGCCGACCGACCACGCCCGCCTGGCGACGGACGTCTCCTGCCGCGACGGCTGCTACGTCACCGGGGTGTGGGCCAGCACCCTGCCCGGCGCCACGATCGACGGCCGGGCGACGCTGCGCCACCTGGTCGGCACCCCGGGCGGCGACGAGGCCGCCATCGGGCCCGCCGGCCGCTGGACGCCGTACGACGACCCCGCCACCGGCACCTTCCAGCCGCGGTCCACGAGCAGCGACAAGCTGACCATCGCGGTCCACAGCGAGGGGCCGGCGCTGATCACCATGGCCCAGGCCTGGCTGCAGTCCGAGGCCCCGGCGCTGGTCTCACACCCCCTGCCGGCCGGCCTCGACGACCACCGGTTCACCACCGTCGGGCTGGACGGTGAGGAGCAGGCGGCGGTCGAGGTCGGGGAGCTGCCGCGGGTGCCGGGGTCGCGCCCGGGCACCACCGTGGTCAACCTCGACGCGGTCTCGCGAGGTCGTGCGGTCGCCGCGACCGCCGTGCTCCAGGTCTGGTTCGCCGACGACGACCCGGCGCTGCTGGCGCGGGTCAAGGACGCCCTGGCCGAGCACGGCGTCGCGGTGGCCGAGACCTCCACCCTGGCCGGGACCCGGCGCACCTACGACGAGTCGACGGCGGCCTGGAGCCTCCAGCTGGCGGTGGTCATCGGTCTCGCGGCGCTCCTGATCGCGCTGCTGGTGCTGGTCGTCAGTGCCGTCAGCAGCTGGCGGTTCCGCGCCCGCGACCTGGCGGCGCTGCGGATGAGCGGCATCCCCGGCGGCTCGATCGGGGCGATGGCGGTCGCGGCGCAGCTGCCCGCGGTCGTCCTCGGGGTCGTCGCCGGGACCGTCTCCGGCCTGTACGGCGCCCATCTCGCGTTGCCGATCGTGCCGCTGTTCGCCTCGGCGCCGGAGGTGTCCACCCTCGACCTCGCCACCGCCTGGGGCGTGGTCGCGGCGGCCGCCCTCGGCGCGCTGGTCGTGCTCGGGCTCGGGGCGGTCCTCATCGGCCGGGCCCTGGCCCGGCGTTCCGACGTACGACGACTCCGGGAGACGGTGTGAGCAGCGGGACCAGGGTCAGCACCCACCGACTGGTGCACATCTACCGCTCCGAGGGCCACGAGGTGGCCGCGCTGTCCGGCGTCGACCTCGACGTCGCGCCCGGTGAGATGGTGGGCCTGCTCGGCCCGTCGGGCGCGGGCAAGTCCACCCTCCTGAGCCTGCTCGCGGGCGTCTTCCGGGCCAGCGCAGGCAAGGTGTTCGTCGGCGAGCTCGAGCTCTCGGCGGCCTCGCCGCGCGAGCTGGACGAGATGCGCGCCAACGACGTGGCGCTGATGCTCCAGGGGGCGGCCCGCAACCTGCTGCCGTACTACTCGCCCCTCGACAACGTCCGCTTCGCCCAGGGCGCCGCCCGCCGGGCCGGCAAGGACCTCCCCGAGCCCGAGGACGTGCTCGCCCGGGTCGGGCTGGCCGCCGAGGCGCAGCGGCCGCTGGCGTCGCTGACCCCCGGCCATCTCCAGCTCGCGGCCCTGGCGGTCGCGATCGCGCCCCGACCTGGCCTGCTGCTCGCCGACGAGCCGACCAGCCAGCTCGACCACCCGGCGCGCGACCAGGTCCTCGGCTGCATGGCCGACATCAACCGGGACCTCGGCACGACCGTCGTGATCGTGACCCACGACCCCGACGTCGCCGCCTTCCTGCCGCGCACCATCACGATCCGCGACGGCCGGGTCGGTGGTGAGGGCCGCTCGGGCGAGGAGTACGCCGTGGTGACGCCCGACGGGTTCCTGCCGCTGCCGGTGCACGTCCGGGAGGACCTCGCGCCCGGCACGCTGGTGCGCTTCCACCTCGTCGACGGCAGCTACGTCCTGATCCCCGAGTCCACCGAGGAGGCCGGCGCATGAGCGGGCTGCTTGCCGAGGGCGTCACCGTCCGGTACGCCGACCTGGTCGCCCTGCGCGACCTCGACCTCGACCTGGCCCCCGGCTCCCTGGTCGCCGTGACCGGTCCCTCGGGGGCGGGCAAGTCCACGCTGCTGTGGGCGCTGGCCGGCGCGCTGGTGCCCTCGCAGGGGCGGGTGCGGTACGCCGGCACCGAGCTGGCGAGCCGCGAGCAGGCCGCGGGGCTGGGCGTGACGATCGTCCCGCAGGGCAACGGGCTGGCGTCCTCGCTCACCGCGGCCGAGAACGTCCTGGTGCCGCTGCTGTCCACGGGCGTGCGTGCCGCGGAGGCGCACCGTAGAACCACCGACGCGCTCGCGCTGGTCGGGCTCGAGGAGTCCGGCACGCACCTGATCGAGGAGCTCTCGGGCGGCCAGCAGCAGCGGGTCGCGCTGGCGCGGGCCTTCGCCGCGCGGGCCGAGGTGCTGCTCGCCGACGAGCCCACCAGCGACCTCGACGCCGCCAACCGGGAGCGGACCATGAGCGCGCTGCGGGCCGAGGCGGAGCGGGGCGCGATCGTCGTGATGGCCACCCACGACCCCGAGGCGGCCGAGCAGGCCGACGGCGAGCTCCACCTCGACGAGGGGGTCGCCACCTGGCGCCGCCGGCTGGTGTGATGTCCGGGTGACCACGCAGCGCACCCTCTCCGTGATCCCCGTCCCCGGCCCGGGTGCGGAGGACGTCGTCGTCGCCACCAGCGGCCGCGACGAGGGCGCGGTCTTCACCGGCACCGCGGACGGCAGCATCTGGCGGGTCGGCCACGACGGCCGACGCCTCGACCGCGTCGCCCACACCGCGGGCCGGCCGCTCGGGATCGAGATCGACCCCGACGGGCGGCTGCTGGTCTGCGACGCGCACCGCGGGGTGCTCCGCGTCGACCCCGCGACCGGGCTGGTCGAGCCCGTCCTGCACCGGGTGCACGGGCGGCCGATGGTCTTCTGCAACAACGCCGCGGTCGCGTCGAGCGGCGACGTCTGGTTCTCCGACTCCTCGACCCGGTTCGGCGTCGAGCACTGGAAGGACGACTTCGTCCAGGACACCCGCACCGGCCGACTGCTGCGGCTGCGCCCCGACGGCGAGGTCGAGGTGGTGCTCGACGGGCTGGCCTTCGCCAACGGGGTGGCGCTGAGCCGGGACGAGGCGTTCGTGGCGGTCGCCGAGTCAGCTGCGCGCACCGTCGTGCGCCACTGGACCACGGGGCCGCGGGCCGGGCAGCGCGACCTGCTCGTCGCCGACCTGCCCGGCTACCCCGACAACATCGCGCGCGGCAGCGACGGCCTGATCTGGGTGACGATCGCCTCACCCCGGGACCCGCTCGTGGAGCGCCTGATGCGCGGCCCGCACTGGTTGCGCCGCCAGGTCACCCGGGTTCCCGAGCGGCTGCACCCGAAGCCGCAGCGCACCGTGCGTGTGCAGGCGTACGACGACGAGGGCCGGCTGGTCCACGACCTCGACGCACCGGCCGACGGCTACCACATGGTCACCGGCGTGCGCGAGCACGAGGGGCGGGTGTGGCTGGGCAGCCTCGAGGAGCCGGCCATCGCGGTTCTCGATCTCTGAGGCGTGCCGGATACAGTGAACGGTCGGCACCTTCCACACACCTGATCCGGAGGACCCATGGGCTTGCTGGAGTCGATCTCGACCCCGGAGGACCTGAACGATCTCTCCGAGGAGCAGCTCGACACCCTCGCCACGGAGATCCGGGACTTCCTGGTCGCGACCTGCTCGCGCACCGGCGGTCACCTCGGACCCAACCTCGGCGTGGTCGAGCTGACGATGGCGATCCACCGCGTCTTCGACTCCCCGCGGGACCGCGTGGTCTTCGACACCGGTCACCAGGCCTATGTGCACAAGCTCCTGACCGGCCGGATGGCCGGGTTCGAGAAGCTGCGCCAGGAGGGCGGCGTCAGCGGCTACCCGAGCCAGTCCGAGTCGCCGCACGACATCGTGGAGAACTCCCACGCCTCGACCGCGCTGAGCTACGCCGACGGGTTGGCCAAGGCCTACGCCATCCGCGGCGAGGACCGGCACGTGGTCGCGGTCATCGGCGACGGCGCGCTCACCGGCGGGATGGCCTGGGAGGCGCTCAACAACATCGCGATCGCCAACTCCAGCAAGCTGGTCATCGTCGTCAACGACAACGGCCGCTCCTACACGCCGACCATCGGCGGGCTCGCCAACGCGCTCACCGCGCTGCGCACCAACCCGCGCTACGAGCAGATCCTCGAGATGGTCAAGAAGCGTCTCAACGCGGTCAAGGGCGTCGGCCCCGCGGCGTACGACGCCCTGCACGCGATGAAGAAGGGGCTCAAGGACGCGCTGGCCCCGCAGGGCCTCTTCGAGGACCTCGGGCTGAAGTACGTCGGCCCCGTCGACGGCCACGACCGTGCCGCGCTGGAGCACACGCTCGCGCAGGCCAAGCGGTTCCAGGGTCCGGTCATCGTGCACGCGCTGACCCGCAAGGGCTTCGGGTACGACGCCGCGGAGCGCCACGAGGCCGATCAGTTCCACTCGCCCGGTCCGTTCGACGTCGACTCCGGCGAGGAGGTCCCGAAGGGCCGCATCTGGACCGACGTGTTCGCCGACGAGATCGTCCACATCGGCCAGCGCCGCAAGGACGTCGTCGCGATCACCGCGGCGATGGTGCACCCGGTCGGGCTGCACCACTTCCAGGCCCGGTTCCCGGAGCGGACCTTCGACGTCGGCATCGCCGAGCAGCACGCCGCCACCTCGGCCGCCGGGCTGGCCCTCGGCGGGCTGCACCCGGTGGTCGCGGTCTACGCGACCTTCCTGAACCGTGCCTTCGACCAGGTCCTCATGGACGTCGCCCTGCACCGGTGCGGCGTCACGTTCGTGCTGGACCGGGCCGGCGTGACCGGTGACGACGGCGCCTCCCACAACGGCATGTGGGACATGTCGATCCTCCAGGTGGTGCCCGGGCTGCGGCTCGCGGCGCCCCGTGACGCCACCCGGCTGCGCGAGCTGCTCAACGAGGCCGTCGAGGTCGACGACGCCCCGACCGTGGTCCGCTTCCCCAAGGGCCCGCCGCCCGAGGACGTCGCGGCGGTCGGCAAGGCCGGCGGCGCGGACGTGCTGCTGCGCAAGGGCACCAAGGACGTGCTGATCGTCGGCGTCGGCTCGATGGCCACCACGGCCGTCGACGTCGGCGAGCGGCTGGTCGCCCAGGGCATCGGCGTCACGGTCGTCGACCCGCGCTGGGTGATGCCGGTCGACCCGGCCGTCGTCGAGCTGGCCCGCGAGCACCGGCTGGTCGTGTCGATCGAGGACAACGGCAAGGTCGGCGGTGTCGGGGCCGTGCTGCTGCAGACGCTCAACGAGGCCGGGGTCACCACGCCCTTCCGCCTCCACGGCATCCCGCAGGAGTTCCTCGACCACGCCAAGCGCGCCGTCATCCTCGAGCGGATCGGGCTGACGCCGCAGGCGCTGGCGCTCTCCATCGTGGAGGACGTCTCGACCGGCTCGAAGGACGGCATCACGGAGCTGGCGTCGGGCACGTCGCTGGTCGACACCGACCAGCCGCTCTAGGCTCCCGCCATGCGACGTCCGCGACCCCCGTGCGGACGTCTGCTGCCGGCACCCGTGCTGGCGCTGGTGCTGGTCGCCGGCGCCCTCACCGGCTGCACCACCGACGCCGGCAGCGCGCCCGCCCCGACCCGGGCGGCGTCGGCCCCGCCGGATGTCGTACGCGCCCTGGAGCGCTCGCTGGAGCGTCGGGCCGCTGCGGTGCGCCGGGGTGACGTCGACGCCTTCGTCGCCGGCCTGGCACCTCGTCCGGCGTTCGTGCGCGAGCAGCGCACCTGGTTCGGCAACCTCGCCCAGCTGCCGGTGGGGCGGTTCGGCTACACGCTCGACCCGGGCACCCTGGTCCGGCACGGCGACGACTACTGGGTCGTGGTCGAGCGGCACCTGCAGCTGCAGGGCTACGACCCCCGGCCGGTCATGACGCCGGACCGGTTCCGGTTCACCCCGGGACGAGGCCCCGGCCACTACCTGCTGGCGTCGACCAGCGACGCGCAGTGGGAGCGCGCCCACGACGTCCGGCCCGCGCCCTGGGACGCCGGTCCCGTCGAGGTGCGCTCGGCCCGCGGCGTGCTCGGCGTCTTCGACGCGGCGAGCGTCGCGTCCGCTGCCGCCCTGCTCACGTCGGTGCAGGAGGCGGTCGGATCGGTCGCGGCGGACGTGCCCTACACCTGGTCGCGGTCGGTCGTGGTCTACGCCCTCTCCGACCCGGCCTTCCTGACCGCGCTCGCGGACCTCCCCGGCGACGACCCCACCAGGGTGGGTGCGATCGCCTTCCCGGTCACCTCGCGGCCCGGCGGCCGGGTGGTGGCCACCCGGGTCGTGCTCAACCCGCGGCTGCTGTTCGAGGACGACGCCGAGCGCGACCGGTTGCTGCGCCACGAGGTCACCCACGTGGCCGTCGGCACCCACGACGACCGCGTGCCGGTGTGGCTGGCCGAGGGGGTCGCCGAGCTGGTGTCCGTGCGCCCGATGGCTCCCCAGGAGCGGCTGCTGCCGGACGCCGCCGTCGAGCAGGCCTCCGCCGTCGAGGACCTGCCCGACGACGCGACCTTCAACGACGAGCACTCCGCCGAGCACTACGCGGTGGCCTGGTGGGCCTGCGAGTACGTCGCCGACGCGTTCGGCGAGGCCGCCCTGTGGGACCTCGTGGACGCGATGGACGAGGACGGTGCCGATCCCGACGAGGTGCTCCAGCTCCGGCTCGGGCTCACCTCGCAGGACCTGGCGGAGAAGGCGGGCCGGATGATCGAGGCGACCTTCGGTCCGCCCGGGCGCGGGGGTCGTCGGGAGCACGCGTGAGCCGCTAGCGTCCTCCCATGGACGTCTTCCGCACCAAGAACGTCGAGCGCTCCATCGCCGAGACCGACGAGCCGGAGCATCGCCTCAAGAAGAGCCTGGGCGCGCTGGACCTCACGGTCTTCGGCGTCGGCGTCATCATCGGGGCCGGGATCTTCGTGCTCACCGGCACCGTGGCCGCGTCCAACGCCGGCCCGGCGGTGGCGATCTCGTTCGCGATCGCGGGGCTGGCCTGCGCGTTCGCCGCGCTCTGCTACGCCGAGTTCGCCTCCACCGTGCCGGTGGCCGGCAGCGCCTACACGTTCAGCTACGCCACCTTCGGCGAGCTGGTGGCCTGGATCATCGGCTGGGACCTGGTGCTGGAGTTCACGATCGGTGCCTCCGCGCTGGCGACCGGCTTCTCGGGCTACTACCAGAAGGTCGTCGACGGCACGCCGTTCGAGGTGCCGGCCTCCCTGGGGTCGGCCGCAGACGGCACCGTCGACCTGCCGGCGATCGTGATCGCGCTGCTGGTCACTGCGGTGCTCGTCGGGGGCATCAAGCTCTCGAGCCGCCTCAACCAGGTCATCGTGGCCATCAAGCTGCTCGTGATCGCCGCGGTGATCATCTTCGGCATCGGCTACATCAGCGGCGACAACTACACCCCGTTCGTCCCGCCGTCCCAGCCGTCGCCGGCGGGCGAGAGCGACTTCCTGCACGCGACGCTGATCAGCTCGCTGTTCGGCATCGACCCCGCCGTCTACGGCTGGGCGGGGGTCTTCTCCGGCGCCGCGATCGTCTTCTTCGCCTTCATCGGCTTCGACGTCGTCGCCACCACGGCCGAGGAGGCGCGCAACCCGCAGCGCGACGTGCCCCGCGGCATCCTCGGCTCGTTGGCCATCGTCACGGTGCTCTACATGGCGGTCAGCCTGGTCATCACCGGCATGCAGAGCTACAGCGACATCGACCCGGCCGACGCGGCCCCGCTGGCCACCGCCTTCGACGCGGTGGGCCTGGACTGGATGGGCCGGCTGATCTCGATCGGCGCCTGCGTGGGCCTGATCGTCGTGGTGATGATCCTGGTGCTCGGCCAGACCCGGGTCGGGTTCGCGATGGCCCGCGACGGCCTGCTGCCGCGCGGCCTGGCCAAGGTGCACCCGCGCTTCGGCACGCCGTACATCTTCACGATCATCACGGGCATCACGGTCGCCGTCATCGGCGGCCTGGTGGACCTGGCCACGCTGGCCAACCTGGTCAGCATCGGCACCCTCTTCGCGTTCGTGCTCGTGAGCATCGGGGTCGTGGTGCTGCGTCGCACCCGCCCGGACCTGCCGCGCGCGTTCCGGACGCCCGCGGTGACGCTGGTGGCCGGCTGCGCGGTGCTGATGTGCGTCTACCTGATGCTCAACCTGACCGGCGAGACGTGGGTGCGGTTCCTGATCTGGATGCTCATCGGCTTCGTCGTCTACTTCGGGTACGGCGCCCGCCACAGCCGGGTGGGTCGCGCCATCGCCGAGGAGAAGACGACCGCCTGACGGGAGCGACCGAGAACGGCCCGGATGGGGGACGACGGGACACACGGGGCGTGCGAGCCTGATGGCACGGAGGTTGTCCATGACCATCAGTGAGATCCCGCGGGCCGGCGGACGCACCTACGTCACCGACGGCGGGCTCGAGACCGACCTGATCTTCCACCATGGCGCGGAGCTGCCGGAGTTCGCGGCCTTCCCGCTGCTCGACGACGCCCTCGGGCGCGAGCTGCTGCGGCGCTACTACGACGAGTACGCCGAGATCGCCCGGCGGGCCGGGACCGGGCTGATGCTGGAGGCGCCCACCTGGCGCGCCAACCCGGACTGGGGCGAGCGCGTCGGCTACTCGGCGCGCGGGCTGCGGCGCATCGACCGGCACGCCGTCACCCTGCTCAAGCAGCTGCGTGAGCGGTACGACGACCTGCCGGACGTGCTGATCGGTGGCGTCATCGGGCCGCGCGGTGACGGCTACGTGCCCGGCGAGCGGGTCGATCCCGCCGAGGCGGCGACGTACCACAGGCCCCAGGTCGACGGCTTCGCCGAGCACGGCGCGGACCTGGTCTCGGCGTACACGCTCACCGGCCCCGAGGAGGCCATGGGCGTCGTGCGGGCGGCACGCGCCGCGGGCATCCCCGTCGCGATCTCGTTCACCGTGGAGACCGACGGGCGGCTCCCCGACGGCACCTCGCTTCCCGACGCGGTGGCGCGGGTCGACGAGGACGCGGGCGGTCCGGACTACTACCTGCTCAACTGCGCGCACCCGAGCCACATCGAGCCCGGCCTCGACGAGGGGGCCTGGCGCGAACGGGTGCTGGGCATCCTGCCGAACGCCTCGACGATGACGCACGCGGAGCTGGACGCGGCCGAGGAGCTCGACGACGGCGACCCGCAGCAGCTCGCCACCGCGACCCACCGGCTCCGCGACCGGCTGCCGAACCTGGCGATCCTGGGCGGCTGCTGCGGCACCGACGCGCGGCACGTGGCCGCGCTGTGGGGCGTCGCCACCCCGTAGCCCCGGCGGGGCTCAGACGACCCGCACCCGGGTGTGCCGGGTGGTGAACCGCCACACCTCCAGCGACATCGCCCGGCTCAGCCGGATGCAGCCGTGCGACTCGGCGCGGTTGGTGCCGAGGTACCAGTTCGGGTGCATCTGCGCGCCGTTGGACTGGTACGTCGGGATCCGGTGGAAGCCGATGCCGCACGGTGCGAACCGCACGAAGTTCCACAACCAGACCTCGCCGCTGCTGGTCGAGTTGCGCTTGATCCTCGCCGCGCGGCCGCAGTAGGACCCGGTGCCGTAGCTGCCCCGGTGCAGCACGGAGGGGTTGTCGACGATGCCGCCCTGGGCGCGCACGCCACCCTTCGGGCCGACCAGCCACACCCAGTTCTGCTGCTGGCTGATCACGATCCGCCGGCCCGTGCCCGACCGTGCCGGCACCGGCCGACGGTCGCAGCGCGGTGCGGCGTCGGCGTACAGCCGCCGGCGGGTCGGCGGGTCGAGCCGGCCGGTCTGGGCCTTGCCGGTGCGGGACTGGAAGCGGACCACGGCCGAGCGGGTCCAGGGCCCGAGGTCGCCGTCGGCGGGTCCGGCGGAGCAGCCGAGGTGGTTGAGCCGACGCTGTGCCTTCTCCACCCAGGCGCTGCCGGCCGCGTCGGCGGGTGCGACGGCGAGGACGACCACGAGCGCGGTGGCGAGTGCGGTGACGATCGCGGTGAGGCCGGTCAGCGAGCGGGGCAGCGGGCGATCCATGGTGTCCTCCGGGGACGGTGGGGTGCGGGTGCGGACCCTCCTGTGATGCACCATCAAACCGCTTGGTTGCGGTCGCGCAAAAGGTCACCCGGTGGCAGGCCGTTGTTCCCTTCGCGCGCCACCGCCCGGGGTCGACTCTGGAGGTGTGGAGCCCGGCAGGTGGCTGGCCCAGACATCCCGGGCGCCTGCGAGAGAAGGTGCATCATCATGCGGATCAGCTGGAGGGACGGTCTCGCGACCCTGGCGGTCGCGGTCGCCACGGTCGGGTACCTGCTCTGGGTGACCGACACCGCACTCACCTCGTGGTCGGCACGCACGGTTGCGATCGGCGTGCTGGTCCTCGGCGTGGTCGGCGGCGCCCTGGGGGCCGAGCGGCTCGTTGCCGACCTCGGCCTCGAGGGACACGACCGTGGCCCGATGGCCTACGTCGTCTGGATGGGGCTGCTCGTCGCGCTCGCGATCGTGAGCGCGGTCGTGGCCATCGCCATGTCGAGCACTGCCTGGGTGGGACTGCTGACGCTCAGCGTCGTCGCGCTGTGGGCCACGGTCTGTGCGCGGGCACTGATGCTGGGCGCCGGGCGTCCCCACCACGTGGGGCACTGAAGGGCGCGCGCTGAAGGTCGGTCGGGCGGGACGAGGGTCAGTCGACCCGCATCTCGCCGAGCTCGTTCCAGTCGTCCTGGTCGACGCTCTGGCTCACGATCTTCGGCGTCGCGACGAGGTAGCCCGGCAGCTTCTGCTGGGCCGCCTTGAAGTGGTCGCTGTTGACGTGTGCGGCTCCGGCGTCGCCGTCACGGAACGCCTCGACGAGCACGTACTCGTGGGGGTCGTCGAGGCTGCGCGACCAGTCGAACCACAAGCAGCCCTCCTCGGCCCGGCAGGCCTCGGTGAACTCGCGGCTGATCTCGGGCCAGTCCTCGGCGTGCTCGGGCTTGACCTGGAACTTCGCGGTGATGAAGATCATCGGCTCTCCTCCTCGGGTCGACGTCGGCCGGTGGGAAGACGACCGGCCGGCCCGATGCTACGGGCCGGCCGGTCGTCAGCGGGGTGGCGTGGGGGTCAGTGGAACTTCTTCCCGCTGACCTTCTCGCCGAGGCCCTCGCGGTCCAGCAGCATGGTCAGGCCGCCGTTCCAGAACGAGAAGCCGGCGCCGGTGATCATCGCCAGGTCGAGGTCCTCGGGGGCCGCGACGACGCCCTCGTCGAGCATCAGCCGCGCCTCCTCGGCGAGCCCCTCCAGAACGCGGGTGCGCACCTCGGCGGGCTCGAGCACGACCGGGTTCTCCGGCTTCTCCTGCAGCGCCTCGACCTCGGGGTCGATCGCGCCGTCGGGCCCGTAGTACGACGACTTCCTCGCCGACACCACGCGCTCGAGGGCGGGGGAGACGTAGAACCGGTCCGGGAAGGCCCGGTGCAGCGTCTCGTTGTTGTGCAGCGCGATCGCCGGGCCGACCAGCGAGAGCAGCATGAACGGCGGCATCGGCGCGACGCCCGCGAAGGCGCGGTCCGCGACCGTCACCGGGGTGCCCTCGTCGACGATTCGGCCGACCTCGCCCATGAACCGGCCGAGCAGCCGGTTGACGATGAACGACGGGCTGTCCTTGACGAGGATCGTGGTCTTCTTCAGGGCCTTGCCGGTGGCGAACGCCGTGGCCAGCGTGGTGTCGTCGGTCAGCTCGCCCTTGACGATCTCCAGCAGCGGCATCACCGCCACCGGGTTGAAGAAGTGGAAGCCCACGACCCGCTCGGGGTGCTCGAGGTCGGCCGCCATCTCGGTGATCGACAGCGAGGAGGTGTTGGTCGCCAGGATGCACTCCGGCGAGACGACCTTCTCGACGTCGGCGAAGACCGACTTCTTGACCGACATCTCCTCGAAGACCGCCTCGATCACGAAGTCGGCGTCGGCGAAGACGTCGCTCTTCTCGACCGATCCCGAGACCAGCGCCTTGTGGCGGTTGGCCTTGTCGGCGTTGATGCGGCCCTTCGCGAGCAGCTTGTCGATCTCGGCGTGCACGTAGCCCACGCCCTTGTCGACGCGCTCCTGGTCGAGGTCGGTCAGCACGACCGGCACCTCGAGGCGACGCACGAACAGCAGCGCGAGCTGGCTGGCCATCAGGCCGGCGCCCACGATGCCGACCTTGGTCACCGGCCGGGCCAGCGACTTGTCGGGCGCGCCGGCGGGGCGCTTGGCCCGCTTCTGCACGAGGTCGAACGCGTAGAGCGACGCGATCAGCTCGGGCGTGCGCGACATCGCCTCGAGGGCCTCGTCCTCGCGGGCGAAGCCCGCGTCGCGGTCGCCGTCGCGGGCGGCGTCGATCAGCTCGACGGCCTTCCGCGCCGCCGGGCTGGCGCCACCGGTCCTCGACTCGACCACCTGAGCAGCCCGGGCGACGGCGGCGTCCCACGACTCGCCCCGGTCGCCGTCCCAGGTGCCAGGGCCGGGACGCTCGACGGAGACCTTGCCGGCCAGCACGTCGGCGGCCCAGAGCAGCGACTGCTCGAGGTAGTCGGCGCCGGAGAAGCAGGCGTCGGCGAGGCCGAGCTCGTACGCCGCCTTGCCGCCGACCGTCCTGCCGTTGTTGAGCGGGTTCTCGACGATCAGCTGCACGGCCTTGTCCGGGCCCACCAGGTTCGGCACCAGGAAGGCGCCGCCCCAGCCGGGGACAAGGCCGAGCATGACCTCGGGCAGGCCCAGCGCGGGGGCGCTGTCCATGACGGTGCGGTAGGTGCAGTGCAGGGCCACCTCGAGGCCGCCGCCGAGGGCGAGGCCGTTGATGAAGCCGAACGACGGCTTGCCGCCGTCCTGGAGCTTGCGCATCACCGCGTGGCCGAGCTCGGCGATCACCCGGACACCGTCCGGGCCGCCGCCCGCGACCGAGGTGAGGTCGGCGCCGGCCGCGAGGATGAACGGCTTGCCGGTCACGCCGAGCGACGTGATCTCGTCGTCGTGGAGGGCGGCGTCGAGCGCGGTGTTCAGGGAGATCAGGCCGCGCGGCCCGAAGGTGTTCGGCTTGGTGTGGTCCTCGCCGTTGTCGAGGGTGATCAGGCCCATCACGCCGGCGCCGCCGGGCAGGGCGACCTTGCGGAGCTTGGCCTCGGTCACGCGCTCGGCGTCGGAGGAGATCTCCTGGGCGCGGGCGAGGAGGTTCGAGATGTCGCTCATGTCAGGCCTTCTCTCCGGTCCAGTTCGGGTTCTCCCAGATGACGGTGCCGCCCATGCCGATGCCGATGCACATCGTGGTTAGTCCGTAGCGGACCTCAGGGCGCTCCTCGAACTGGCGGGCCAGCTGGGTCATCAGGCGCACCCCCGACGACGCGAGCGGGTGGCCCATGGCGATGGCGCCGCCGTACGGGTTCACGCGGGCGTCGTCGTCGGCGATGCCGAAGTGCTCGAGGAAGGCCAGCACCTGCACGGCGAACGCCTCGTTGACCTCGAAGGCCTCGATGTCGTCGATGGTCAGGCCGGCCTGCTTGAGGGCCTTCTCGGTCGCCGGGATCGGGCCGGCACCCATCACCTCGGGCTCGACGCCCACGAAGGAGTAGGACACCAGCCGCATCTTCACCGGCAGGCCCAGCTCGCGGGCGGTCTCCTCGTCGGCCAGCAGCGCGGCGGTGGCGCCGTCGTTGATGCCCGCCGCGTTGCCGGCGGTCACCTTGCCGTGCGCACGGAACGGCGTCTTCAGCGTCGCCAGCGACTCCATCGAGGTGCCGGGGCGCATCGGCTCGTCGGTCGTCGCCAGGCCCCAGCCCTGCTCCGCGGAACGGGTCGCGACCGGGACCAGGTCGGGCTGGATCAGTCCGGCGTCGTACGCCGCCGCGGTCTTGTCCTGGGAGCGCACGGCGTAGGCGTCGACGCGCTCCTTGGTGATCGTGGGGTAGCGGTCGTGGAGGTTCTCCGCGGTCTTGCCCATGACCAGCGCGTCGGGGTTGACGATCCGCTCGGACAGGATCCGCGGGTTGGGGTCGACGCCCTCGCCCATCGGGTGCCGCCCCATGTGCTCGACACCACCGGCGATGGCGACGTCGTAGGCGCCGAAGGCGATGCCCGAGGCGGTGGTGGTGACCGCGGTCATGGCGCCCGCGCACATGCGGTCGATCGCGTAGCCGGGGACGCTCTGGGGCAGGCCCGAGAGGAGCGCGGCGGTGCGGCCGATGGTGAGCCCCTGGTCGCCGATCTGGGTGGTGGCGGCGACGGCCACCTCGTCCACGCGCTCGGGCGGGAGGGAGGGGTTACGGCGCAGGAGCTCGCGGATGCACTTGATGACGAGGTCGTCGGCGCGGGTCTCGGCGTACTGGCCGTTCGCCTTGCCGACGCCGAAGGGTGTGCGTACGCCGTCGACGAAGACGACCTCTCGCAGCTGTCGGGACACTCTCGGGTCCTCTCAGGGACGGGGATGGGGTTGGTGCAGCCTCACGTTACCCTGCGGTAACAACGATGCGCAGGGGGATCCCCCTGTGGGTGTCGTCACCCGGGTCCACCTCCCGTCCGCAGCGACCCGGTGGGAATATCGTGGACGTGGCCGGTGCTGCCCAGCCGCAGCCCACCAACCGCCCCGGAAGGACGCCCCCGTGTCGCAGGAACCCCGCCTCGTGCACATCGTCGACGACGTGCCCGAGCTCGACGCCGTCGCCGACGCGCCAGGTCAGGAGCGGAGCCTGACGATGGTGCTCGTCCTCGACGGCTTCCTCGACGCCGGCAACGCGGCGGCCCGTGCCGCCCAGCACCTGGTCGACGTGGGGGAGGGCCCGGTCGTGGCGACGTTCGACGTCGACCAGTTCCACGACTACCGCGCCCGCCGCCCCGCGATGTCCTTCGTGCGCGACCACTACGAGGCCTACGACGCCCCCAGGCTGGTCGTCCGGCTGCTGCGCGACACCGGCGGCACTCCCTACCTCCTGCTCCAGGGGCCGGAGCCCGACAACCGCTGGGAGGCGTTCGCGCGTGCCGTGCGCGAGGTCGTCGAGCGGTTCGGCGTCACCCGGGTCGTGAGCATGGGCTCGGTGCCGATGGCGGTGCCGCACACCCGGCCGATCGCGATCACCCACCACGCCAACGACCCCGACCTGCTGATCGGGGAGAGCGCGTGGCGCGGCGAGCTGCGCATCCCCAGCAGCGCCCAGGCGCTGCTCGAGGTGCGGCTGGGGGAGTGGGGCCACGCCGCGATGGGCTTCGTCGCCCACATCCCGCACTACCTCGCCCAGCTGGACTACCCCAAGGCCTCCGCCGCGCTGCTGGAGCACGTCGAGAAGGCCGGCCGGCTGACCGTCGACCTCTCCGCGCTGCGGCTCGAGGCCGAGGAGCGTGAGCTCGAGATCGCCCGCTACCTCGCGGCCAACGAGGAGGTCAACGAGGTCGTCCTCGCCCTCGAGCAGCAGTACGACGCCTTCGCGCGCGCCGAGGAGAGCGGCAGCAGCCTGCTCGCCGAGGACCAGCCGCTGCCGACCGGCGAGGAGATCGGGCAGCAGTTCGAGCAGTTCCTGGCCGGGCTCGACGGCCCCGACGCCGACCAGTCCTGAGCCCCACCACCCGCCGCCGACCACGACAGCGAGGAACCCCTGTGTCCGTGCCCGCCACCGCCCTCGTCGACCTGCTCGACCTCGAGGAGATCGACGTCAACCTGTTCCGCGGGCGGCAGTCCGACACCGACCGGCAGCGGGTCTTCGGTGGTCAGGTGGCCGCGCAGGCGCTCATCGCCGGGGTGCGGACGGTCGACCCGGAGTTCGGGATCCACTCGCTGCACTCGTACTTCCTGCGCCCCGGCGACACGCAGGTGCCGATCGTGTACGACGTCGAGGGCATCCGCGACGGCCGCTCCTTCGCCACCCGCCGCGTGGTGGCGCGCCAGCACGGCCGGCCGATCTACTACCTGACCGCCAGCTTCCAGCGCCCCGAGGAGGGGCTGGAGCACCAGGACGTGATGCCGGAGGCGCCGGGTCCCGAGTCGGGCCTGAGCCTGACGGAGCTGTGGGCCAGGCGGAGCGAGGAGAGCGAGGCCGAGTCGCTGGCCAAGGAGTTCGCGGCCCTGGACGCCCGCTACCTGGGCAACTCCCTGAAGGGGCTGGAGGAGGAGGATCCGGCCCACCCGGCGCGGGCCCGGATGTGGGTCCGGGTCACCGAGGACCTCGGCGACGACCCGGTGCGCCACCTGGCGGCGTTCACCTATGCCAGCGACATGAGCCTGCTCGGCGCCACGCTGGTGCCCCACCGGGCCGGGCCGCCCGAGATCCAGATGGCCTCGTTGGACCACACGATCTGGTTCCACCGGCCGTTCCGGGCCGACCAGTGGTGGCTCTACGACCAGGTCTCGCCCTCGGCCCAGGGGGCCCGGGGACTGGCCATCGGCCGCGTCTTCACCGAGGACGGCCGGCTGGTCGCGACCGTCGCGCAGGAGGGGCTGATCCGGCCGGTGACCCCCCGGGCGTGACCGGTCCCGGCGCTGGTGCGTCGGGACCGGCGGCGTGTGGCTACCGCATGACCGCGCAGACGACCCACGGGCGCACCGAGACCTCGGTGGTGCCGTTGTTGAAGCCCTCGACGACCCATCCGTTCGGGCGGATGGAGCCGTCCGGGTCACCGGGGATGGCCGTGTCGACGATCTTCCCGCCCTTGATGGTCGCCGGGACCGACGTCACGATCTGCAGGCCCTTGTTGGCCTCGGCCCCGCCGTCGTTCATGCCGAAGCCGCCACCGACCGCGTTCTTGCCGCGGCCGCACCGCACCCAGGACTGCTGCAGCGTCGCGCCCTGGTCACCGGCCCACAGCTTGGTGGAGTTGGCGCCGTCCTGGAGCTGCGTCTGCCCCGGGTAGGGGCCGTCCGCCTCCAGGTGGTGCCGGAACATGCCGCGGACGCCGGGCGCCAGCTTGGCGTTCGTGACGGCGTTGTCGTGGATGTCGACGGTGTGCACGGCGCCGTTGCGGATGTCGGCCGAACCGACCGTGTTGGCAGCGACCGCCCCACCGACGCCACCGAGGGCGACGAGGATCGATGCGCCGGCGACGACGGCGGTCGTGCGGCTGTGGGTGAGCTTCTTGATGTCCATGGCCTTCTCCCTGTTGCGAAGGACGGGTGAGAACGGGTCTGTGACCCGTCCTCTCCACTCCATGCCCGGATCGTCAGCGGGAGCAGGGGCGTTCGACCCCGCAGGCCGGGGACCTCGGTCCGGCGGTCAGGGGGCCTCGGTCCGGCCGGCGAGGTGCGGGGCGCCCGACCGCGGGCTGCTCAGCGAGAAGGCCCAGCCGGGCGCCGTCCCCTCGCGTTCGAGGGCCCGCGACCCGAAGGCCACCGAGCCCGGCAGCAGGATCGGCTTCTTGAACGCCACCTGCACGCGGACGGCGTCCGGCAGGCGGTTCTCGAGCATGGCGACGCAGCGCGCCTTGCTCCACATGCCGTGCGCGATCTGCCGGGGGAAGCCGAGTGCCCTGGCGGTCAGCGGGTAGAGGTGGATCGGGTTGTGGTCACCCGAGACCGCGGCGTACCGGCGGCCGAGGTCGGCGGGCAGCTTCCACACGATCCCGGTCGGCGGGGCCTCGGGGAACGACGAGCCCGCCTCGCCGATGGCCGGGTCGTCCCCGCTGCCCGTCGGGGCCCCCCGGCGCAGGAACGTCGAGGTCTCCTCCCACACCAGCTCGCCGGCGGAGTGCACGGTCGTGACCATGTCGAAGACCCGGCCCTTGGCATGGGCGCGGAGGTTCTCCGCGCGTGCCGTCACCTGCAGCCGCTCGGTGAGCGCCACCGGGCGGTGCTGGGTGACGGCGTTCTCCAGGTGCACCGTCCCGATCGCGGGAAACGGGAACGAGGAGTCGCTCATGATGGACATGTGCAGGCCGAAGGCCAGCAGGTGCGGGTAGGTCAGCGGCACGGTGTCCTTGCGAGGGAAGCCGCACACCCGGGCGTACGCCGCCACGTGGTCGGCGTCGATCGGGACGTCGTGCCGGGTCAGGGCGAGGTCGGGCAGCTCGCCCCCGTGCCTGCGGATCCCGGGCAGCACGTTCACGACCGGGATCGAGGGGATGGCGGCCCGCAGCAGCATCGGCAGCGCGTGCGGCGAGCCCTCGACGACGCGCGGGGCTTGGCCGGTGGGGCTCATCAGGCGCCCAGCATCATCTGGCCGCAGACGCGGACCACGTTGCCGTTGACGGCCGTCGAGCCGGGGTCGGCGTACCACGCGATCGTCTCGGCGACGTCGACCGGGAGCCCGCCCTGGGACATCGCGTTGAGCCGCTGGCCGACCTCTCGGGTGGCGAACGGCACCGCCGCGGTCATCTGGGTGACGATGAAGCCGGGCGCCACCGCGTTGATGGTGATGCCGTCGGTCAGCTCGTCGGCCAGCGAGTCGACCAGCCCGATCACGCCGGCCTTGGACGCGGCGTAGTTGGTCTGGCCGACGTTGCCGGCGATGCCGGCGATGGACGCGACCCCGATGATCCGGCCGTTCGCGCGCACGACGCCCTGGTCGAGCAGCTCGCGGGTGATCAGCTCCGGGGCGGTGAGGTTCACGGCGATGACCGAGTCCCACCGGTCCTCGCCCATGTTCGCGAGCTTCTTGTCGCGGGTGATGCCGGCGTTGTGCACGACCACGTCGACGCCGCCGTGCTTGTCCTTCAGGTGGTGCGCGATCCGCTGCGGCGCGTCCTTGGCGGTGATGTCGAGGGTGAGCCAGTCGCCCTCGAGCTCCTTCATGACGACCTGCAGCTCGCTGGCCGCCTGGGGCACGTCGACGCCGACCACCGTGGCGCCGTCGCGATGGAGCACTCGCGCGATCTGCTCGCCGATGCCGCGGCTGGCGCCGGTCACGAGCGCGACCTTCCCGGCCAGTGGCCGCTCCCGGTCGGCGACCTCGGCCGGCTCGGTGGTGCCGGTCGTGCCGATGCGGACGACCTGTCCGGACACGTAGGCCGACCTGGGGGAGAGCAGGAACGCGAGCGTGGAGGTGGTGGCGGCCTCGGCGCCCTCGGCGACGTACACGAGCTGGACGGTGCCGCCCCGCCCGATCTCCTTGCCGAGGCTGCGGGTGAAGCCCTCGAGCGCCCGCTGGGCCACGCGCTCGCTGCCCGTCACGGCCTCCGGGGGCGTGCCGAGCACGACCACCCGCGGGCAGGTCTCGAGGCTGCGCAGGACGGGGGTGAAGAAGTCGCGCAGCGCGTGCAGGTCGGCCGAGGAGGTGATGTCGGTGGCGTCGAAGACCAGTCCCTTGAACCGTGCTCCCTCCTCGACCGCCTCGGTCGAGGCGATGCCGAGCAGGTCGAGCAGCCCGGGGAGCGACTCCGCGAGCCGGCCACGACCACCGACCAGCACGGTGCCGTCGACGAGGGGGGCGCCCTCGGCGTACCGCTCCAGCGGGGTGGGGTTGGGCAGTCCGAGGTTCTTCACGAGCAGCTTGCCGATCGGCGTCTGCACGAAGCCCTGGTACTTGTCGCTCATGGGGGTGGGTTCCTCCGCGGTGTCGTCGTCGCTCAGGCGTGTCGGGACCATCATGTAACTCGACGTGTAACTCAGCGTCCACATTTCGTGACGTGCCCCTCATAACCTTCACTCCCGCGCGGCCCGGCGCAAGGATGTCGCCCATGAAGACCGAGACCCGCCGCGTCGCCGTCCTCGGCGGCAACCGCATCCCGTTCGCCCGCTCCAACACCGCCTACTCGTCCGCGTCCAACCAGGAGATGCTCACCGCCGCCATCGACGGCCTGGTCGCCCGGTTCGGGCTCGAGGGCGAGCGGCTCGGCGAGGTCGTGGCCGGTGCGGTGCTCAAGCACTCCCGCGACTTCAACCTGACCCGCGAGGCGGTGCTCGGGTCGAGGCTGTCGCCGGAGACGCCCGCGACCGACATCCAGCAGGCCTGCGGCACCGGCCTGCAGGCCGTCATCTCGGTGGCGAACAAGATCGCGCTCGGCCAGATCGACGCCGGCATCGCCGGTGGCACCGACACCACCTCCGACGCGCCGGTCGCGATCAGCGACAAGCTGCGCAGGAAGCTGATGAAGGTCAACGCCGCGAAGGACACCAAGGGCCGGATCGCGGCCCTCGGCGCCATCCGCCCCGGCGACATCGGCCTGGAGATCCCGCAGAACGGAGAGCCCCGCACCGGGCTCTCGATGGGGGAGCACGCCGCGCTGACCGCGCTGGAGTGGCAGGTCGGTCGCGAGGAGCAGGACGAGCTCGCGGCCGCTTCCCACCAGCACCTCGCCGCGGCGTACGACGCCGGCTTCCTCGACGACCTGGTCACGCCGTTCCGCGGCGTGGAGCGCGACAACAACCTGCGCCCCGACTCCAGCGCGGAGAAGCTGGCCAGGCTCAAGCCGGTCTTCGGCAAGGGCGAGGCGGCGACCATGACCGCCGGCAACTCGACCCCGCTCACCGACGGCGCCTCGACCGTGCTGCTCGCCTCCGAGGAGTGGGCCCAGGAGCGCGGCCTGCCGGTGCTGGCCTACCTGACGGCCTACGAGACCGCCGCGGTCGACTACGTGCACGGCGGCGAGGGCCTGCTGATGGCCCCGGCGTACGCCGTCGCGCGGATGCTGGAGCGCGAGGGGCTCTCGCTGCAGGACTTCGACTACTACGAGATCCACGAGGCGTTCGCCTCCCAGGTGCTCTCCACGCTCAAGGCGTGGGAGGACCCGGTGTTCTGCAAGGAGCGCCTCGGCCTCGACGCCCCGCTGGGCTCGATCGACCGGTCGCGGCTGAACGTGAAGGGCTCGTCGCTGGCGGCCGGTCACCCGTTCGCGGCGACCGGCGGCCGGATCGTCACCGTGCTGGCCAAGCTGCTCGCGGAGAAGGCGCAGTCCGACGGCCCGGGAGGGCGCGGGCTGATCTCGATCTGTGCCGCCGGCGGGCAGGGCGTCGTCGCGATCCTGGAGAGCTGAACCCGCGGTCGGCTGCCGGCCACGCGCGAGGACGTCCGCATCGTCCACGGGCGGTCGGGTACGGGCCGGGGCATGGAGGACGTCGTGGGTGCCCTGGGCAACGGCCGCTACGAGCTGCACGAGCTCGTGGGGTCGGGCGGTGCCGGCTCGGTCCGGCGGGGTCACGACACCCTGCTGGACCGCGAGGTCGCGGTGAAGATGCTGCGCGGCTCGGCCGACGAGACGGTGCGTGCCCGGATGCGGGCGGAGGCTCAGCTCGCCGGCGGGCTGCACCACGCGGGGATCGCCCAGGTCTACGACTACGGCGAGGAGGACACCGCGGGCGACCCCGCGCCGTACATCGTGATGCAGCTCGTCGAGGGCACCTCGTTGTGGCAGCTCCTGCGGGAGCGACGGACCCTGCCGCCGGCCGAGGTGATGGACGTCGTCGGACAGGTGGCCGGCGCGCTGCAGGCGGCGCACGAGGCGGGGATCGTGCACCGCGACCTCAAACCGGCGAACATCCTGGTCACGCCCGAGGGGCGCGTCGTCCTGGTCGACTTCGGCATCGCGCGCACGGCCGATGCCGAGCCGCTGACGATGACCGGCACGATCGTCGGCACCGCCGACTACATCAGCCCCGAGCAGTCCCGGGGAGAGCCGGCCACGGGCCGGTCGGACCTGTACTCGCTCGGGATGGTCGCCTACGAGTGCCTGACCGGGCACAAGCCCTTCCGTCGCGAGACCGACGTGGCCACCGCGCTGGCCCACCTGCGCGAGGAGGCGCCGCCGCTCGGGCCGGAGGTGCCTGTCGGGGTCCGGGCCCTGGTCGAGGAGCTGATCGCGAAGGACCCCGAGGCGCGCCCGGCGCGGGCGGCCGACGTGGCGGCCCAGGCCGCGGAGCTCGCGTCCTGCGACCAGGCCCAGCCGCCGTCCGCCGTGCGGCCGCGGCTGCGCGGGCGCCTGCGCCCCGTCCGGGGCCGCGTGCTGCGTTCGCGGCGTGTCTACGTCGCCGCGGCGGTGCTGCTCGCGACCGTGGCGGGCTCCTTCCTCGTGGCCGCCCGGGACCCGGCCGTCCGGCACGCGGCCGTGCGCGTGCCCGACCTGCGCGGCGACCGGGTCGCCACCGCCGAGCGGCTGCTCGATGACCGTGGGCTCGACGTGCGGCGACGGATGGCCGACGACCCCGACGCCCCGCGTGGCACCGTCCTCGACCAGGAGCCCCGCGCCGGCGCCCGGGCGGAGGACGGCACCGTGGTGACGCTGTCCGTCGCGTCCGGCCGGACGGACCTCAGCCCCCGGGACGTGGTCGGCATGCCGTACGACGAGGCCGCGCGCGCCCTCGTGCGGCTCGGGCTGGTGCCGGCCAAGGTGACGCGGACCCGCCTGTCGGGGGCCGGGGCCGTGGTGGGCGTGCAGCCGACCGGTCGGCTGCCGCTCGGCACCGAGGTGACGCTCGTGGTCGCGGTGGCCCCGAGCTAGCGGCTCAGTCCGGGTGGGCGGCGAGCGCCAGCGCGGAGGCGACGAGGTAGTCCTTGACCTGGTCGGGTGAGATCGAGCCCACGGTGGGCACCCCGGGGGCGGCCTCCTTGACCAGGATCCCGACCCGCGCGAGCTGCAGCGCGCCGAGCCCGCTGGCGTACAGCGTGTTGGCCAGCAGCGTCGGGTCGGCGACGGTGAACGCGCCGCGCTCCACGCCGTACTCCAGCGCACTGCCGAGCGTGGCCAGGCACGACGAGATGCCGCGGCCGAGGCGGAACAGCGCACTCTCCGAGATCTCCTCGAGCAGCTCCGGGCCGCTGCGCCGCATCAGGGCCTGGGCGCAGTCGACGAACGCCGGGTGGGCCAGTCCGTAGTCGACGAACGCACCCACGATCGCCGCGAGGCGGTCCCGCGGGTCGTCGTGCGCGTCCGCCGCCTCGCTGAGCGCGTCGCGCAGCTCGTCGAGGTAGGTCACCAGCGTGAGCGCGAAGAGCTCCTCCTTGCCGGTGAAGTGCCGGTAGACGATCGCCCGGTTGATCCCCACCGCCCGGGCGATGTCCTCGATCTGGGCGTCCCGGACGCCACGCTCGTCGAAGAGGGCGCGGGTCGCGGCGAGGATCTCCTTCTCGCGCTTGCGCCGTCGGGCGGCCGCCGCGGAGCGCCGGCCGTCCACCGCCGGCGGTTGCTGGGTCGACATGGGCACATCGTAGGGCTGTGCAACTCCGAGTTGCACGCGTGTGGCACGGGTGTGACGCGGCTGCGGTGGTCGCCGCCCCGGCTTCGCGGTCGATCTGATCCATCTGGCGCGTCGGATCAACCGCGAAGGCGGCAGGTCACGTGAGCACCCGCAGCGTCTCGAGCGAGTCGACGGCGGGCAGGTGAGACAGGCGAGCCCTGGCCGGGTGCTCGCCGCCTTGACGTACGCCATCATCGGCCGGTGGGCATCGCGGAGCCACACGGGCTGGCACGGACGATCGGGGAGACCTATGCCCGGGAGACAGCCCGCCGCCATGGCCGAACGTGGACGTCCGAGGAGTACATGCTGGGCTTCTCGGGCGACGTCGGGGATCTGGCAAGGCTCGTTCAAGGCAAAGCAGGCGTCGGCCATCGCGACGACCTCGATGAGGCACTGGCACATGAGCTTGCTGACTGCCTCTGGTCGATCCTGACCCTGGCGGACTGCTACGACGTGGACCTCGAGGCTGCCTTCACGACCACCATGCAGGACATCGCCGGACGATTGGAATCCCGCGATGCCGAGCAGCCTCTCGACTGATCGGCGGTCGATCCGACGCACCTGGTGGATCGGATCAACCGCAGACGAGGCAGCTCACAGGAACGCTTTCACCGTCTCGACCGTGTCGGCCTCGGCCGGGGACTTGTCGTCGCGGTAGCGGACGACGCGGGCGAAGCGCAGCGCCATCCCGCCGGGGTAGCGGCTGGACCGCTGGACCCCGTCGAAGGCGATCTCGACGACCTGCTCGGGCCGCACCTGGACGACGTAGGACGACCGGGAGGTCTCGAGCCCGAGGAACCGCTCGGTCTGCCAGGCCAGCATCTCGTCGGTCATGCCCTTGAAGGTCTTGCCGAGCATCACGAACCCGCCGGTCGCTGGATCACGCGCGCCCAGGTGGATGTTGGAGAGCCAGCCCTTGCGGCGGCCGCTGCCCCACTCGACGGCGAGGACGACCAGGTCGAGCGTGTGGACCGGCTTCACCTTCACCCAGCCGGACCCGCGGCGGCCGGCGTCGTACGCCGCGTCGAGGTTCTTGACCACGACGCCCTCGTGGCCGTCGGCCAGGGCTCCCTCGAGGAACGCGTGCGCGTCGGCGGCGTCGGCGGTGACCAGCCGGGGGACCCGGTGCTCGGCCGGGACCAGCCGCTCGAGGGCGGCCAGCCGGTGGGCGCCGGGGGAGTCGAGCAGGTCCTCGCCGTCGAGGTGGAGGACGTCGAAGAAGTACGGCGTGACGGCCACGCCGGCGTGCTGGGCCGTGCGCGAGGCCGTCTCCTGGAACGGGCGCGGCCGGCCGTCCTCGTCGAGCGCCAGGGCCTCGCCGTCCAGCACGAAGCGCGAGGCGGGCAGCGAGCGCGCGACCGCGACCACCTCGGGCAGCCGGGCGGTGATGTCCTCCAGGGTGCGGGTCGCGACGAGGACCTCGTCGCCGTCGCGGTGCACCTGGATCCGGATCCCGTCGAGCTTCACGTCGATCGACACGGCCGCACCCGGGCCGCCCGCCGCCTTGACCAGCGCGGCCTCGACGTCGGGGGCGCTGGAGGCCAGCATCGGCAGCACCGGACGGCCCACCTCGAGCCCGAAACCCGCCAGGGCCTCCTCGCCCCCGGTCATCGCGGCCACGGTCACCGACACCGTCGACCCGGCGAGCATCGCGGCGCGACGCACCGCGGCGAGCGGCACGCCCGCGGCCTGAGCCACCGCCTCCTGCACCAGCGCGTCGAGCGCGCCCTGCCGCACGGCACCGGTGACGACACCACGCAGCCAGGCCTGCTCACGCTCGGTGGCCCGCCCGAACAGCGCGGCCACCGCGGCCGCCCGCCCCGACTGGGACCCGGCGCCGGAGAACGCGGCGATGGCGTCGAACACCTCGTGGACCTCGAGCACGGTGAGCGACGGGACGTCGGCCGGCGCCGGCAGGTCGCTGACCCCCCGCCAGCCCAGGCCGGTGCGTCGCTGGCGCAGCGTCCCGCCGAGGTAGGCCGTCACGGTCTCCACCTCCTCAGGGGAGGCGGCCGCGAGCAGGGTGGCGATCGCAGCGACCTTGGCCTTGCGCGACCGGGTGGCCGCGACGGCGTCGGAGGTGGCGACGAGGTCGGAGAGCAGCACCGCGCCATTGTGGCGTGCGCCGCCGACACCGGGCGTGGGCTAGCGTGCTCGGGTGACGTCGGAGGAAGGCCTGACCCGGGTGTGGCGCCCGGGGTGGCCCTGCCCGGTGGGCCGGATGCTCCTGCACCGGCGCCGCGGCGCCGGCGACCCGACGTACCACCTCGACGACGCGGGGCGGCACTGGCGCGGGATCCGCACCCCCGACGGGCCGGCGACCCTGGTGGTCCGGTCACGGCCCGCCGCCGGCGAGGTCGAGGCGCAGGCCTGGGGTCCGGGCGCGGCTTGGGCGCTGGAGTCGGTGCCCGACCTGCTGGGAGCGGCCGACGACCCGAGCGGCTTCGAGCCGCGTCACCCGGTGCTGGTCGAGGCCTGGCGGCGGCACGGTGACGTCCGGATCGGCCGCAGCGGCCTGGTCGTCGAGTCCCTGGTGCCGGCGATCCTGGAGCAGAAGGTGACCGGCCAGGAGGCGTTCGCGGGCTTCCGGATGCTCGTGCACCGCTTCGGGGAGCGGGCGCCCGGCCCGGCCGGGCAGCGCCGCCTGTGGGTCCAGCCGGCCCCGGAGCGGATCCGGACCATCCCCTCCTGGGAGTGGCTGAAGATGCACGTGGACCCGGCGCGGTCACGCACCCTCGTCGGCGCGATGCGGGTCGCCGACGCGCTGGAGCGGACCGCCTCGCTGCCCCACGAGGAGGCCGACCGGCGGCTGCGCAGCCTGCCGGGCATCGGGGTGTGGACCAGCGCGGAGGTGCGCCAGCGGGCCCACGGGGACCCCGACGCCGTCTCCTTCGGCGACTACCACGTCGCCAAGGACATCGGCTGGGCGCTGACCGGGACGCCGTTCGACGATGCGGAGCTCGAGGAGTTCCTCGAGCCGTGGCGGCCGCACCGCGGCCGCGTGCAGTCCCTGGTGGCCCTCGCCGGGCTGCACCGGCCGCGCCGGGGCGCCCGGATGTCGCCGCGCACGCATCTTCCGGCGTCCGTCACCCGTCGCGTCTCCCGCTGAGGTCACGTACCGACGGTACGGTGGCCGGGTGACGCCCGACCTGCACCAGCTGAGCTCCGCCACCCGCGCCGAGGCGACCGCGTTCTTCGCCGAGGTCGACCCCGAGTCGCTCGTCGCCGCCGTGCGCGCCACCCCGGACGACGACCTCCTCGCCCTGCTCGCCCGCGAGGAGGTCCGGACCGCCGCGGTCCTGGGCATCCTGGGACGGCTCCACGAGTACGCCGTCACCGAGCGGCTGGCCGAGCTGCGCGGCGTGGTGCGGTTCGACCTCGAGCGTCGCGGGACGCTGCTGGAGCGGCACGGCCTCGCCTTCGACGGGGGCAGCATGACGCTGCTCGAGGACCCGTCGGCCGGTGACACCGACGTGGTCCTGCGCACCAGCCTGCTGCGCTTCGTGCGCATCGTGAGCGGCGAGCGCAACGCCGGCCTCGAGTTCCTCGGGGGCAAGCTCGACATCGACGGGGACGCCCTGCTGGCCCTCGCCGTGGGCGGCATCTTCCGGGTGCCCGGGACCGGTGCGGTCGCGGTGGACCCCACGGCGCTCGACCCGGTCGACGTGGCCACGGTGCTGGGCGGGGTCCGCCACGACCACCTGCGCAAGGTGATGGCCTCGGGGTTCAGGCCCATCGTGCTCGGCGAGATCTTCCGTCGGCTGCCCGACTACCTGAACCCGCGCAAGGCCGCGAGGGCCGACCTGACCGTGGGCTTCCGGCTGCTCGGCAACCCCACCGGCGAGATCGAGCGGTACGTCGTCCGCGTGACCGGGGGAGCGGCGACCGTGACCGCGGGCGACGAGGGCGAGCAGCGCGACGCCACCGTCACCTGCGAGGGCCACGACTACCTGCGGCTGGCCACCGGCCACCTGAACCCGGTCACCGGCGTGCTCAAGGGCCAGCTGAAGGTCAAGGGCGACAAGGCCAAGGCGCTCCAGCTCAGCTCCGTGATCGACATCCCGCAGCCGCGCTAGCGATCGACGCGACGGAGGGCTCCCGAAAACTGGGGAAAATCGGGCCTCGGTCGTTGCCAGCCGTCGTGTCCGGCGCCGCGCGGTGCTGTGATCGTGCTCAGCGCCGCCGCCGTGGTGGTGCTGGGGCGGACGGGGGCTCGGATGTTCGGACACGGCAGGCTTCTCGCTGCCGCCGCCGCGGTCGGCGCGGCAGCACTGGCATCGCCGGCGACGGTGGCTCCGACGAGTGGGGCGACGGCCCCCACGGCTTCGCTGTACGTGGTGCAGGCGCTGCCCGGCGCCTCGGTGACGGTCACGGTCGACGGCCGGGAGCGGGAGGCCGCGATCGCGGTCGGCCGGGTCGTCGGGCCCCTCCACCTGGCGGCGGGCAGCCATCAGGTCGAGCTGACGTGGGACGGCGGGAGCTCCGCGACCCAGATCCGGCTCGGGGCGCGGTCGAGCACCGACCTGGTCCTGCACCGGCCTGCGTCGGTCCGGGGCGACCCGGTGACCACCAGCTACCGCGTCCCGACACGCCCCATCGGTCCGGGCAAGGCCCGGTTGGTGCTGGCCCACACCGCGACGGTCCCGCCCGCGGACGCGCGCTTCGACGGCAAGGTCGTCTTCACCGACATCGCGAACGGTGAGTTCGCCCGGGCCGACGTTCCGGCCGGGGCGCACCGGGTGGCGCTCCTCCCGACCGGGGCGACGTCCCACCCGATCCTCGGTCCGCTCGGCCTGTCCCTGGCGCCACGCACGGTCACCATGGTCTACGCGGTCGGCAGTCCCACGAACGGCTCGATGGACGTCGTCTCGCACGTCGAGGGGATCGGCGCGGACGGGACGGCCTACCCGGTCCGGATCGACACCGGTTCGGCCGGTCTGGTGGCCGGGGTGCCGGTCACGTCCTTCACGTCGACCCGGCCGCGATGAGCAGGGCCGGGGGGATGGCGCTGGTCGTGGCGGCCGTCCTGCTGGTCGGCTGCGAAGGGGACGTGGCCGTGCGCTCGGGGTCTGGCTCGTCGCCGACCGGGCAGGACAGCGGGACGGCGCACCCACCGACGCCCGCGCCGACGGCGCCCCGGGCCGGGTCCGTCGTGCCCGCCCGTCCGCTGACCGTGCGGTTGCCGAGCGGGCGTCGCCTGTCCGTGCGCGCCGTGTCCACCCGGCACGGGCTTCTCGACGTGCCGGCCGACGTCGACCGGGTCGGGTGGTGGAGGGGCGGGTCGCGCATCGGCGACCCGTTCGGTGCCACGTTGCTGGCGGCCCACGTCGACTCGACGGACCAGGGAGTCGGGCCGTTCGCCGAGCTGCTCGGGGTGCGACGGGGTGCCCTCGTCCGGATCAGCGGTCGCGGTCTGACCCAGGACTTCGCGGTCGCCTCGCTGCGGCTGGTCCCGCGGCGGGCGCTGGCGCGGCACGTCGAGGTCTTCTCGCCGCGCGGTCCCCGGCGGCTCACCCTCGTGACGTGCGCCGGGCCGTACGTGCCCTCCCGCGGCGGTTACCTCGACCTGCTCGTCGTCACCGCCACGCCGACGACCGCTGCGCGTGAGAAGGCCGCGTCGTGACCGGGCCGTACCGCGAGCCGCGGCGCCGGGACCTGTCCGCGGCGTACGACGACGCGGTCGGGGACGCCTACGCCGACGAGGAGCCGTGGCCGCGTGACGCCGCAGCACAGGTCGGGCCCGGAACCGGCGACGGCCGGGACGACCCCGGGGCGTGGGACGACGACGAGGACGACTGGCCCGAGGACGACTGGCTCGAGGACTGGGAGATCGTCCCCGAGGAGTGGCGACGGGCTCCGATGCGCATGGCGAGATGGGTGCAGGTGAGCGCGGCGCTGGCCGCCGCGCTCGTGGTCGCGGTCCTGCTCTGGCTGGTCACCTCCGGCGCCGGGTCCCGGCCCGACGCCGGAGGACCGGCCGAGGTCGGCGCGGAGCCTCCCGCTGCGCTGCCGAAGGAAGGTGCGTACGTCGAGAGTCGAGTCCTGGAGTCCGGCGACATCGTCGTGGACCAGTGGATCCGAGCCGAAGGCCCCATCCGCACCCTGACGGTGCGCGCCCCGACCCTGCCGGGCACCGGGATCGCCCCGCATGCCTCGGAGCTGCGCGTCACCGGGCGGGACGGCCAACGGGTCCGCGGGCCGTCCGAGGTCGGCGACCGGCCCCGGACCTTCGTCCTCGAGCGACCCGCCGGCCTGCTGCACCTGACCTACCGGCTCGAGGGTGCTGTAGACCGGAGCGCGGACTCGGCGACGGGGCGGGCGCTGGCGAGGATCACCTCGCTGGACGTCGCCTGGACCCCGCGATCCGGTCCGGTGCGGGTCGCGGTCGTCGGGGCGGGTGTCCGCAACCTCGCCTGCTCCGGGGGACCGGTCCCGGCGCTGATGCCCAGGCCCTGCGGGGCGCCGCACGAGACGGGCTGGACCGTGCGGCTGGAGGGGGCGCGCAGGGACGACCACGTGACCGCCCAGGTCGACCTGGGGGCATCGGCTGCGGCCGCGTCGGGCTGACGCCCGCCCCCGAGCGCGACGAGGTCAGAGCAGCGGGCGCAGCGGACCGAGCACGAACTCGGTGAACTTGCGGTGCAGGTCGCGCGCCTCCCACTCACCGCTGGTCAGCTCGAGGCAGTTGGACTGGTCGACCTCGAAGATCTCCTCCATCGCCGCCGCCAGCGACTCGTCGATGAGCTCGACGTTGATCTCGTAGTTGCCGGTGAGGCTGAGCCGGTCGATGTTGGCGGTGCCGACCGTGGTCCAGGTGCCGTCGATGGTCGAGGTCTTGGCGTGCACCATCGCGTCCTTGAAGCGGAAGATCCGCACGCCCGCGTCGAGCAGCTGGCTGAAGTAGCCGCGCGAGATCCAGTCGGCCACGATGTGGTTGGACTTCAGCGGCACGACCAGGCGCACGTCGACGCCGCGCAGGGCGGCTGCCTTCATCGCGTCGACGAAGTCCTGGTCGGGGATGAAGTAGGCATGCGTCATCCACACGTTGCGGCTGGCCCGGTTGATGGCCTCGAGGTACATCCCGCGGATCGGGAACATCCAGAGCCGCGGCACGTTGCGGTGGATCCGGATCCGGGGCTCCCAGGTGGACGCCGTCTCCAGCAGCAGCGGGCGCTCGCTGGCACCGAGCAGCCGACGCCGGTTGAGGTTCCAGAAGTCGGCGAAGGCGCGCTTGAGGTCCCACACCCCGGGGCCGGTGATCCGCAGGTGCGTGTCGCGCCACTCGGTCTCGTAGGCGGAGCCGATGTTGTAGCCGCCGACGAACGCGACCTCGTCGTCGACCACGAGGATCTTGCGGTGGTCGCGGCCGTAGCGACGCAGGTCGAAGACCCGCCAGCCCGCGGCGTACACGGGGTAGCGCAGCACCTTCATGCCGGGCGGGAAGCGCTTGAACCTCGGCGAGACGACGAGGTTGGCGAAGCCGTCGTAGATGCAGTAGACCTCGACCCCGCGCTCAGCGGCGGCGGCCAGCGCGGCCTTGAAGCGCTCGCCGATCTCGTCGCCCTTCCAGATGTAGGTCTCGAAGACGATCTGCCGGGTGGCGGCCTCGATCGCCGCGAGCATGTCGGCGTAGAGGTCCTTGCCGAAGGTGTACGTCGTGACCGTGCCGTCCCCGATCGCCACCGACCGTGGGGGCGTCACCGGGAACGGCCGGGGCTTCTTGCCGCGCCGGCGGTAGGAGTCCACCAGCGACATCCCGATCGCGAGCGCGAGCTGGACGCCCACGACCGCCAGCAGCGCCCGGCGCGTGGCACGCAGCACCCGGTCGACGACGGATGGGGCGTGTGTGGTCACGGGGTCAATCTAGTCAGGCGGTCGGAACGGCGTCGGCGAAGCCGCCGGCAGGAGCGGTCCGGGGACGGGTCGGCTGCCCGGGAAGCAGGGGACCTTCGCATCTGCTCGTGGAGCGGGCGCGGGGGTGTACTGCCTCTGGGAGGGGTGGGGAGCAGTGCCGCACGTGAGAGGACACATCGACATCGCGCGCCCGGTGGAGGACGTGTTCGACACGGTCGCGGACCAGACCCGGGAGCCGACGTACAACCCCGGCATGGTCAGCTCGCAGCAGGTGACGCCCGGGCCGGTGGGCGAGGGCAGCAGGTTCCGGGCGGTCGCCCGGACCGCGGGGCGCGAGGTCCCGATGACGATCGAGCTGGTGGACTACCTGCGCCCCCACCACCTCGGCGTGCTGACCAGCGTCGACGGCACGATCATCGACGGCACCATCGACTTCGTCCCGTGCGCCGGCGGCACCCGGATGTGCTGGGACTGGGACATCCGGACGACCGGCCGTGTCCGGGCGCTCGGACCCCTCATCGGCTACCTCGGCCGCCGGCAGGAGAGGCGGATCTGGTCCAGCCTGAAGCGCCAGCTCGAGCGGGACGGCGTGCGACGGGAATAGGACTGTCGGCGGCGACGTTTAGGCTCGTCGTATGCGACCCGTGACAGATCTCGAGCGCCGAGTGGCGCCCTTCAAGGTCGTCTCCGACTACCAGCCCTCCGGCGACCAGCCCACTGCCATCGCGGAGATCTCTAAGCGGATCGACGCAGGCGTCGAGGACGTCGTCCTCCTCGGTGCCACCGGCACCGGCAAGACCGCGACGGTCGCGTGGGTGGCCGAGCAGCTGCAGCGGCCGATGCTGGTGATGCAGCCCAACAAGACGCTCGCCGCGCAGTTCGCCAACGAGCTGCGCCAGCTGTTCCCGGACAACGCGATCGAGTACTTCGTCTCGTACTACGACTACTACCAGCCCGAGGCGTACGTCCCCCAGACCGACACCTACATCGAGAAGGACTCCTCGATCAACGAGGAGGTCGAGCGGCTGCGCCACTCGGCCACCAACTCGCTCCTGACCCGCCGCGACGTGATCGTGGTCAGCACCGTGTCGTGCATCTACGGCCTGGGCACGCCGCAGGAGTACGTCGACCGGATGCTCCGGCTGCGGGTCGGGGAGGAGCACGACCGCGACTCGATCCTGCGTCGGCTGGTCGAGATCCAGTACACCCGCAACGACATGAGCTTCACCCGCGGCACCTTCCGGGTCCGCGGCGACACCCTCGAGATCTTCCCGGTCTACGAGGAGCACGCGGTCCGCATCGAGTTCTTCGGCGACGAGATCGAGCGGCTGATGACGCTGCACGCGGTCACCGGCGAGGTGCTCACCGAGGACCAGGAGCTCTACGTCTTCCCCGCGACCCACTACGTCGCCGGCCCCGAGCGCATGGAGCGGGCCATCCGCGGCATCGAGCTCGAGCTGGAGGACCAGCTGGCGAAGTTCGAGCGCGAGGGCAAGCTGCTCGAGGCGCAGCGGCTGCGGATGCGCACGACCTACGACATCGAGATGATGCGTCAGGTCGGGTCCTGCTCGGGCATCGAGAACTACTCGATGCACATCGACGGCCGCAGCCGCGGCTCCGCGCCCAACTGCCTCCTCGACTACTTCCCCGAGGACTTCCTGCTCGTCGTCGACGAGTCCCACGTCGCGGTGCCGCAGATCGGCGGCATGTACGAGGGCGACATGTCCCGCAAGCGCAACCTGGTCGAGCACGGCTTCCGGCTGCCGAGCGCGATGGACAACCGGCCGCTGCGCTGGGAGGAGTTCCTCGAGCGGATCGGCCAGACGATCTACCTCTCCGCGACGCCGGGCGACTACGAGCTCGACAAGGTCGGCGGCGACGCGGTCGAGCAGATCATCCGCCCGACCGGCCTGATCGACCCCGAGGTCGTGGTGAAGCCGACCAAGGGCCAGATCGACGACCTGATCCACGAGATCCGCACCCGCACCGAGAAGAGCGAGCGCGTCCTGGTCACCACGCTGACCAAGAAGATGTCCGAGGACCTCACCGACTACCTCCTCGACGCCGGCATCCGCACCCGCTACCTCCACTCCGAGGTCGACACCCTCAAGCGGATCGAGCTGCTGCGCGACCTGAGGCTGGGGGAGTACGACGTCCTCGTCGGCATCAACCTGCTGCGCGAGGGCCTCGACCTGCCCGAGGTCTCGCTGGTCGCGATCCTCGACGCCGACAAGGAGGGGTTCCTCCGCTCGGACAAGTCGCTGATCCAGACCATCGGTCGCGCGGCGCGCAACGTCTCCGGCCAGGTGCACATGTACGCCGACCGGATCACGCCGTCGATGGAGTCCGCGATCGACGAGACCAACCGGCGCCGCGCCAAGCAGGTCGCCTACAACACGGCGAACGGCATCGACCCCCAGCCGCTGCGCAAGAAGATCGCCGACATCACCGAGATGCTGGCCCGCGAGGACGAGAGCACCCAGGCCCTGCTGGAGACCTGGGCCGGTACGGAGGCCAAGGGCCGCGCCGGCGGCGTCAAGGCGAGGCAGCCCGTGCCCGCCCTGTCGTCCAAGGATGCCGGCAAGCACGCCGCCGACCTGGCCGGCATGCCCAGCGCCGACCTCGCCCAGCTGATCCAGGACCTGACCGACCAGATGCGCAACGCCGCCGCCGAGCTGCAGTTCGAGGTGGCCGCCCGCCTCCGCGACGAGATCTCCGAGCTGAAGAAGGAGCTCCGCCAGATGATGGAGGCGACCAAGTGAACGCCCGGCACGCACGCTGGCTGCGTTCTCGTCGCTCGACCGCCAAACCCGGGCCGCCTTCGCTCCTCGGCCTTGCCATCGCACGCACCGGACGTCCACTTCCCGTGACCACTGGGTTCGGCGCGTGACCGCACCGCTCCGCCGCGCCTACGCCGTGTGGGCGGTCGGCCTGCTCGTCTACTTCCTCGCTGTCTTCCACCGCTCCTCGCTCGCGGTCGCGGGACTTGCGGCCACCGAGCGTTTCGACATCTCCGCGGCGCAGCTGGCGACGTTCACGATGCTGCAGCTGCTCGTCTACGCCGCGATGCAGATCCCGGTCGGCCTGATGGTCGACCGGTTCGGCTCGCGCAGCGTGCTCCTCTGCGGCACCCTGCTGCTCACCGCGGCCCAATGCGGATTCGCGGTGGCGGACAGCTACGGATTCGCGCTGGTCGCGCGGATCTTCGTGGGCATGGGTGACGCGATGACCTTCATCTGCGTCCTCCGTCTGGTGAGCACCTGGTTCCCGACCCGGCGGATCCCGCTGATGACCCAGATGACCGGCACCCTCGGCCAGCTCGGCGCCGTGGTCGCGGCGATCCCGATGACCTTGGCCCTGGGCCACCTCGGCTGGACCACGGCCTACCTCGCCGCCGCCTCGGTCGGGGTCGTGCTGGCGGTCGCCCTCCTCCTGGTCCTCCACGACAGCCCCGCGTCCCGTCACCTCCGGGGGCCGCGGCTCTCGTTCGCGGCGGTGCGCTCCAGCCTCGCCGCCTCGTGGGCGCACCCCGGGACCCGGCTCGGCTTCTGGATCCACTTCTCGACCCAGTTCAGCCTCACCGCGCTGACCCTGCTGTGGGGCTACCCGTTCTTCGTCCGCGGCGAGGGCCTGAGCCCGACCACCGCCGGCAGCCTGCTGACCGTGCTCATCGTGGCGGTCATGATCGCCGGCCCCACGCTGGGTTGGCTGGTCGGCAGCCACCCCTGGCACCGCTCGTCGATGGCGCTGGTGATCGTGTCCACGATCGCGGCGGTCTGGACCGTGGTGCTCGCCTGGCCCGGCTCCGCACCGGTGTGGCTGCTGGTCGTCCTGGCGCTGGTCGTGGGCGTCGGCGGCCCCGCCTCGATGATCGGCTTCGACGTGGGCCGGACCTCCAACCCGTCCCACCGGATGGCCAGCGCGAGCGGCATCATCAACCAGGGTGGCTTCATCGCCAGCCTGGTGCTCGTGGTCGCCATCGGCGTGATCCTCGACTGGCGCACGCCCGGCGACTCCACGGCGTACACCCCCTCCGCGTTCCGCTGGGCGATGAGCGCCCAGTACCTCCTCTGGGGGCTCGGGCTCTCCCAGGTCTGGCGCTACCGCCGGCGGGCGAGGTCGGTCATCAGTCGCGAGGAGCTCTACGCAACCAGCTCGCCAACGGCGGCGTGAGCAGCAGGATCACCAGCAGCCGGAAGACCTGCGCCGCGGTCACGTAGGTCACGTCCGCGCCGCTGTCGGCGGCCGTCGCCAGCACCGCGAAGAGACCGCCGGGGGTCGTGGCGAGGTACGCCGTGAGGCCGTCGACGCCGGTGGTCAGGGTGAGCAGGGCCCCGAGCCCCGCACAGAGCGCGATGACCGCCGTGATGAGGGCGACCACCACGGGGAGCATCCGGGTGATCGCCGCCAGGCTCGCGCGGGTGAACCGGAGGCCGACCTGGACGCCGATCAGCAGGTAGGCCAGGTCCTGCAGGAGCGTCGGCACGGAGGCGGCGTCGAACCCCGCCCAGCCGCCGGCGCCGAGCGCGACGGCCACGGCCATCGGCCCGAGCAGGGTGGCGGTCGGCACCGCCACCAGCCGGGCCAGCAGCAGGCCCACCGTGAGCGCGACGAGCGTGTACGCCGCGTCGGTGGGCCAGGGCGCGCCGCCCCCGTCCAGCTCGGCGACGCCGTGTGCGGGCGAGAACACCAGCGCCGTGACCAGCGGCATCGCGAGCAGCACCATCAGCACGCGGAGGTACTGCACGACGGTGACCACCCGGTCGTCGGCGCCGAGCTCGTGCGCGACGGCCACGACGCCGGAGGCGCCGCCCGCGATCAGGGCGAAGACGCCGGTCACCGTGGAGACGTCGCGCCGCAGCGCGAGAGCCCGCCCGGCGGCGAGGCTGAGCCCCAGGGTGCCGAGCGTGACGGCGAGGATCGGGACGACGTCGGCGCCCATCCGGGCCAGCCCGTCCACGCTGACCAGGGCGCCGATGGTGACGCCGACCAGACCCTGCCCGACCCGGAAGGCCAGCACCGGCACCCCGAGGACGGTCGGCGAGGTCAGCGCGTGGGCCATGCCTCCGAGGAGGGCCCCGAAGAGCACCGGTGACGGGAGACCGAGCAGCTCGAGGCCGAGACTGGTGGCCGTGGTCACCGCCAGGACGAGCGCCCAGCCCCGGGCGCGGGAGCGGGTGGGCATCGAGGCGATGGTAGTCACTAGGCTCGGACCACGGATCTTCGTCTCGGGAGGCGCGTGTGCAGCATCCAGGCTCATCGGCAACGTTGCCGGCCCTGCCGGACGGCATCGTGCGGGAGGCCACGTCACCGGAGCAGCTGGTCGTGGTGTGGGCGGTCCACGGCGTCGAGGAGCTGCTGGGCGTCCTGGCGTCGACCGGGCACCTGCCCGTCCTGCTGGCGCCCCACGAGACGGTGGAGCTGGTCGAGGTCTCGGGCGCCCCGGCGATGCTGCTGGTCGAGTCCGACCTGCTCGACGATGCGGCCGTCGCGGTCCTGGAGACGTTGCGGTCGCTCTCGCGCGAGGTGCGCGTCTGCGTCCTCGCCGGCCCCGACGCGGGCGCCCAGGGCCTGCTGCGCGCGTTGCGCAGCGGCGTCTCCGAGGTGCTCGACCCACGTGACCTCGACGGGCTGCAGCAGCTGCTCCGCCCTGCCCCGTCCACGTCGACCGAGCGCGTGCTGGCCGTGGGGGCGCACCCCGACGACGTCGAGATCGGGTGCGCGGCGACCCTGCTCCGGCACCGCGCCCAGGGCCACCCCGTCTCGGTGCTGACCCTGAGCCGTGGCGCGGTCGGGGGGCCGCGGGAGACCCGGCGGAAGGAGGCGGTCGGTGCGGCGGTGGCCATGACAGCGGAGCTCCTGATGGGCGACCTCCCCGACACCCGGATGGAGGACGCCCACGAGATGATCGGCCTGGTCGAGGGGGTGATCGCCGCCGTCGAGCCCACCACCGTCTACGTGCACTCCAAGGCCGACAACCACCAGGACCACCGCGCCGTGCACGACGCCACCGTCATCGCGGCGCGCCGGGTGCCGCAGCTGTTCTGCTACCAGTCGCCCTCCTCGCGCAACGGCTTCGCGCCGACCAGGTTCGTCCCGGTCGACGACACCATCCACCAGAAGGTCGAGGTGCTCGCCAGCTACCGGTCGCAGGCGACGCGTCACTACCTCGAGCCCGACCTGGTCGTGGCCAGCGCGCGGTACTGGGCGCGGCAGCTGACCCACGCGAGGTACGCCGAGCCCTTCGAGGTGGTGCGCGCCAGCGGGCCTCCGTCCTAGCCCGCCCTCGCTAGGGTGCGTCCATGACGACGATCGATCTGGGCAGGCCCGTCTCGGGTGACGTGGTGGAGCTGATCCTCGAGGACCACCGCCGGTTCGAGGCGCTGCTGCGCGACCTGCGGGACAGCAGTGCCGACCGCGACGCGGTGCGGCAGGCCTTCGCCACGTTGCACGTCGCCCACGCCGAGGCGGAGGAGAAGCACGTCTACCCGCAGCTGCGGCGCAAGCAGGCGGTCGGTGAGCACGAGGCCGAGCACGGCAAGGAGGAGCACGCCGAGGGCCACGAGGCCCTGCTGGCGGTCCTCGAGCTCAAGGGCACGGACACCCAGGCTTTCGACGACGCGGTCGAGGAGCTGGCCAGGCTGGTCAACCACCACCTCACCGAGGAGGAGCTCTCGATCCTCAACCCGGCGCGTGAGGAGGTCGGTGAGCGGGTCCGGGCCGACCTGGGCGAGGCGTTCGCCACCGAGCGCAACGCGCAGATCGACGCCGGCTGCGGCAGCCTGACCAACGTGCGGCGGATCGTGGCCGACGCCCGCAGGGAGGGCCTGCTCGACGACGAGAGCGACGACGGCGACGAGGGGGAGTGACGGAGGGCGGGTCGTGGACGTCAGACGCATGCAGGCTCACTGCCTGGCCAGGCCGGGGGCCTGGGCGGACAACCCGTGGGGGCACGAGCACCCCGTGGTCAAGGTCGGCCCGGAGGGGGCCGGCAAGATCTTCGCGTTCCTCGGCGCGGACGGGGTCGGCGTCAAGGGTGGGCCGAGCCGCGAGGCGGCCGACGAGTGGCTGGACCGGTACCCGGGTGCCGCCACCGTGATGGCCTACATCGGTCGCTCCGGGTGGAACGACCTGTCGTTCTCCGGCGACATCCCCGACGAGGAGCTGCTCGAGGCGGTCGACGAGTCCTACCGGCTGGTGGTCGCGAAGCTGCCCCGCAAGCACCGCCCCGAGGGCTGGGACGCCTGACTCAGCGCGGGATGACCGAGAAGAGCACCTTCTTCCTCACCAGCACCCAGACCACCGCGAGCTCGCAGGTGTGCAGCACCAGCCCCTGCCAGGTGCTGTCCCGGTCGAGCCCGGGCACGTTGTCGACGGCGATGACCAGGAACACGTGCACGATGAACACGTAGAGGCTGGCCTGGCCGAGGGGGACGAGGAAGCCGCCCACGGCACCGTGCACCGGGCGCCAGAAGGCCGTCAGGAACGCGAACGCCACGACCGCGACCAGGGCGAGGTCGACGAGCCGGCCCGGCTGGAGGTCGACGCGGATGTAGAACCGGTCGTACAGGCCGGCGTAGGTGCCGGGGTCGAAGGGGCCGAGGGGGAGCACCCCGCGGTGAGCCAGCCACAGCCACCCGAGCACCGCGGCGTAGGCCGTGACCAGCAGCGCACAGACGACCTTGCCGGCCCGCGTGGTCAGGGCCGTCACCACCTGGCGTCGGTAGTAGCCGAGCACCAGTCCGTGGACGAAGGCCACCTGCCAGATGAGCAGCGGGAAGACGTCCTCGAACTGCGAGGGCAGCCAGTGCACGTCACCCACCGTGCCGTAGACGTAGGCACCCCACGAGACCGCGAGCACCACCCACCACAGCCCCCGCACCAGCAGCCAGGAGAGCAGCGGCACCAGGGCAGTGAGGACGACGAAGAGGCCCAGCACGTTGAGCACCCACGGTCCCATGTGCAGGGTCAGCAGCTCGCGCACGGCGAACCACGGGGGCGGGTAGTCGAAGAGGTGCCGCGCGTTGGCGTAGAGGTCGTAGACCTGGCCGGCCGCGGCCCCGCCGGCGGCGCCGGTGCCCCGGTCGGTGAACGTGGTCACGACGGTGGCGTCGAGCCCCGGCAGCTGGCCCAGGACGAACACCAGCACGGTGACCACCAGCGCGACCAGGTAGATCTTCCGGGCGCGGCGCAGACGCAGCACGGCCGCCGGCCACTCGCCGAGGCGCTTGACCTGGCTCGCCTGGACCATGCCGAGGACGACGCCGGAGAGCATCACGAAGCCCTCCGCGCCGCTCACCGCCCCGAAGGCGTTGAGCGTCAGGTAGGAGTACGGCCCGGCGAGCTCGGTGTGGGTGATCACGACCGTGCAGATCAGGAAACCGCGGAAGAGGTCGATGCGCAGGTCCCGGCTGGCGCTGCCGTCGTCGGCGTAGGACCAGGAGGGCGCGAGACGTCCCGTGGCCCCGCTGACGAGGAAGAGCACGGCGAGCAGCACGACGCAGAGCACCACCCATCCCATCGAGTCGCCGAGGTGCTCGGCGTCCGGCAGGCGCCCCTGCGCGGTGGCCTCGTTGGCGGTGGCCTGGGTGATCTGGCGGGTCACGGGGCCGGTGTCGACACCGCTGGCGGAGACGTCGGATCGGAATGCCCCGGCGAGCCGGCCGGTGTGGGTCGCCCGCCAGTCGGCGAGCTTGCCGTCCGTCTCGGCCTCGACCCGCGCCACCTCGAGCCAGCTGAGGGCGCCGATCAGCGGGTGCGACTCGTTCGCGGCGAGCACCTGGCGCCACCAGGCCCGCTTGACGTCCAGCTCGTCGGCGCCGCCCACGGCGGCGTTGTAGAGGGCGCCGGTCTCGACCAGGACCGGCTTGCCGGCCGACTCGGCGAACCGGTCGTAGAAGGAGGTACGACGGGTGCGGTCGCCGTACCCCCAGCGCTCGTCGAGGCGCTGCGCGTACTCCTCGGGCTCGGGGACGGTGTTCGCGTCGACCCCGCCGAACCTGTACAACGTGAGCCCGACCCAGTCGGTCGCCTCGTCGCCGGGGTAGTAGGGCCCGTAGGGGTCGTCGCGCTCGTCGACCCGGGCGTCGCCGTTCGTGTCGAGCTCGTCCTCCTCACGGGTGCCGGAGGGGTCGACGGCGCCGTACGCCTTGCCGAACGGGTAGCCGGAGCCGTACGCCGGGGCCCACACCATCGCCGCCTGGTCGGTGGCGGCGTGCACGGCATCCGCGACGAGGCGGAACGCCGGGACGTAGGAGCGGGGCTGCTGCCCCCAGGTGACCCACGAGCCGTTCATCTCCGGGGCGAAGCGCACCAGGAAGAACGTGTCGAGCTCGCGGTGCAGGTCGGCCAGGACGTCGGCGAGCCTGTCTGCATCGGCCCCGTCCAGGTCGTCGAGGGCCACCTGCGGCTCCAGGTCGACGACCGCCACGGCCCCCTGCGTCGCCACCGACGTCACGCTGCTGCGCAGGGCGTCCTCGTCGTCGTCGCCCAGCGGGTAGTCCACCGGGACGCTGTACAGCGACGGCTGGAGGCCGAGCCGGTCGGCGTAGGCCCGGGGGTCGTCGTCGGGGAGGTCCAGCCCGGGACCGAACCAGGGGTGCCCGGCGGCGGGGGAGGGGACCGGGTCCGGCGAGGGGTCGCCGTCGGCGACGGCAGCTGGTGACGACCCCACGAGGAGGGCGAGGATGGTCCCGAGAAGCAGGAGTGCCGTCGCCGGACGGCGGTTCAGCCGGGCCTCCGCACGCACTGGAGCCGCCAGTGGTTGCGGCCCTCGACACGGTCGTAGGCGAGGTCGTCGAGCGCGGAGGCCGCGAGCGCGAGCCCGCGACCGGACTCGGCCATCTCGTCGGGCATGACCACGTCGCTGAGGTCGAGCTCCATCGGGAGGCCGTTGTCCGCGAACCGCGCGACCAGCTCGTCGTCGGTCGCGGCGAGCGTGACGTCGAAGCGGCGCCGCTCGCCGGCCGCCTCGTCGTCGTGGTCGAGGCGGTACGCGTGCTCCACGATGTTGGCGAGCACCTCGATGACCGCCATCTCGAAGCGCATCCGGTCACCGTCGGAGACGTCCGGATGGTCGGACCAGAGGTGCTCGAGCAGCGCGTGGACGAGGTCGAGGATCGAGGGGTCGGCGGGAGCGGAGAGCTCGAGGCGCCCCGGGGCGCCGTCGGCGTCACTCATCGAAGGCACCTTCCACGGTGTCGCGGGCCCGGAGGACCTTGTCGAGGTTGGTGAGCGAGAAGACCGTCTGCACCGAGGGCGTCGGCCGGGCGATGCGCAGGTCGCCGCCGGCCTGGCGTGCGGACTTCAGCCCCGCGATCAGCGCGCCCAGCCCGGAGGAGTCCAGGAACGTCGTCTCCGCCATGTCGACGACGATCCTGGTGGTGCCGGCCGCGACCAGCTCGCTCAGGATCTCCCGCAACCGTCGGGCGGACACCATGTTGAGCCGGCCCCGAGGCGTGACCACCCCGATCCCGTCGGGACGCGTTTCGACGGCGAACTCGATCATGGTGCTCCTCTGTGTCGGCGGCCGACCTGGTCGTCGGCCTGGTGGGGACGGGGCGTGGCGTCGTCGGCGGGCTGTGCCTGCTGGTGGGCCTGCTGGTGGGCCTGCGAGTCCGCCGTGGCCTCGGGCTCGAAGCCGCGGTAGCGGGCGGCCCGGATGATCACCGAGAAGATGGCGAGGTCGAAGGCGACCCAGACGAGGTTGAACGCCGTGCCGAGCGGGCCGGCCTGCCCGACGGCCACGCGGAAGACGCCGACCACGGCCGCGAGAACCAGCAGGCCCATCGCCCACAGCTGCGGTCGGACCAGGTGCCAGGCCGGTCCTGTCGGCTCCCTGCGGGTCTTCGGGGTGACCGCGAAGTCGAGGCTGCGGCCGAACCACACGTTCCCGACCGCAGAGGTGACCGAGCGGATCCAGGTGGGGAACAGGGCCAGGGAGTACTGCTGGCCGCGCCAGGTCGGCCGCCCGTTGGCGACCACGAAGAAGAGCAGCTGGTTGACGACCAGGAACGGCACCAGCCGCACGAAGAACTCCAGGCTCAGGGCCCGGACCGGCAGCACGCCGAAGGTCAGGTAGATCATCGGCGCGGCGAGGTAGACGATCGCGGCGAACCCGGACAGGTAGCTCCACATGGTGGCGAAGTACATGAGCCGCTGCGCGATGCTGAGCCCCTTCTTGACCAGCGGGTTCTCGCGCAGCATCACCTGCACGGTGCCCTGCGCCCACCGCAGCCGCTGGGTCAGCATGGTCTCGAGGTCCTCGGGCGCCAGCCCCCACGCGAGGATCTCGTCGTGGTAGGCGGTGCGCCAGCCGAGGGCGTGGATCCGCATGCAGGTGGCCATGTCCTCGGTCACCGAGATCGTGGCCATCGGCATGATCGGCTGCGCCTCGCCGGCCAGGTCCACGTCGACCGAGCGCACGAGCGCCTCGACGGTCTCGATGGCACCGAGGGGCGACCAGTCCCGGTGCGCGAGGCTGTCCAGCATCGCGTCGTCGACCGTCGCGATGCTGCCGCCCTCGCTCTCGGTGAGGCTCTCCAGCTCGGCGATCACCGCGAGGTCCGCGCGGATGCTCTCGGCGTCGGAGGCCGCCATCTCGTGGCGGATCTCCTCCACACGCTGCTGGAACGTGAAGGTCACGTCGAAGAGCGCGGCGCCCTGGCGCAGCTGGCGCCGGGCGTCCGACAGTGCTGCGCCGACCGCGTCGAGAGCCGCCCGCAGCTCGACGTCGTCGCGACCCAGCTGGCGGCGCGCCGAGCGCAGCACCGAGCGGGCCGTGCGCAGCGCCCGGTTGACCCCGAGCTCGACCTCGCCGACGTAGTGCGAGACCCCCAGCTGCATCAGCGCGTCCCGGCGGATCACGGCGTTGGAACCGCAGAAGAACGCGGCGTTCCAGCCGTCCTTGCCCTGCTGGATCGGGCCGTAGAAGAGCGGGGCCTGGCTGCCGAGCGGGTCCGACCGGGGGACGTTGACGAAGTACTGCGGCGTCTGGACGAGCGCCATCCGTTCGTCCTCGAAGTAGCCGAGCGTCCGGTCGAGGATGGCGGGCTCCGGGACCTGGTCGGCGTCGAGGATCAGCAGGAACTCGCCCTCGAGGCTCATCAGCGCGTTGTTGAGGTTGCCGGCCTTGGCGTGCCGTGGCATGCCCTCCCAGTCCGCGGTGCGGGTCATCCAGCCGATGCCCTCGGCCTCGGCCGCGGCGCGCATCTCGGGCCGGTTGCCGTCGTCGAGGATCCAGGTCCGGTGCGGGTAGGTGATGGCCTTGGCCGCCAACGCGGTCCTCATGACCAGCTCGACGGGCTCGTTGTACGTCGCGATGAGGACGTCGACCGTGCGGCCCGGCGGCGGGGGCGGGGGCTCGCCCCGGTCCTTCAGGCGCCACATCGCGAGCCCGAAGAGCAGGGAGTCGACGAGGCTGTAGGTCTCGGCGAGCACGAGCGGCACCGCGATCCACCACGCGTCCCAGTTGACCGAGAAGAGCCAGCGCCAGGCGACGTAGTTGATGCCGAGCGCCGCGGTCAGCACCACGACCACCCTGATCACCGCCAACCGGGCGGCGCTGGTCCCGGCGCTCACGACGCGCTCCGGTAGACGGCCACGGCCGTGACGTCGTCCAGCGCGACCCTGTCCTCGGTCAGCGCGGCGATGGCGGCCAGCACCTCCTCCACCCCGTCGTGCCGGGCGAGCAGCGCCCCGACGGGCTCGACCCAGACGTCCGGGTCGTCGAGCAGGTCCAGCAACCCGTCGCTGAACAGCAGCAGCCGGTCGCCGGGGCCCAGCGTCGTCTCGTGCTCGGTCCAGTGGTCGTCGGGCAGCACGCCGAGCGGCCGGTCCTGGCCGGCCAGCCGCTCGAGCGTGCCGTCGGCGTGGCGCAGCAGGCACAGGCCCATCCCGGCGTCGACGTACCGCAGCAGGCCGTCCTCGAGGTCGATCGCCGACTCGAAGAGGGTCACGAAGGACTCGCTGCGCTCGAGGTCGGGCAGCAGGCTGCGCGCGGCGTGGGTGACCGTGACCCCGAGGTCGGCGCCGGCGGTCACCGCGGCGTGCGTGCCGCGGATGGCGGCGCGGGTCCCGGCGCCGACGAGCGCCGCGCCGGTGCCCTTGCCCATGACGTCACCGAGGCCCACGTGCATGACCCCGTGGGCGATCCCGTAGTCGAAGAAGTCGCCGCCCACGGCGAGCGCCGGGCGGCAGGTGCCCGCGACCGACCAGCCGTCGACCTCCAGGGTGGCGGCCGGGAGCAGCGAGGCCTGTACGGCGCCCGCCTTGGACATCTCGTCGGCCGACAGCAGCTCGCGCTCGGCCCAGACCGCCAGGTCGGCGAAGGCCGTGAGCTGCTCGGGCGAGAGCTGGCGCGGCTTGCTGTCGTAGATGCAGAAGGTGCCCAGGACGGTCCCCGACCGGTCGCGCAGCGGGTGGCCGGCGTAGAAGCCGACGACACCGTCGGCGACCGCCGGGATGTCCTGGAACCGGGGGTCGTGGGCGGTGTCCTCGCTGACGACCACCCGACCCTCGGTGAGCGCCCGGTCGCACAGGGTCTGCTCGCGCGGGACCGCGCCACCGTCGAAGCCGTAGTGGCCCGGGAACCAGGCCCGGTCGCCGTCGACCACGGTGATGGCGGAGAAAGGCACCCCGAACACGGTGTGCGCGAGCCGGGTGATCCTGTCGAAGCGCTCCTGCGGACCGTCCTCCACGAGCCCGAGCGCCTCGACTGCTCGCTGGCGGCGCTCCGCGTCGCCGGGTGAGTCCGTCGACGCGTTCGTCGGTGCGTCCGCGCCTGGGTGCGCTGCCTGCGACATCCTCGTGTTCCTGTCAGCCGAGCCTGGGACCACTGCCGTCGAAGGGGGACGCTTCCGATTCCCCCGTGACCTGCACGACGATATCGTCACGTCATCACCAATTCTCGGTAAGGAGCTCGGTGGACACCCAGCACCGCATCCTCGTCGTCGAGGACGACCCGGCCATCAGCGAGCTGATCGTGCTCGTGCTCGAGCAGGGCGGGCGCACGGTGACGACCGTGGAGACGGGCGCCGAGGCGGTCGCCGCGGTCCGCGAGCTCGACCCCGACCTGGTGACGCTCGACCTCACGCTGCCCGACGCCGACGGCGTCGAGCTGTGCCGCACCATCCGCGGCTTCAGCGACGCCTACATCGTGATGATCACCGGTCGCAGCGACGAGATCGACCGGCTGGTGGGTCTCGACGTGGGTGCCGACGAGTACCTGTCCAAGCCGTTCTCGCCCCAGGAGCTGCGGGCCCGGGTGGCGGCGCTGCTCCGCCGGCCCCGCCTGGGGCTGGCCGATGCCCCCGCGCCCGCGGGCGAGAGCAGCGTGGACCTCGGCGGCGGGCTGGTGCTCGACCTGGCGGCCCGGGTGGCCAGCCTCGGACCGGACCGGGTGCCGCTGACGCCCGCCGAGTTCGACGTGCTGGTCGCCCTGGCGACCCGGGTCGGCACGCCGATGGAGCGTTCGGAGCTGGCGGACGCGGTGTGGAACGGCGAGTCGATCGAGTCCGACTTCCTCATCGACGTGCACGTCGGCAACGTGCGCCGCAAGCTGCGCCGTGCCGGGAGCGAGCACGAGTGGGTGCGCACCGTCGCCGGTACCGGCTACCAGCTCACCGGTCCCTGACGTCGCCGGCGGTCAGCGACTCGCGCGGGCCACGGTGAGCCCCATGAGGCGGGCGACCACGAGGGCGACGTACAGCACGCCTGCCACCTGCTCCACCATCACCAGCGAGCGGGCGTGCGCCAGCACCGGGACCACGTCGGAGAGACCCACGCTCGTCAACGTGGTGAACGACAGGAAGAGCAGCTCGAACCACGGCCGGTCGCCGGCCCCCGCCGCGTTCACGAACGATCCCGGCCAGACCACCTGCGTCGCGGCGTACAGGTAGGCGAACGCCCACGCCACCACGGTGAACGCGGCACCGGTCGCGTAGAGCTCGTCGCGGGTGACACGCTGGTCGGTGAACAGGTAGCGGATCATCCCGTAGGAGATGAAGAAGTAGAACGGCGCGTGCAGCAGCGCGTTGACCAGCACCATGGTGTCGTCCTGCGGGTCCATGGCCTCCAGGATCGTGGTGACCATCGCGGGCGCTCCGAACAGCACGGCCACCCAGGTGAGGGCCGGCGTGCGGCGCACGGCCCAGAGCGCGATGAGCACCACCAGCATCCCGACGACGCCGATGATGGCTCGGCCCGCCCGGTTCTGGTCGAGGAACGGGTAGGCGAGGACCGCCACCAGCTGGGCTGCCAGCAGCACCGCCGAGGGGTGCGTGCGCACCAGCCGGGCGCGACGGGCCAGGGCGTCGGACACCTAGGAGCCCTCGTCCCCGGTCTCGGGCGGCTTGCGGTCCAGCTCCCTGGCCTGCTTCTTCTTCAGCCGGCGGCGGTTCGCATCGATCATGTCGGGGCGGCGCACCAGCGTCCGCAGCAGGTTGAGCGCCGTGCCGGCGATCACGAAGGCCGGCCAGAAGAACCCCCACTCACCCCAGTTGGTGGCCGCCCAGATCACCACGCAGACCAGGCTGGGGCCGACGAACGCGAGCAGGGCGTCGCGACGGTCCGACTCGTACTCCGCCACCGCTCGCCGCTGCAGCTCCTCGCCGGACAGCCGCGCCAGCTCCCCCGCGGGGCGGGCCGAGGGGGCCGCGACCAGGTCGGCCACGAGTGGTGGCAGCTCGCCGAGCGTCCGGGCGGTGCCGGCGGCGGTGCTGCGGCTGTCCAGCTCCTCGCGGTCGAGCCGGCCGTCGGCGTACGCCTCGGCCAGCACCTGCTGGACGACGCCCCGGTCCGCGTCGGACGCCCGCAGGCCGGCGCACGCCGGGTCCCGCGGGTCGTGACTGAACGACGACCACAGATCCACGTCCCGCATCCTAGGTAGACCCGGTACGGTTCCTCGACCAGGACATGTCGATCCCCGGAGGTGATTCGTGTGGACACCGACCTGCTCGTCATCGGCGCCGGCCCCACGGGTCTTTTCGCCACCTACTACGCCGGGTTCCGGGGCCTGCGGGTCGCGGTCGTCGACTCGCTGCCCGAGCTCGGTGGCCAGATCACCGCGATGTACCCCGAGAAGCAGATCCTCGACGTCGCCGGGTTCCCCACCGTCAAGGGACGCGACCTGGTCGAGGGACTGGTCGCCCAGGCATCCACCGCGCACCCCGAGTACTTCCTGGACCGGACCGCCACCAAGCTGCGCCACGATGGCGACAGCGTGACCGTCGAGCTCGACGACGGCACCGCGATCCGGGCCGGAGCAGTGCTGATCACCGCCGGCATCGGGAAGTTCAGCCCCCGGCCACTGCCGGCGGGGGAGGGCTGGCTGGGCCGCGGGCTGGAGTTCTTCGTGCCGAGCTTCGCGCCGTACGCCGGCAAGGACGTGGTGATCGTGGGCGGCGGTGACAGCGCCTTCGACTGGGCGCTGCACCTCGAGCCGGTGGCGCGGTCGGTCACGCTCGTGCACCGTCGCGACGCGTTCCGGGCGCACGCGCGCACCGTGGAGCAGGTGCGCGCCTCGGCGGTCCGGATCATCACCAGGGCGGAGGTCACCGCCTTCAACGGCGACGGGGTCGTCGAGTCGGTGGACGTCACCGCCGACGGCGAGACCCAGACCCTGCCGGCCCAGGCCGTGGTCGCGGCGCTGGGGTTCGTCGCCGATCTCGGGCCGCTCCAGCAGTGGGGGATCGAGGTCTCGAAGCGGCACGTCGTCGTCGACTCCGCGATGCGCACCAGCCTCGAGCGGGTCTTCGCCGCAGGGGACATCACCGAGTACGCCGGCAAGGTGCGGCTGATCGCGGTCGGGTTCGGCGAGGCGGCGACCGCGGTCAACAACGCGGCGGTGGCGATCGACCCGTCGGCCCACGTGTTCCCGGGTCACTCGAGCGAGGGGAGCTGACCGTGGGCGGGCGCGCCGCGGTGCGGATGAGCGACGAGGAGGTCGCCGACCTCCTCGCCGACAACCTGAAGGTCCAGGTGGCCAGCATCGGCCGGGACGGCACGCCCCACCTGACCACGCTCTTCTACGTGGTGCTCGACGGTGCGATCGCGTTCTGGACCTACGCGCGCAGCCAGAAGGTCCGCAACCTCGAGCGCGACCCGCGGATCAGCTGCCTCGTCGAGGACGGCACCGACTACTTCGAGCTGCGTGGGGTGTCGATGACCGGTCGCGCGGAGATCGTCCGCGACCACGACCGGGTGCTCGAGATCGGCGCGGCCGTCGCCGTGCGGATGGTCGGCGCGAAGAGCCTCGACGACCTCGGCGAGCTCGGCCGGACCACCGTCGAGGCGCAGGCCGCCAAGCGGGTGGCCGTCGTCGTCCGCCCCGACCACGTCGCCACCTGGGACCACCGCAAGATGCGCTGAGCCGCGGAGGTGCGGTCGCCCGGTCAGTCCCTGAGCAGCAGCCGGACGGCGACGTCGAGCTGGCGCCCCACGTCGTCGGCGGAGGTGCGGCCGGTGACCCAGCCGACCAGCAGGGAGAGCCAGACGTCACCGATCACGCGGGCGATGTCGGTGTCGTCCCCGGTCAGCTCCGCCTGCCCCGGGTGCATGGCCCGGGTGAGCATCGTGCTGACGAGGGTGCCGACCGCCTGGATCTCGTTCTTGACCGACTCGTCGGCGAACATGAACGCGCGGGTGAGCGCCTCGGTGAGGTGGGGGTCGGCCTGGAGGCCCTTGTTGGTCCGGGCGAGCAGGTGCATGACCCGCTGGTGGGGGGTGTCGCCCGGGATCGGCTTGTCGCGGGTCGCTGCCTCGGCGCGCTCGAACTCCCGGCCGAGCGCGGAGACCAGCAGGTGGATCTTGGAGGGGAAGTAACGGTAGAGCGTCCCGAGCGCGACGTCCGCCTGCTCGGCGACGGCACGCATCTGGACGGCGTCGAACCCACCCTGCGAAGCGAGAGCGATCGTCGCGTCGAGGATCCGCTTGCGTCGGTCCCGTTGCGCTGCCGACCCGAGCTCCTCGACCGTCAGCGAGCTGGCGCTGCCCACGGGCCCTCCCATGTGTCTCCCTCTCCGAGACGGTCCACCGAGCCGCTCGGTGGACCGGAGATCTACGCTAGCAATCTGCGGGTCATAATAGGAACACGTTCCATTTCGTCCGGCCCGGACGCTCTCACCAGAAAGGTCGTGACGGATGCGGATCGCACTCCTGTCCTACCGGAGCAAGCCCCACTGCGGAGGGCAGGGCATCTACATCCGCCACCTCAGCCGCGAGCTGACGAACCTCGGTCACTCGGTCGAGGTCTTCTCGGGCCAGCCGTACCCCGAGCTCGACCCGGGGGTCGCGCTCACCAAGGTCCCCAGCCTCGACCTCTACCGGGAGCCGGACCCGTTCCGGATCCCGAAACCGCGGGAGTTCCGCGACCTCGTGGACGTCGAGGAGTTCCTCACCATGTGCACGGCCGGCTTCCCCGAGCCGAAGACCTTCAGCACCCGCGTCGCGAAGGTGCTGCGCGACCGCGTCGACGACTTCGACATCGTCCACGACAACCAGGTGCTCGGCTACGGCATGCTCGAGATCGAGAAGATGGGGCTGCCGCTGATCACGACGCTGCACCACCCGATCACCTTCGACCGGCGCATCGACCTCGCCGCCGCCCCCTGGCGCAAGAAGCTGTCCGTGCGCCGCTGGTACGGCTTCCTGCGCATGCAGGGCAAGGTGGCCCGCCGGGCGCGCAAGATCCTCACCCCCTCGCAGGCCTCCAAGCGCGACATCGTCAAGGACTTCGGGGTCGACCCGGCCCGCCTGCAGGTGATCCTGCTCGGCGTCGACGACGGCTTCGCCCCGCCCACCGCGCCGCGGGTGCCGGGCCGGATCCTGGCCATGGCCAGCGCGGACGCGCCGATGAAGGGCATCGCCACGCTGCTGGAGGCGTTCGCCAAGCTCCGCACCGAGCGCGACGTCGAGCTGGTCCTGGTCACCAGGCCGCAGCCGGGCGGCCGCACCGAGCAGCTCATCGACCGCCTCTCGATCGGCGACGCGGTCCGGTTCGTGCACGGCGTCAGCGACGCCGAGCTCGTCGAGCTGATGGGGTCGGCGGAGATCGCGTGCGTGCCCTCGCTCTACGAGGGGTTCTCGCTGCCGACCGCGGAGCTGATGGCCTGCGCCACCCCGCTGGTGGTCTCCCGGGCCGGGGCGATCCCCGAGGTCGTCGGCCCCGACGGCGAGTGCGCCGACCTGGTCACTCCCGGCGACGTGGGCGAGCTGGAGTCGGCGCTGGCCGCACTGCTCGACGACCCCGAGCGGCGTGAGCGGATGGGCGCCGCCGGGCGCGAGCGGGTGCAGGAGCTGTTCAGCTGGCGTGCCGTGGCCGCGGCCACCGCTGCGGCGTACGAGGAAGTGATCGCGGACTACCGGGCCTCGACCGGCTCGGCCACCGGAGGTGCATGACAGTGTTGACCGTCGACTTCGACCGCCTCGGGCTGCGCCCGGGGGACCGGGTGCTGGACATGGGCTGCGGCGCCGGCCGGCACGCGTTCGAGATGTACCGCCGCGGCGGTGACGTGATCGCGTTCGACCAGGACGCCGACGAGCTCTCCGGGGTGCGCGAGCTGTTCGTCGCCATGAAGGAGGCCGGCGAGGTCCCCGAGGGGGCCGAGGCCGACGTCAAGGAGGGCGACGCGCTGTCGCTCCCGTTCGCCGACGGCGAGTTCGACCGGGTCGTGGCGGCCGAGGTGCTGGAGCACATCCCCGCCGACATCCAGGCGATCGACGAGCTGGTGCGGGTGCTGCGGCCGGGCGGCACGATCGCCGTCTCGGTGCCGCGCTGGTTCCCCGAGATCGTGAACTGGAAGCTGTCCGAGGACTACCACAACGTCCCCGGTGGGCACATCCGGATCTACTCCGACAAGGAGCTGATCGGCAAGCTCACCAACGCCGGCCTCGACTTCGAGGGCAAGGACTACGCCCACGGCCTGCACTCGCCGTACTGGTGGATCAAGTGCGCCGTCGGCGTCCGCAACGACGACCACCCGCTCGCCAAGGCCTACCACCGGCTGCTGGTCTGGGAGATCATGAAGCAGCCCCGGACGCTGCGGCTCGCCGGCAAGGTCCTCGACCCGCTGATCGGCAAGAGCATGGTCCTCTACTTCCGCAAGCCCGATGCGGGCTGACCTCCCCGCCTGGGTCCCCGGCCTCGAGGGCGTGCTGAACGCCGCCGAGGTTGCGGAGACCGCGGCCTCGATCGCGGCGATGCAGGAGCCCGACGGCGCGGTGCCCTGGACGGTCGGCGAGCACACCGACGTCTGGAACCACGTCGAGTCGGCGATGGCCCTGCTCGTCGGAGGCCAGGTCGAGGCGTCGGACCGCGCGTTCGAGTGGTGCCTGGCCACCCAGCGCGAGGACGGCTCGTGGCCGATGAAGCTGGTCGGGGGCGCGGTCGAGGACCACAGCGGCGAGACCAACATGTCGGCCTACCTGGCCGTCGGGGTGTGGCACAGCTGGCTGGTGCGCGGCGACGTCGGGCTCGTACGCCGGTACTGGCCGGCCGTCCGTCGCGGCCTGGACTGGGTCGTGTCGATGCAGCTGCCCTTCGGTGGCATCGCGTGGTCGCGGGAGTGGACGGACGGGCGCCCGGCCAAGGTCAACGAGGAGGCGCTGCTGGCGGGCTCCTCGAGCATCTACCAGTCCCTGCGGGCCGGCGTCGCGCTGGCCGAGCTGCTCGGCGACCCCCAGCCGGACTGGGAGCTGGCGGGCGGGAGGCTGGGTCACGCCCTGCGCGAGCACCGCGACCTGTTCCTGGACAAGTCGGAGTACTCCATGGACTGGTACTACCCGGTCCTCGGGGGTGCCGTGCGCGGCGAGGCGGGCCGGGCCCTGCTGGCCAGCCGCTGGGACGAGTTCGTCGAGCCCGGGCTCGGCATCCGCTGCGTGCTCCCCGACCCCTGGGTGACCGGCGCGGAGACCTGCGAGCTGGCGATGGCGCTGGACGCCGTCGGCGACCGTGAGCGGGCGCTGCAGCTGCTGGTCGACATGCAGCACCTGCGCGCCGAGCAGGGCAGGTACTGGACCGGCTACGTCTTCCCGGACAAGGTCAACTGGCCGGTCGAGCACACGACGTACACCGCGGCCGCGGTGGTCCTCGCCGTCGACGCGCTCGCGGACGGCACCGGGGGCGCCGGCATCATGCGCGGCACCACGCTGGCCGCGGACTTCCGGGAGGTCGGCCTCGAGTGCGGCTGCGCGCCCGGCGACCGCTCAGGCGACCGGGTCGCCGGCCTCGCCGGCCGTCCGTCGTAGCACCCGCATCGAGCCGAGCGCCTCGACCTCGGTGAACGAGCCACCGTCGATCGCGCGCAGGAAGACGTCGTACGGCGGTCGGCCGCCGTCGGCGGGGTCGGGGAAGACGTCGTGGATGACCAGCAGGGCGCCGCTCGCCAGCCACGGCGCCCAGCCGGTGTAGTCGTTGTGGGCGTGCACCTCGGCGTGCCCTCCGTCGATGAACACCATCGACAAGGGGGTGCGCCAGTGCGCCGAGACCGTCGTGGACCTCCCGACGACGGCGACGACCTGGTCCTCCAGCCCGGCCAGGGCCAGGTTCCGGCGGAAGACCGGCAGCGTGTCCATCAGGCCGAGCTCGTCGTCGACCAGCGTGGGGTCGTGGTGCTCCCAGCCGGCCTGGTTCTCCTCCGAGCCGCGGTGGTGGTCGACCGTGAACACGGTGCCGCCCACCTCGCGCGCGGCGGCACCGAGGTAGATCGCTGACTTCCCGCAGTAGGTGCCGACCTCGAGCACCGGGCCGTGCGGGAGCCGCTCGCGGGCCACCCGGTGCAGCAGCAGCCCCTCGTCCTCGGGCATGAACCCCTTGGCCGCCCGGGCGTGGGCGAGCAGGTCGTCGGGCATCGCGGTGGTCTCCGGCACGGCGCCACCCTAGACGGGGTGGGCACGGCACCGACCTGCCCCGGGGCTAGGGGGCCAGGTAGGGGTCGGCCCAGGCGCTGATGATCCGCGCGGCCCGTCGCGCCTGGTTCTTGCCGGTGAGCAGGTGCTCGGTGCCCTCGAGGGAGACGAAGCTGCGCGGGTGCCGCGCGGCGCGGAAGATCTGGCTGGCGTTCTCGATCCCGACGGTGTTGTCCGTCGGTGCGTGCATCACGAGCAGCGCCCGGCGCAGGGTGCGGATGCGCTCGTGCAGGTCCGCCGCGCGCACGTCCTCGATGAACGCCCGCCGGAGGGTGAGCGCCTTGCCGCCGACCGGGAACGGCGCCTCGCCCTCGGTCATGATGAGGTCGATCAGCGCGTCGTAGTTGTGCTCGACGTGCGCCGGCTCGTACGGCGCGCCGATGCTGGCCACGGCCCGGACGCCGTCGACCAGGTGGGCCGCCGCGATGACGGCGGCGCCCCCGAAGGAGTGGCCGACGAGCAGCCGGACGTGCCGGCCGGTGCCCTCCATGAAGCGGACCGCCTCGGCGGTGTCCTCGACCTTGTGGGAGAAGGAGCCGTCGCCCCAGTCGCCCTCGGAGTGGCCGAGCCCGAGGTTGTCGAAGCGCAGCATGCCGATGCCCTCGCTGGCCAGCTGCTTGCAGATGCGGCTGGCGGCGGGGGAGTCCTTGCCGAGGGTGAAGCCGTGGGCGAAGACGCCCCAGCCGCGGACCGGCCCCTCGGGGAGGTCGACGAGCCCGGCGAGCATCGGCCCGCTGGTGCTGGGGAAGGAGACGCGCTCGGCCACGCTCGACATCGTTCCAGACCTCGCAGGCGTCGAGTCTCTAGTCTCGTCAGGGTGAACGACCTCCCAGTCCTCGATCCGGTCGACCAGCGCATCCTGGGCAGCCTGCTGGAGAAGCAGGTGACCGTGCCGGCGTCGTACCCCCTCACGGCCAATGCCCTGCGCTCGGCCTGCAACCAGTCGAGCAACCGCGACCCGGTGCTCGACCTCGACGAGCAGACCGTCGAGCGGACCGCCCGCGATCTCAAGGAGCGTGGGCTGCTGCGCATCGTGTGGTCCGACAGCGGCCGGCGGACGCTGAAGTACCACCAGACGCTCGACGAGCGGCTCGGCCTCGAGCCCGACGAGCGGGCGCTGCTCACGGTGCTGCTGCTCCGGGGCGAGCAGGCTCCCGGTGAGCTGCGCACCCGCACCGAGCGGCTGCACGCGTTCGCCGACCGCGGCGAGGTCGAGGCCTGCCTGCGCCGGATGGCCGAGCGCCCGCAGCCGCTGGTGCGCCAGCTCGAGCGCCGTCCCGGGCAGCAGGACCCCCGCTGGATCCACCTGCTCGGCCCGGTCCCGCAGCAGGCCGCGCCCGCGGTGACTCCCTCCGTGGACCGTGACGCCGTCATCGCGGACGGCCGGGAGGCGCGCGACGCGCGGGTGCGTTCGTCGTACGACGCCGTGGCCACCGCGTACGCCGACCACCTCGCCGACGAGCTGACCGGACTGCCGTTCGAAACCTGGCTCCTCGACCGGGTCGCCGCCCACGCCGACGGCCGTCCGGTGGTCGAGGTCGGCTCGGGGCCGGGGCACGTGACCGCCCACCTCGCCGTGCGCGGTGCCGACGCGACCGGCATCGACGTCTCGTCCGCGATGGTCGAGGAGGCACGGCGCCGGTTCCCGGGGGTGTCGTTCGAGACCGGCGACCTGCGGCGCCTGATGCGGCCCGCCACGAGCGCGGGCTGGGCGGCGGTCCTGGGGTGGTACTCCCTGATCCACCTCGCGGCGGCTGAGCTCCCGGACGCGGTCGCTGCGCTGACCAGGCCGCTCGCCCCCGACGGCTGGCTGGTGCTCGCACTGCACGCCGGGGCGGAGGTCCGGCACCTCGACGAGTGGTTCGGTCACGAGGTCGACCTCGACGTGGTGCTGCACGACCCCGCGCAGGTGGTCGGGGTCGTGGAGGCCGCCGGCCTGGTGGACGTGGAGTGGTACCTCCGCGGGCCGGTCGCGGCCCGGGGTGAGACGACCGAGCGGTTGTACGTCATCGGGCGGGCCGCCGGATGACGCACGAGTTCGACAAGGGGTACTGGGACTCGCACTGGCGGCAGGCGCAGGACGGGCCGGCCTCGGCTTCCGGCGCCCCGAACCCGTACGTCGTCCGCGAGACCGGCGGCCTGGTGCCCGGCACCGCGTTGGACGCGGGGTGCGGCGAGGGTGCCGACGCCAGCTGGCTCGCGGCCCAGGGCTGGCAGGTCACCGGCGTCGACATCTCCACCGAGGCCCTCGCCAGGGCTGCTGGGCGCGCAACCCCGGACAACGGCCCCGTCCGTTGGGTGGAGGCGGACCTGGGCACCTGGGAGCCGGAGCGGCAGCTCGACCTGGTCATGACGAGCTACGCCCACCCGGCGATGCCGCAGCTGGCGTTCTACGACCGCATCTCCGCCTGGGTCGCGCCGGGCGGGACGCTGCTGGTCGTCGGGCACCTGCACACGCCCGGTGCCACGGGGCACGACCACGAGCCCCCCGAGCAGGCCTCGGTCACGCTCGCGGACATCACCGCGCTCCTCGACGACGCGCGCTGGGAGGTCGAGACCGCCGAGGAGCACGTGCGCGAGGTCCCCGGCCACGCCGGGCCCCTGCACGACGTCGTCGTACGCGCCACGCGGCGCCGCACGCCGTAGCCGCTCCCGGTCGTTCTCGGCACTCGAACCCGGAGGACGTGGCTAGGATCCCGGCGTGTCCGATGAGCAGTACGCCGCCGTCACGTACGACGGCCTTCCGGCATCCAGCGGAGGGGCTCACTCTCTCGGGCGCATGACGCGTCGAGCCGCTCTCGAGGCGACGACGTCCTTCCGGCAGACCTGCACCGAGCCGGCAGGCCCCACGGAGTACTCGATCACCGTGCACCAGGTGCCGGGGCTGACGCCTCCCACCCGCCTGCTGCACGAGCTGGAGCGCAGGTTCGGGCGTGGCCGTCTCCTCGTCCTTGCTGAGGACGAGGTCGAGGAGGCCCTCGACCTCCTCGACGACATCCATCCTCAGCCGACGAACCAGTGGGGCATGGCCCCGATCTGGTTCAGCGCCGGCTCCAGGTACCGGCTGCTCGATCCGCAGACAGGTCGCCCGTTGCCCGGTCAGACCGATGACCTGTTCCATCGGGTCGGGTACACGAACGAGTCGCGCCTCGTCCTCGACAACAGCGCGCGTCTGGCGCTCTCGTTCTGCATCCCGGGCGGCGAGGTCGGCGTGCTCGACCGGATGATTCCGTGGCTCGAGGAACACCTGCCCTGCAAGCTGTCCCCGAAGCAGTGGCGTGCGTGGACGCGCACGAGGTCCGGCACGCTCAGACCCCGAGTCCTCGGTGTGTCAGCTGCGCGATCTCGACGGTGACCGGGCGCTGCCCTCTTGCTGGTGCTCGACGTCGATGCGTCGGCTCCGATGATCGAGGGTCACGAGGGGTACAGGTCGAGCTCGAGGACGGGCTCGCCCTCGTGCACGTGACCGGTGGGCCGGAAGCCGTACCGCTCGTAGAAGGGGCCGGGAGACCTCGGCCCGACCACGTGCGAGACCAGGAGCACTCGGGCATCGGGACGCGAGCGAACGTGCTCGACCACGAGGTCCAGCGCAGCGGTGCCGTAGCCCCGGCCCTGGAACCGGAAGTCGACCAGGAGGCGCCACAGGTAGTACGGACCGAGGTACTCGGGGTTGTCGACCGAGATGCCGTCGCTGATCATGACGAATCCGACGGGCTCGTCGTCGGCGTAGAGCGCGCGGTACCAGGGCTTCGCATCGGGGAGCTCGGCGGCCTCTGCCAGGGACTCCGTCACGCTGGCCACGTAGTGGGTCTGGTCCTCAGTGACCGCGAGCGACTCGACGGCAGCGCGGTTGTCCTCGGTGATCTCGCGAAGTGACAGCACCGGCACGGTCTCACTCCTGGGCCCCGGCAGCGCTCGTGCGCCGCGCCTGCTGAGCATCGCACGGGCAGCACGGCAGGCCTGATCGCCCGGTCGGTGCCGGGTGGTCGGGCCTGCGGGTGCTGCTCTTGTGGGTCAGTTGGTGTCGAGCCGGATGGTGCCGTGGGGGGTGACGAGGTAGCTGCGGCCGTGGGGGCCGTGCCACTCGTAGGTGCCGTCGGGTCGTCGTCGGTAGCGCCAGCGGCCACTGGTCTTGCACCTGTGATGTCGCCGGCAGAGTGGGGCGAGGCGGTCGGGGGCGGTCTGGCCGGGTGGGCCGCCGTCGTCGATCGGGACGTAGGGCTCGATGTGGTCGAGGTCTGCGCTTCTCGCGTCGATCTGGCACCAGGGGAAGACGCAGTGCCCGTCGCGCAGGATGACCAGCTCGGTCATCCAGGGTGGTGGGTCGTGCTGGTCGACCGCGTTGCGGCTGTTCATGTCGAGGATGGGCTGGACGGTGACGCGTGACCTGCCGACCCAGTCCTTGATCAGGTCGATGGTCGCCGGGCCGAGCCGCTCGACCCTGCCGGTCACCGTCCCGCCGGTTACGCCGTCGGACGTGGACGTGCAGGCCGTGGCGAGGCCGGCGAGGGAGAGGTGGAGGTAGAGCCGGGTCTTGGGCGGCCGCGGCTTCGCGGCCGCCGATGCGGCGGCCCGCCCGGGGTCCTGCCCGGGGTCCTGCCCGGGGTCCTGTCCGGTGTCCTGGCCGGTGACGGAGAGGAGGTCGAGGGTGGCCTGTTGGGCGGCGATCACGCCGAGGCCTTTGGCCTTGCGGATCTCGAGGTCGTCCTGGTCGCCCATGGCCTTGAGCTGGGCGGCCTGGTCGCAGACCAGGTCGTGGAAGGCGGTCAGGTCGAGGGTGTCCCCGGCGACGTCGAGGTAGGAGGTGCCGTCGAAGCGGCCGGGGTGGTCGTGGCGCAGGGTGACGTGCCAGCCCTGCCTGCCGCGCTTCTCCTTCTGGGCGATCAGGTCGGGTCGAACGTGGCGATCGCGTGCGCCACGGTGGTCTCGACCGCCTTCCACCCGCACGAGGACAACCTCGGGGCGAGCTGCTCGTCCACGTACGCGGCCGCGGCCTGGGAGAGCTGGTGGGTGGCCTGGGCGACCTGCCGGGCCCGGTACGGCTCCACCGCCAACTGCTGCACGAGTCGCCAGATCCGGGGCAGCCGGAACTGCAGGTCCAGCGCGTCGGCGATCAGCGCCATCCCCGCGGTCGTGGAGATCCCGAGCGTGGCGGCGACCGGCTCGGGCGCGAACGCCGCCACCGCCGGCGTCCCCTCACCGCCCAGCGACTCGTCGGTGAGCAGGACACTCGGGCCGCCCCAGGTCGCCACCCCGGTGTCCGCGGTCGCGGGGTGGCGCACGCACCACTCGGCCGCGACCCGGAGCTTGCCGCGGTCCTCGGCGCGGGCGCCCTGGCGGCGCTGCTCGAGCACGCTGAGTAGGCCGTCGAGATCGAGGTCCTCGATCTCGACCGGCTCCCCGGATGCGTCGGTTTCGAACATGAGTCCATCGTCTCATCGACCACCGACACCCACCCCCCGAATCGGGCCCGATCCGGGCGTGCTGGGGAAATTCGAAGGTAAAACCTTCGTGGGCGGAAACCCGCCGGGAGCCGCCACCGCGGACCGCAAGCCGGGAAGCGGCGCCGGCGCCGCGGCGTACCCACCCCTAGCTGCCGAGACCGCTGCCACCAGGGACCCGCAAGCCCACCGCCCGGTCGAGGAGCTGCCCACAGGTGCGGGGTCTCCGAAACGCTCGCCGGCGCTCCGGTGCTCGACCAGCCGCCAGCACGATGGCGACCCCCGAGGTGGACCGTCGGCCCCACCTTCCGGCTCGACGGCCCGGGCACGGCCCGGCGTCGTCCGCCCGCGGTCGGCCCGATTCGTGGCATACCATCCGACCGTGATCGGGGGAGTGCAGACGGCGCGAAGGCGGATGGCCGTACTGACCGGTGCCGTGACCCTCGTGGCCGGCACCGTGGGCGGGGTGGCGACGGCTGAGAGCGGGACGGAGCGTGCCACGACGAGCACGCGCTATGTGCGCGCCTTCGACGACGGCAGGGCGGACCTGCACTACAACGTGCCCAAGCGGCACTTCTCGGCTCGGAAGCGGGCAGCGGCGGACATCCGCCACGTCCGGGTCTGGCAGGAGAACCATCGTGATGCGTACGTCACCGTGACAATGCGTGGGGCGCTTCCCGGATATGCCCGCGCTCCGCGGACGGCATGGGACCTGTCGGTCTTCATGAAGCCCTCCAGGCCGTCGCGAGAGCCCCAGGTCAGTGTGTATCTGCGGCCCGGCCGAAAGGCCCGGATCGCGGCTTGGTGGGATGACGGAAGCCATGAGCGATGCAGAACCGCTGTCGAACGCTCGAACAGGGGCCGCACCTACACGTTCTTCCTGCCATGGCGGTGTTCGTGGTACTCGGTCGAGCGGATCACCGTTCAGTCCTGGCTCGACAACCGCGACTTCATGGACGCCCCCGGAGCCCTCGACCGAAAGGTTGTGCGGGCGCGTCTGAAGTGGGACGACGACCTGGGTCGAGACGACGCCTGAGAGCGCATCTGTCCGGCACCACACCCGCGACGAGGGGTCACCGGCATGGCCAGCACGGAGTCAGGAACGCTCGGCTCCCGAGGCCCGGACGCGTCAGGTGCGCGCCAGGGGTGGCCGTGACGTGCGCGCGCGACCTCCCCGAGCGGGCCGGGACCACCTCGGCGGAGCAGTCGGGAGGCGACCATCGCGCCTGACCTATCGGCTCGACGACTCCGGCACCACGCGGCTGTCCTGAGGTCGGCGCAGAGCCAGCAGTGCGAGCCCCACCGCCAGCACGACCACGACCGCGAACTGGACCGTCGCGGACCCGTAGACCAGATCGATCATCTGCGGCCCGACCAGGGCCAGCGCGGCGCTCCCCGCCACGCTGCCCAGCATCGCGACCGACGCGGGGCGGCGCAGCCGTCCGGCGAGGACGATCGCTGCGCCCCACGGTCCTGCGTAGACCAGCCCCATCGCTCCCCAGGACTGGAGGTCGGTCATGTCGGGGTCGCCCGCGACGAGGGCCACCGGCAGCGCCGCCACCACGAGCACCCCGACCGCCGTGCAGGCCCGCCGGACGTTGCGTCGTACGTCGCCCGCGAACGCGCCGTCCTCGACCAGTTGCCACAGCGACAGCATCATCGCGATCGCCCCGGCGGTCGCGATGACCAGTGCCAGCCGCTGCAGCTGCTCGGGGTCCCCGTAGTACCCGCCCATCCCGAAGGCCGGCTTCCAGTGCTTGGCCGCCACCAGCCCGGTGCCCGTCAGCCGGGCGCCGACCACCGCGCCCGCGGCCGCGGCAACGGTCCGTGCGGTTCGAGATCCGTTCGCGGCGGCGACCACGACGCCGGCCGCGAGCCCCACGCCCACGAGCACCCACGTCCACCAGGGGTAGATCGAGGTGCCGGCCCGCAGGCCCCCGGCGCTGAACGGCAGGCGCGGGCGGGTCAGGGCCAGTCCCGCGGCGAGGTTGCAGGCCGCGAGGGCCACGCCACGCGGCTGAGGGAGTCCGTTCACGGTCGGACGCTAGGGGGACTGGCGCAGCGGTGCCTCCAGAGCGGTGGCGGCGTACTGAGGACTGGGTACGCCGGGTGCCGGCTCCGCGACGTCCCGGCTCCCGGACCGGGTGGCGCCGGTGCCCGCGGCCACCACGAGCACGACGCCCGCGGCCGCCAGGACCGACGGCACCTGGTGCAGCAGCACCAGGCCGATGAGGGCCGCGATCGCCGGCTCGAGGCTCATCAGGGTGCCGAACGCGGCCGTGGTGAGCCGGCGCAGCGCCAGCATCTCCAGGCTGAACGGCACCACGGGGAGCAGCAGCGCAAGGCCCAGGCCGACCAGGACCAGCTGCGGCGTGAGCGAGGTCGCGAACCCCGGCCCCGCCACGGCGGCGGCGACCAGTCCGGCGACCGGGAGCGACACGGCCAGCCCCGAGAGCCCCTCGACGGCGTCGCCGACGGCCTGCGTCAGCAGGATGTAGCCCGCCCAGCAGCCGGCGGCCCCGAGCGCGAGCGCCACGCCGCGCGGGTCGGCCCCGCCGCCCCACGGCTCGGTCAGGAGCAGCACTCCCACGAGCGCGAGCGCCGGCCAGGCCAGCTGGCGGGCGTCGCGGCTGCGGGCCACCGCGACGCCGAGCGGACCGAGGAACTCGAGCGCGCTGGCGGTGCCCAGGGGGATCCGCGAGACCGCGCCCATGAACAGGATCGTCATGCCTGCCGTGACGACCCCCAGCCCCGCGGCGGCCGCCAGCGACCCCGACGTCAGGCTGCTCGGCCGGGGGCGCAGCAGGAGGAGCGCCAGCGCGCCCGCGCAGGCCAGCCGCAACGCCGCGGCGCCGTCGGCGCCCAGCCGGTCGAGCAGCCCCACCGAGGCCGCCAGGCCGAGCTGCACGCACGACATGGACGCCAGCGCCATCAGGGAGCCGGTGCGTGCCGAGGTGAGTCGATCCGTCGTCATGGCTCCAGTACAGAGTGTGACAACCGTTCACGTCCACGTGACTTCACTTGACGTACCGTTCACGAATCCTTGACGATCTGGTGATGGACCCGCGCCGGCTCGAGCTCCTCCTCCAGCTCTCCCGTCTCGGTTCGATGCGCGCGGTCGCGGACGTCACCGGGGTGACCACCTCGAGCGTCTCCCAGCAGATCGCCGCGCTCGCCCAGGAGGCCGGGACCGCGCTGCTCGAGCACGAGGGCCGGGGTGTCCGGCTGACGCCGGCCGGGCGGCGCCTCGCCGACCACGCGGTCCACGTGCTCGCCGCGCTCGACGCCGCTCGTGCCGACCTCGACCCCGGGGCCACGCCGCGGGGCACGCTGCGGGTCGCGGCCTTCGCCACCGCGATCCGCGAGGTGGTGCTGCCCGTGCGTCGCAGGCTCGCGGTGGACTCGCCCGAGGTGCACCTGCGGATCCACGAGCACGAGCCCGCCGAGGCGCTCGAGCTGCTGGACGGCGACGAGGTCGACCTCGCGATGACCTACGACTACAACCTCGCGCCGACCCGCTTCGACGCTGCGTTCGTGCACCAGCCGCTCGGTGTCACGCCCTGGGGGCTGGGCGTGCCGTCCGCGGACAAGCCGGAGACGGGCAGCTCGCTGGTGGCCTTCCGGAGGTACCGCGACCACGACTGGATCGTGAACTCCCGCAACACCGCCGACGAGGAGGTGGTCCGGACCGTCGCCTCCCTGGCGGGCTTCGAGCCCCGCGTCGTGCACCGCGCGGACAGCCTGGAGCTCGTGCAGGACATGATCGTCGAGGGCCTCGGCGTCGGGCTGCTGCCCGAGCCGGCGCCGACGATCCCCGCCGTCGCGCTGCTCCGGCTCGACGAGCCCGCGGTGACGTTGCGGTCGTACGCCGTCAACCGCCGCGGCCGCGACGCGTGGCCGCCGCTGGCGCTGGTGCTCGGCCTCCTGCGCGAGTGAGCCGAGCGTCAGCCGGCGTCCTCGGGAGCAGCGCGCTCGCGCCGGTAGAGGTTCCAGTGCCAGTGCAGGTAGCGGTCGATCGCCCGGACGATGTGCGCCGACCGGATCGACGGGAACACGTCGAACGCGTGCTGCGCGCCCGGCAGCTCGGCGTACACGACCGAGCGCTTGGAGACGCTGCGCAGCCTCTCGACGAACAGCCGGGCCTGGTCGACCGGGACGAGCGTGTCGAGGGTGCCGTGCAGGACGAAGAAGTCGGGCGCCTCCGCGGTGATCCGCAGGATGGGGGAGCCGGCCTCGAAGATCTCCGCGTCCTCGCTCCAGCGTCGCTGCACGATCCGGGGCGCGAGGTAGGTGTCGCGCATCAGCTCCATGTCGCGCACCCCGGTGGAGCCGGCGAGGTCGTAGACGCCGTAGTGGGGAACGGCCACCGCGACGCTGGTGTCGGCGTCCTCGAAGCCGGGCTGCCACGTGCGGTCGTGGGGCGTGAGGGCGGCCAGCGCGGCGAGGTGCCCGCCGGCGGAGCCGCCCGTGATCGCGAGGTACGCCGGGTCGCCGCCGTACTCCGCGATGTGCTCGCGGATCCAGGCGATCGCCCGCTTGACGTCGATGATCTGGGCCGGGAACGCGTCGCGCGGGGCGAGCCGGTAGTTGATCGCGACGCACACCCAGCCCTTGGCCGCGAGGTGCTGCATGAGCGGGATGCCCTGCTGGTCCTTGGACCCGAGGGTCCAGCCGCCGCCGTGCACCTGGAGGAGGACCGGCGCGTGCGCGAGCTGGGCCCCCGCGGGCCGGTAGATGTCGAGCAGCCCGCGCCGGCCGTGCCTGGGGTCGTAGGCGATGTCGCGCTCGACCCGGATCGCGTCGTTGCGCATCCGGAACGGGTTGACCAGCTGCCGCCAGGGAGTGGCGAGATCGGCCGGGGTGGGCCGGGTGTCGAGCGCCCTGACGTAGTCGGCGCCGAGCGTCTCGGTCAGCGCGTCCTCGGCCGTGGTCCGCACGCGGCGGCTCTGGTCGATCAGGAAGGTCAGGCCCGCGGCGCTGGCGCCCGCGAGCACGAGCCCGGCGCGGTTGCGCCGGGGGCGGTGCGCGTGCGCGGCCGCGTCGGCGGCGGTGAGCGCCAGCATGTGTGGGGCCAGCTCGCCGGTCAGCCAGCCGGCGACGAAAGCCGGGATGCCGAACCTGAAGCCGGGCACCGGCCGGATGGCGTTCGCCGTGAGCGCCGCCGTCACCAGCTGTCGGCGCAGGAAGGACATGCGGCCGATGCTAGAACACGTTCTGGAACGGGTCTTCCTATCCACTGGGTAGTTTCGCGGCATGGGGAACGGCGTCGCACACGTCCGGCTGGTCCTGCCGCACCAGCTCTTCGTCGAGCACCTCGACGCGCCGGAGGGGACGACGTTCGTGCTCGTCGAGCACGACCTGATGTTCAGGCAGTACTCCTTCCACGCCCAGAAGCTGGTCCTGCACCGCGCCTCGATGCGGCGCTTCGCCGACCGTCTCCGCGAGGCGGGCCGCGAGGTCGTGGTCGTCGAGACCTCGGCGGAGCGGACCTCCCGGGAGGGGACGGACGCCGAGCTGCGCCGGCTCTCCCCGCAGTCGGTCTCGGTCTACGACGTGGTCGACGACTGGCTCTCGCGCGACCTTCCCGACGCGCAGGTGCTGGAGACCCCGAGCTTCCTCACGACCCGCAGCGAGCTCCGGGAGGTGCTCGACGGTGGCGGCCGCACGGCCCGCATGCAGCACTTCTACGCCGCCCAGCGGCGCCGGCTCGACGTGCTCATGGACGGCGACGAGCCGGCCGGCGGACGATGGTCCTTCGACGAGGAGAACCGCAAGAAGCTGCCCCGCGGGCACCCCGTGCCTCCGGCGCCCGCCCCGGAACGTCACCCGCACGTCGCGGACGCGATCGCGTGGGTCGCCGAGGAGTTCCCCGACGCACCCGGTGAGGCGGCGGCCTTCGCCTGGCCGACGTCGCACGCGGAGGCCGAGGCGGCGTACGACGCGTTCCTCACCGACCGCTTCGAGCAGTTCGGTCCCTACGAGGACGCCATCTCCCGTGAGCACCCGCACCTGTTCCACTCGCTGCTGACCCCGGGGCTCAACATCGGGCTGATCAGCCCGCAGCGGGTGCTGGACCGCGCGCTCGCGGTCTCGGCCGACGGGCAGGTACCGCTGGCCTCCGTCGAGGGGTTCGTGCGTCAGGTGATCGGCTGGCGGGAGTACATGCGCGCGGCGTACGTCCTGTGGGGCCGGCGGATGCGCACCAGCAACCGGCTCGGCCACACCCGGCAGCTCGACCGGGGCTGGTGGAGCGCCCGGACGGGGCTCGAGCCGGTCGACCTGGTGCTGCGCCGGGTGCTGGAGAGCGGCTACGCCCACCACATCGAGCGGCTGATGGTGCTCGGCAACGCCATGTGCCTGCTGCGCACCGACCCGGACGCGGCGTACGAGTGGTTCATGGAGATGTTCGTCGACGCCTACGACTGGGTGATGGTCCCGAACGTCTACGCGATGAGCCAGTTCGCCGCCGGCTCGGCGATCACGACCAAGCCGTACGTCTCCGGGTCGAACTACCTGCGCAAGATGTCCGACCTGCCGCCGGGGGAGTGGCGGGACGACTGGGACGCGCTCTACTGGACCTTCGTCCGCGATCACCACGACGTCTTCGACGCCAACCCGCGCTCCCGGATGGTGGCCCGGCTGTACGACGGCATGGAGCCCGCGACGAAGGCGGCGCACACCCGGCGCGCGGGGCCGTGGCTGCAGTGAGCCGGCCGGTGATCCGGTCAGGAATCGAGAAGCGTCGCGGTGGCAGCGCGCCTAGCGTTTGACGCAACGGCCCGCGGGATGCCGCGGCCCCCACGACGAGAGGAAGTCCAACATGTCCACCACGAACGCGACGGACGGGTTCACGGCCGAGGAGCGCGCCGCGATGAAGCAGCGTGCCGCCGAGCTGCGCGCCGAGGGCAAGAAGGGCGCCAAGAAGGCCGACGGCCTGCAGGCGGTGCTCGACGCGATCGCGAAGATGGCGCCGGAGGACCGGGCGCTTGCCGAGCGGGTGCACGTGACGGTGACCGAGGCCGCCCCCGGGCTGACCCCCAAGACCTGGTACGGCATGCCGGCCTACGCGAACGCCGACGGCAAGGTCGTCGTCTTCTTCCAGGACGCGGGGAAGTTCAAGTACCGGTACTCCACGCTGGGCTTCCAGGACGCCGCCAACCTCGACGAGGGCGACCTGTGGCCGGTCGCCTACGCGCTCCGGGACTGGGGCCCCGCCGTGGAGAAGCGGATCGCCGAGCTGGTGCGAGCCGCGGTCGCACCCCCCTCCACTCTCAACGTATAACCCAGCGGGGGGCTTGCGGCAAGACCCCCGGCAGGCCTCAGAATCGCCGATCGACGCCGGTGTCCCAGGGAAGCGCTGGGACGCAGCACCACGATCGGAGCCGATGAGATGGACCCAGTGACCACCAGCGTGTTCGACCTCGGCGGCCACCTCGCACCCAAGGCCGACCCGGCACTGGTCGCCGGCGACGAGCAGCACTTCGCGGCCCTCGCGCGGAGCCTCGAGCAGTCGGTCGCCGACTTGTCGGAGCGCCTCGACGCCGCACGACGCGCACCGGCCGGCACCGGCCAGGCGGCGCTGGAGCGGGACCAGGAGGTCCACCGGCTGACGGCCCGCCTGCGCACCCTGCGCCGGTACGGCGTGGACTTGTGCCTGGGGCACATGGTCCATGCCGACGACCCGGAGCCGGTGTACGTCGGACGTCTCGGCCTCACCGACAGCACCGGCCGCCGGCTCCTGCTCGACTGGCGGTCACCGGCGGCCGAGCCGTTCTTCGGCGCCACCCACGCGGACCCGATGGGGCTGGCGAGCCGACGACGCTACCGGTGGACCCGCGGGCGGATCAGCGACTACTGGGACGAGGTCTTCACCGCGGAGGGGTTCGAGGGGCACGCCGCCGCGCTGGACGACCAGTCCGCCTTCATCGCCAGCCTGGGCAGCAGCCGGTCGCCCCGGATGCGCGACGTGCTCGGCACCATCCAGGCCGACCAGGACGCGATCATCCGGGCGGGGTCCCGCGGGGCGCTCGTGGTCGACGGTGGGCCGGGCACGGGCAAGACCGTCGTCGCCCTGCACCGCACCGCCTACCTGCTGTACGCCGACCCCCGTCTGGGCCACCGCCGGGGCGGCGTGCTGTTCGTCGGGCCGCACCAGCCCTACCTCGCCTACGTCGCCGACGTGCTCCCGAGCCTCGGCGAGGAGGGCGTGCAGACCTGCACGTTGCGTGACCTGGTCCCCGAGGGCGCGACGGCCGTGCCCGAGACCGATCCCGAGGTGGCCCGGCTGAAGTCGTCCGCGGCGATGGTCCGGGCGATCGAGCCCGCGGTGCGGCTCTACGAGGAGCCACCCACCGAGGGCCTGGAGGTCGAGACGCCGTACGCCGACATCTGGCTCGGCGCGGACGACTGGGCCGAGGCCTTCGACGCCCCGGACCCCGGCACGCCGCACAACGACGCGCGGGACCAGGTGTGGGAGGAGCTGCTCTCCATCCTGGTCGACAAGGTCGACCACACGGAAGTGCCGCGCGACCAGCTCCGCCGGGCGTTGGCCGCGAACCGCGAGCTCGCGGCCACCTTCTCCCGGGCGTGGCCGCTGCTCGACCCGACCGAGGTCGTCGAGGACCTGTGGACCGTGCCGGCCTACCTGCGCCGGTGCGCACCGTGGCTCGAGCCGCACGAGGTCCAGGCGCTGCGGCGTACGGATCCCCGGGCCTGGACCGTGTCGGACCTGCCCCTGCTGGATGCTGCCCGGCTGCGGGTGGGCGACCCCGAGGCGTCCCGACGCCGGCGACGGCTGGCGGCCGAGGTGGCCGCCCAGCGCGAGGAGATGGCCATGGTGGTCGACCACCTGATCGCCACCGACGACTCCGAGATGAAGGTGATGTCGATGCTGCGCGTCGAGGACGCGCAGAGCGTGATCGTCGACGAGGACGCCCTCGCGACCGCCGCGTCGGACCCGCTCGCCGGCCCCTTCGCGCACGTCGTGGTCGACGAGGCGCAGGAGCTCACCGACGCCGAGTGGCAGATGCTGCTGCAGCGGTGCCCGTCCAGGAGCCTGACCATCGTCGGGGACCGGGCCCAGGCGCGGCACGGGTTCACCGAGTCCTGGCAGGAGCGGCTCGAGCGGGTCGGGCTGGAGCACGTCGACCTGGCGTCGCTGAGCATCAACTACCGGACGCCGGAGGAGGTCATGGCCGAGGCGGAGCCGGTCATCCGGGCCGCGCTGCCGGACGCGAACGTGCCGACGTCCGTCCGCAGCAGCGGCGTCCCCGTCGTCCACGGATCCGTGTCCGAGCTGCGCTCGGTGCTCGAGTCCTGGCTGGCGGAGCACGCCGACGGGACCGCCTGCGTGGTGGCCGTCGGTGAGGTCGACGGCCCGCTCCCGGGGGCGGGCCGCGTCCGGACGCTGACCCCTGAGCTGTCGAAGGGACTGGAGTTCGACCTCGTCGTGCTGGTCGACCCGGACACGTTCGGCGGCGGCATCGAGGGCGCGGTCGACCGCTACGTCGCGATGACCCGGGCGACCCAGCGGCTGGTCGTCCTCAGGAGCCGGTGAACCGGGATCAGGAGTAGCGGTGGCTCTTGGCCGCGTGGCCCTGCTCGCGGGTGCAGGTGCGGCCGCTGATGGCGCGGTGGCCGCACAGCGCCTCGTCCGACGGCTCGACGTCGTCCGCGACCGGCTGGACCGCGGGCGTCGTGGGCCTCTTCCTCGGGACGGCGGGCGTCGGAGAGGCGGCGGGCTTGCCCGCACGCGTCGTCATCTGCTCGTAGCGGGCCTCGCGCATCGCGCGCAGGTCGTCCATCTTGCTCATCGTCGGCTCACCCGGACGACACTACGGCCCGGGGCGTGACTTCAGCGCAGGCGCACCGTGACGCGGCCACCGGTGTGGGGCAGGGCGTAGTGTCGAGGCACGAAGCCGTTCAGGCTTCCTCTCAGAGAGATCCCCATGAGCGACAAGTCGCCGCGCCAGAGCATGTCCAAGAAGACCGGCAAGTCCATCAAGGAGAAGCGCGCCGAGAAGCGCAGCAAGGGCTCCGAGGAGACCCTCTCCGACAAGATCCACCCGACGAAGAAGAAGTGACGCCGCGGGGTCCGGGTCAGCGGCGTACCCGGTAGCTCAGGTGGAGGACCCGGTCGCCCTGGACCACGACGTGCGGGTCCTCGAGCAGGTGCTGGGAGTCGACGGGCCCGAAGTACCTCTTGCCCCGGCCGAACACCACCGGGACGACGTCCATCCCCACCTCGTCGACGAGCCCGAGCGCGAGCGCCTGCCCTCCGACGTCGCCGGCGCAGACCGCGACCACCCGGTCCCCGGCCCGCTCCTTCGCCTCCGCGACGGCATCGGCGACGCTGTCGAGGAACGGCACGTCGGCCTCGGGGTGCCAGCCGTCCGGCTTCGGTCGGTGGGACACCACGACCAGGTGGTCACCGGCCGGTGGCTCGGCCTCCCAGCCGTTGGTCAGGTCGAACAGGTGCCGACCCTGGACCGTGGCGCCGATGCTGCCCCACAACGAGCTGACGTAGTCATGGGAGCGTCGGCTGATGCGGAACGGCGCGTGCCGTCCCTCGGCCTCGTCCTCGACGATCGGCACGTCGCCGTTGAAGTACCAGTCGAACAGCGGGCCGACCGCGTCGTCCTCGTCGGCGATGAAGCCGTCCACCGACACCACCGCGTGCATGATCACCGTTGCCATGTCGGTACGGACCCGGCGCAGCCCGCGAACTCATCGGGGCGGGTCCGGGATGCCGGCCCGCGGCACGGCCGGGTCGGCGGCGTGCGCGGCCGCCTCGAAGTAGCGCAGCAGCTCGACCGGGAACGGCAGCACCAGGGTCGAGTTCCGCTCGGCCGCCACCTCGACCATCGTCTGCATCAGCCGCAGCTGCAGGGCACCCGGGGTGCCGGTCATCGCCGCGGCGGCCTCGGACAGCTTCTTCGACGCCTGGAACTCGCCGTCGGCGGTGATGACCCGCGACCGTCGCTCCCGCTCGGCCTCGGCCTGGCGCGACATCGACCGCTTCATCGCCTCCGGCAGGGCGACGTCCTTGATCTCCACGCGGTCGATCTCGATGCCCCACGGCGCGGCCGGGCTGTCGAGCATGACCTCGAGTCCCTGGTTGAGCCGCTCGCGGTTGGACAGCAGGTCGTCGAGCTCGCTCTTGCCGATGATCGACCGCAGCGAGGTCTGTGCCACCTGCGAGATGGCGTACTGGTAGTCCTGCACCTCGACGACCGCCCGCACCGGGTCGTGGACCCGGAAGTAGACGACCGCGTCGACGCGCACGGTCACGTTGTCGCGGGTGATGCCGTCCTGCGCCGGGACCGGCATGGTCACGACCTGCATGTTGACGCGCTTCATCCGGTCCACGAACGGGACCAGCAGGGTCGGTCCCGGTCGCCGCACCTCCTGCTGGGCCCGACCCAGCCGGAACACGACCCCGCGTTCGATCTGCTTCACCACCCGGAAGCTCGTGGCGACGCCCGCGACGACGAGCACGACCAGGGCCAGCACAACGATGAGCAGGACGTCCATGACGACCTCCGGGGGACGAGTGGTGCCTCGCCATCGAGCGTACGTCGGCCGCGCCACCGACGCGCCCGTCGACCGATGAGTTGCACGAGCGACACGGGTCAGCAGGTCAGGGGAGGCGACGGGAGGGTGCACACATGCTGAGCGAGGTTGCCGACGGCGTCTGGGTCCGCCAGAGCGAGTGGGTCTGGAGCAATGCGGTCGTGGTGCGCGGTCAGAGCGGGTTGGTGCTGGTCGATCCCGGCATCGACGGCTCCGACCTGGCCGAGCTCGCCGACGACGTGGACCGGCTCGGCATCCCGGTGGTCGCGGGGTTCTCCACCCATCTCCACTGGGACCACCTCCTGTGGCACCCCCGGTTCGGCGACGTGCCGCGCTACGCCACCGCTGCCTGTGCGCAGGCAGCCGGCGGGGTCCGGGAGCGCGCGCAGGAGATGGCGGCGGGGAGCGCGTCGGGGATCCCCCTCGAGCTGATCGGGCTCGTCTCGCCGCTGCCTGCCGACGGTGGTCCCGTCCCCGGCGCGCTCGTCGAGCACGAGGCCCACGCCATCGGCCACGCCGCGGTCCTCCTGGCCGATCGTGGAGTCCTGATCGCCGGCGACATGCTCTCCGACGTGCTGATCCCGATGCTCGACCCACGCCGGTCAGGCCAGGTGTCCGACTACGCGGCGGCGCTCGACCTGCTGGAAGAGGCCACCCAGCACGTCGACGTCGTGGTCCCCGGGCACGGGTCGGTCGCCGAGGGCCCCGAGGTGGCGGCCCGGCTGGCCGCCGATCGCGCGTACGTCGACGCGCTGGTGCGAGGTGTGGACCCGGTCGACGCGCGTCTCGAGCAGGACTGGCTCTCCGGCGTGCACCGGGCGAACCTGGAGCAGGCCCGACAGTGATGCTGCTGAACCCCGCGCGGGGCCCGAGGGCCGGACAGGATCCTGCGCGCGGTGGATCCGGTCATCCAGAGCGGGACGCGGCCTCGAGCACCCGCTGGATCACCTGGGTGGTCGAGATCCCTCCAGTGCGTCGGACGTACTTGAGCTTCCCGGCTGCTGCAGCTGGACCGTAGACGAAGTCGGCCGCCTCGGGAGACAAGTCGTCGCCGTGCACCACCGTCGTGATCCCGTGCTCGGCGAGGAACTCCTCGGTCACCCGGAGCGGGGCGCCTTCGATCACCTCGTCGACGTACCTGCACGACTCGATCACGGCGACGCGCTCGGCCAGGGTCATGATGGGACGGCGCTTGTAGGAGGCCGCGGTGTCGTCGGCCAGCACGCCGACGACCAGCCAGTCACCATGGCGACGCGCCTCCCGGAGGAGCGACACGTGGCCCGCGTGGAACAGGTCCCCCACCATGTCGACGTAGACCCGCGCCATGGCAGCCGCACTCACGTCTGGGTTGTCCACGAAGTCACCTGCCCCTGGCCCACCGGTCGCGGTCGCTCACCGTTCTACCCGACGGAGGCCGGCGACGTGCGCTCATCCGCAGCTCCGGACCCGGAGCGCCCGGCAACGCTGGTGGCGTCCAGTCTCGGGGTGCTGAACTGTCGTGCTGGTCTCCATCGGGTGCAGGCGCATCTCCAGCGTGGTTGCGGTGGGCGTGTCTCGAAGGTGCCGGTGAGCCGACCGTCTCCGATCCGACCTCAGAGCCCGGTGCCCGGGTCGGGTGGCAAGGGGGTGAACCTCGCGGGCCGCGTGCGCTCGGGTCGACGCCGGGTCCGCGTCAGCGGGCGGCAGTCCTGCTCGAAGTACGTGATCGCCGCCAGCGCGATCACGTGGTTGTTGGTGATCCGTTGGTCAACGACCGGAAGCGGATAAGCAGGGCTGACGTAGTGGGCGGCGATGGCTTGGACGCTGCGGAGGTCGGCATCGTCCATGGCGAGCGCGCGGTCGGCGAGATCGTCCTCGCCGTGGGCCCAGAGGCTCGCGGCGACCGCGCTCCTCGAGAAGCGCATGTCGAAGCCTGGTCGGCCCTCCATCAGGCGGCGCAGCTCCGAGCGCTTCATCATGGCTCCGAGTGTGCCCCACTGCCCGGACCCCTGACCGGCAGAACTCTGTTGCTGCGAGCGGCACGCGTCACTACGGTCTGGGCCCATGTCATCGGTCAAGCAGGTCCAGGTCACCTTCGACTGCGCCGAACCCGAGCGCGTCGCCCGCTTCTGGTGCGAGGTGCTGGGGTACGTCCTGCCGACGCTGCCCGAGGAGTTCGCCACGTGGGCCGACTACGATCGCTCACAGCCGCCCGAGGAGCAGGGTTCGTGGTGCGCGTGCGAGGACCCCTCGGGAGTGGGGCCGCGGCTGTACTTCCAGCGGGTCCCCGAGGGCAAGGTCGCCAAGAACCGGGTGCACGTCGACGTGCGGGCCGGCACCGGGCTCGTGGGCGAGGAGCGCTTGGCTGCGCTCGAGGCCGAGTGCGCACGCCTGCTCCCGCTCGGCGCGACGCGCGTGGAGCTGCTGTACGACGGCACCAACGCGTGCATCGTGATGCAGGACGTCGAGGGCAACGAGTTCTGCCTGGACTGAGAGCGCCGCGGACCTGCCATCGAGGACACTGACGATGTGACCGAGAGGCCGCCGGATCGCTTCCCGTCTGAGGACGGGCGCGTTCGGTGGTACTCGTACGATCCCGTCGACGGCCTCACCCGGGGCGATGACGGAGACCCTGCGATCCGGACGGTCCGGCTCAGAGCCGACACGTATGCGGGGCCCTCGAGTGGAGCGCTCGTCACTCGTCTGCTCGGCGGGAACTCACGAACCGGCTGAGGCGCGAGGTCCGTCCGGGAATCACCGTTCCTGATCCGGAGTGACTGACCCGTCCGGCTCCTGCGTCCACGAGGGGAGGCAGCTCGTGTCGAAAGCGACAGCGATGACGCGGGGGCCCCTCGTAGGCACGAGTGAGCTGCCTCCGTCCGGGGCTCGGCTCGACCCGCTCCTCGCCTGACGACGGGACCTGCCGACACACTGGCCCCATGACGTCCGACAACGCGCCGCGTCTCCGTGCCGGCACCGACCACGTCGAGTCGTGGTTCGTCCGCGCCAACGACCCGGCCGCGCCGCGGGCGCTCTGGCTCAAGGCCACGGTGCTGACCCGCACGGACGGGACCGGCAAGGCCCAGGCGTGGTGCAGCGTCTTCGACCGGGGCCGGACCGCGGGGTTCCGGCACGACGTACCGCTCGAGGAGGCGACCTTCGGGCCGGACGGGTCCAGCCACGTCGGCCCGCTCGAGCTCGAGCTGGGTCGGGAGGGCGGGCGCTCCGAGGGGGAGCTGACCTCAGGGAGCGGTCGCGTCGCGTGGGATCTCTCGTTCGCCCGGGCCGACGGGTCCCTCGGCGCTCCGATGCGCCTGCTGCCGGCCCGGCTCGTCGACGCCCCCTTCCCGAGGAACAAGCTGCTCACGCCGTTCCCGGTGGCCACGTTCGCCGGCAGCCTCGGGTGGACCGATGACGGGGCCGAGGAGACCTGGGACCTCACGGACTGGGTGGGCATGCAGGGGCACAACTGGGGCGCGGCGCACAGCCCCGAGTACGCCTGGGGCCAGTGCGTGTTCCCGGGGGACGAGGCGGTCGTGGAGGCCGCGTCGGGGCGCATCGAGCTGGGCCGCCGCGCCTCACCGCTGTTCTCGATGCTGGTCGTGCGCCGCGGCGGGCGCGAGCACCGCTTCGACCGGATCGTCGACCTGTGGCGGCAGCGACCGACGATCGACTTCCCACGCTGGTCGCTGCGGATGCGGGGCAGGGGCGGCGAGGCGACGCTGCGGATGGAGGCATCGCCGGACAGCATGGTCTGCCTGGGTTACGACAACCCTGCGCGCGCCACGAGCTACTGCCTGAACTCCAAGACCGCGCGCGTGCACGTCGAGGTGCGGCCGCACCGCGGGGCGGCGTACACGCTCACCAGCGAGCACGGGGGAGCCCTGGAGTTCCTGCAGGCGGCGCCGGAATCCCGCGTGCAGCCGGTCGTCTGAGCAATACTCGACCGTGTGACCCGCACCCGGTGCTACCGCAACGGGGTCCTCACCGACGAGGGCTTCTCGCTCGACGACGTCTCCGAGCACCTCCGCGATGACTCGGCCGTGGTCTGGGTGGACCTCTGCGGGCCGGACCTCGCCGAGCTGCAGCACGTCGCGGACGAGCTCGACCTGCACTCGCTGGCCGTCGAGGACGCCGCCAGCGGTCGACAGCGCCCCAAGTTCAACCGCTACCGCACCCATGACTTCCTCACGGCGTACGCCGTCCGCCTCGACACCGCCAGCGGGCAGCTGGTGACCGGCGAGGTCGCGGCCTTCATCACGCCGAGGGCACTCGTGACGGTCCGTCCCGACGACACGTTCCCGGTCGACGCACTCGTGGCCCGCTGGGACGACAACGCCGACCTGACCAAGTACGGCGTGGGTGCGCTCGTGCACGGGCTGCTCGACTACGTCGTGGACAGCCACTTCGACGCGGTGCAGTCGCTCGACGACGAGATCGAGGCGCTCGAGGACCTGCTGTTCGACGACCGTCCCCGCGACCGCGACGTCCAGCGCCGCAGTTTCGAGCTGCGCAAGAGCCTGGTCCACCTGCGGCGCGTCGTGCTGCCGATGCGGGAGGTGGTCAACACCCTGATGCGGCGTGACGTCGGCCTGGTCCCGGCCGAGATGACGGCCTACTACCAGGACGTCTACGACCACGTGCTGCGCGCCGCCGAGTGGACCGAGAGCCTGCGCGACCTGGTCGCCACCATCGTCGAGACCAACCTGACGATCCAGGGCAACCGGCTCAACGTGATCACCAAGAAGGTCACCAGCTGGGCGGCGATCATCGCCGTGCCCACGGCGATCACCGGGTTCTACGGCCAGAACCTGCCCTACCCGGGCTTCGCGCGGCACTCGGGCTTCTACACCTCGACCCTGCTGATCATCCTGCTCTCCGGCGGGCTCTACGTCGCGTTCAGGCGTCGCGACTGGCTGTGAGGTGGCCCGAGAGCCACGCGAACGCGTCCAGCGTGTGCCGGTTCCAGAACACGCGGGTGTGCGCGCCGTCGGCGAAGGTCACCACCTCCGGCTCGGTCGGCAGCCGGCGTACGACGTCGCGAACCGCGTCGCGGAACGGGTCCCGGTCGCCGCACCAGAGGCCCAGCGGGAGCCCCGCCAGCGGTGACAGGTCGGCGAGCGCCGGGTCGCCGAGGGAGACGGCCGGGCTGAACAGCGCGGTCGCGCGCGACCAGGACGGGTCGGCCAGGCCGAACCGCAGCGCGCCGTACCCGCCGCGCGACCAGCCCCACAGTGCGCGCCGCTCCGCGTCGTACCCGCGCTCCGCGAGCCAGCCGGGCAGCTCGTCGCGCAGCATCGCCTGCGGGTCGCCGTTGCCGTCCGAGACCCAGCCGGCAGGTCCGTCCTCGGTGCCGACGAGCACGAACGGCGGCGCCCCGCGCTGGACCGACGCCGTCACGAAGCGGCCGAAGCCGAAGCCACGGAAGCCCTCGACGGTCGCGCTGGACCCGTGCAGCACCACCACGACGGGCAGCCCCGCCCCGTCGCCGTGACCGGCCGGGACGGCGGTGAACAGGCCGATCTCCCCACGCATTGCCTGCGAGCGGACGCTCTCGACCCGCACCCGGCCCTCGGGGGCGTCGGGGACGAAGGGCTCCGGGGTCAGTCCCAGCTCGTGCTTCAGACGGAACGGCGCGACGCTCCAGGCCGCGGTCCCGATCGCGGCGACACCGACCGCGCCGGCACCGCCGATGACGAGACGGCGTCGGGTCAGCGTCCGCGGGCGGGCCGGGCGGATGTCGAGCTCGGGACTCATGGTGCTCGCAGGCTAGGGCCGGGTACGACGCCGAGGTGACGGCCGCCGTCCGAGATCACCAGAACTCGGGGTGCGCCCCGGACCGGTCAGGACGCGGAGATCGCGAGCCCGCCGTCCACGGTGAGGGTCTGACCGGTGACGTAGGCGGCCAACGGGGAGCACAACCAGGCGACGGCCTCCGCCATCTCCTCCGGCTCGGCCCGGCGCCGCATCGGGACCGACCCCTCGATCTCGGCGACGACCTCGCCCCTGTCCCCGCCCGCGGCTGCGAGCGCCTCGTCGTGCATCGGCGTGAGCACGTAGCCGGGGCGCAGCGAGTTCACCCGGATGCCCTGCGAGGCGTGCTCGAGCGCGGCCACGCGGGTGAGCATGTCCAACCCCGCCTTGCTGGTGCAGTAGCCGGCGGCGGTCGCCTCCGCCATCACCGCGTTCACCGAGCTGACGTTGACGACCGCGCCGCCGCCCCGCCCGGACATCACCGTGAGCTCGTGCTTGAGGCAGAGGAAGGCGCCGCGCAGGTTGACCGACATCGTGAGGTCGAAGTCCTCGGGCGACAGGTCCACGATCGGTGCCGTCGGCCCGATGATGCCGGCGTTGTTGCAGGCCAGGTCCAGGCCACCGAACCGCTCGACGGTGGCAGCCACCATCGCCCGCACCTGCTGCTCGTCTGCGACGTCGGTGGGGACCGCCAGGGCCTCGCCGCCGCGCTCCTCGACCAACCGGACGGTCTCGGCGAGGAGGTCGGTGCGCCGGCCGGCGACCGCGACCTTGGCGCCGTACCCGGCCAGGGCCACGGCGGTCGCGCGACCGATGCCGGAGCCGGCCCCGGTGACGAGGGCGACCTTGTCGTGGAACGTGATGGACATGCTCATCCTCTCAGGCGGCGACCGGCCCGCCACAACCTAGCGCTGCCGCGGCGGTCCCGGCCGCTGTCGCCGGTCTCTGGCAGGGTGCGTGCATGGCATCTCGCGCATCCAACTTCTGCATCGACGCCCACGACCCCTACGCCCAGACCATGTGGTGGGCGCAGGTGCTGGAGGACTTCGTCCAGCCGACCGAGTGGGAGAACAAGCCGGGGGAGGAGGAGTGCGGCCTGGCCGGTCCGGACGACCGCTACCTGCTCTTCCTGAAGGTCCCCGAGCCCAAGACCGTCAAGAACCGCATGCACATCTGCCTGCGGCCCACCGACCGGACCCGGGACGAGGAGATCGACCGGATCCTCGGGCTCGGCGCCACGCTGGTCGACGACCTGCGCGACGGCGACAAGGGCTGGGTGGTGCTCGCCGACCCCGAGGGCAACGAGTTCTGCGTGCTCACCCGCTACCAGCCGTCCGAGGGCTGACCACGGGGAGGGCTGACCGCGGGGAGGGCTGACTACGGTAGGGGCATGACGTCGGAGACCGGTCGCGGCTGGCCCACCTGGGACCAGATCACCGACCTCGTGGGCGACCCCGGGGTCGACTTCGAGCTGTGGCCGGGGGAGACCGCGGAGGTTCACGCCGGCGACACGGCCGGCCTCACCGCAGCGCGTCGCTTCCGCGACGTCCTCGGGCGCTTCGCCTCGGGGGTGACGGTGGTGACCGGCAGCAGCGACGGCCAGCCGGTCGGCCTGACCTGCCAGTCGTTCGCGAGCGTCTCGCTCGACCCACCGCTGGTGATGTTCGTGGCGGCCAAGACCTCGCGTGCGTGGCCGCTGATCCAGCGCTCGGGCCACTTCTGCGTCAACTTCCTGAGCGCCGACCAGTCGCACCTGTCGAACGTGATGGCCAGCAGGGGCGTCGACAAGTTCGCGGGGGTCCCGTGGGCGGAGTCCCCGGCCACGGGTTCGCCGGTGCTGGACGGGATCCTCGGGTACGTCGACTGCACGATCCATGCCGTCCACGAGGCCGGGGACCACCACATCGTCGTCGGCCGGGTGCTCGATCTCGGCACCACCGAGCTCGCGGATCCGTTGCTCTACTTCCGCGGCCGCTACACCACCACGGAGGGCTGAGCGGGACCGATCAGTCGGGCGGCGCCCGGTGGGGGTGCGGCGGCTCGTCCACGTTGACGGTCGGGACGCCCTCGCCGGCGCGCGCGATCACCACGACCGAGACGTCGTCGGTCGGGTTGGTCTCCCGGTGGATCGTGTGGGCCGGGACGTGCACGAAGTCGCCGGGGTGCGCCTCGACGTACCCCTCCCGCCCCTCGAACTCCAGGCGCAGCACGCCGGAGACGACGTACAGGCTGGACTCGTTGGTGTCGTGGTGGTGCCAGCCCGAGCTGCTGCCCGGCTCCGTCTCGACCCGACCGGCCCACAGCCCCGGGGCACGGAACGCGAGCGTGCGGTGCATCCCCGGCGTCGGATCGGCGGGGGTCAGGTCCGCCTGCTTCACGACACGGATCGGCTCGGTCACGGGATCATTCTGCCGGGCTCGTCAACGGGTGGTGGTGGTCGAGGCAGCGCGCCGAGACCGGTGGCCACAGCTCCGCCCACGGCCGCGCCGCCTCCAGCTGCGCGGCGAGCCGGAGCAGCGTGGCCTCGCCGCCGAAGCCGCCCATGAGGTGCACGCCGACCGGCAGGTCGTCGCTGCTGCGGCCCAGCGGGACGCTCATCGCGGCCCGCCCGGTGATGTTGGCGACGATGAGGGGGAACGCCACGAAGGCGGCCGACCGCGCCTCGGCGAGAGTGGGGTCCGCCTCCGAGGCGGCCATCTCGCCGAGGCGCGGCGGGGGTTCGGCGAGCGTGGGGGACAGCCACGCCTCGAACCCGTCCGGTCCGTCGTAGGCCGAGGCGACGGTTCTGGAGAAGGCCTGCAGGGTCGTCATCGCGACCAGGAGCTCGCCGCCGCGGACGTCGCGGCCGCGCTGCCAGTAGAGCCGGGTGAGCGGCCCGAGCTCGTGGGGCTCCGGCAACCGGCCGGTCTCGGCCGCCCAGTAGCGGATGACCCAGTCGAGGGCCGCGCCGTAGGTGCGGCCGATCGCGCTCCCCACCTCCGGGGTGAGCTCGGTCAGCTCGCGCTCGACGACGGTGTGGCCGAGCTCCTCGAGGAGCTCGACCGTCTCGTCCAGCACCGCCAGGCAGTCCGGGTGCACCGGCCGCCCCTCGGCTGCCTGCCGGCTGACGGCGATGCGGAGCCGGCCGGGAGGCCGCCCCACCTCGCCGGCCCAGGTGCCGGAGTGCGGCGGCGCGGGGTACGGGTCGCCCGGGGCCGGCCCTGCGGTGACGTCGAGCAGGGCGGCGCTGTCACGGACCGTGCGGGTGAGCACGTGCTCGGCCACCAGGCCGCCGAAGATGTCGCCGTACCGCGGGCCGAGCGGGTTGCGGCCCCGCGTCGGCTTGAGCCCGAAGAGCCCGCAGGCGGAGGCCGGGATGCGGATCGAACCACCCGCGTCGTTGCCGTGGGCGACCGGCACCATGCCGCTGGCCACCGCAGCCGCCGATCCTCCGCTGGAGCCGCCGGTCGTGTACGCCGTGTCCCACGGGTTGGCGGTGGCCGGGCCGTCCGACGGCTCGACGGTGGGGGCCATGCCGAACTCCGAGGTGGCCGTCTTGCCCAGCACCACGAAACCAGCCCGGCGCAAGCGGGCGACGTACTCCTGGTCGTGCCCGGAGACCACGCCGCGCAGGTACGCCGAGCCCTCGCGGATCGGCAGGGCCTCGACCTCGGCGCAGAGGTCCTTGACCAGGATCGGGACCCCGGCGAAGGGCAGGCTCGGGTCGAGCGTGCGTGCGGTGTCGACCGCCCGGTCGAAGTCGGTCACCACGAGGGCGTGCACGACCGGGTCGAGCCGCTCGATCCGGGTGATGGCGTCGAGGACGAGGTCCACCGGCCGCAGCCGGCCCGCGTGCACGAGCTCGGCCTGCGCACAGGCATCGGCGAAGCCGGTGCCCAGGGGTGCGTCCGGGGAGGGCATCAGGGCTCCAGGCACTCCGGGATCGAGTCGGAGTGTCCGGTGGGCGTCTCGGTGTCACCGTTGTCGTCGTAGATCTTCACCCAGTCCACCGAGGCGAACTGACGCAGCGTGGGCATCACCTCGCCGGCCAGCGTGACGGTCGAGCCGCCGCTGGTGCAGCCCCCGAGCATGCGGGTGCGCGCCACCCCGTCGGTGATCCCGGGTCCGGTGAGCCCGGTGGCCCCGGAGCGCAGCAGCCGGAGACCGTGGGCGCGCTCGACCGGCAACGGGCCGGCGAACAGCCGGTCCAGGACGCCGCGGGCCGGGGTGCCGGGCAGGACCGGGCGGGAGCGGGGCACGAAGAAGGGCCGCTGGTTGGCCACGAAGTTGTCCTCGTCGAGGAACCAGACCTTGCGCGGCACCGTCCGGAAGCCGGCGCGGACGTCGACGACCACCCGGTCCGGCTGGTGCAGGGTGCGCACGCGGAACGGCGTCTGCTTCGCCAGGCCGAGGCCGTACGTCGTGACCGCCTCGAAGTCACCGGACCGCACCGCGGTCATCACGTTGGGCAGCGGGAACGCGACCCGCCGGGGGGCGGTGGGCCCGGCCGCGTCGTGGGCGTCGGCCGGCTCGAAGCGCACGGCGAGGATCGCCCGGCCTGCGATCCGCACCTTCGTGCCTCGCGGGTCCGCGATCAGCCGCTTCACGTAGTGCGCACGCACGCTCGTGGGCAGCCCGCCGCTGAAGTCGAAGACGATCCGGTCGAAGCCGCCCCCGCCCGGGGTCGTGTGGTGGGAGGCCCGGATGCCGACCAGGGTCGGCGCGGGCGTGGCGGCGGCGGAGGCGCCGGTCGCGGTCGGTGCGGCCCCGGTCGCCAGGCCCGCACCCAGGAGCACCAACGGTGCCAGCAGACGCATCAGCTTCACGCTCCTACGGTCGCGAAGGCCGCAGGCGGCGCGTCAGAGCCGAAGGTCCCGGCGAGCGGCGGCCGGGCTGGAGCCGGGCCGGGGCTCCGCGTGGCCAGCCGACTTTTGCGTGTTGATGCAGTGCACAGTCCTGCACTTTCAATCCGTTGACCGGATGCCGTCGTGGCGCAAGAGTTCCCGCGGCTTCCCTTCTCGGGTGGAAGACCTCCGGTGCAGACCCGGGCGGAGCCACACCCCCCAACCCTTCAGTGGGCTCCTCGGCGAGCCCGGAACAAGGAGTGTCGAGTGAGAAGACTCGTCGCTGGGGCTCCGCGGAGGCTGGCCATCGCCAGCTCCGCAGCCCTCGTCTCCGCCATGGTCGTGATGTCGGCGCCGTCCGGCAGCCAGGCGGCCGTGCCCCACCGTGCCGCACCCCAGGATGCACGGGCTGCGGCCGCACAGTCCGCACGCGCGCTCGTGCAGGACCCGCCGGCGAAGCTGCACGCCGGCAAGCACGACGGCTTCCGGGCGCTCCCGGTCCTGTCGTCGGCCGGCCTGCAGTACGTCCCCTACGAGCGCACCTACCGCGGCCTCCCGGTCGTCGGTGGCGACTTCGTGGTCACCACCGACTCCGACGGCAACGTGCTCGGCACCACCGTCGCCCAGACCCGTGCCACCAGGCTCGACTCGCTGTCCCCGAAGGTCGCGAAGGCCACCGCACGGGGCACGTCGGCGCACCAGGTCAAGGGCCCGCAGGTCGGGGAGACCCGCCTCGTCGTGCTCCAGCGCGACGCCTCGCGGCTGGCCTGGGAGACCTTGGTGACCGGCACCCGGGCCGGCGAGCCGTCGCGGCTCTCGGTGTACGTCGACGCGCTGACCGGCGAGGTCCTCACGACCACCGAGCACGTGCTCGAGGGCACCGGGAACACCGCCTGGGCGGGCACCGTCTCGATCCCGACCACGCTGTCGGGCTCGACGTACTCCATGAAGAACACCAACGCCGCCACCCTGGTCTGCCAGGACGCCGCCACCAACGTGACGTTCTCCGGCAGCGACGACTCGTGGGGCAACGGCGTCGCCACCAGCCGCGAGACCGGCTGCGCGGACGCGTTCTACGCCGCCGAGCAGGAGCGCCAGATGCTCTCCACCTGGCTCGGTCGCAGCGGCATGAACGGCTCCGGCGGCTGGGTCCCGATCCGCGTCGGCCTCAACGACGTCAACGCCTACTACGACGGCACCCAGGTCCAGATCGGCCACACCCAGAGCGGCGGCAAGTGGATCGGCTCCATCGACGTGGTCGCCCACGAGTTCGGCCACGGCGTCGACGACAAGACGCCGGGCGGCATCTCCGGCAACGGCACCCAGGAGTTCGTCGCCGACACGTTCGGCGCCGCGACCGAGTGGTACGCCAACAACGGCACCGACCGTCCCGACTACACCGTCGGCGAGCAGGTCAACCTGGTCGGCAGCGGCCCGATCCGCTACATGTACAACCCGTCCCTGGCCGGCGACTCCAACTGCTACACCTCCTCGACCCCCACCGACGAGGTGCACGCGGCCGCGGGCCCGGGCAACCACTGGTTCTACCTGCTCGCCGAGGGGTCCAGCCCGAGCAACGGCCAGCCGTCCAGCCCGACCTGCAACGGCAGCTCGGTCACGGGCGTGGGCATCCAGAAGGCCATGAAGATCATGTACAACGCGATGCTGATGAAGACGACCGGCGCGTCGTACCTGAAGTACCGCACCTGGACGCTGACTGCCGCCAAGAACCTGTACGGCACCAGCAGCTGCACCGAGTTCAACGCCGTCAAGGCCGCGTGGGACGCGGTCAACGTCCCGGCCCAGGCCGGGGACCCGACCTGCTCCACGGGCGGCGGCGGCACCGGCTGCACCGGCCAGAAGCTCGGCAACCCGGGCTTCGAGACCGGCTCGGCCGCGCCGTGGTCGGCCTCGACCGGCGTCGTCGACAACAGCACCAGCCAGCCCGCCCGCTCGGGCAGCTGGAAGGCGTGGATGAACGGCTACGGCTCGACCCACACCGACACGCTCAGCCAGTCGGTGAGCATCCCGGCAGGGTGCCGGGCCACGCTGTCGTTCTACCTGCACATCGACACCGCGGAGAGCGGTTCCACGGCGTACGACAAGCTGACCGTCAAGGCCGGCTCGACCACGCTGGCGACCTACTCCAACGCCAACGCGGCGGCGGGGTACTCGCTGAAGACGTTCGACGTCTCCTCGCTCGCCGGGCAGACCGTGTCGATCAGCTTCAGCGGCAGCGAGGACAGCTCGCTGGCCACCAGCTTCGTCGTGGACGACACCGCGCTGAACCTGGGCTGACACTGGCCTGACGCTGCCTGACGCTGCCTGACGCAGCGGGGCAGCACCTCGGCGGCCGTCACCCTCCTGCCTGGTCGGTGGGAGCGTGGCGGCCGCTCGCTGCGTCCGGACATGGGGGGCCGGGATATCCGCTGGCGCACGGCTCCCGGTGGAGCGCATCCTCGAGGAATGGAGATCGTCGAGATCGATCCCGGCGACCGCTCCGCGCTGCGTGACTTCGTCGCGGTCGCCAACGCGGCCCGCCGCGCCGACTCGCCGTGGGTGCACCCCCTCACCGAGCACGAGGCCGAGGGGCGGCTGCGCCACGGCTGGGACCTCGACCCGACCGTCGCGTTCCTGGCCACGGTGCGGGGCCGGCCCGTCGGGCTCGCGGAGTACGAGACGAGCGGTTACGACAACCACCACCTGGCCTGGGTGCGCTTCGACGTCCATCCCGACCACCGCCGCCGCGGTCACGGCAGCGCGATCCTGGCGGCGCTGCTCGAACGCGCCCGCGCCGAGGGGCGCACCACGGTGGGCACGGACGGCTGGGAGCACGCGGCGGCCACCGGGTTCGCGTCCCGGCACGGCCTGGAGTGCAGGAGCCGGGAGATCCAACGCCGCCAGGTGCTCGCCGGGCTGGACCGGTCCCGGCTGGACCGGTTGCACGCCGAGGCGACGGAGCGCGCCGCGGCGTACGAGCTCGCCCGGCTGGCCGGCCCGGTGCCCGAGGAGGAGCTCGAGGCGTTCGCGGTGATGGTGGCCGCGATCAACGACTCGCCCGTGGACGACCTCGACCTGGAGGACGAGGTCTACTCACCGCGCCGGATCCGCGCCTACGAGGAGGCACACCGGCTGCGGGGAGTCCGCATCCACCGGCTCTACGCCCGGCACCGCGGGACCGGCGAGCTGGCGGGGGAGACGATCGTCGGGGTCGACGCGGAGCGTCCGCAGCTCGGCGAGCAGCACGACACCTCGGTCGTGCGCGCCCACCGGGGGCACCGGCTCGGGCTGCTGCTCAAGCTGGAGATGCTGCGCTGGCTGCAGGACGAGGAGCCGCAGCTGGAGTCGATCGACACCTGGAACGCCGAGAGCAACCACCACATGATCGCGGTCAACGACGCGCTGGGCTACCAGGTCCTCGGGCGGGCCCTGCTCTTCCAGACGAGCGTCGGCGCCGCCCCCGCCCCGACTGCTCGGGCAGGAGCGGCGCCGACCGCCGGCCAGGACTCCGGTCAGGGAGCCGCCTCGCCGTAGACCTCCAGCTCCGTCAGGTCCGTGTAGGTGCAGCCGGAGAACGCCCCGTCGGGGCAGCTGGTCGCGAAGTCCGGCGTCTGGTTGCCCAGGATCGTGAACTTCACGTAGCGCACCCCGGACGCGCCCGCGGTCGGGGACAGCAGGTTGATCCGGCCCCGGTCGTCGACCGTGAACGTGCCGGTGCTCGCCGTCGTCCAGGTGGCGTTGTCCGGCGAGGTCTCGATCCTGTAGTCGCCCGTCGAGGCGCTGCCGCCGTCGCCACAGGTGTTGGCCGGGTCGACGCCGAACTCGCTGATGTCGACCTGCCGGCCCAGGTCCACCGTCACGTGCTTGGGCACGAACACGTTCGTGGGAGCCTCGTCAGCGCCCGTGGTCGTGCTCCAGCCGGTGGCCTGGCTGTTGTCGATGGCCCGGTCCGGTCCGCAGCCGAAGGGGCTGAAGTCGGGTCCGTTGAAGTCGGCCACCGAGGCACCGCCGCTGGCGGCGGCCCAGTCGCGCCGCACCCCGAAGTCCTCGGTCGTGCCGCCGGCGGTCACGGTGACCTCGTGCTGCGTGGTGTCGTAACCCGCGCCGCTCACCACGAGCTTGCCGTAGTGACCGACGGGGACGGGGCCGAGGCTGTAGCTGCCGTCGTCGGCCGTGATCGCCGTGGGGTTGGCGATCCCGCCGCCGCCCTGGAAGGCCAGCGTGACCGGGACGCCGGCGACCGGCTGGCCGCTGTCCTGGTCGCGGACCACGCCGCTGATCGTGCCCGTCGCGGGGCTCGTCGGCGGCAGGTCGGTGCTGGCCGCCGGCGCGGAGTCGTCGCCGCCGAGGGAGCCGGCGTAGAAGCCCATGCCGCGGTGGGCGAAGACCGACCAGATGCCCCGGTGGTGGTCGCCGCCGAAGAGCGCGGTGTCGGCGACCAGGATGGCGTTGCGCATGTCGAGGAACGACGGGTTGGTCGGCGCCAGCTCCATCGCCCGGGTCACCAGCGCCTCGCTCCTCCGCGAGCCGAGCCGGTTGCGCAGGTCCCACAGGGTCTGCGCCCAGATCTCGCCGTCGGAGTGGACCTCGGGCGAGCCGATCACCTGGGCGTAGTCGGCATAGGTGTAGCCGCCGCCGTGCCCGGTCGCGCCGCCGTTGCAGCGCTTCGCGGTCGAGCCCACGGCGCAGTCGATCGGCTCGGTGCGGTCCAGCGCCACGCCGGCGCCGTCGTACTGGAAGAGGACCACGTCCACCTTGTCCGGATTGTCCTTCTGCAGGCCCTTGGCGACGAGGTAGTCCATGGCGTACCAGTCGCTCCACGCCTCGCCCATCGCCCCGGCCTGCACACCGCCGAGGGTGGAGACGCCGTTCGGGTCGACGACCAGCCGGTTCGAGAGGCCGTGGGTGTACTCGTGGTAGACGGTGTCGGCCTCGTCGCCCACGTTGGTGGGGGCGAACGGGTCGCCGTCGGGGTACGACGTGCCGGGCTGGTGCTGGAGGTACATCTGCATGGTCGGCGCCATGCCGTCGGGAGGCGTGTCCATGTTGGCGTTGTCGATGTGCGCGCCGTCCGGCAGGCCGTGGTCGGTGTTGGCGCCGTCGTCGGTCTGGGTGTCGACGAAGTCGCCGTCCTCACCGTGCCTGCCGAAGTTCTTGCGCTGGAAGTTGCCGGCCGCCTCGGTGAAGCCGATCGGCGCCCGCAGCAGGTGGTCGTGCCAGTTGTTGACGAAGAAGAACACCTGGGCGACGTTCTGCTTGCGGTTGGTGCGCCAGGAGTACGGCTTGTTCGGGTTCCACGAGCAGGGGTAGGGGTTGTCGCAGAACGACACCTTCTTGAGGTGGAACGGCTTGAGCACGTAGTTCCAGCGGTGGCCGTTGCTCGGCGGGGCCTCCTCGCCCCTCTGGGGGTGGTTGTCGTCGTTGACGTCGGAGTAGGCGTGCGAGTTGTTGCCGAAGAGGCGCTTGGCCTTCGGTCCGAGCCACCCCCGCTTGGTGTAGTCGAACTTCTGCGGCTTCCCGCCGGGCCGGTGGCCGGGGAAGTAGGTCACGGCCTTGCCGCTGCTGCCCTCGGCCGCGGCGCGCTCGGCGGACAACGGTCGGCGGTAGAGCAGGGCACCGGTCTCGGCGTCGAGGACCGAGACCGCGGGGTGCTCGGCGGACATCGTGATCGACTGCCACGCCCGGTGGGTGCCGGTGCGGGTCACGAAGAGCACGGGCTCGGCGGTGTCGCGCGGGCCGGCGGCGGTGGAGCTCTCGCCGAGGTCGCGACGTGCTGCGGCGATCGCGGCCGCGGGGGTGCCGAGCCGGGACGAGCCGGCCGTGGTCGGGGCCGAGGCGCCGGAGACGGGGGAGCCGCCGAGCATCAGCAGCCGGCCGCCGCGCGTGACCGCGGCCTGCAGGCCGTTGCCGAAGATGCGCTCGCCGCCGACGCGCTGGCTCCACGACAGGTGGTGGACGCCCTCGATGTCGCGGTAGTCGCGGCGGAGCCTGAAGGTGTCCAGGTCGTCGGAGGTCAGGCCGAGCGCGTCGTGGTTGGCGCGCACGTAGCCCATCGCGACCTTCGCAGGAGCCTTGCTGCTGCGACCGGTCAGGAAGCCGTCGAGGTCCTCCAGGATCCGGACCGTGCCGGTGCTGCCGTCGTACTCCAGCAGGGCGTGGTCGCTCAGCGAGCGCTGGAGGGCGCGGGCGGCCGGCCGGGACGAGGCCTTGGTGGCCGCGCGCAGCTCTGCGGCGTGGGCGCGGTCGGTGGTGCCGTGACGCAGGTCGAAGAAGCCTCGCGCCTCCGACGGACCCGCCGTGCGCGCCGCCCGCTCCGGCTGAGCCGTGCCGGAGGGGGCGCTGCCCGCCCAGGACGTCGTCGAGGTGGCGACGCCACCCGCGAGCGCCATCGCTGCCGCGGCCAGCGCGGCGGTGGTGCGGATGCGGCGGCTGCCGCCCAGATGTCTCCCGGTCACGGGCATCTCCCTCGTTCGATGTGTGCCGGCTCACTCTCGCCCCGGGCAGCCCGGGTGGCAAGGGGGGACCGGGACATTCATCCGGACGGGGGAGGGGTGCTCAGCGCACCCGCTGGGTCACCGCGCGGTCAGCACGACCGGGCCGTCCTCGGTCACGGCCACCGTGTGCTCCATGTGCGCGCCCCGGGAACCGTCCCCGCTGCGCAGCGTCCAGCCGTCCGCGTCGGTGTAGATCTCGTCGGTGGTGTGCAGGAACCACGGCTCGATCGCGATCACCAGCCCCGGCTTGAGCGGGAAGCCCCGGCCGGGTCGGCCGTCGTTCGGGATGTGCGGGTCGCCGTGCATGGTGCGGCCCACGCCGTGCCCGCCGAACTGCGTGTTGATGCGCAGCCCGGCCTCGCGCGCCACGGTGGCGATCGCGTGGGAGATGTCGCCGATGCGGTTGCCCGCCGTGGCCGCCTCGATGCCGGCCGCGAGCGCCCGGTCGGTCACCTCGATCAGTCGCAGGTCCTCCTCGCGCGGGGTGCCGACGACGAGGCTGTACGCCGAGTCCGACACCCAGCCGTCCACGCTGGCGGCGAAGTCGACGCTGAGCAGGTCGCCGTCGCGCAGCACGTAGTCGTGGGGCAGGCCGTGCAGGACAGCGTCGTTCACGGAGGTGCAGAGCACCTTGCCGAAGGGAGACGCCCCGAACGACGGGTGGTAGTCGAGGTAGCACGACTCGGCACCGCGCTCACGGATCATCTCGTGGGCCAGGGCGTCGAGGTCGAGCAGGTTGACACCCACGTCGGCCACCTCGGCGAGCCGGGTGATGACGTCGGCGACGAAGCGCCCGGCGGGACGCATCTCCTCGATCTGGGCAGGGGTGCGGAGCTCGATCACGCGTAGGAACCCTACGCTGGCGGCCATGCACGCCATCAGCGACCTCGTCCTCGGCACGATGTACTTCGGCACCCGGCTGGACGAGCGGGCGTCGTTCGCCCAGCTGGACCGGTTCGTGGAGGCCGGCGGCACCACGCTGGACACCGCCAACTGCTACGCGTTCTGGGAGTCCGGGACGGGCCGGGGTGGCCAGAGCGAGGCGGTCATCGGCCGGTGGCTCGCCGCCAACCCCGGGGTCCGGGAGCGGCTGGTGATCGCCACGAAGGTCGGGGTGGAGCCCACCGGCGACGGGGGCGTGGAGGGCCTGTCCGCCGAGGTCGTCCAGCGTGAGTGCGCACGCAGCCTCGACCGACTCGGCATCGACCGCATCGACGTCTACTGGGCCCACGGCGAGGACCGCGCGACCGACCTGGAGGAGACGGTCACCGCCTTCGGGGCGCTGGTCAAGAACGGCCTGGTCGACCGGCTGGGCGTCTCCAACCACGCGACCTGGCGGGTCGAGCGGGCCCGGCAGCTCGCGGCCCGGCTGGCGGTGGAGCCGTGGACGGCGTTGCAGCTCACGACGTCGTACGTCGAGCCGCGGCCGGGCGCCGAGGTGCCCGGGAAGGATCACCGCTTCGGCTTCGTCTCGGAGGAGACCCGCGACTACCTGGAGAGCCATCCCGAGATCGAGCTGTGGGCCTACAGCCCGTTGATCCAGGGGGCGTTCGACCGTGCGGACCGGCCGCTGCCCGCCGTCTACGAGCACCCGGGCACCACCGGGCGGCTGGCGGCGCTGGGGCGGGTGGCCGACCGGCACGGCGTGACCCCGTCCCAGGTGGTGCTGGCCTGGCTGCTGGCGGGCTCGCCGCAGGCGCGGCCCATCGTGGGCGTCAGCAGCGTGGAGCAGCTGGACTCCGCCCTCGCCGCTGCCCGGCTCGAGCTGGCACCCGGCGAGGTGGCCGAGCTGGACGCGCCGCGCTGACCCGTCCGCGGCGGTCCTCTGCCCAGGGCAGATCCGCCGGTGGCGGATCCGCTGGAACGGTGCCGGTGGGGCGGTGACGCTGGGGGCATGACCCAGACCGCACCCGAACGCCCGACCGGATCCCTGGACGACCAGCTCACCGCGCGCCTCCTGCACCAGCGGATCATCGTGCTCGGCCAGGAGGTCGACGACGCGATCGCCAACCGTCTCTGCGCCGAGCTGCTGCTCCTGTCCGCGGAGGACCCGCACCGCGACATCAGCCTCTACATCAACTCGCCGGGAGGCTCGGTGTCCGCCGGCCTCGCGATCTACGACACCATGCGGCTCATCCCCAACGACGTCAGCACCCTGGCCATGGGCCTGGCGGCGAGCATGGGCCAGTTCCTGCTGTCGGCCGGGACCCCGGGCAAGCGGTACGCGCTGCCGCACTCGCGGGTGCTGATGCACCAGGGGTCGGCCGGCATCGGGGGCACCGCCATCGACATCGAGATCCAGGCGGAGAACCTCGAGCACACCAAGGACGTGATGATGGGGCTGATCGCCGAGCACACCGGCCAGCCCCGCGAACGCGTCGAGGCCGACGCCCTGCGCGACCGGTGGTTCACCGCCGAGCAGGCCAGGCAGTACGGCTTCGTCGACCAGATCCTCACCGACGTCGGCGCGGTGACGCCGGCCCGGCCCGCGCCGACCTTCGGGCTCCGGTGACGGCCGTGAGCACCTACACGATCCCGAGCGTGGTCGAGAGGACGCTGCGCGGTGAGCGCGCGGTCGACATCTACAGCCGGCTGCTCACCGACCGCATCGTCTACCTCGGCACCGAGATCGACGACGGGGTGGCCAACGTCGTCATCGCCCAGCTCCTGCACCTGGAGTCCGAGAGCCCGGAGACCCCGATCAACCTCTACTTCAACTCCCCGGGCGGCTCGGTGACCGCGATGCTGGCCATCTACGACACCATGCAGTTCATCCGCTCACCGGTGGCGACCACCTGCGTGGGGCAGGCCGCCTCGGGCGCCGCGGTGCTGCTCGCCAGCGGGGCGGAGGGGAGCCGGAGCGTCCTCCCGCACGCGCGGGTGGTGCTGCACCAGCCGTCGGGCGGTGGCCAGGGCACCCTGCCCGACCTCGCGCTGCAGGCCAAGGAGATCGTCCGGCTGCGCGCGGAGATGGAGGCGATCCTCTCCCGGCACACCGGCCAGGACGTCGAGACGCTGCGCCGTGACACCGACCGCGACCTCGTGCTCACCGCCGAGGAGGCGGTCGCCTACGGGCTTGCCGACGCCCTGCTGGACAGCCGCAAGCTGACCGGCGGGCGGTGAGCCGGGAGGCGCTGGCGCTCAGAGGGGGTAGATCCTGCCCTCGGACTTCTCCCTGGAGCTGCGCGCGAGCCCGTCGTCCACGCCTCGGTGCGACTTCCCGCTCTGCCACCACACGACGGCCAGGAACAGGACTGCGGCCACGATCAGGACCAGCCACGTCATGACGGCCTCCTCGGGGGAGAGATCTTCCCTCGAGGCTACGCGGGTGCGGGCCTCGTGGGAACGCTCACGCCGCCAGGCACACCGGCCCGCTGGTCGCGCCGATGCTCCGGGTCACCCGGCTGGTGAGGTCGACCAGGCGCAGCCCGAGCGCCCTGGCGACCGCGCCGAGGACCTCGGAGCTGGGCTCCTTGCGGCCGCGCTCGACCTCGGAGAGGTACTGAGTCGAGACCCCGGCAGCATCTGCGACGTCGTGGAGCGTGCGTTCCTGGCGCTGCCGCTCGCCCCGGAGCTCGCGCCCCACGACGTCCCGCCACAGCGGCTCCGGCGGCGTCACGGCGGGCCGTGCCGGTGGACTCGGGAACGCGATCAGCTCACCCATGGAGCGAGGCTAGGCCCACCCGCAGCCGGGCGGCAGCCCTGTTCGCCGCGGGCGAACGGGCCCGCCGTCTCGGCTGTCGGTGCGCCGTTTCGACCTCGGTGCCGCCTCCGCCTAGCCTCGTGCGCATGCGTCGACGAGACCTCCGCAGGCCGATGACCCCGGCCGACGTCGAGCAGTCCCGGTTCGAGCCGGCGCGGCTCGGCGGGTCCTACGACATGCGTCAGGTCGACGAGTTCCTGGACGTCCTGCACCGGGGGCTGGCGGACGGGCGGATGCCCGAGGCTCAGGTCGAGGCCACCCGGTTCGACCGCACCTGGCTGCGTGAGGGCTACCGGGCCCAGGAGGTCGACCGGTTCGTCGATTGGGCGCGGGCCACGGTGCGGGCCGGGGCAGGGTCGGTGTACCGGCCGCCGGCCCGCCGGGTCGTGCCGTCGTCACCGATGGCCGTGGCCGGCCTGGTCTGGGCGACCTTCGTCGTCGGGGTCGTCGCGTTCGCCTGGCTGCGGTGACGCCGCGCCCTCCGGGCGAGGAGCGGCGCGACGCCGCGGTCGGGGCCGGTCAGCAGGCGCCGGCGTACCTGCCCCTGGTCGTGGGCGGAGCCTTGACCGACTTCTGGTTGGGTCGGTGCAGGTCGAAGTAGCGCAGCCAGTCCATCTGCATCCGGCTCTGGTTCATCCGGGCTCCTCGCGGCGCATCCATGCTGAAGCGCACCGTGAAGGGGACGCCCGACAGCGCCTTCGGACGGCGCTCGGACCTGATCACGTGCGCGTCGACGAACCAGGAGATCCGACGGTGGGTGACCTCCACGCCGAAGGTGTGCCACCTGTCGTTGCTGAGGTCCAGGCGCTTGTGTGCGGAGAACTCGCGGCCCGGCAGGTTGCGGATGTAGAAGTGGGCGCGCCGGCCACCGGTCGCGTACTTCTCCAGCGACACGTTGCGGGCGCCGCAGTGCTGGTCCCGGTTGCGCGCGGGGACGAGCTCGGTGCGCACCCGGTAGTTCCTCGCGCCGGTCTGGAAGCGGTGGGACCGCAGCCGGATCTCCCACCGCCCGGTGGCGTGCCCCTTGCGGTCGAGGAGCGCCCGGGTGTCGCCGTGGCGTCCCGTGTTGAGGGTGAGCATGCCGTGCTGGGGCCGCACGTTGCCGCGCCCGGAGACGTGCCAGTAGCGCTTGGTCCCCGAGTACTCGAACTCGTCCTGCCACTGCGGAACACCCCACTTGAACGTGCTCTGGGCGTTGACGGGTCCCGGTGAGGACCCGGCGTGGTGGGCGAGCGCCGGGGGCGTGCTCGCCCCCGGGACGAGGCTGAGCGCGAGCGCAGCTGCTCCACCCAGGACGGTGAGTCGACGGACGCGAGGGCGCAGAGTCATGCGCGCCAACCTAGGCAGGGCCACGGGGGCGTTGGCAAGTTGCGGACCACCATCCTGGTGAGGCCGACGCCCTTCCGCGGCATGCCAAGGTGGGCCCATGAGCGAGTCCTCCCCCTCCGCCCCCGTCTGCGTGGTCACCGGCGCCAACGGCCTCGTCGGAGCCCGGGTGAGCGCAGCCCTGGCCGAGCGGGGCGCGACCGTGCGCGCCGTCGTACGACGGGCCGGCACCGCGCCACTGCATCCCGGTGTGGAGGAGCGCGTCGGCGAGTTCACCGACCCCGGCTTCGCGTCCTCGGTGGTCGAGGGGGCGAGCGCGGTCGTCACGACCGTGCATCCGATGGGGAGCGACCTCGCGACCCAGCGACGGATCGGGGTCGAGGGCACGACGATGTTCGCGCGTACGGCGGCAGCGGCCGGTGTGGAGCGCCTGGTCCACGTCTCCACCGCGGCCGTGTACGACCGCTCGCCGGACGTGGGGGACGTCGACGAGTCATCGCCGCTGGTGGCGGACGACGCCCGCGACTACGCGGTGACCAAGCGGGACGCCGACGCGGCGCTGGCCGACGTGGAGGGGGTCACGCGGGTGCTCCTGCGCCCGCCGGCGATCCTGGGTGCCGGCGAGACCTCGGTCTGGAACTCCCTGCGTCCCGCGGCCGTCCGTGACGACGAGCGGGCGCGACGTGCCGTGCCGGGGCAGAGCTTCGCCTGGGTGCACGTGGACGACCTCGCGGCGTTCGCAGCCGACATCGCGGCCGGCCGGGTGGCCGACGCGTCCGCCCCCGCGACCGGACCGGTCGCGGGCGCCTGCACCGCGGTCAACGTCTGCGCGGGCACGGCCACGCTGCGCGACTACTACGAGACCGTCACCGCAGCCCTCGGCGTGCAGCCGGTCTGGGAGGAGGCCCCGGCCTGGACCGGACGGATCCTGGCCGGTCGCGCCCACGCCTGGGGCTGGTCGCCCTCGGTGGACCTGGCCCGGGCGCTGGCGGAGATCGGTGCGGGGCTGCCCCGGCTACCGGACGGCGGGGTCGCCGAGTAGGCGTCGTACCGCGCCCCGCGACACCAGCAGGACCACCACGAGCAGCGTCACCGGGACGAACCCTCCGAGGCTCACGGCGTCACCGAACACCAGGTCGACCAGCTCGAGCACGACCAGCTTGCTCCCGGCCGCGACCACCCACAGCGCCATGCCCGCCACCGCCTTGCCGCGACGGGTCGTCGCGGCACGCAGCCTCCCGACGACCCGGGTCTTGAGGACGATCACCACCTCGAGAGCGACCTTGAGCAGCACGGCGGTCAGCAGCGAGAGGGTGAAGCCCTCGCTGATGACGGACGGCACGTACTCGACGGCGAGGTTGAGGACGACCACGTAGACGAACACGTCGACGACGTCCGCCGGGCGCGCGCGAGCCCAGCCCCGGACGGGACCTCGTGGGGACCGAGGTCCGGCCGCACCGGCGCTCTCGGGGTCGGGGGTCACGGCACGATCCTGACGCACCACGGGCACCCGCGCGCCGAGCCGGGCAAAATCGGTCGCCGGAGCGGAATCCCGCCCACGAGACTGCCGCCATGACTCTCCTCGTGCACCACGTCGCCATCGACTGCCGCAACGCCTACGAGCTCTCCGAGTGGTGGAAGCCGCTCCTCGGCTACACGGACGTGCCCGGTGACCCGAACGAGCCCGGTCACCCCGAGTGCGTGATCGTCGACCCCGACGACCGCCGGGTCGGCCTGATCTTCTGCGAGGTCCCCGAGGACAGGACGGTCAAGAACCGGCTGCACCTCGACGTACGGCCGTCCGGTGACGCGACCCGCGACGACGAGGTCGACCGGCTGCTCGGGCTCGGCGCCACCGAGGTGGCCGACCACCGCAAGCCCGACGGACCCGGCTGGGTCGTGCTCGCCGACCCGGAGGGAAACGAGTTCTGCGTCCTGCGCAGCGAGGCCGAGGTCGCCGCGTGGGAGGCGGCCCGCGGCGCCTAGCCGGGGGCCGGGCCCGGGCCGCTGTCTAGTCCGCCGGACTGCGGGGAATGAGATCCGCTCGAAGTGGGAACGCTCGCCTGCGAGCCCCCCACCCCTGGAGTCCTGCATGTTCGTCGTCGGACTGATCGCCGTGAATGCCCTCGTCGTCGCCATCCTGTGCGTCGCGTTCTGGAAGATCGAGGCCGCGCCCATGGCGCGGTACCGGCAGCACCGCGATCTCCAGCACCGGCTCGACCACCTGCACGAGCAACCCGACGGCGTCACCATGGCCGACATCGAGCTGCTCCTCGGTCGCACCCTGCCGGCCCGCCGGGCGGCCGCGGTGTGCGCGCTGGCTGGCGCGCGCGACGTGCCGACCCTGGTCCTGTGGACCTGGATCGACCTGTACGACGCCGAGCTGCTCGCGCTGGCCGTCGAGTCGGGCATGTCGCGCCACGAGATGGTGCACCGCGTGGCGACCGGCACGGCCCCCGACCGCCGGGCGCTGGAGATCTTCGCGGCGTACCGCGGGGCGATCGCCTCCTGACGGCGCGGCTACGGCAGCACCGTGTAGAGGTCGACCACCGTCTCCTGGGGCGGTGACTCGAACCCACCCGGGATCCCCGCCTGCATGCGTGGCATCAGGATGTCGTCGCGGAAGCGCTCCCAGCTCTCCTGCGACTCGTGGACGGCCATGATCGTCCAGCCGCCCTCCGAGGGGCCGGCCGCGTGGAAGACCTGACCGTCGGGGAGGACGTCGGCGGCGGGATGCACCGCCGCGATCGACGCCTCGTACTGATCCTTCGTGCCACCCGGGAAGTGATGAACGACTCCGTAGGCCATGACGGACCTCCCATTCCGCTCCCGACGCTAGTCGCGTGACGCCGTCGGGGCATCACGCGAACGGGGGAGGCGGGCGGCTCACCAGCCGCGGGCGCGCCACTCCGCGAGGTGGGGCCGCTCGGCGCCGAGCGTCGAGTCGTTGCCGTGACCGGGGTAGAACCAGGTCTCGTCGGGCAGCCGCTGGAAGACCTTGGTCTCGACCTCGTCGATGAGCCGGACGAACGCCGCCTCGTCGCCGAAGGTGTTGCCGACACCGCCCGGGAACAGGGAGTCGCCGGTGAACAGGTGCGGGTGGCCCGAGGGGTCGTCGTAGAGCAGTGCGACGGAGCCGGGGGTGTGGCCGGCGAGCGCGATCACCTCGAGGGTGCAGTCGCCGACCGCGACCGTGTCTCCCTGGCGCACCTCCCGGGTGACCGGGACGCCGGTCTGCTCGGTGATGGCCACCGCGTCGGGGGCGCCCGCGACCACCGCGGCACCGGTGGCGGCCACGACGTCCTCGAGGGCCCGGTGGTGGTCCCAGTGCTGATGGGTGGTGACGACCGTGGTGAGCCCGGCGTCCCCGACGAGGGGCAGCAGCGTCTCTGCCTCGGCGGCGGCGTCGACGAGCACCTGGTCACCGGTCGCCCGGCAGCGAAGCAGGTAGCAGTTGTTCGACATCTTCTCGTCGACCGCGACCTTGGTGATGGTCAGCCGCTCGAGCTCGCGGACGTCGGGGGAGCCGCCCGGCTCCACCTCTCCCGTGTAGGTCACCATGCCCCGATTCCCGGCAGCTCGCCGTCGTCGCTCGTCAGTCCGTCACCCGTCCCGCGCCCGGTGAGCCACCAGGCGAGGTCCACGCTCGTTCCTGACACCGTAGGACCCGTCCCCGAACCGAGGCTCCAGGACCGGTCGAGGTCGGTCGCCCTGACCGTGAACGCGGAGTCCCCTGTGTCACGGTGGCCCATCGAGTCGATCACCGAGGCCGCGAAGCCCGTCGACCAGTCGGCGCGGCCGTAGCCGACACCGAGGTCGACGTGGTGGATCTCCACCTCCCGCAGCCGCATGTCCGGGACCGACGCCGCCGCGAAGGTGCGCCCGCCCGGGACCCGCTCGATCCGGGTCGACCAGACGTCCTCGGGGATCGCCGCGAGCGCGTCGGCGAGGTCGGTCGTCGCGCCGAGGAGGCGGGTCCGCAGCTCGGTCGGCTCCGCCTGGGCGAGGTCCTCGATGTCCCGGTCGCGGCCCTCCTGCGAGGCGTACATCGGGATGGCCTCTCCCTGCACGAGACCGCCCAGTGCCCCGGAGAGCCCCTCGGCGTTGAGCACGAGGTGCGCGACGACGTGCGCCCGGGTCCAGCCGGGCAGTCCGCTCGGCTCGGCCCAGGCGGCGTCGTCGAGCTGGTCGACGGTGCGGATCAGGCGTTGGGAGGCCTCGGCGAGGAGGTCGGCATCGGCGTACGCAGCGGGCATGACCCCATCCTGTCGTGCGTCGTGCGTCACTTCCAGCCACCACGCGCTCACCCCGAGGGGTGCGTGGGAGGAGGAATGTCGGTGGCCCGTGCCATTGTTGGGGCGTTCGAACCGACGCCGACAATGCCAGTCCAAACTTTTGCAGGGGATCGCCAGTGGCGGAGCAGCTGATCATCCGGGGGGCCCGGGAGCACAACCTGAAGGACGTCTCCCTCGACCTCCCACGGGACTCCCTCATCGTCTTCACCGGCCTGTCCGGGTCCGGCAAGTCCTCGCTGGCGTTCGACACGATCTTCGCCGAGGGCCAGCGGCGGTACGTCGAGTCGCTCTCGGCGTACGCCCGCCAGTTCCTGGGCCAGATGGACAAGCCGGACGTCGACTTCATCGAGGGCCTCTCACCCGCGGTCTCGATCGACCAGAAGTCCACGTCGAAGAACCCGCGCTCGACCGTCGGGACGATCACGGAGGTCTACGACTACCTCCGCCTGCTCTACGCGCGGGCCGGCCGGGCGCACTGCCCGACCTGCGGCGCCCCGATCGAGCGGCAGACGCCCCAGCAGATCGTCGACCGCATCCTCGCGCTGGAGGAGGGCCGCCGCTTCCAGGTCCTGGCCCCGGTGATCCGTGGCCGCAAGGGCGAGTACGTCGAGCTGTTCCGCCAGCTCCAGACCCAGGGGTTCTCCCGGGCCCGGGTCGACGGCGAGACCCACACGCTGGACGCCCCTCCCAAGCTGGACAAGCAGAAGAAGCACACGATCGAGGTCGTCGTCGACCGCCTCGCGGTCAAGGAGTCGTCCAAGCGGCGGCTCACCGACTCGGTCGAGACCGCGCTGAACCTCGCCGGCGGCCTGGTGCTGTTCGACTTCGTCGACCTCGACGCCAAGGACCCCGGGCGCGAGATGAAGTTCAGCGAGAAGATGTCGTGCCCCAACGACCACGCGATCGACACCGACGAGCTCGAGCCTCGGTCGTTCTCGTTCAACAGCCCCTTCGGCGCCTGCCCCGCCTGCCACGGCCTCGGCACCCGGATGGAGGTCGACCCGGAGCTGGTCGTCCCCAACCCCCAGGCGACCCTCGGCGAGGGCGCCATCCAGCCGTGGAGCCAGGCGCACGTGTCCGACTACTTCCTGCGCCTGATGGGTGCGCTGGGCGAGGAGCTGGGCTTCGACCTCAACACCCCGTGGGAGGAGCTGACCGCCAAGCAGCAGAAGTCGCTGCTGAACGGTCACCCGACCAAGGTCCACGTCGTCACCCGCAACCGCTACGGCCGCCAGCGCGCCTACTACGCCGAGTTCGAGGGCGTGCGCGGCTACATCGAGCGCCGGCACCGCGAGGCCGAGTCCGACACGAGCCGGGAGCGGTTCGAGGGCTTCATGCGCGAGGTGCCGTGCCCGACCTGTGGCGGCAGCCGGCTCAAGCCGGTCTCCATGGCGGTCACGCTGGGGGCGCGCGACCAGGGCGGGCTGAGCATCGCCGAGGTCTGCGCGCTGCCGATCAACGAGACGGCCGACTACCTGCGCAACCTCGACCTGTCCGCGCGCGAGCGGCAGATCGGTGAGCGAGTTCTCAAGGAGATCCAGGAGCGGCTCAACTTCCTGCTCGACGTGGGCCTCGACTACCTGTCGCTGGACCGGCCCTCGGGGTCGCTCAGCGGCGGCGAGGCCCAGCGCATCCGGCTGGCCACCCAGATCGGCGCCGGTCTGGTCGGCGTCCTCTACGTCCTCGACGAGCCCTCGATCGGCCTGCACCAGCGCGACAACCACCGGCTGATCGAGACCCTGGTCCGGCTCAAGGACCTCGGCAACACGCTGATCGTGGTGGAGCACGACGAGGACACCATCCGGGTCGCCGACTGGATCGTCGACATCGGTCCGGGCGCGGGCGAGCACGGTGGCCAGGTGGTCCACAGCGGCAAGGTCGCCGACCTGCTCACCCATCCGGACTCGATGACGGGGCAGTACCTCTCCGGGCGCCGGGAGATCCCGGTCCCGGAGGTGCGCCGGCCGCGGACGAAGGGGCGCGAGCTGACCGTCCACGGCGCCCGCGAGCACAACCTGCAGAACGTCGACGTGACGTTCCCCCTGGGGCTGTTCGTCGCCGTCACCGGTGTCTCCGGCTCCGGCAAGTCGACGCTGGTCAACGACATCCTCTACACCTCGCTGGCCAAGCAGCTCTACAACGCCCGCGCGGTGCCGGGGCGGCACCAGAAGATCAGCGGTCTCGAGCACGTCGACAAGGTCATCCACGTCGACCAGTCGCCGATCGGACGCACGCCGCGGTCCAACCCCGCGACGTACACCGGGGTCTTCGACCACATCCGCAAGCTGTTCGCGGCGACCCCCGAGGCGAAGATGCGGGGCTACCTGCAGGGCCGCTTCTCGTTCAACGTCAAGGGTGGGCGCTGCGAGGCGTGCGCGGGCGACGGCACCATCAAGATCGAGATGAACTTCCTCCCGGACGTCTACGTCCCCTGCGAGGTCTGCCACGGGGCGCGCTACAACCGCGAGACGCTCGAGGTGCACTACAAGGGCAAGACCATCGCCGAGGTCCTCGACATGCCGATCGAGGAGGCGGTCGACTTCTTCGCGGCCGTCCCCGCGATCGCCCGGCACCTCAAGACCCTGGTGGAGGTGGGTCTCGGCTACGTGCGGCTGGGCCAGCCGGCGACCACGCTGTCCGGCGGCGAGGCACAACGGGTCAAGCTCTCCGCGGAGCTGCAGAAGCGCTCGACGGGCCGCACGGTCTACGTCCTCGACGAGCCCACGACGGGCCTGCACTTCGAGGACATCCGCAAGCTGCTGCTGGTCCTCGGCAGGCTGGTCGACGCCGGCAACACCGTGCTGGTCATCGAGCACAACCTCGACGTGATCAAGACCGCCGACTGGCTGGTCGACATGGGCCCGGAGGGCGGCTCGAGAGGCGGCACGGTCGTGGCCGAGGGCACCCCGGAGTCCGTGGCCGCGGTCCCGGAGAGCTTCACCGGTCAGTTCCTCGCGCCGCTGCTCGACGGCAAGGAGGCCCGGCAGCCGACCCGACGGCTCTCGGCGGGCGCCGCTCCGGCGACGACGAGGGCGCCGGCGAAGAAGGCCGCGGCGAAGAAGGCCGCGGCGAAGAAGACCACCGCGAAGAAGACCTCCGCGAAGTCGGCTGCGGCCCGCAAGGCCCGCGGCTGAGGAGCGGTTTCTCATCGAACTCTCATCCACCGGGCCAACCCCCAGCGGGGGGTTCGCCCGTAGTGTGAAGTTCAACCACTCCTGCGACGAAGGGCCACCACCGTGACCGAAGGACTGACCCGCCGCCACGCCCTCACGGGCGCCGCCACCGTCGGGCTGGGGCTCCCGCTCCTGGCCGCCTGCGGTGGGGGTGGCGGCTCGGCCACGGACCCCGGCTCGAGCGCCCCCGCCGGCACCGACCTGGGCCCGGCCGCCGACATCCCGGTCGGGGGCGGCGCGGTCTTCGCAGACCAGAAGGTCGTCGTGACGCAGCCGGCGAAGGGTGAGTTCAAGGCGTTCTCGGCGGTGTGCACCCACCAGGGCTGCACGGTGGCCGAGGTCAAGGACGGCACCATCAACTGCCCGTGCCACAACAGCCACTTCTCGATCCAGGACGGCGCGGTGGAGTCCGGGCCCGCGCCCTCGCCCCTGCCCGCGGTGAAGGTGACGGTCAAGGGCGGCGAGATCAGGCTCGCCTGACAGGCGCCGGCCGGCAGCTCTTCCGCCACGCCTCGTCCCGGGGCGAGCGTCGACGGTCCAGCCTGAGGTCGAGGACGACCCGGGCCTCGTCGTACCGCCCCGCGCGGAGCAGGGCCGCGATCCGGGCCTCCTCCACGATCTCGCGCTGGGCGTCGGAGCCGCCGAGGCGGTGGAGTCCTGCGGTGAGGGCGGCCAGGTCGTCGGCCGCGGCCGAGCAGCGACCCGCCTGCATCCGGGAGAGTGCCCGGGCCAGCGGCTCCACGACCTCCCGGAAGGTCGGGTTGGCGTGCCCCCGGGCCCAGGTCGCCAGTCGCGCCAGCCCAGGGCCGTCGTCGACCGCGAGCAGCACCACGGCCGCGTGCAGGGCGAGGAAGGGGGTGGTGGGACGCTCCAGGCCCTCCCGGCCGACCACGCCCGCCACGACGGACATCGGCGGCACGTCCGCGGCGCCCGGGGTGAGCGCCCACCGGAACAGCAACGACCCGGTGTCGACGAGCGAGCGGCACCCCAGGCCGAGCTCGGGTCGCAGCTGGGCGTCGTACCGGCGCCGGACGGCGTCGAGGTCGCCCAGCGACAGCTCGTGCATCGCGGCGTGCCAGGAGAAGTGGCTCAGGCTCTCGCTCCCGGCGCCGTCCCCGGTCACCCAGGAGTCCATCCACGACAGCCCGGCCTCGTGGTCGCCGGTCTCGTAGTGGGCGTGCGCCCGGGCGTGCGCCGAGTGCCCCGCGGCCGGCTCCTGGCGCAGCGACCGGCACGAGAGCGTCATGGCCTCGTCGAAGCGCCGCTGCTCCTGCCGGACGAACGCGAGCAGGCCGGTGAACCACCAGTCGTCGCCGTACGCCGGCACGGCCCGCTCGACGATCGCCCACGCCTCCTGCGGCACCTCGGTGACCCCGGCGAACGCGATGGTGGGGACGGCGGTCGACAGCAGCAGCGCGTCACGCGGGTAGGCCTCGAGGTGGTCCACCAGGGGTGCGGAGTCGCCCCGGACGTGGCGGACGACGGCGTGGACGTGGCTGCGTTCGCGGTCGCTGGCCCGGTGGGCGAGGTGCTCGGCCTGCCGCAGCCGGGCCGGCACGTCCACGGGGGCGCACATCTCGTGACCGAGCAGCGCGAGGGCGGCGTGCCCGAGCGCGAAGGTCGGGTCGTGGGCGATCGACCCCGCGAAGGCGTCGACCGCGCCCTCCTGCAGCCGCAGCAGGCGGCCCAGCCCACGGTCGTACGCCGCGGCAGCCTCGCGGCTCGCGGTGAGCTCATATCCGTACCGGTCACGACAGGGCATGTAACTAAACTAAGACACTAGACAATGTTTCGCCGCGTCGACTGCGGGCGTTTCCCATCTTCGGGTGAGCGCGGGGCACTTCTCCCGGGCCGAACGTCCCTTGTCGCCGAGCCCGGACGCTCCCGGCCCCCGCGCCCGCCGGGCTGTCCCCACCGGACCGTAGGGTTGGGGGGTGCCTGCTCGACCGACGCGTTCCGCCCGGGGTCCGCTGTCCTACCGGCCGGAGCCCGGCTCGATCCCGACCCAGCCCGGTGTCTACCGGTTCCGGGACGCCAAGCGCCGGGTGATCTACGTCGGGAAGGCCAAGAACCTCCGCGCCCGGCTGTCGTCGTACTTCCAGGACATCGGCAACCTGCACGCCCGCACCGCCACCATGGTGACCACGGCGGCGAGCGTCGAGTGGACCGTGGTCAACACCGAGGTCGAGGCACTGCAGCTGGAGTACTCCTGGATCAAGGAGTACGACCCCCGCTTCAACGTCAAGTACCGCGACGACAAGTCCTACCCGTGGCTCGCGGTCACCGTGGGCGAGGAGTTCCCCCGGGTGATGGTCGGGCGCGGGGCCAAGCGCAAGGGCACCCGCTACTTCGGCCCCTACAGCCACGCCTGGGCGATCCGCGAGACCGTGGACATCCTGCTGCGCGTCTTCCCCATGCGCTCCTGCAGCAACGGCGTCTTCAAGCGCTCGGCGCAGATCGGCCGGCCCTGCCTGCTCGGCTACATCGACAAGTGCTCGGCGCCCTGCGTCGGCAAGGTCAGCCCCGAGGAGCACCGCGCGATCGTCGACGACTTCTGCGACTTCATGGGCGGCCAGACCCGGCCGTTCATCCGGCGCATCGAGAAGGAGATGTACGCCGCCTCCGACGCCATGGACTTCGAGAAGGCCGCCCGGCTGCGCGACGACCTGGGCGCCATGGAGCGGGCGCTGGAGAAGCAGGCGGTCGTGCTCGGGGACGGTGCGGACGCCGACGTGATCGCCCTCGCCGAGGACCCGCTCGAGGTCGCCGTCCAGGTCTTCTACGTGCGGGGCGGCCGGATCCGCGGCCAGCGCGGCTGGGTGGCCGACCGCGTGGACGAGGGCGGCACGCGCGAGCTCGTCGAGGACTTCCTGCTCCAGCTGTACGCCGGTGACGCTGACACGATCCCGCGGGAGATCCTGGTCCCGGCGCTGCCGCCGGACCTCGAGACGTTCGAGCAGCTGCTCGGCGACCTGCGCGGCGGCCGAGTCTCGATCCGGGTGCCGCAGCGTGGCGACAAGAAGACGCTGCAGGAGACCGTGGCGCGCAACGCCTCGCAGGCGCTGGCGCTCCACAAGACCAAGCGGGCCAGCGACCTGACGACCCGCAACCGGGCGCTCGAGGAGATCCAGAACGCGCTCGAGCTCGACGAGGTGCCGCTGCGCATCGAGTGCTACGACATCTCCAACCTGCAGGGCACCGAGGTCGTGGCGTCGATGGTGGTGTTCGAGGACGGGCTGGCCCGCAAGAGCGAGTACCGCCGCTTCGTGATCAAGGGCGTCGACGGCCAGAACGACGTCGCCTCGATGCACGAGGTGATCACTCGCCGGTTCCGCCGGCTGCTCGACGAGCAGGCCCGCTCCGAGACCGTCGAGGGGGAGAGTGGCCCGATGCTGGTCGATCCCGAGACCGGGCGGCCCCGCAAGTTCGCCTACGCCCCGGGCCTGGTCGTGGTCGACGGCGGGCCGCCGCAGGTCGCGGCCGCGCAGCGTGCGCTCGACGAGCTCGGCATCGACGACATCCCCGTGTGCGGGCTGGCCAAGCGCCTGGAGGAGGTGTGGCTGCCCAGCCAGGAGGACCCGGTCATCCTGGCCCGCTCCTCCGAGGGCCTCTACCTCCTGCAGCGGATCCGCGACGAGGCCCACCGCTTCGCGATCACCCACCACCGCTCCCGGCGCTCGAAGACCATGGTGGAGAGCCTGCTCGACGACGTGCCGGGACTGGGCGAGGTGCGACGCAAGACGCTGCTCAAGCACTTCGGGTCGCTGAAGAAGCTGCGCGAGGCCAGTGTCGAGGAGATCGCCCAGGTCCCCGGCATCGGGGTCCGCACCGCCACCTCCATCAAGGAAGCGGTCGCGGCGACCCGCGCCAACGGCCAGACTGGCCCGCGGCTGAGCGTCAACACCGCCACCGGAGAGATCGAGGAGTCCTGATGACCGCAGGCGAGACCCATCGCGGCGAGCTCGTGGTGGTCACCGGCATGACCGGGGCGGGTCGCAGCACGGCCGCCAAGGAGCTGGAGGACCTCGGCTTCTACGTCGTCGACAACATGCCGCCGAGCCTGCTGCGCGAGGTGGTGCGGCTGGTGGACGAGAGTCGGGGCACCGAGCAGCCCATCGCGGTCGTGGTCGACGTCCGTTCGGGGTCGTTCTTCCAGTCCCTCCAGGCCAACCTCGCGCAGGGCGCCACCGGCCGGCACACCACGCTGGTGTTCCTCGAGGCCACCGACGACGTGCTGGTCCGACGCCAGGAGGCGGCCCGCCGCCCCCACCCGCTGCAGGCCGGCGGCCGCCTGCTCGACGGGCTCCAGCGCGAGCGCCGGGTGCTGGCCGACCTGCGCAGCGAGGCCGACCTGGTCATCGACACCACGTCGCTGAACGTGCACCAGCTGACCGACCGGATCGCCGAGGCGTTCGGCACCCCCGACTCGACGCGGCTGGGCGTCACCGTCACCAGCTTCGGCTTCAAGTACGGCATCCCAGTCGACGCCGACTTCGTGGCCGACATCCGCTTCCTGCCCAATCCCTTCTGGGTGCCCGAGCTGCGTGCCGGCACCGGTCGCGACCCCGAGGTCGCCGACTACGTCATGACCCGGCCCGGGGCCGCCGAGTTCCTCGACGGCTACGTCCCGGTGCTCGCCGGCGTCGCCGAGGGCTACCTGCGCGAGGGCAAGCGGTTCATGACGATCGCCGTGGGCTGCACCGGCGGCAAGCACCGCAGCGTGGCGATGACCGAGGAGATCGCCCGCCGGTTGCAGGAGCAGGGGTACGCCGTCCGCGCCACGCACCGCGACCTGGGGCGCGAGTGACGACGGCCCGCGCCCAGTCGGCCGTCGCGCTCGGAGGTGGTCACGGCCTGCACGCGTCGCTCCAGGCGCTGCGCCTGCTCGTCGACGAGCTCGTGGTCGACGACCTCACCGCGGTCGTGACCGTGGCCGACAACGGGGGGTCCTCGGGCCGGCTGCGTGGCGAGTTCGGGGTGCTCCCGCCGGGCGACCTGCGGATGGCGCTCGCGGCCCTCTGCGGCACCGACGACTGGGGCGCGACCTGGGCGGAGGTGCTCCAGCACCGCTTCGCCGGCGACGGCCAGATGCGCGGGCACGTGGTCGGCAACCTGCTGATCGTCAGCCTCTGGGAGCAGCTCGGCGACCACGTGCAGGCGCTCGACTGGGTCGGGAGGCTCCTCGGTGCCGCGGGGCGGGTGCTGCCGATGGCGTTGACGCCGCTCGACATCGCCGCCGAGGTGCGGGGGCTCGTCGCGGACGACCCGGCGGCCCTCACGACCGTGCGCGGCCAGGTCGAGGTCGCCACGACCGACGGCGACATCGTCGCGATCCGCCTCGAGCCCGAGCCGGTCGCCTGCCCCGAGGCGGTCGCCGCGGTGCGGGAGGCCGACTGGGTGGTGCTGGGTCCCGGCTCGTGGTTCACCTCGGTGATCCCGCACCTGATGGTCCCCGAGCTGCGGGAGGCCCTCATCGACACCGACGCCCGGATCGTGGTCGTGCTCAACCTCGCCGAGCAGGCGGGGGAGACCCACGGCTTCGGCCCCGCCGACCACCTCGCCGTGCTGTTCGAGCACGCACCGGACCTCAAGATCCACACGGTGCTCGCCGATGCACGGAGCAGTGACGAGCTCGCCGGGCTGGCCGACGCGGTGGCGTCGTACGGCGCCGAACTGGTCGTCGAGGACGTGGCGATGGACGACGGGTCGCCGCGCCACGACCCGCGGCGGCTGGCCGCTGCGTACGAACGGATCATGTCCTCCGTGTGACCCGGGTGGCAGGGCGGGCGAGGGTTTCGACGGTGATTGACGAGCGTGTAAGGATTCCGGCATGGCGATGACGGCACAGGTGAAGGCGGAGCTGTCGAGCACCCAGATCACGAAGACCTGCTGTCGCAAGGCCGAGGTGGCCTCGATGCTGCGCTTCGCCGGTGGGCTGCACATCGTCAGCGGCCGGATCGTGGTCGAGGCCGAGCTCGACACCGGCGCCGCCGCGCGCCGGCTGCGCAAGGACATCGCCGAGGTCTACGGCCACCAGTCCGACGTGGTGATGGTCCAGGGCAACGGCATCCGCAAGGGCAGCCGCTACATCGTCCGCATCGTCAAGGACGGCGAGGCCCTGGCCCGCCAGACCGGCCTGCTCGACCAGCGCGGCCGGCCGGTCCGGGGCCTGCCCCCGGCCGTGGTCTCGGGCGGTGGCTGTGACGCCGTCGCCGCGTGGCGCGGTGCGTTCCTGGCCCACGGCTCGCTGACCGAGCCCGGGCGCTCCTCGGCCCTCGAGGTCACCTGCCCCGGTCCCGAGGCCGCGCTCGCCCTGGTCGGCGTCGCCCGTCGCCTCGGCATCCAGGCCAAGGCCCGCGAGGTGCGCGGCGTCGACCGCGTGGTGATCCGCGACGGTGACGCCATCGGCCAGCTGCTCACCCGGCTGGGCGCCCACGAGTCGCTGATGGCCTGGGAGGAGCGCCGGATGCGCCGCGAGGTCAGGGCCACGGCCAACCGGCTCGCGAACTTCGACGACGCCAACCTGCGGCGCTCCGCCCGCGCAGCGGTCGCCGCGGGCGCCCGCGTCGAGCGCGCCCTGGAGATCCTGGGCGAGGAGATCCCCGACCACCTGCGGCTCGCCGGCCACCTCCGGCTCGAGCACAAGCAGGCCTCGCTCGAGGAGCTGGGGCAGCTGCACGACCCGATCCTGACCAAGGACGCGATCGCCGGCCGGATCCGCCGCCTGCTGGCCATGGCCGACAAGCGCGCCGAGGAGCTGGGCATCCCCGACACCGAGGCCTCGCTCACCGCGGAGATGCTCGCCGACGAGGCCTGAGTCCCCCCTTTCGGGGAGACGTGCCTGTTACCGGCACGTACACCGATACGCGAAGTGGCGGCCGTCGCACCTAGCGATAGGGTCGGGGCGACGCGGCACCCGGCACCACCGGGGGACCGCACCGCCAGCTCAGCTCACCGCAAGGAGCATTCGCAGTGACCGTTCGTGTAGGCATCAACGGCTTCGGCCGGATCGGCCGCAACTTCTTCCGCGCCGTGCGCGCGTCGGGCCTCGACATCGAGATCGTCGGCGTCAACGACCTGACCGACAACAAGTCCCTGGCCCCGCTGCTCAAGTTCGACTCGATCCTGGGCCGCCTCGACGCCGAGGTCACCGCCACGGCCGACGAGATCCGGGTCGGCGACCAGGTGATCAAGACCTTCGCGGAGCGCGACCCCGCGAACCTCAAGTGGGGCGACCTGGGTGTCGACGTCGTCGTCGAGTCCACCGGCTTCTTCACCGACGCGACCAAGGCGAAGGCCCACGTCGACGCCGGCGCCAAGAAGGTCATCATCTCCGCGCCCGCGTCCAACGAGGACATCACCGTGGTCATGGGTGTCAACCACACCGACTACGACCCGGCCAAGCACACCGTCATCTCCAACGCCTCGTGCACCACCAACTGCCTGGCGCCGATGGCCAAGGCGCTCAACGACGAGTTCGGCATCGTCAAGGGCCTGATGACGACGGTGCACGCGTACACCGCCGACCAGAACCTCCAGGACAACATCCACAAGGACCTGCGCCGCGCGCGTGCCGCCGCGATCAACGTCGTCCCGACGTCGACCGGTGCCGCCAAGGCGATCGGGCTGGTGCTGCCCGAGCTCAAGGGCAAGCTCGACGGCTACGCCCTGCGTGTGCCCGTGCCGACCGGCTCCGCCACCGACCTCACCTTCGAGGCCGGCCGCGAGACCACGGTCGAGGAGGTCAACGCCGCCGTGGAGAAGGCCGCCGACGGCCGCTTCCTGAAGTACTCCACCGACCCGCTGGTGTCCTCCGACATCGTGACCGACCCCGCGTCGTGCATCTTCGACGCGCCGCTGACCAAGGTCATCGGCAACCAGGTCAAGGTCGTCGGCTGGTACGACAACGAGTGGGGCTACTCCAACCGCCTCGCGGACCTGATCTCCTACGTCGGCGAGACCCTCTGACGCATGAGCGGCATCGACTCCCTGGGTGACCTGAGGGGCAAGCGGGTCCTGGTCCGCTCCGACCTCAACGTCCCGCTGGACGGCACGACCATCACCGACGACGGCCGCATCCGCGCCAGCGTCCCCACCATCCGCGCGCTGGCCGACGCCGGCGCGCGGGTGGTGGTGACCGCTCACCTGGGCCGTCCGAAGGGCGAGCCGGACCCGAAGTACTCCCTCGCCCCCGTCGCGGCCCGTCTCGGCGAGCTGCTGGGCGCCGAGGTGGCCTTCGCGTCCGACACCGTCGGCGACAGTGCGAAGCAGACCGTCGACGGGCTGCAGGACGGCCAGGTGGCGGTGCTCGAGAACGTCCGCTTCAACGCCGGTGAGACCAGCAAGGACGACGCCGAGCGCGGCGCGTTCGCCGACCGGCTGGCCTCGCTCGCGGACGCCTTCGTCTCCGACGGGTTCGGCGTCGTGCACCGCAAGCAGGCCTCCGTGTACGACGTCGCCCAGCGGCTCCCGCACGCGATGGGCGACCTGGTGGCGACCGAGATCGACGTGCTGCGCCGGCTCACCGAGACCCCCGAGCGGCCCTACGTGGTCGTGCTGGGCGGTTCGAAGGTCTCCGACAAGCTCGGCGTCATCGACAACCTGCTCGGCAAGGCCGACAAGCTGCTGATCGGCGGCGGCATGGTCTTCACCTTCCTCAAGGCCCAGGGCCACGAGGTCGGCAAGAGCCTGCTCGAGGACGACCAGCTCGACACCTGCCGGTCCTACCTGGACCGGGCCCGGGAGTCGGGGGTCGAGATCCTGCTGCCGACCGACATCGTGGTCGACACGGAGTTCCCCTCCGGCGACCGCGAGCCGCAGCCCCGCGTCGTACCCTCCTCGGAGATCCCGTCCGATGCCCTCGGGCTCGACATCGGCCCGGAGTCGGCCGCCGCGTTCGCCGCTGCCCTGGCCGATGCCCGGACGGTGTTCTGGAACGGGCCGATGGGCGTGTTCGAGGTCGGCGCCTTCGCCGACGGAACCCGCGCGGTCGCCGAGGCGCTCACCACGGTGGACGGCCTCTCGGTCGTCGGCGGCGGTGACTCCGCGGCGGCGGTCCGCACGCTCGGCTTCGACGAGTCGGCCTTCGGCCACATCTCCACCGGTGGTGGCGCCAGCCTCGAGTACCTCGAGGGCAAGGAGCTGCCCGGCATCAAGGTCCTGGAGGACTGACCTCACCCCGTTGGTCGAGCCTGTCGAGACCAAGCACCCCGAAAGGATCCACTGACGTGGCTACCCGCACCCCCCTGATGGCGGGGAACTGGAAGATGAACCTCAACCACCAGGAAGCGGTGGTGCTGGTCCAGAAGCTCGCCTGGACCCTGGCCGACAAGAAGCACGACTTCGGCAGGGTCGAGGTGGTCGTGGTGCCGCCGTTCACCGACCTGCGCTCGGTCCAGACGCTCGTCGACGGCGACCGGCTCTCGGTGCGGTACGCCGCCCAGGACGTCTCCAGCCACGACTCGGGCGCCTACACCGGTGAGATCTCCGCGGGGATGCTCGCCAAGCTGGGCTGCTCGTACGTCGTCGTGGGGCACTCCGAGCGGCGCGAGTACCACGCGGAGTCCGACGAGCTCGTCAACGCCAAGGCGCACAAGGCGCTCGCGGCGTCGATGACGCCGATCGTGTGCGTCGGTGAGGGGCTGGAGGTCCGCCAGGCCGGAGAGCACGTGCCGTACACCCTGGCGCAGGTGGACGGCAGCCTGGCCGGCTTCACCGCCGAGCAGGTCGCCGGCCTCGTCGTGGCCTACGAGCCGGTCTGGGCGATCGGCACCGGCGAGGTGGCCACGCCCGAGGACGCCCAGGAGGTCTGCGCGGCGATCCGCGGCCGGATCCGTGAGGTCCACGGGGACGCCGCAGCCGACGGCGTACGCATCCTGTACGGCGGCTCGGTCAAGGCCGCGAACGTCGCCGGGATCATGGCCAAGGACGACGTGGACGGGTGCCTGGTCGGCGGTGCGAGCCTGCAGGCCGACGAGTTCGGCGGCATCTGCAGGTTCTACGACATGCCGGTCCTCTGACCGCCGACGCGTGACGTAGGATTTCTCCTGTGACTCTCCTCTTCACCATCGTGCTCCTCGCGTCGAGCGCCCTGATGATCCTCCTGGTCCTGCTCCACAAGGGTCGCGGCGGTGGTCTCTCGGACATGTTCGGCGGCGGTGTCTCCAGCTCGCTCGGCGGTTCCTCGGTGGCCGAGCGCAACCTCGACCGGCTCACGGTCGGCATCGGTGTGATCTGGTTCGCCTGCGTGATTGCCCTGGGCCTGCTCCTGGCCTACCAGAACTGAGAAAGGGAACCTTCCGTGGCTGGTGGAGGAAACGCTATTCGCGGTAGCCGGGTGGGGGCCGGCCCGATGGGTGAGGCGGAGCGCGGCGAGTCCGCCCCGCGCCAGGCCGTCACCTACTTCTGCTCGCACGAGCACCGTTCGGTCGTGACCTTCTCGGTCGAGGCGCAGGTGCCGGACTCCTGGGACTGCCCCAAGTGCGGGCTCCCGGCCGGTCGTGACGCCGAGAACGCGCCGCCGGCTCCGAAGATCGAGCCGTACAAGACCCACCTGGCCTACGTGAAGGAGCGCCGCTCCGACCAGGAGGCCGCCGACATCCTCGACGAGGCCCTCGCCCTGCTGCGCTCGCGCCGCAAGTCCGGCGACCTCATCTTCTAGTCGAGTCGGCGCAAACGCCGGGCTGAAACAGGTCGACTCGGCACAAACGCCGCGCGGAAACACGTCGACTCGGCGCAAACGCCGCGCGGAAACACGTCGAGTCGGCGCAAACGCCGCGCGGAGACACGTCGACTCGGCGCAAACGCCGCGCGGAAACATGTTGAGTCGGCGCAAGCTCGTCAGGCGATACGTCGTCCGAAGCGTCGGCGCGCCTCGCGGGCGCCCGTGATCAGCAGCTCCTCGCAGTTCTGGTCGCGGCCGAAGAGGTTGCTGCTCGTGAAGGGCTGCACCAACCAGTCCTCGGCGCTCACCTCAGCACGTCGAGTCCGGTCGTGAGCCTGTTGCTCCGGCGAGCTGTGCCACTCCTCGCCGTCGTACTCCGCGCCGTAGTGCAGCTCGGGGCAGGCCAGGTCGAGCCGCGCCAGGAGCCGCCCGCCGCGGAAGATCTCGTACTGCGGTATCGGCGTCGCGAGCAGGCACCCGAGCCAGCGCAGCCGGAGGATCGACTCCCCGGGGGACTCCGAGCGACCGTCCGCCAGTGGCGCCATCGCACGCAGGGTGGTGACCCACCGCATGCGACGGAAGCGTTCGACGTCAGCGAGCAGCTCCTCGTGGGTGAAGAGATTGAGCCGCAGCATCGCGTCCAGCGCGCTGATCGCCGGCTCGGGCCAGCGGACCCGGCCGAGGTCCCACGCGGTGCGCAGCGGAGTCGTCACCCGCAGCCCGTGGAGCTCGACCACGTCCTCGGCCGTCAGGTTGCGCTCGCCGCTCGCGGCCAGGCCGTTCCTCAGCCGTCCGTTCCCGGAGGGACGGAACACCGAGATCGGCATCAGCTCGAGGTGTTCGTTCGGTCTGAGCACCATCGTCGCGCCGTGCAGCCAACCGGCGTGCCGGTCGCAGATCACGGAGTCCTCCGGTACGACGAGGCCGAGCGCCTGGGCCCGGAGCGGGATGGAGTCGCCGGCCTGGGTCGCGACGTACACGCCCTGGAGGACGCGGCGCAGGAGCCCTTCCTTGCAGAGCCTGGTGAGGTTGTCGCGGACGACTCCCTCCCGTCTCGCCTGGCGCGTGGTGAACGGCGCGTCCAGCGGAAGCGGGAAGGAGTCGTCGAGGAAGGGCTGCCCGAGAAATCTGTGGATGTCCATGCCACGAGCCTGTCCCGATCCGCCCCGGTGCCACACCACCAGATCCGAACCTGTGGAAAACGCGTCGGCGCGGCGAGCTTGCGCCGACTCGAGCCTGTTTTGGGGCGAGCTTGCGCCGACTCGAGCCTGTTTTGGGGCGAGCTTGCGCCGACTCGAGCCTGTTTTGGGGCGAGCTTGCGCCGACTCGACCTTCTACAACGCGGAGGCCGAGGCGCGGTCGAGGAACCAGATGGTCTCGTCCGAGCCGGTGACGCCGGCGGCGGGGATGTCGTGGACGTCCGCGCCCCCCAGCGCCTGGGCCACGGCGGCCGCCTTGGCGTCTCCGCTGACCAGGAACCAGACCGAGCGTGAGCGGTTCAGGGCGGGAAAGGTCAGGCTGACCCGTTGCGGCGGGGGCTTGGGGGAGTCGGTGACGCCCACGGCGATCCGGTCCTCGACGTCGAGCGCGGCGTTGCCGGGGAACAGCGACGCCACGTGGCCGTCGGGACCGACGCCCAGCATCACCACGTCGAACTGCCCGCTGCCGTGCTCGCGCAGCGTGTCGGAGTACGCCGCCGCGGCGGCGTCCACGTCGGGGGCATCGGCCGTGGAGGGCATCTCGTGCACGTTGGCGGGGTCGACCCCGATGGCGTCGAGGAGGGCCGAGCGGGCCTGCCCGGCGTTGCGCCCGGGGTCGTCGGGCGCCACGAAGCGCTCGTCACCCCACCAGACCACGACCCGGGACCAGTCGACCTCGGAGCCGGGGGAGAGGCGCGCCAGCTCCCGGTGGATGGCGTCGGCGATGGTGCCGCCGGTCAGCGCGACCTGCGGGACGTGCCCGGCCGCCTGGGCATCGGCGAGGCGGGAGAGCAGCTCGCCGGCGACCGAGGTCGCCAGGGCGGTGGCGTCCTCGTGCACCTCGATGCGGGGGCTGCTCATCACTTCACCCGCATCTTCGCGAGGCGGCGCGCGGTCGCGGCGTACACGTCGTCCTCGTCGAGGCGGCGCAGCTCCTCGGCGAGCAGCTCTGGGAGCTCGCGGCGCTTGAGCGCGATCGGGCGGTCCGGGCGGCCGGGGGAGGTGAAGGTGGCCAGCTTGCCGTCCGGGCGGGAGATCCTGATCGGACCCTCCTTGGTCTCGAGGACGACCTCGGTGATCCCCGGGCCGTCGGAGACGGAGCGCTCCACGTCGACCTTCAACCGGTCGCGCAGCCACGCGGCCAGCAGGTCGGCGCTCGGGCTGATCCGCTCCGAGGTCACCGATGCCGAGGTGACCTTCAGCTGGTGCTGGTCCAGGGACGCCGCGAGGAGTGCCCGCCAGGGCGTGATGCGGGTCCAGGCCAGGTCGGTGTTGCCCTTGGCGTAGACCGCGCACTGGTGGTGGATCGCCTGCGCCCGGCCACGCTGGGCGGCGGCCGCGTCGGTGATCCGGCGCTGCGCCAGCGCCCCGAGGGGGTCGGCGGCGGGGTCCTGCGGCGGGTGCGAGGGCCACCAGACCGCGACGGGGGAGTCGGGCAGCAGCAGCGGCAGCACCACCGACTCGGGGTGCTTGACGACCTCGCCCTTGAGCCGGATCAGCGCGGTCTCGCCCGTCCAGCCGTTGCCGGTGCCGACCTGGGCGTTGACCATCGCGTTGCCGCGACCGTCGCCGAGGATCACGCCGAGGACGCGGGCGGGGTGCTCGTGGGAGGCGGCGCGGGCCGCCGTCATGGCGCTCTCGGCGTCGTCCTCGTCGGCGACGATGACCAGCGTCATCACCATGCCCATGGCCGGGCTGCCGGCGCGGGTGCGGGCGCGGATCAGCTCCGCGGCGATCTGGGCGGAGTTGGTGTCGGTGAGCTCGATCATCGTCAGGGTCGCCTCCAGACTCGTCCGTCACGGGCCAGCATCTTGTCCGCCGACGGCGGACCCCAGGTACCGGAGGCGTACGGCTCCGGCTTCCCCTTCTTCGCCCAGTGCTCGAGGATCGGGTCCAGGATCTTCCAGGACAGCTCGACCTCCTCGTGGCGGGGGAAGAGCGGCGGGTCGCCGAGCAGGACGTCGAGGATCAGGCGCTCGTAGGCCTCCGGGCTCGCCTCGGTGAACGAGCCGCCGTAGACGAAGTCCATGTTGACGTCGCGGATCTCCATCGCGGTGCCCGGAACCTTCGACCCGAACCGGATCGTCATGCCCTCGTCGGGCTGGACCCGGATCACGAGCGCGTTCTGGGTGAGCTCCTCGGTCGAGGAGGCCGCGAACGGCAGGTGCGGGGCCCGCTTGAACACGATCGCGACCTCGGTGACCCGGCGGCCCAGCCGCTTGCCGGTGCGCAGGTAGAACGGGACGCCCGCCCAACGGCGAGTGTCCACACCCAGGGTCACCGCGGCGTAGGTCTCGGTGGTGGAGGTCTTCTTGATCCCCTCCTCGTCGAGGAAGCCGGCCACCTTCTCGCCGCCCGCCCAGCCCGCGGCGTACTGACCGCGGGCGGTGGTGAGGTCGAGGCGGTGGGGCAGCACCACGCTGGAGAGGACCTTCTGCTTCTCGATGCGCAGGCTCTCCGCGTCGAACGACGTGGGCTCCTCCATCGCGACGAGACACATCAGCTGGAGCAGGTGGTTCTGGATGACGTCGCGGGCGGCACCGATGCCGTCGTAGTAGCCGGCCCGGCCTCCGATGCCGATGTCCTCGGCCATGGTGATCTGCACGTGGTCGACGTAGTTGTTGTTCCAGATCGGCTCGAACAGCTCGTTGGCGAAGCGCATCGCCAGGATGTTCTGGACCGTCTCCTTGCCGAGGTAGTGGTCGATCCGGAAGATCGAGCCCGGCGGGAAGACGCCGTCGAGGATGCTGTTCAGCTCGCGCGCCGACTCCAGGTCGTGGCCGAACGGCTTCTCGACGACCACCCGTCGCCAGGTGTCGCCCTTCTGCTCGGCCAGCCCGTGCTCCTGCAGCTGGCCCACGACGTCGCCGAAGAACGACGGCGGGATGGCGAGGTAGAACGCGTGGTTGCCGCCGGTGCCGCGCTCCTCGTCGAGCTCCTCGATGGTGCGGCGCAGCCGGTCGAAGGCCGCGTCGTCGTCGAAGTTGCCCGGGACGAAGCGGAAGCCCTCGGCGAGCTGCTGCCAGACCTCCTCGCGGAACTCGGTGCGCGCGTGCGCCTTCACCGAGTCGTGGACGATCTGCGCGAAGTCCTGGTTGGCCCAGTCGCGTCGGGCGAAGCCGACGAGGCTGAAGCCCGGGGGCAGCAGGCCCCGGTTGGCGAGGTCGTAGATCGCCGGCATGACCTTCTTGCGCGACAGGTCGCCGGTGACGCCGAAGAGCACCATGCCGCAGGGGCCGGCGATGCGCGGCAGCCGCCGGTCCTGCGGGTCGCGCAGCGGGTTGGTGTAGGTCACGCAAGAGCCTCTCGTACGACGTCGAGGTCGGCGGGGCTGCTGACGTGCAGCCGCAGCACCGGGCGCCCCTTCTGGGCGAGCACCTGGCCGTCGCCGACGGCCTGGGCGGTGAGGAACTCGTGGAACGTGAAAGGCCGGTCCGGGACCGCCAGGTCGGCCTCGGGCTGGCCGGTGACCTGGAGGTAGACGCCGGTGGCCGGGCCGCCCTTGTGGTACTGCCCGGTGGAGTGCAGGAACCGGGGACCCCACCCGAAGGTCACCGGCCGCCCGGTGCGTACGGCGAGGCCGTCGCGGACCGAGGCGAGCGCGGCGTCGCGGTGCCGATCGAGGTAGGCCTGCACCGACACGTAGCCGTGCTCCTGGTCGAGCGTCCCGAGCAGGGCGCTCACCGCGTCGGCGACCGTGGAGGTGCCTTCGGGCAACCACCCCTCGGACGCGTAGACGGTCACCGGACCCTCGACGAACAGCGGCGTCGGCGTGGTGCCGCCACCGTCGAGCATCTCCCGGGCCGCGGCCTTGGCGCTCTCCACGTCGGGCTGGTCGAAGGGGCTGATGCCGATGACGCGGCCCGCGACCGCGGTGGCGTACTCCCACAGCAGCAGCTGGGCGCCCAGGGGGGCGTCCACGTGCACGCCCCAACCGGACGCGGGCCGGAGGTCGGGACCGAACGCGAAGTGGGGTCCGAAGGTCCCCAGCACCTCGTCGGGCGTGCTGGGGGAGAAGTTGGGGGAGTCGAGCGCGTCGACGACCACCGGCAGGATCCCCTTGCCGTCCTTGCCGGTGGACTCGGCGATCAGCTGCTCGGCCCAGTCGCCGAGGCCGGCGAACGCCGCCCCGGCGCTGGCCAGCACCAGCTTGTCCGAGCCGGCCAGGTTGGCGGCGCCGAGCAGCGCACCCAGGCGCAGGCCGGGGTTGTCGACCGAGTCGGTCTCGAGGACGGGACGGATCGCCTCGGCCTCGTCGAGGAGGGTGGCGATGTTGGCGCCGGCCAGCCCGCTGGGGACCAGGCCGAACGCCGTGAGCGCGGAGTAGCGCCCGCCGACGCCCGGGTCGGCCAGGAAGACGCGGTAGCCGGCCTCGCGGGCGGACTTCTCGAGCGGCGAGCCGGGGTCGGTGACGACCACGATGCGCGCGGTGGGCTCGATCCCCGCGTCGGTGAAGGCCTTCTCGAAGGCGCGCTTCTGGCTGTCGGTCTCGACGGTGCCGCCGGACTTGCTCGAGACGACCACCACGGTCTCGTCCAGCCGGTCCTCGAGCGCCCTGCGGACGAAGTCAGGGTCGGAGGAGTCGAGGACGTCGAGGTCGACGCCGTCGGCGGCGCAGATGACCTCGGGCGCCAGCGACGACCCGCCCATGCCGCACAGCACGACCCTGGTCAGCCCACGCTGGCGCAGCTCGACCTCGAGCTCGGCGATGTCGGAGACGAGGGACCGCGAGGCCTGCGAGAGCCCGACCCACGAGAGTCGCTTCGCGGACTCCTCCTCGGCGGCAGGACCCCACAGCGTGGGGTCCTGCGCCGCGATCCCGCTGGCCACCTTGTCGGCGACCAGCCGGTCGACGGTGCCGGCGAAGGCCGCCTCGTCGGGGTAGCCGAAGAACAGCTCGAACGCCGCTCCGGTCCCCTCTCCCTTCACGGTGTTCCAAGCTGTCTGGCTCATGCCTGGCCCTGTCCTGCCTTCTGCATCTGGCCGGTCACCGTCTCGACCAGCTCGGTCCAGGACTTCTTGAACTTGTCGACGCCCTCGGCCTCGAGGGCCAGCAGCACGTCGTCGAAGTCGATGCCGACCGCGGCCAGCCGGTCGAAGACCTCCTGGGCCTCGGCCCCGGTGCCGGTGACCGTGTCCCCGCGCAGCTCGCCGTGGTCGTCGAAGGCCTCCATGGTCTTCTCCGGCATCGTGTTGACGGTGCCGGCGACGACGAGGTCGGTGACGTAGAGCGTGTCTGAGTAGTCCTCGTTCTTCACGCCCGTCGACGCCCAGAGCGGACGCTGCGGGTTGGCCCCGGCGTCGGCCAGCACCTTCCAGCGGTCGGACGCGACGACCTCTTCGAACGCCGCGTACGCGAGCCGCGCGTTGGCGACGGCGGCCTTGCCGCGCAGCGCGAGCGCCTCGTCGGTGCCGATCGCCTCGAGCCGCTTGTCTACCTCGGTGTCCACGCGGGACACGAAGAACGACGCGACCGAGTGGATCCGACCGAGGTCGAGGCCGGCGTCGCGCGCCTGCTCGAGCCCGGTCAGGTAGGCGTCCATGACCTCGCGGTAGCGCTCGATGCCGAAGATCAGCGTCACGTTGACGCTGATGCCCTCCGCGATCGCCGCGGTGATGGCCGGCAGACCCTCCTTGGTGGCGGGGATCTTGATCAGGGCGTTGGGCCGGTCGACCGCGCTCCACAGCGCCCGGGCCGAGGCGATGGTGCCCTCGGTGTCGTTGGCGAGGTCGGGCTCGACCTCGATCGACACCCGCCCGTCGGCGGGGGTCTCCTCGAAGACCGGCGTCATGATCTCGCAGGCGTTGCGGACGTCCTCCGTGGTGAGCTCGAAGACCACCCGGTCGACGTTCTCGCCCTGCTCGACGAGGCGACCGACCTGGTCGTCGTACCGCTCGCCGTCGGCGATCGCGGCGGCGAAGATGGTGGGGTTCGTGGTCACTCCGACCACGGACTTCTCCTTGACGAGCTCGGCGAGGTTGCCGGTCTCGATCCGCTCCCGCGAGAGGTCGTCGAGCCAGATCGACACTCCGGCGTCGGCGAGAGCCTTCAGACGTTCACCCATGGTTCCTCCTGCAGTTCGATGTGGTCTCAGTACCCCGTGCCGTGGTGGCCACGCAGGGGTCAGCTGCTGACCCGGATGCTGTCGCGGGCGGCGTCGGCGACGGCCTCGCCGGTGATGCCGTACTCCTGGTAGATCCGCGCGTAGTCCGCGGACGCGCCGTAGGTGTCGATGGACACGATCCGGCCGTGGTCGCCGACGATCTCGCGCCACCCCTGGGCGACGCCGGCCTCCACCGAGACGCGGGCCTTCACGGTCGGCGGGATGACGGTCTCGCGGTACGCCGGCTCCTGCTCGTCGAACCACTCGCGGCACGGCATCGACACCACGCGGGCGCGGATGCCGTCCTGGGCGAGCAGCTCGCGGGCCGCGACCGCGACCTGCACCTCGGAGCCGGTGGCCACGAGCACGACGTCGGGCAGCCCGCCGTCGGTGTCGAGCAGGACGTAGCCACCGCGGTGGACGTTGGAGGTGTCGCTGTAGCCCTGCTCGCCGCGCGGGAAGACCGGGACGTTCTGACGGGTCAGGGCGATGCCGGCCGGGCGGTCGGTGCGCTGGAGCACGGCCTTCCAGGCGGCCACGGTCTCGTTGGCGTCGGCCGGCCGGACGATGTCGAGGCCCGGGATCGCACGCAGCGCAGCGAGGTGCTCGATCGGCTGGTGCGTCGGCCCGTCCTCGCCGAGACCGATGGAGTCGTGGGTCCACACGTAGGTGACGGGCAGGCCCATCAGCGCCGCGAGGCGGACCGCGCCACGCATGTAGTCGGAGAAGGTCAGGAAGGTGCCGCCGAAGACGCGGGTGCCGCCGTGCAGGGCGATGCCGTTCATGATCGCGCCCATGGCGTGCTCGCGGATGCCGAAGTGCAGCACGCGACCGGCCAGCGGGTCGCCGGACCACTCGTCGGTCGAGCGGTCCTTGGGCAGGAACGACTTGGCGTCCTTGATCGTGGTGTTGTTGGACTCCGCCAGGTCGGCCGAGCCGCCCCAGAGCTCGGGCACGCGGCCGGCGATCGCGTTGATCACGGCGCCCGAGGCCTTGCGGGTGGCGACGCCCTTGGGGTCCGCCTCGAACGTCGGCAGGTCGTCCGCCCAGTCCTCGGGGAGGGTGCGCGTCTGGAGCCGTTCGAAGAGCGCCACGTCGGCCGACGGCTTGGTCTTCCAGTGCGCGAACGAGTCGGCCCACTCGGCCTGGGCCTGCTTGCCGCGGTCGACGGCGAGGCGGGTGTGCTTGATGACGTCGTCGGGGACCTCGAAGGTCAGCTCCGGGTCGAACCCGAGCACCTTCTTGGTGGCCGCGACCTCCTCCTCGCCCAGCGCGGAGCCGTGCGCGGCGCCGGTGTTCTGCGCGTTGGGTGCGGGCCAGGCGATGATCGTGCGGAGCACGATGAAGCTGGGCCGGTCGGTGACGGCCTCGGCCTTGCGGATGGCGTCGTGCAGCGCCGGGACGTCCTCGGCGTAGCGGGTGCCGTCGTTGGTCCAGTCGACGGTCTGGACGTGCCAGCCGTACGCCTCGTAGCGCTTGGCGACGTCCTCGGTGAACGCGACGTCGGTGTCGCCCTCGATCGAGATGCGGTTGGCGTCGTAGATGACCGTGAGGTTGCCGAGCTTCTGCGTGCCGGCGAGCGAGGATGCCTCGGCGCTCACGCCCTCCTCGAGGTCACCGTCGCTGCACAGGGCGTAGACGTGGTGGTCGAAGGGCGACTCGCCCTCGGCGGCGTTCGGGTCGAGCAGTCCGCGCTCGCGACGGGCGGCCATCGCCATGCCGACCGCGTTGGCGACGCCCTGGCCCAGCGGGCCGGTGGTCGTCTCGACGCCGGCGGTGTGGCCGAACTCGGGGTGGCCCGGGGTCTTGCTGCCCCAGGTGCGCAGCGACTTGAGGTCCTCGATCTCGAGTCCCCAGCCGCCGAGGAACAGCTGCGTGTAGAGCGTGATGGAGCTGTGGCCGCAGGAGAGGACGAAGCGGTCGCGCCCGGGCCAGTGGGGGTCGGCGGGGTTGTGCCGCATGACCTTCTGGAAGAGCAGGTAGGCGGCCGGGGCCAGGCTCATGGCCGTGCCGGGGTGGCCGTTGCCGACCTTCTGCACCGCGTCCATCGCGAGGACCCGCGCGGTGTCCACCGCCTTCTGGTCGACGTCGGTCCAGTCCAGTCCAGCGGCTCTGCTCACGGGGTTCCTCTCGGTGACTGCGCCTGCTGACCACGAACGGGGCCAACGTCACAGGCGCGGGTACTCAGGCAGGGCCGAGCCTACTCAGTCGGCGCGATAGGATCGAACCCAGCAAGCACCTGCTCATGGTGACCCGCCCCACCCGAGGAACCCCGTGACCTACGTCGGCCAGTCGACCGCTGCTGCCCCGCGGCAGGACACGACCCCGGCGACGGTGCGTGACGTCGTCGCGGCGTACGTCGGGCTCACCAAGCCCCGCGTGATCGAGCTGCTGCTGCTCACCACCGTCCCCGTCATGTTCTTCGCGGCGCGCGGCATCCCCCCGCTGGGCCTGGTGGTGGCCACTGTCGTCGGCGGCACCTTCTCGGCCGGCTCCGCCTCGGTGTTCAACTGCGTCTACGACCGTGACATCGACGAGCAGATGCGCCGGACCAGACGCCGCGCGCTGCCGCGCCACATCGTCTCGCCGCGGGCGGCGCTCGTCTTCGGCTTCGTGCTCGGGATCCTGTCGACCGCGATCCTGTGGGCGTGGGTGAACCCGCTCTCCGCGGTCCTCTCGGTCGCGGCCAACGCGTTCTACGTCTTCGGCTACACGATGGTGCTCAAGCGGCGCACCACCCAGAACATCGTCTGGGGCGGTCTCGCCGGGTGCTTCCCGGCTCTGATCGGTTGGACGGCCGTCACCGGCGAGCTCTCGTGGGTGCCGGTCGTGCTGTTCGCGGTGGTGTTCTTCTGGACCCCGCCGCACACCTGGGCGCTCGCCCTGCGCTACCGCGAGGACTACGCGAACGTCGACGTGCCGATGCTGCCCGTCGTCGCGCCCGCCCGGGAGGTGGGCAAGCAGGTCGTGGTCTACAGCTGGGTGATGGTGGCGACCTCGCTGCTGCTGTGGCCGGTCGCCGGCACCGGCCCGGTCTACCCGGTGGCCGCGGCGGTCCTGGGGGCCGTGTTCCTGCTCGAGGCGCACCGGATGTGGGCCCGCACGCGGGGCACCGAGGACCTCAGCGTGATCCAGCCGATGCGGCTGTTCCACTCCTCGAACCTCTACCTCTCGCTGCTGTTCGTCGCGGTCGCGCTGGACCCGCTGCTCACCCGCTGAACCGGGCTCCCGGGAAATTCCCGGAAAAAAGTCGGATCCGGGTGCAACCCTTCTGCGACTCGTCGCGTCTACACGTATGACGACGGTCGATCCTGTTCACGGGGGTGCAGGCGACCGTCGTCATTCATCGCCCGTGGTGGCCGGGGCGGATCTCGCCCCGGCCCCCGGGCGTCCAGCTCGTTGACGACCCCGTCCAGCTCGCTGAGGGGCCGGAGCCGCCCGGCTGCGCCCCGGGAGGGTCAGGCGGGCTCGCGGACCTGGATCAGCACCCAGGTCACGCTCGCGGAGATCAGCGCCGCGCCGAGCATGTGGAAGCCGACCAGCACGATCGGCAGGTCGGTGAAGTACTGCACGAAGCCGATGGCCCCCTGGGCGAGCTCGAGCGCCAGCAGCACCACCACCGCCCGCCGGGCCACGGAGCCGGCCCCGGTGGCGACCAGGGCGAGGAGCAGCCCGAGGGTGAGCCCGACGAAGAGGAACACGGCGTCGGCGTGCAGCTGGCTCAGCTGCAACGGGTCCAGGCCGTTGCGGGGCGAGTCGGCGTCCCCGGCGTGCGGGCCGGAGCCGGTGACGACCGTGCCGACGTACAGCACCGCCCAGGCGGAGGCGAACGTCGCCCAGGCCAGGGGCGTGAACGGGCCGTGCTCGCCCCGGGCGGGGGCGGGCCGGTCGACGCGCTGCAGGAACAGCACCGAGGCGCCGATGATCGCCAGCGAGCAGAGCAGGTGCAGCGACACGATCCAGGGATTGAGGTCGGTGAGGACCGTGATGCCGCCGATCACCGCCTGCGCCGGGATGCCCAGCGCCATGACGAGCGCGATGCGACGCAGGTCGCGGCGCCCCGACTGCCACGCGGCGGCGAAGGTGGCGACCGCGACGACGACCAGGACGTAGGTGAGCATCCGGTTGCCGAACTCGATCACCGAGTGCACGTTGTAGGCGCCGTGCGGGGTGAACGACTCCTCGGTGCAGCGCGGCCAGGTCGGGCAGCCGAGGCCCGAGCCGGTCAGGCGGACGACACCGCCGGTGACGACCAACACGCAGTTGGCCACCAGCGAGGCCCAGCCCCACCCCTTCAACCACTCGTCGAGACGGGTCAGGCGTGCGGTCACTCCCACGTGAAGGTCCTCGCGGTCAGGGCGGTGCCGAGCACGGTCCAGCCGAGCAGCACGCCGAGGTCGGTCCAGTCGGTGGCGCCGTGGATGAGCGCGGTGCGCATCGCGTCGCCCAGGGCCCCGGACGGGAGCCACTGCACGAACGAGCCGAAGGCGCCGTACGCCGAGGCGGGCAGCACGACCGCGCCGCCGGCCATCAGCAGCAGGTAGACGAGGTTGGCGGCCGCCAGGGTGGCCTCCGCCCGCAGCACCCCGGCGACGAAGAGGCCGAGCGCGGCGAAGGCGGCGGTCCCCAGCACGATCGCGAGCACCGCACCCAGCAGGCCCGGGGCTGGGTCCCAGCCGAGGGCGAGGGCGACCAGCGAGATCACCACGACCTGGAGGACCTCGACGACCAGGAGGCCACCGATCTTGCCGGCCAGCAGGCCGGACCGGGGGAGCGGTGAGGAACCCAGCCGCTTGATCACGCCGTAGCGGCGCTCGAAGCCGGTGGCGATGGCCAGCGACGTGAACGCCGTCGACATCACGGCCAGCGCGAGCACCCCGGGGGTGAAGACGTCGACGGCCGGGTGGGAGAACGTGATGCCCAGCCGGTGGGCGCCCTCGACGCCGCCGACGAGCACGATGACCGGGATCACGACGGCCAGCAGCAGCTGCTCGCCGTTGCGGAGCATCAGGCGCGCCTCCATGGCGGCCTGCGCGCGCACCATCCGGTGGAACGGCGCCGCGCCGGGCATCGGGCTGAACGTGCCGTGGCCCTGGGTGCTCATGGGGTCAGCTCCCGTCCGGTCAGCTCGAGGAAGACGTCCTCGAGGTTGCGCTGGCCCAGCGTCAGGGACTCCGGCAGCACGTCGTTGGCCTCGCACCAGCCCGAGACCTTGGCGAGCGTGGAAGCGTCGGCGGGGCCGCTCAGGACGAGGCTCACCTCGTCGAGCTGGGTCACTTCGGCCTGCGCGCCGAGCGCGCTGCGCAGCGACTCCGGGGAGCCGGGCGGGAAGGGGCGGGTCACGACGAGGCGGATGGTCGCAGCGCGCGCGTCCGACCGGCCGCGGGTCAGCTCCAACGGCGTGCCGGACGCGATCAGCCGGCCGTGGTCGATGATGTGGATGCGGTCGGCGAGCCGTTCGGCCTCGTCCATGTAGTGAGTCGTGAGCACGACCGTGACGCCGTCGGCGCGCAGCTCCTCCAGCAGCTCCCAGGTGGCGCGCCGCGCCTGCGGGTCCATCCCCGCGGTGGGCTCGTCGACGAAGGCGATCTCCGGGCGGCCGACGACGGCCATGGCGAGGCCGAGGCGCTGCTGCTGGCCGCCCGAGAGGCGGCGGTACGGCGTGCGCCCGCAGTCACCGAGCCCGAGTCGCTCGGCGAGGAGGTCGGTGTCGAGGGGGTGGGCGTGCAGCCGCGCGACGTGGCGCAGCATCTCCATGGCGCGCACGCCGCTCCACGCGCCGCCGCCCTGGAGCATCACGCCGATGCGGGGGAGCAGGTCGGCCCGGTCGCGCACCGGGTCGAGGCCGAGCACCCGCACCTGGCCGCGCTGCGGGGTGCGGTAGCCCTCGCAGGTCTCGAGCGTGGTGGTCTTCCCGGCGCCGTTGGGGCCGAGGACCGCGGTGACGGTCGCGCGCTCGACGACCAGGGAGAGGCCGTCCACGGCGACCTTGTCGCCGTACCTCATGACCAGCCCGTCGACGGCGACGGCCGGGTCGGCGGGAGCGGGCTTCGACACGCGGTCAGTGTAGGGAGCGGGGGTACGCCCGGTGGCCCGCGGGCGGTGCTCGCGCGGGGGGCCTGTGGCCCAGGTCTCAGGGGGGCCGGAACCCGTCGGCTCAGATCTCGGCGGCCTCGGGGGTGTCGGCGTCCCCACCCCGGGACAGGGCGCCGAACGCCGCCGGCGGCTCGCGCCACAGGCGCTGACCACCCTCGGCGGCGGCGTCGCGGACGGCGCGCCACACGCGCTCCGGGGTGCAGGGCATGTCGACGTGGCGGACCCCGAGGTGCCGCAGCGCGTCGACCACCGCGTTCTGGACCGCCGGCGTCGAGCCGATCGTGGCGGACTCCCCGATGCCCTTCGCGCCCAGCGGGTTGAGCGGCGTCGGGGTCTCGGTGTTGGACACCTCCAGCGCGATGGTGTCGGCGGTCGTCGGCATCGCGTAGTCGGCGAACGTCGACGTCAGCGGGGTGCCGTGCTCGTCGTAGACGAACTGCTCCCACAGCGCCTGGGAGATGCCCTGCACCGCGCCGCCGTGCTGCTGCCCGGCCACGATCAGCGGGCTGAGCACCCGGCCGCAGTCGTCGACCGCGACGTGCCGCAGGGGCGTGACCAGGCCGGTCTCGGTGTCGACCTCGACGATCGAGACGTGCGCCCCGAAGGGGAACGTGGCGCCCTTCTGCGTGAAGTCGGTGTCGGACCCCAGGCCGCCGTCGTGCTCGTGCGCCCAGGCGGCCAGCTCCGCCCAGCGCACGCCGGTGCCGGCGACGCCGCGGACCCCGAACACGCCGTCCTCCAGCACCACGTCCGCCGGGTCGGCCTCGAGCATCCGGGCGGCCACGTCGAGGGCCTTGACCCGCACCTCGTCGGCCGCCTGGCCCACCGCGTTGCCGCCCAGCTGCAGCGAGCGGGAGCCGCCGGTCCCGCCACCGGAGCGGACCAGTGCGGTGTCGGACTGGACGTAGGTGAAGTCCTCCATCGGGATGCCGAGCCGGTCCGCGGCGATCATCGCGAACGACGTTGCGTGGCCCTGCCCGTGGCCGGACGTGCCGGCCATGATCGTGGCGGTGCCGTCCTCGTGGACGTGCAGCGACCCGAACTCCGAGCCGCCGAACCCGGTGATCTCGACGTAGACCGCGATGCCGATGCCGAGCTGGCGCACCTCGCCGGCCGCGCGCCGCCGCTGCTGCTCGGCCCGGGCGGCGTCGACGTCGGCGATCCGCAGCGCCTCGCGCAGCGGCAGGTCGAAGTCGGCGACGTCGTAGGTGACACCCGTCCGGGTCCGGTAGGGGAACTTGTCCGGCGCGATCAGGTTGCGGCGCCGGATCTCCTCGGGGGCCAGCCCCAGCTCGTCGGCCGCCAGGTCCACGAGCCGCTCGAGCAGCGCCGCGGCCTCGGGCCGTCCGGCCCCCCGGAACGCCCCGACCGGGGCGGTGTTGGTGAGTGCGGCGATGGCGTCGTAGCGGATCTCCGGCACCTCGTAGGGCCCCTGGATCATCATGTACGTCGGTCCCAGCGCCAGCGCGCCGCCGAAGCCGGCGTACGCCCCGCAGTCACCCACGACGCGGACCCGCAGGCCGACGAAGCGCCCCTCGCCGTCCAGCCCCAGCTCGGCGTACTGCACCTGGCCGCGGCCGTGCATCGAGAGCATCGCCTCGCTGCGGGTCTCGGTCCACTTCACGGGGCGGCCGAGTGCCCGCGCGGCGCCGATCACCGCGGCGTGGTCGGGGGTGATGCCGGCCTTCCCGCCGAAGGCGCCGCCGACGTGGGGGGCGATGACGCGGACCTGCGCCTTGTCGAGCCCCGTCCACCGGGCGATGAGGTCGCGGGACAGGTGGGGCTGCTGGGTGGCGACCCACACGGTCAGCCCGTCGTCGGTCGGCTGGGCGAGGATCGCGTGGCCCTCCATCGGGGCGGTGGCGATGCGCTGGTTCTCCACCCGCAGCCGGACCACGTGCTGGGCGCCGGCGAGGGGGTCGGACGGGTCCTGCTCGGCGCGGCTCGCGGCGACGTTGGTGCCGAGGGAGGCGAACTGGACGGGCGCGTCCGGCGCCAGTGCCGCCTCCATGTCCACGACGACCGGGAGCTCGTCGTAGTCGACGTCGACGAGCTCCGCCGCGTCGACGGCCTGGGCCCGGGTCTCGGCCACGACCAGCGCGACGGGGTCACCGACGTAGCGCACCTCGTCGGTCGCCAGCGCGGTGCGGGTGACCGCCTTGTTCACGTCGGCGAACGCCGGCACGGGTCGGTCCCCGATGGTGGCACCGGTGTGCACCGCGAGGACCCCGGGAGCGGCCTCGGCGAGCGAGGTGTCGATGCCGGTCACGCGGGCATGCGCGAACGGGCTGCGCACGAAGACGGCGTGCGCGGTGCCCTCGACGCGCTGGTTGTCGACGAAGGTGCTGCGCCCGCGGAGCAGGTCGGGGTCCTCGACTCGCGGGACGACGTTCCCCAGCAGCGATCCCGGCATCCGCGCCTCCTCCTCGAGAGCCACCCCGGACTGCGTCCGGGCGTCCGCGTCGAGACTAGCGGGGCGTGGTGCAGGTCACACGCGGCGGCGGATCAGCTCGGCGAGCACGTCGGGCTCGTCGCTGATGATCCCGTTGGCGCCGACGCCGATCGCCGTGTCGAGGGCCACGACGTCGTTGACGGGCCAGGTCATCACGACCTCCACGTGGCCGAGGAGCTCGGCGACCAGCCGACGGTCCAGCAGGGACAGGTGCACGGAGACCCCGTGGACCGGGTGGCGGCCGCGGACCCGGCGCCGCAGCCGGGCCAGCTCGACCCGGTTGCGTGCGGACAGCACCGCGCGGACGTACGGCAGCTCCGCCACCACGTCGACGGTCGGCCAGTAGCGGCCGCAGACCAGGACGGGCTCGTGCGAGGCCACCTCGTGCAGCAGCTCCGCGACCGCCGGCGCCGTGGAGCTGCGTCGACCCTTGATGTCGAGCATGAACGTCGTGCCGTGCCGGTCGGCCTCGAGCAGCTCGCGCAGCCCGAGCCGAGGGGCGGACGCCGACGCGAGCTCCCAGCGGTCCCACAGGAACGGCAGCGGGCCGGCGGTCTTGAGGTGCCGCACCTCGAGGCGGCCGCGGTGCTCGTGCACGTCGCACTCGATCACGTCGACCCCGAGCGTGTTCGCGGCGTGCAGCCCGGCCAGCGAGTTGCCGGCCCGGTGCGCGATGGCGAGGGGCGTCACGCCGGCTCCCGTCCTCGCCGGTCACGCCGCCGCTCCAGGGCGAGGGCGCAGACGTGCCCCACCAGGGCCAGCGCGATCCCGGCGACCACGTCGACGACGTAGTGGTTGGCGGTCGCGACGACGGCGACCGCCATCAGCACCGGCATCGCGCATCCGACCACCTTCAGGACCCGCGAGGTCGCGGCCCCGTAGATGGCGATGCCGACGAGCAGGTCCCACCCCGAGTGCAGGCTCGGCATCGCGGCGTACTGGTCCACGAACGCCGGGGGCTGCAGGTAGCGGTAGCTGTTCGAGCTCTCCGTCACCGTGTCGACCAGGCCCAGCCCCAGCAGCCGGGGCGGGGCCACGGGGTAGGTCACGAACACCACCATGCCCATCGCCCCCGAGACGAGCATGCCGTCGCGGAGCCGCAGGAAGTAGGGGCGGTGCCGCCAGGCCAGCCAGACCATCGTGGCGATGATGACCGGCCAGTGGCCCCAGATGTAGATCCAGTTGGCGACCGCCTCGGCGGCCTCGGAGGACTCGACCGGGCGCTGGAACGCCGCCTCGACGTGCAGACCGAGGTCCTTCTCGAACGCGACGATGTCGCGGCCGTGGGCCAGCGCGACGTCCCGGGAGGCGTCGGTCAGGCCCCGCACCCGGAAGTAGACGACGAGGCCGAGCACGATCCACCCGGCCTGGCCCAGGACCCAGGGGAGCTTCGTCCGGCTCGTGGCAGTCACCCGGGACACGTGCATGCAGCTCCCCTGGGCACCTCGACGGCACGCTTGCCCTCCCCATCCTCGGGTGGGAGCGACACCGACGCTCAGGGCGAAGGTCCCCGATCGGGGGACCAACCGCCCGGCCTCAGGCCAGCGCGGGGAGGGCCGGGCCGGTACGCCGCGCCGCGCGGCGGGTCAGGTAGAGGCTCACGCCACCGAGGGCGAGCGCGGGCAGCCAGGCCACGGCCGCCTTGACCGTGACAGCGGCCGCCGCGGCCGTCCACGGCACCCCCAGGGCGACCAGGGCCGCGACCAGGGCACCGTCACGGGGGCTGGCGCCGTTGGGTCCCGGCACCGCGCCCGCGATCTGGCTGGCGCCGAACGCGCCGAGCACCGCCAGGGGCGAGAGGTCGTTGCCGGTCGCGGCCAGGGTCCCGAGGAGGAGGGCCGCGATGGAGAGCTGGTAGCCGGCGGACAGGACCAGGGCGTGCGCCAGCCGGCGCGGGGGCGGCAGCGGGCGGCGGGGGAGCAGGTCGGGACGCACGCGGCGCAGCACCAGGACCGCCACGACCGCGAGGAGGGTCACCAGGCCCGAGATCACGAGCATGCGCACCGGAAGGGCGGTCCCGGCGAAGGCCACGAACGCGGCCAGCCCGAGGGCGCCGACCAGGCGGTCGGTGCCCACGCTCACCAGCGCGTCCCCGCGACCCAGACCGGTCCCGGTGAGCCGGTGGATCCGCCAGACGTCCGCACCCACGTGACCGGGGGTGAGCAGCCCCAGCAGCTCGGACTCGGCGTACGCCCGCAGGTGCCAGCGCCGGCTCAGGTCGGCGTCGGTCAGGGCGCGCCAGCGCAGCGGGCAGAGGAGGTACTTGCCCACGATCCAGGGGGCCAGCCCGAGGAGCACCGGCCACGGGCTGACGTGCGGCAGCCGGGGCAGGGTGATCGCGGGCACCAGGATGCTGACCAGGACGCCGAGGACCAGCACGGTCCGGGAGTGGACGACCTTGTGCACGAGGGTGCGCAGCTGCATGGAAACCTTCCGGTGGACGCCGGGATGGGGGGAGCCGGTGTCGGGTCTCTACGTACCCACTTTCGAGTGAACCAGAACTCGTCAAGGCACATCACTGCCGATGGCCCATATGGGGTAGGGACCAGTGGCCCTTCTGGGGTAGGGGCCGGTGCCGGGCGGTAAGGCGACCCTTACTTGAACGCCTCTCACCATTAACGGCACACTGGTGTTGTGGAATTCGACGACAAGGCCCGTGGGGCCGACGACCAGCCGACGCGCCAGCGCGTCGTCCGGTCGATCCTCGTCAACGGCCCCTCCACCGCTGCGGCGCTCGCCGAGCGCCTCGACCTGACCCCGGCCGCGGTCCGCCGGCACCTCGACCAGCTGCTCGAGGAGGGCGCCGTCGAGGCCCGCGAGCCTCGGCACCTCGCGTCGCGCGGTCGCGGCCGCCCCGCCAAGCTCTTCGCGTTGACCGAGGCCGGCCGCGACGGCTTCGACCAGCAGTACGACGACCTCGCCGTCCAGGCGCTGCGCTTCCTCGCCGAGACCGGCGGGGAGAAGGCGGTGCGGGAATTCGCCGACCGTCGCGTGGCGTTCGTCGAGGAGAGGTTCCACGACGTCCAGCGCGAGCAGCCGGAGCTGTCCCCGGCCGAGGTGCTCGCGCGGGTCTTCACCGACGAGGGGTACGCCGCGTCCGTGCGCGAGCTGCCCCGCACCGGGCCGCTGAGCAGCTCTCCGGGCGGACCCAGCGCGGGGGAGCAGCTGTGCCAGCAGCACTGCCCGGTCTCCCACGTCGCCCACGAGTTCCCCCAGCTGTGCGAGGCAGAGACCGCGGCGATCAGCCGCGTGCTCGGCAGCCACGTGCAGCGGCTGGCCACCATCGCCCACGGCGACGGGGTCTGCACCACATGCATCCCCCACACGTCTCCATCCACCGGCAAGACGAAGGAGCAGGTCACCACATGACGACCATCGACGAGCGCAACCCCGAGCTCGAGGGCATCGGTCGCTACGACTTCGGCTGGAGCGACCCCGACGTCGCCGGTGCCTCGGCCCAGCGTGGTCTCAACGAGGCCGTCGTGCGCGACATCTCGGGCAAGAAGAACGAGCCGCAGTGGATGCTCGACCTGCGCCTGAAGGGGCTGAAGCTCTTCGACCGCAAGCCGATGCCGACCTGGGGCTCGGACCTGTCGACGATCGACTTCGACAACATCAAGTACTTCGTCCGGTCCACGGAGAAGCAGGCGACCTCGTGGGAGGAGCTTCCCGAGGACATCAAGAACACCTACGACAAGCTCGGCATCCCCGAGGCGGAGAAGCAGCGCCTCGTGGCCGGCGTCGCGGCGCAGTACGAGTCCGAGGTCGTCTACCACCAGATCCGCGAGGACCTCGAGGAGCAGGGCGTCATCTTCCTCGACACCGACACCGCGCTGCGCGAGCACGAGGACCTCTTCCGGGAGTACTTCGGCACCGTCATCCCGGTGGGCGACAACAAGTTCGCCGCGCTGAACACCTCGGTGTGGTCCGGCGGCTCGTTCATCTACGTGCCGAAGGGTGTCCACGTCGACATCCCGCTGCAGGCCTACTTCCGGATCAACACCGAGAACATGGGCCAGTTCGAGCGCACCCTGATCATCGTCGACGAGGGCGCCTACGTGCACTACGTCGAGGGCTGCACGGCGCCGATCTACAAGTCCGACTCGCTGCACTCCGCGGTCGTCGAGATCATCGTGAAGAAGGGCGGCCGCTGCCGCTACACGACCATCCAGAACTGGTCGAACAACGTCTACAACCTCGTCACCAAGCGCGCGACCTGCGAGGCCGGCGCGACGATGGAGTGGGTCGACGGCAACATCGGCTCCAAGGTGACGATGAAGTACCCCGCCGTCTACCTGATGGGCGAGCACGCCAAGGGCGAGACGCTCTCGATCGCGTTCGCGGGCGAGGGCCAGCACCAGGACGCCGGCGCCAAGATGGTGCACGCCGCGCCGTACACCTCCTCCTCGATCCTGTCGAAGTCGGTGGCCCGTGGTGGCGGCCGGACGTCCTACCGCGGCCTGATCCAGGTCAACGAGGGCGCCCACGGCTCGAAGTCCAACGTGCTGTGCGACGCGCTGCTCGTCGACCAGATCAGCCGTTCCGACACCTACCCCTACGTCGACATCCGCGAGGACGACGTGTCGATGGGCCACGAGGCCTCGGTCTCGAAGGTCTCCGACGACCAGCTCTTCTACCTGATGTCGCGCGGCATGGAGCAGGACGAGGCGATGGCGATGATCGTCCGCGGCTTCGTCGAGCCGATCGCCAAGGAGCTGCCGATGGAGTACGCCCTCGAGCTCAACCGCCTCATCGAGCTGCAGATGGAGGGCGCGGTCGGCTGACGCCGTACCGCCCCCCGTCCCGCCCCCGGTGGTCGAGCCCGTCGAGACCACGACGCCCAGGAAAGAACTGACGAGTGACTGTGACTGACACCGCCCGCGAGAGCGTGGCCTCCTCCCTCGAGCTCGACAAGGTCGACTCGCACCTGCACCCCGAGGGCTCCTTCGAGGTGGCCGACCACCCCGTGCCCACCGGGCGCGAGGAGGTGTGGCGCTTCACGCCCCTGAAGCGGCTGCGCGACCTGCACGCGGACGCCGACCTGTCCGGCACCCACGTCGGTGCCGAGGCGACGGCGCCCGACGGCGTGCGCATCGAGCAGATCGAGGCAGACAGCCCGCTGCGCGGCTCCAGCGGCCTGGTGCCCGTCGACCGGGTCAGCGCCCGCGTGTGGCACGAGGCGGCCCGCCGGTACGCCGTGACCGTGCCGCGGGAGACCGAGCTGGACGCCCCGGTGATCATCGACGTCCGCGGCACCGGCATCGACACCGCCTCGTCCTCGCACGTCGTCGTCACCGCCGAGCCGCACAGCAAGGCCACCGTGGTGTTCCGGTTCATCGGCTCGGCCACGCTGGCCGACCTCACCGAGATCGTCGTCGGTGACGGTGCGCAGCTGACCGTCGTCAGCATCGACGACTGGGAGGACGACGCCGTCCACCTCGGCCACCGGCACGTGAAGGTCGGGCGGGACGCCACCTTCAAGCACGTCGACGTGTCCTTCGGCGGCAACGTGGTGCGCCACGACACGACCGCCGAGTACGCCGGCCCCGGCGGCTCGGTGGAGATGCTCGGCATGTACTTCGCCGACGGCGACACCGACCACGGCGGCCAGCACATCGAGCACCGCCTCTTCGTCGACCACACCGCGCCCAACACGCGCAGCAACGTGGTCTACAAGGGCGCGCTGCAGGGCGAGGGCGCCCACACGGTCTGGATCGGCAACGTGCTGATCCGCAAGGTCGCCGAGGGCATCGAGACCTACGAGGAGAACCGCAACCTGGTCCTCACCGACGGGTGCCAGGCCGACTCGGTCCCCAACCTCGAGATCGAGACCGGCGAGATCGAGGGCGCCGGCCACGCGTCGGCCACCGGCCGCTTCGACGACGAGCAGCTGTTCTACCTGCGCTCGCGCGGTGTCGAGGAGGACGAGGCCCGGCGCCTGGTCGTGCACGGCTTCTTCAACGACCTGATCCGCAAGATCGACGTCCCGGCGATCGAGGCCCAGCTGCGCGAGACCGTCGAGGCCGAGCTGGCCAAGAACGTCCTCAAGGCATTCCCGGGAAGCGCGGTCTGATGGCGTTCGAGCGCGTCTGCGCCCCCGAGGAGGTCCGGGTCGACGAGGGCCTGGCGGTCCGCGTCGGCGACCTCGACGTGGCGATCGCCCGTGACGGCGACGAGTTCTTCGCCGTCCAGGACCTCTGCTCCCACGCGGCGGTGGCGCTCAGCGAGGGCGAGGTGGCCGACTGCCAGATCGAGTGCTGGCTGCACGGCTCGCGCTTCGACCTGCGCACCGGCAAGCCCACCGGGCTGCCCGCGACGGAGCCGGTGTCGGTGTTCCCCGTCGAGGTCCGCGAGGACGGCGTGTACGTCGACACCACCACCACCCTCAACGGCGTCCAGCCGTCCTGACCAACCCAGACTTCGATCAGACTTCGAGCAAGGAAGAGACACAGATGAGCACGCTGGAGATCAAGGACCTGCACGTCTCGGTCGACACCGAGGACGGCGCCAAGGAGATCCTCAAGGGCGTCACGCTGACCATCAAGGACGGCGAGACGCACGCGATCATGGGTCCGAACGGGTCCGGCAAGTCGACCCTGGCCTACTCGATCGCGGGCCACCCGAAGTACACCGTCACCGGCGGCACCGTGACCCTCGACGGCGAGGACGTCCTCGCGATGTCGGTCGACGAGCGCGCCCGCGCCGGCCTGTTCCTGGCCATGCAGTACCCCGTCGAGGTCCCCGGCGTCTCCGTCGCGAACTTCCTGCGCACCGCCAAGACCGCGATCGACGGCGAGGCGCCGAAGCTGCGCACGTGGGTCAAGGACGTCAACAGCGCCCTCGAGCGCCTCGACCTCGACTCGACGTTCTCGCAGCGCTCGGTCAACGAGGGCTTCTCGGGCGGCGAGAAGAAGCGCCACGAGATCGCGCAGCTCGAGCTGCTCGACCCGAAGGTCGCGGTCCTCGACGAGACCGACTCCGGCCTCGACATCGACGCGCTGAAGATCGTCTCCGAGGGCGTGAACCGCTTCCGTGCGCAGGAGGGCAAGGGTGTCCTGCTGATCACGCACTACACGCGCATCCTGCGCTACATCCAGCCCGATCACGTCCACGTCTTCGTGAACGGCAAGGTCGCGGCGTCCGGCGGTTCCGAGCTCGCCGAGCAGCTCGAGGCCGAGGGCTACGACAAGTACGTGCGTCCGGCGACCGTCTGACCCGTCACACCGATCGCGCGTAGGGAGGAACATCTGATGGAAGGCCTGCTTCCGGAGCTGGAAGTCATCCGCAAGGACTTCCCGATCCTCGAGCGCGTGCTCGCGGGCGGCCACCCGCTGGTCTACCTCGACAGCGCGAACACCTCGCAGAAGCCGCAGGTCGTGATCGACACCATGGTCGACCACCTCGAGCGGCACAACGCGAACGTCGCGCGCGCCATGCACCAGCTCGGTGCCGAGGCATCGGAGGCGTTCGAGAGCGCCCGCGACAAGGTGGCGGCGTTCGTCAAGGCGCCCAGCCGCGACGAGGTGATCTTCACCAAGAACGCCTCGGAGGCGCTCAACCTGGTGGCGAACACCCTCGCCTGGGCCACCGGCGACCTCTCGATCGGGGAGGGCGACGAGGTCGTCATCACCGAGATGGAGCACCACTCCAACATCGTGCCGTGGCAGCTCCTCACCGAGCGCAAGGGCGCGACCCTGCGCTGGTTCGGGCTGACCGACGACGGCCGGCTCGACCTGTCGAACATCGACGAGCTGGTCAACGAGCGCACCAAGGTCGTCTCGCTGACGTGGGTCTCGAACATGCTGGGGACCATCAACCCGGTCGCCGAGATCGCGCGGCGTGCCCACGAGGTCGGCGCTCTCGTCGTGCTCGACGCCTCCCAGGCCGCGCCCCAGCTGCCCGTGGACGTGGTGGCCTCCGGCGCCGACCTGCTGGCCTTCACCGGCCACAAGGTCGTCGGACCCACCGGCATCGGCGTCCTCTGGGGCAAGCGTGAGGTCCTCGACCAGCTGCCGCCGTTCCTCGGTGGCGGCGAGATGATCGAGACCGTCCGCATGGAGCGGTCGACGTACGCCTCCGTCCCGCACAAGTTCGAGGCCGGGACCCCGCCGATCGTCGAGGCCGTCGGCCTCGGTGCCGCGGTCGACTACCTCAGCGCGGTGGGCATGGAGGCGGTGCACGCGCACGAGCAGGCGGTGACGGCGTACGCCCTCGAGGGGCTCGCGACCGTCCCCGGCCTGACGGTGCTCGGACCGCTCGACGCCACGCAGCGCGGCGGGGCGATCTCGTTCGAGATCGAGGGCGTGCACCCGCACGACGTCGCCCAGGTGCTCGACTCGCGCGGCATCGCGGTGCGCGCCGGGCACCACTGCGCGAAGCCGGCGCACGCGCGGTTCGGCGTGCAGAGCTCCACGCGGATGTCGTCGTACCTCTACACCACGCCGGGAGAGATCGACGCCCTCGTGGAGGGCCTCGAGTACACCCGTTCCTACTTCAAGCTGGGGTGACCGTGACGAGCCAGGATCTGGATGCGCTCTACCAGGAGATCATCCTCGACCACTACAAGAACCCTCATCACAAGGGCCTGCGCGACCCGTTCGAGGCCGAGGTCCACCACGTCAACCCGACGTGCGGTGACGAGGTGACCCTGCGGGTCCACCTCGACGGGGACGTCGTCGGCGACGTGTCGTACGACGCCGTCGGCTGCTCGATCTCGCAGGCGTCGGCCTCGGTGATGACCGACCTCGTCATCGGCAAGAAGGTGGACGAGGCGATGGCCATCCACCAGGAGTTCCTGACGCTCATGCAGGGCAAGGGCACCGTGGAGCCGGACGAGGACGTGCTGGAGGACGGCATCGCCTTCGCCGGTGTCGCGAAGTTCCCGGCGCGCGTGAAGTGCGCGCTGCTGGGCTGGATGGCCTGGAAGGACGCCACGGCCGCCGCTTCGGTGGCCGAGGGCGCCGTGACCGCCGAGACCAAGGAGAGCAACTGATGACCGACCAGTCCGTCGACCACGCGGTCGACCACGGAGACCTGCCCGAGGTGCCCGAGGCCACGTCCGGCGGCGGCACGTCCACCGTCACGGTCGAGGACGTCACCGAGGCGATGAAGGACGTCGTCGACCCCGAGCTCGGCATCAACGTCGTCGACCTCGGCCTCGTCTACGACGTGCACCTCGACGAGTCGTCCAACTGCGTCCTCGACATGACGCTCACCTCGGCCGCGTGCCCGCTGACCGACGTGATCCAGGACCAGACCAACAGCGCCCTCGAGGGCCTGGTCAACGACGTCGCGATCAACTGGGTCTGGATGCCGCCGTGGGGCCCGGACAAGATCACCGAGGACGGCCGCGAGCAGCTGCGGGCGCTCGGCTTCAACGTCTGAGCGCGTTCCGCAGCCGCACCGCACGATCGAGGAGCGCCCGGACGTGGTCCGGGCGCTCCGTCGCGTGCTGGCGACCGATCCGGAGCGACTCGACCAGATCGGGGGTGATGCCCTCGGCGATCCGCACCTGCGTCCGCCTCGAGGTCCGGGAGGGCGAAGCTGCCGCGCCTGAGCCGGCGTACGCGTCCCTCCACCACCGCCTCGTCGATGGCGGCACGCGACGTGGCCCGCTCGAGGGCGGCGTACTCCGCGACGCCGCCTCCGAGCTCGCGGAGCGTCTCCATCACCAGCCCGACGCCGTCCACGGGGCCGCCGAACTGCCAGTCGGTGTGCGGCGCTCGCTGCTGCCGAGCTGCGGACCCGTCAGGGCGTCGAGGCGCGCGACGACGTGGCCGGTCGGCTAGCGTCGACCCGTGCCCGCCGTCCTCGTCCCCGCCGCCCGGATGGAGCGGTGGGTGCACAACTTCAACGGACGGCACGGGACGACCGGGCTGGCCGTCGTGGACGGCGCGCTGACCGGTGCGGCGTCGGACGGCTCCACCTTCACCGCCCGGCTCCCGTTCGAGGGGGCGTACGCCGGCCTCCCGGACGCCGCCGGGTTCGCGGCGGCGGCGCGGGAACTGCCGGCCGCCTGGGGCGTGCTCCTGGTCCGCAAGGGCGGCTTCGCGGTGGCCCGGCTGGCGGGGGAGGAGATCGCCGACTCCAAGGTCGGGCAGCGCCACGTCCAGGGCCGGACCAAGGCCGGGGGCCAGAGCCAGCAGCGGTTCGCCCGCCGGCGGGACAACCAGGCCCGGCAGGCCTACGAGGCGGCCGCCGACCACGCGGCCCGGATCCTGGGCGGCCTCGACGGGCCACTGGTCGCCGGCGGGGACCGCACCGCGGTCGACGAGGTGCTGGAGGACCCGCGACTCAGGAACCTGCACCCGGTCGAGCCGTGGCTCCCGGTGCCCGACCCGCGCCGCAGCGTCCTCGAGGCCGCGATCGGTGACGCGTCGGCGATCCGCGTCGATGTCACCAACGCGGACGGCTCCAGCGCCTAGCGTGGACCGTGTGACGCACCCGATCGAGATCGCCGGACTCGTCAAGACCTTCGGCAACACCCGGGCGCTCGACGGTCTCGACCTGGTCGTCGAGCAGGGACAGATCCACGGCTTCCTCGGCCCGAACGGATCGGGGAAGTCCACGACGATCCGGGTGCTGCTCGGCATGCTCCGCAAGGACGCAGGCGAGGCCCGCCTCTTCGGTGGGGATCCCTGGCGGGACGCGGCCGAGCTGCACCGTCGGCTGGCCTACGTCCCCGGCGACGTGAACCTGTGGCCCAACCTCACCGGCGGCGAGGTCATCGACCTGCTCGGACGGCTCCGCGGCGGTGTCGACCCGAAGCGACGCGACGAGCTCGTCGAGCGGTTCGAGCTGGACCCCACGAAGAAGGGCCGCAGCTACTCCAAGGGCAACCGGCAGAAGGTCGCCCTCGTCGCCGCCCTCGCCTCCGACGTGGAGCTGCTGGTGCTCGACGAGCCGACATCGGGGCTGGACCCCCTCATGGAGTCGGTCTTCCAGGAGCACGTCGACGCGTTCCGCGACAGCGGGCACACCGTGCTGCTCTCCAGCCACATCCTCGCCGAGGTGGAGGAGCTCTGCGACCGGGTCAGCATCATCCGGGCGGGGCGGACCGTCGAGTCGGGCACGCTGGGGGACCTGCGCCACCTCACGCGCACCTCGGTGCACGCCGAGCTCCGGGACGTTCCTGTCGGCCTGGACGCACTGCCCGGCATCCACGACCTCGCGGTCGACGGGACCCGCGCCCGGTTCGAGGTCGACACCGCCGAGCTCGACCACGCGCTCGCGGTCCTGCTGCGGTACGGCGTCCGGTCCCTGGCGAGCCAGCCGCCGACCCTGGAGGAGCTCTTCCTGCGCCACTACGGCGACGACCTGTCGGCCGATGACGAGGACGTTCCCCGTGGCGGCGTCCGATGACCGGAGCACGGATCTTCCTGCAGACGTTCCTGCGCCGGGACCGGTGGATGCTCGTGGCCTGGTCGATCGGAGGCGTGCTGCTCTACTACAGCCAGGCGGTGAGCGTCGACGGCCTCTACACGAGCCAGGCCGAGTTCGACCGGGCCGCGGAGACCATGGGCCACAACGCGGCCTTCGTCGCGATGGCCGGTCCCGCCAGGGCCCTGAACACGATCGGGGGCCAGGTCACCTGGCAGGCCACGGCCTTCGGCGCGGTCGTGGCCGGCCTGATGAGCATGTTCCTCGTCGGCCGGCACACCCGCGCCGAGGAGGAGAGCGGGCGCGACGAGCTGCTGCGCGCCGCGGCCGTGGGGAGGTACGCCCCCATGACGGCGGCGCTGGTCGTCGGACTGGCCGCGAACGCGCTGCTCGGCCTGCTCGTGGCCCTGAGCCTGTGGTCCTACCCCCTGGCCGCGGCCGACTCGTTCGGCCTCGGCCTCGGCCTGATGCTGTGTGGCTGGTTCTTCACCGGGACCGCGCTGGTGGCCGCCCAGCTGACCGCGAGCACCCGGTCGATGTACGGGCTGTGCGGGGCCGTGCTCGGGCTCGCCTACGCGCTGCGGGCCGTCGGCGACGTGGGCTACCCGGTCCTGAGCTGGCTGTCCCCGATCGGGTGGTACCAGGCCATGCACGCGTTCTCCGGCCTGCGCTGGTGGCCGGGGCTCCTGCTGCTCGCCGGGAGCGCGGCCACCGCCGCAGCGGCGTACGCGCTCTTCGACCGGCGCGACGTCGGGTCGGGGCTGCTGGCGGCGCGGCCCGGGCCGGCAAGCGCGGGGGCCGGTCTGCGCAGCGCGCTCGGGCTCGCCTGGCGTCTGCAGCGCGGCGCGGTCGTCGGCTGGACGATGGGGGTGCTGTTCGTGGGGCTCGCGTACGGCGCGATCGGCAACGACGTGGGTGACCTGATGGGCGACTCGCAGGCCTCCCGGGACCTGTTCGCCCAGGCGGGCACCGACCTCGTGGACGGCTTCTACGCGACCGCGTGCCTGATGCTCGCGCTCCTCGCCAGCGGCTACGCGATCTCCAGCGCCCTGCGCCCGCGGACCGAGGAGGACGACGGTCGCGTGGAGGACCTCCTGGCCACCGCCCTGCCCCGCCGGCGCTGGCTCCCGGGCCACACGGCCGTCACCGTCGCCGGGTCGCTCTCGGTGGCGGTCGGGGCCGCGGTCGGGCTGGGGCTCGGCTACGCGATGGTCACCGGCGAGGCCGGCACGGCCGTGCGGCTCTCGGTCCCGGTGCTCGGCTACCTGCCGGCCATCCTGGTCCTCAGCGGCACCGCCCGGATGCTGTACGGCGTGAGCCCGCGCGCCGCGTCCCTGGCCTGGCTGCCGCTGGTGGTCGCGGTCGTGGTGATGTTCTTCGGCGAGCTGCTCCGGCTCCCGCAGTGGTTCCAGGACCTCTCGCCCTTCGAGCACCTCGCCCTGGTGCCGGCGGAGAGCTTCCGCTGGGTGCCGTTCCTGGCGCTCGCGGCCCTGGCGCTCGGGCTGAGCCTGGCTGGACAGGTGGCGTTCGTACGCCGCGACATCCGCTGATTCCGGCGCCCGCGGTGTCAGGATGGCGGCATGTGGCAGCCCGAAGCGGGGTGGCACCCCCTGCCCGGCGGGTCCGGCCCGTCGACCCTGGGCGTCTGGCGCGCCGTCCTGGGTGACCAGGCCGTCGTCGTGAAGCGCCTCGCCGCGCCGCGGGAGCACGACCCCGCGGAGCTCTCGGACCCCCGGCACTTCGCCTACTGGCGGCGCGCGGCCGACGTCGCCCTCTCGGGCCTCGTCGACACCGGCCCGGGGCTCCGCGCCCCGATGACGGCCGTCGAGGAGGACGTCGACGGGATCACCCTGACCCAGGCCTGGGTCGAGGACACCGCCAACAGCGGGCTCTTCGCCGCGCACGCCCTCGGGAGGTTCGCCGGCGCCCGGCTGGGCGGGGCGACGTGGCTGGCGCGCGACCAGCTGCGGGACCGGATGTCCCGCGTCGCGCGTCGGGGCGGCTGGCCGACGCTGGCCCGGACCACGGTGGCGGACGTGGCCGACCACCTCTGGCGCAGGCGCGAGGCGTGGCTGGGGGCGGTCGACCTGCTCCCGCAGGTGCCGCAGCACGGTGACCCCGTGCCGGCCAACCTCCCGGGCCGCGACGGCGACGAGGTGGTGGCGGTCGACTGGGGGACCCTCGGCCACGGGCCGGTCGGCGCCGACCTCGGCTACTACGTGCTCTCCGCTCGCGAGGAGTTCGAGCCGCTGCTGGACGCCTACCTGCTCGGCCTCCCGGAGGGGCTGGCGGACCGGGACGAGGTGGCCCTCGGCGCCCGGGTGACCGCTGTCTACACGGTCCTCAACCGGGCCGAGTGGGCGCTGGCCCGGGTGGCCGGGGGAGAGGGAGCGCTGGCCGCGAAGTACCGGCACCCCGCGGTGGCCCCCCACCTGCGGTCCCTCCAGCGGCAGTTCCCGCTGATCGAGGCGATGCTGGCGGGCTGACCGACCGTGGCCCCGGGTGGCTCAGAGGTTGTCGGTGGCGAACGTGTCGCAGGCGTCGAGGCTGCCCTGGGAGAAGCCGGTCCTGAACCACTTCACCCGCGAGGCCGCCGAGCCGTGCGTCCACTGCTCGGGGTTCACGCGACCGCCGGTCTCCTGCTGGATCCGGTCGTCACCGACGGCGGTGGCCGCGGCGATGGCCTGCTGGATGTCGGCGTCGGTGAGCGACGAGAACAGCGGCTCGCCGGTGGCGTCGTCGGTGGTCGTGGCGCTCTTGGCCCACATCCCGGCGTAGCAGTCGGCCTGGAGCTCGAGGCGTACCGAGTCGCTCTGCGGTCCCTGCTGGGTCTTCACCCGGCCCATCGTGCCGAGGAGGTTCTGGACGTGGTGGCCGTACTCGTGCGCCAGCACGTAGGGCTCCACGAAGGCGCCGCTGGGGCCGTCGAGCTGCTTCTCGAGCACGGCGTCGAAGAACGTGGTGTCGAGGTAGATCGTGCGGTCCACCGGGCAGTAGAACGGCCCCACCTCGGAGGTCGCCTGGCCGCAACCGGTGCCGACGGCGTCGGTGAACGTCTCCACCTGCTTCTCGGGGCGGAAGTCGGTGCTCGACTGGTCGGGCAGGGTGGCCGACCAGTAGGCGTAGAGCGAGTTCTCGACCGCGACCCGGGCGCAGTCCTCGCTCTCGTTGGCGTCGGCGCCGGTCCGGCAGCCGTCGTACCGTCCCGTGTCGGCCATCCGGCTGCTGTCGAGGTCGCCGCCGCCCGCGGGCGAGCCGGAGCCCCCGTCGTTCAGGCACTGGGTGAGCACGATGAACAGCACGACGATGATCACGCCGCCGATGCCGCCCCCGGCCTTCATGCCACCCGGGATCGGGATGGCGCCGCCGCCTCCGCCGAGCCCGCCGCCGCGCCGTCCGCGACCGGCGTCGCCCATCCGGCTGGTGTCGAGACGGGCCTTGGGGTTGAAGCGCATGGGGGGTGACCTTCCGCGGGAGGGCTGACAGCCGGGGTCGTACCCCGCACGGGGGGTGGTCAACCAGGCGTCCCGATATGACCGGGACCCCCGGCCGAACCTAGACTAGCCAGCCTCATGATCACCGCTCACCAGCTCGAGGTCCGTGCCGGCGCGCGGCTCCTCATGGAGAACGTCAGCTTCCGGGTCGCCGCCGGCGACAAGGTCGGGCTGGTGGGCCGCAACGGCGCCGGCAAGACCACCCTCACCAAGATCCTCGCGGGTGAGGCGCTGCCCGCGTCCGGCTCGGTGCAGGCCACCGGGGAGGTGGGCTACCTGCCCCAGGACCCCCGGATCGGCGACCCCGAGGTGCTCGCGCGCGACCGGATCCTGTCCGCGCGCGGCCTCGACGACGTCGTACGCCGCCTGCGGGAGGCCGAGGCCCAGATGGGCAGCGACGACCCGGACGTCAGCGAGCGGGCGATGAAGCGCTACGCGCGTGCCGACGCGGAGCTGCACGCCGGGGGCGGGTACGCCGCGGAGTCCGAGGCCGCCCAGATCGCCAGCAGCCTCGGCATCGAGGACCGGATCCTCGGTCAGCAGCTCAAGACCCTCTCCGGTGGCCAGCGCCGCCGGGTCGAGCTGGCGCGCATCCTGTTCTCCGGCGCGGACACGCTGCTCCTCGACGAGCCGACCAACCACCTCGACGCCGACTCGATCGTGTGGCTGCGGGAGTTCCTCAAGTCCCACAAGGGCGGGCTGATCGTGATCAGCCACGACAACGAGCTGCTCGAGACCACGGTCAACAAGGTGCTCCACCTCGACGCCAACCGGGGCGTCATCGACGTCTACAACATGGGTTGGAAGGCCTACCTCACGCAGCGCGAGACCGACGAGCGCCGCCGCAAGCGCGAGCGCGCGAACGCCGAGAGCAAGGCCAAGACCCTCACCGACCAGGCCAACAAGATGCGCGCGAAGGCCAGCAAGGCCACGGCGGCGCAGTCGATGCTGAAGCGCGCCGAGAAGATGATGGCCGGCGTCGAGGGTGAGCGGCGGGCCGACAAGGTCGCCCGGATCAAGTTCCCGGCCCCGGCTCCCTGCGGCAAGACGCCGCTGACCGCGAGCGAGCTGTCGAAGTCCTACGGCTCCCTCGAGGTGTTCACCGACGTCGACCTCGCCATCGACAAGGGCAGCCGGGTCGTCATCCTGGGCCTCAACGGCGCCGGCAAGACCACCATGCTGCGGATCCTCGCCGGGGTCGACCAGCCAGACACCGGAGAGGTGATCCCGGGGCACGGGCTCAAGCTCGGCTACTACGCCCAGGAGCACGAGACCCTCGACACCGACCGCACGGTGCTGGAGAACATGCAGAGCTCGGCGCCACAGCTGACCGACACCGAGGCGCGCAGCGTGCTGGGGTCGTTCCTGTTCTCCGGCGACGACGCCAACAAGCCCGCGGGCGTGCTGTCGGGTGGCGAGAAGACCCGGCTGGCGCTGGCCAGCCTCGTCGTGTCGAGCGCCAACGTGCTGCTGCTCGACGAGCCGACCAACAACCTCGACCCGGCGTCTCGCGAGGAGGTGCTGGCGGCGATCCGCACCTACGAGGGCGCGATCATCCTGGTCACCCACGACGAGGGCGCGGTGCGCGCGCTCGAGCCGGACCGGGTGCTGCTGCTGCCCGACGGTGACGAGGACCTCTGGAACGACGACTACGCCGACCTGGTCTCGCTGGCCTGACCCGCGCCGCGGCGGCACCGCCGGGGGCGTCGGCGGGCGCACCTAGACTCCGGTCATGACCCCTGAGGCCCTGTCCGCGGTCGGGCTGCGCTACGAGCAGACCGGCCCCGTCGCCACCATCACCCTTGACCGCCCCCAGGTCCGCAACGCGCAGACCCCGGCCATGTGGCGGGCGCTGGCGAGCCTGGGCGCACAGCTCCCCGACGAGACCCGGGTGGTCGTGGTCCGCGGTGCCGGCCACAGCTTCTCGGCCGGGCTGGACCGCAGCATGCTCGAGCCGGGCGGGGCGCCGGTGGGCGTCGAGACGGTCGCCGACCTGCTCACGATGAGCGACGAGCAGATGTCCGCGACCATCGACGACTACCAGCAGGGCTTCACCTTCCTGCGCGACCCGCGCTTCATCTCCGTCGCCGCCGTCCAGGGGTACGCCGTGGGCGCGGGCTTCCAGCTGGCGCTGGCCTGCGACCTCCGGGTGGTCGCCGACGACGCCCAGCTGTGCATGAAGGAGTCGGCGCTCGGCCTGGTCCCGGACCTGACGGGAACAAAGCCGCTGGTCGAGAGCGTTGGCTACGCCAGGGCACTGGAGATCTGCGTGACGGCCCGGATGGTCGGGGCGGCGGAGGCCGTCGACATTGGGCTGGCCCTCGCGGCCGTCCCCGCCGACCAGCTGGACGCCACCGTCGCGGACCTCGTGGGCGCCCTGACCGCACCGATGCCCGGTGCGGTCACCGAGACCAAGGCGCTGCTCCTCGGAGCAGCGCAGCGAGACCTCGAGGAGCAGCGTCGCCTGGAGCGTGAGGCGCAGGTGCGGCGGTTCCGGGAGGTGGCCCGCGTGCTGGCGGGCCGGTGAGGAGAGAACGTGTCAGGGATGCACGGAGCCGGCGCCGCGTGGCGCCACCTGCGGTCTGACCGCAGCGTCGTCAACAACCGCATCGAGCGCGGCACCGTCCGCCGGGTGTTCGGTTTCGCGCGTCCGCACCGCCGCCTGATCACGGCGTTCCTGACGCTCACCGTCATCGACGCCGGCCTGGTCGTCGTCAACCCGCTGCTGGTGCAGCGGATCATCGACGACGGCATCCTGGGCAAGGACACCGGCCTGGTCACCGTGCTCGCCCTCGCCATGGCCGTGGTCGCGCTGGTGAGCGCACTGCTGACGGTGGGGGAGGGCTGGCTCTCCTCCCGGATCGGTGAGGGGCTGATCTTCGACCTCCGCACCCGTGTCTTCGGGCACGTGCAGCGGCAGTCGCTGGCCTTCTTCACCCGAACCCAGACCGGCGCCCTGGTGTCCCGCCTGAACAACGACGTCATCGGCGCGCAGCGGGCGTTCACCTCGACCCTGTCCAGCACGGTCGCCAACACGATCTCGGTCTTCGTGGTCGGGGCTGCGATGCTGGCGCTGAGCTGGCAGGTCACCCTGCTCTGCCTGGCGCTGTTCCCGCTGCTGTTCCTGATCAGCCGGCTCGTCAGCGGCCGTCTGGCCGGGCTGACCCGCCAGCAGATGGACGGCAACGCAGACCTCGGCAACGCCATGACCGAGCGGTTCAACGTCGGCGGCGCCATGCTGCTCAAGCTGTTCGGGCGCCGGTCCGAGGAGGACGCGCTGTTCGCCTCGAAGGCGGCCACGGTGCGTGACCTCGGCATCCGGATCTCGCTGATCACGCGCATCTTCGCCGCCTCGATGATGGCGGTGCCCGCGCTGGCCACCGCCCTCGTCTACGGGGTCGGCGGCCACCTCGCCGTCGACAACGCCCTCACGGTCGGCACCCTGACCGCGCTGGCGACGCTGCTGCTGCGGTTGATCGGCCCCCTGCAGGGCCTCTCGAACGTCCGCATCGACGTGATGACCGCGCTGGTCAGCTTCGAGCGGGTTTTCGAGGTCCTCGACCTCCCGTCCCTGATCCAGGAGAAGCCCGACGCCCTCGAGCTGCCCCGCGGGGCCTCGAGCCTGGAGTTCGACCACGTCGCGTTCAGCTACCCGCGGGCCGACGCGATCTCGCTGGCCTCGCTGGAGGTCGTCGCCCGGCAGGAGTCCCGGGACAGCGGCCCCGTCCTCACCGACATCGGCTTCGTCGCCGAGCCGGGGCAGATGATCGCGCTGGTCGGCCCCTCCGGCGCGGGCAAGACCACCGTCACCCACCTCGTCGCTCGCCTCTACGACGTCGACTCCGGCACGGTGCGGGTCGGCGGCCACGACGTCCGCGACGTCACCCTGCAGTCCCTGGAGGACACGGTCGGCTACGTCACCCAAGACGCCCACATGTTCCACGACACCATCCGCGCCAACCTGCTCTACGCCCGGCCGGGCGCCTCCGACGAGGAGGTCTGGGCCGCCCTCGAGGCCGCCCAGATCGCGCCGCTGGTGCAGGCGCTGCCCGACGGGCTCGACACCGTGGTCGGGGACCGTGGCTACCGGCTCTCCGGCGGCGAGCGGCAGCGGCTCGCGATCGCGCGGCTGCTGCTCAAGGCGCCTGCCATCGTCGTCCTCGACGAGGCGACCGCCCACCTCGACAGCGAGTCCGAGGCGGCCGTGCAGCGTGCGCTCGACGCCGCCCTCGAGGGGCGCACGTCCCTGGTGATCGCCCACCGCCTGTCGACGGTGCGCAACGCCGACCGGATCCTGGTGCTCGAGTCGGGCCGCATCATCCAGTCCGGCACGCACGCGCAGCTGCTCGCCCAGGGCGGCCTGTACGCCGACCTCTATCGCACGCAGTTCGTCGAGGACGTCCCGGTCGCCTGAGCCGCGGGAGGGAGGGCGGGCTGAGACCGCTCAGCGGCGTCCGGCCGGGCGGTCGCGAGACTCCTTCTGGCGCTCGCGCTCGTACGCCGCCCGGACGGCCTGCTTCCTCGACTGCTTCGCGGCCCGCTTCTGCTTGCGCTCGGCCAGGACCTCGGCCCGGGTGGACGTCTCGCCGCGCTTCCCCGAACGCCACTCGTCGTACATCAGGTAGAAGAAGCCGAAGACGGCCAGCACGCCGAAGAACCACCACTGCAGGCCGTAGAAGAAGTGCGGCCCGTTGTCGAGCTCGGGCAGCTCCGCGCCCTCGAGGGGCTGGGCGGGCGCGGGGTCCTCGGACTTGAGGTCGACGAAGCCGCCGTACACCTCGCGGTCCAGCGTCCTGCCGATCTCCACGCTCGAGATCGCCCGCGTGGAGTGGTCGGACACCTCGGCGCTGTCGGTGGCGTCGGCGCGCACCCAGCCCGTGACCGTGACCTCGCCGGACGGGGGCGAGGGCACGTCGGAGGGGTCCGTGCCGCGGTTGTCGGACGGCATCCAGCCCCGGTCGACGAGCAGGGCAGTGCCGTCCGCGGTGACGAGAGGCACCACCACGTCGAGGCCGGACTCGCCGTCGCGGGTGCGGTAGCGCACGACCACGGTGTCCGCCTCGTCGTAGGTGCCCGTGGCGGTGACGACCCGCCACTCGTCCTGCTCGTCGACGGGGCGGTCGGGGGCGAGGACGTCGGCGACGGGGGCGGGGTCGCGGGCCTCGTTGGCCCGGATGATGGCGTTGGCGTCCTTGCGGTCGGCGAGCCGGTGGAACTGCCACTCGCCGAGCCACCAGGTGGCGTACGCCAGGAGCACCACGACGAGCGTGAAGAGCAGCCAGCGTCGCGAGAGCAGGAACCTCAGCGAGCGCACCTGTCGAGGCTATCCGGGCGGTGGGTCCGGACAGGTGGCCGGGTTCGGTGAGGTCCGACACGTAGACTCCGCAGGGTGACCGCACGCAAGCTCGAGGACCGTTACGGCAGGGTCGCGACCGACCTCAGGGTCTCGCTGACCGACCGCTGCAACCTGCGCTGCTCCTACTGCATGCCGGCGGAGGGGCTGGACTGGCTGCCGGACGACTCCGTGCTCACCGACGACGAGGTCGTGCGGCTGGTGCGGGTGGGCGTCGAGCAGCTCGGTATCCGCGAGGTCCGCTTCACCGGCGGGGAGCCGCTGGTGCGCCGTGGGCTGGTCGACATCGTGCGCCGCACCCACGAGCTGGGGGTCGAGACGTCGCTGACGACCAACGCACTGGGCCTGTCCCGCACCGCGGCGGCGCTGGCCGACGCGGGCCTGGACCGGATCAACGTCAGCCTCGACACGGTGCGGCCGGAGACCTTCCACGAGATCACCCGGCGCGACCGGTTCGCCGACGTGGTCGCCGGCCTCGAGGCCGCCCGTGCCGCCGGGCTCGGGCCGATCAAGATCAACGCCGTGCTGCTCCGCGGCGTCAACGACGACGAGGCGCCCGAGCTGCTGCGCTGGTCGATCGAGCACGGCTACGAGCTGCGGTTCATCGAGCAGATGCCGCTGGACGCGCAGCACGGGTGGAGCCGGACCGGCATGGTGACCGCCGAGGAGATCTTCGGCCACCTCGAGCGCGAGTTCGTGCTCGAGCCGGTCGAGGAGCCCCGGGGGAGCGCCCCGGCCGAGCTCTTCCTCGTCGACGGAGGGCCCGCCACGGTGGGCGTCATCGCCTCGGTCACGCGGCCGTTCTGCGGCGACTGCGACCGGGTCCGGCTCACCGCCGACGGCCAAGTGCGCAACTGCCTGTTCGCCCGCGAGGAGTCCGACCTGCGCGGCGCGCTGCGCTCGGGTGCCTCAGACGAGGAGATCGCCGAGCGCTGGGTCGTGGCCATGCGGGGCAAGCGCGCGGGCCACGGCATCGACGACCCGCTGTTCCTGCAGCCGGACCGTCCGATGTCCGCCATCGGCGGCTGAGCGGCCGGCAGCGGATCCGTTGCCGGGGTCGCGCGACGGCGGCGGCGCAGGCTCGGTCGGCGCAGGCTCAGTCGGCGGCGACGTCGGCGTACGGCACGACGTCCTTGAGGAACGACCGGGCGCCGAGGAAGTCCGAGAGCGACTGCCGGTGCTCGTCGCAGGCCAGCCACGTCTTGCGGCGCTCGGGCGTGTGCAGCCGCGGGTTGTTCCACAGCAGCGCCCAAGCGGCGGGCGCCTGACAGCCCTTCGCCGAGCAGGTGGGGATCTCGATCTCGGTCATGATCTCCTCACGAAATGAGACGGTGCCGGACAGCCACGGGGGAAGCCGTCCGGCACCGCTGCGAACTGAGACGGGGGAGACCCAGCTCGCGTCGAGGATTCTGTCACGCGAAGCGACGTTGTCAAATATGGTCCTGACCGGTGCGGCGCGTCGAATCCGACCCATCGGTGAGAGCGGGCCGGTCGAAACCGTGGTCCAGCAGCTCGAAGCCGTCGGATTTCGTCGCAGAATTGTTCGCCATCACCACCGCGACGTACGGCAGGATCAGCGCGCCGGCGATGAGCCAGGGCCACAACCATTCGATGCCCGCGATCCCGGCCACGACCGCCCCGATGAAGCAGGCCGACCGGATGCTCATCGAGAGCAGGTAGCGCCGCTGCCGCGCCGCGATGTCCGCGGCCCGGCTTGATGCCGCCGTCGTGATGCGGATCGGCTCATCGCGGTGCCGGATCGGGTCTCGGGCCATGGCCTCCATCGTACGTCGGTAGCCTGAGCCACCCACCCCTGCTCCACCCCCGCACCTGGAGGCCACCATGACCAACCGCACCTACCGCGTCAGCGAGATCGTCGGCACCTCCCCCGAGGGGATCGACCAGGCGATCCGCAACGCGATCGAGCGCGCCAGCCGGACCCTGCGGCACGTGGACTGGTTCGAGGTGACCCAGGTGCGCGGCCAGGTCAAGGACGGCGCCGTGGAGCACTTCCAGGTCGGCCTCAAGGTGGGCTTCCGCCTCGAGGACGACTGACCCGCCGTCCGGCGTACGGCGGGTGTTTATGCCTACCCCGGGGTAATCGCTAGCGTCGTCGACGTGAGCGAAACCAACACTGAACCGGCCGGCCGCTCGGTCCTGGTGACCGGCGGGAACCGCGGCATCGGCCGCGCGATCGCCGAGGCCTTCGTGGCCAACGGCGACCGGGTCGCCGTGACCACGCGCAACGGCGGGGCGCCCGAGGGCGCGCTCGACGTGCGGTGCGACATCACCGACCCCGCGGCGGTGGAGGCCGCCTTCGCCGAGATCGAGGCCGCCCACGGCCCGGTCGAGGTGCTGGTCGCGAACGCCGGCATCACCGCCGACACGCTGGTCCTGAGGATGTCGGAGGACGACTGGTCCTCGGTCATCGACACCAACCTCACGGGGTCCTTCCGGCTCGCCAAGCGTGCCGCCAAGGGCATGCTCCGGCTGCGCCGGGGCCGCATCATCTTCATCTCCTCCGTGGTGGGCCTGCTCGGCTCCGCGGGCCAGGTCAACTACGCCGCCTCCAAGGCGGGCCTGGTCGGCATGGCGCGCTCACTCGCCCGCGAGCTCGGGTCGCGCTCCATCACCGCCAACGTGGTGGCGCCCGGTTTCGTCGAGACCGACATGACCGCGGTGCTCACCGACGACCAGAAGTCGGCGATCAAGACGCAGGTGCCGCTGGGCCGGTACGCCTCGCCCGACGAGGTCGCCTCGACGGTCACCTGGCTCGCCGGCGACGGCGCGGCGTACGTCACCGGGGCGGTCATCCCGGTCGACGGCGGCCTCGGCATGGGCCACTGACCACCACGAGCAGGATCACCGAGAGGAACGACATGGGCATTCTGGACGGCAAGAGGATCCTGGTCGCGGGCGTCACGATGGACTCCTCCATCGGGTTCGCCACCGCGAAGGTCGCGCAGGAGCAGGGCGCCACGGTGCTGATCTCCAACTTCGGCCGCGCGCTCGGCATCACGAAGCGGATCGCCAAGCGGCTCTCGCAGGAGCCTCCGGTGCTCGAGCTCGACGTCACCGACCCCGAGCACCTCCAGCGGCTTCCCGAGCTGGTCCGCGAGCACGTGGACGGCCTCGACGGCGTCGTCCACTCGATCGCGTACGGCAACCCGGAGACGCTTCTGGGTGGCAAGTTCCTCGACGGCCCCTGGGAGGACGTCGCGCAGGCCGTGCAGGTCTCGGCGTACTCCCTGAAGTCGCTGGCGACCGCCTGCAAGCCGCTGATGGGCCAGGGCGGGTCGGTGGTCGGCCTGACCTTCGACGCGACGGTCGCGTGGCCGGCGTACGACTGGATGGGGGTGGCGAAGGCCGGTCTGGAGTCCTGCTCCCGCTACCTGGCGCGCGACCTCGGGCCGGACGGCATCCGGGTCAACCTCGTCTCGGCCGGCCCGCTGCGGACGCTGGCGGCCAAGGCGATCCCCGGGTTCAGCGAGCTCGAGGACATGTGGACGACCCGGGCCCCGCTGGGCTGGGACAACACCGACCAGACGCCCACCGCGCAGGCGGTGTGTGCCCTGCTCTCGGACTTCTTCCCCGCCACCACCGGCGAGATCGTGCACGTCGACGGCGGCTTCCACGCCATGGGGGCCTGACCGCTACCGTTCGCGGGTGCCCTCCATGTCATCCGCTTCCCTGGTCGAGCTCCGGGTCCTCGAGGGGCCCAACCTGTACTTCCCCAGGGCGGCGATCAAGCTGACCCTGGACATCAGTGTCCTGGCGACCGCCTCGGAGGAGGCCGCCGCCCGGTTCGCGCGGCGGATCGGCCTGCGCAACGCCCGACCGGGGGCACCGGACACCGGCTTCCGCCAGCGCTTCGCCGCCCGGGCCGTCGCCCGGCTGGTGCGGGCCGTGGCGCAGGAGTCCGGGACGGCTCGCCTGGCCGTCCGGGTCCGCCCGACGAGCGACCCTCACCAGCTCGTGGTCGCCTACCCCTGGCGGCACCGGGAGCGCGGCCAGGTGATGGGGCGCGCGGTGGCCGCGGTCCTCGACGCGTTGCCCGGCACCGACATCGACGCCGCCGTCAGCGAGGCGGCCGAGCGGGTCGCGGCGGCCGAGCCGGGCGCGGCGCCGCACACGATCACCCCGCGGGTGCCGGTCGTGGCCGTCACCGGCACCAACGGCAAGACGACGACGTCCCGGATGATCGCCCACATCGCGCGGACGTCCGGCAAGCTGGTCGGCTGGTCGAACACCGACGGCATCTACATCGACGGCGAGCTGGTCGAGGCCGGCGACTACTCCGGCCCGAGCGGTGCCGGTCGGGTGCTGGCCCACCCGGAGGTGCAGTTCGCGGTCACCGAGACGGCGCGCGGCGGCATCCTGCTCAAGGGGATCGGCCTGACGCGCAACGACGTCTCGGTGGTGACCAACGTGTCCGCCGACCACCTGGGGCTGCAGGGCATCGACACCGTCGACCAGCTCGCCGAGGTGAAGTCGGTCGTCCCGCAGATCACGAGGAAGGACGGCTGGGCCGTCCTCAACGCCGACGACCCGCGCGTGTTCGCGATGCGCGGCGTCATCAAGGCGCAGCCGTGGGTGTTCTCCCGCGACCCCGACAGTCCCGCGATCCGCGAGGTGCTCAACGCCGGCGGCCGGGCCACCACGGTCATCGACGGGTGGGTGTCGGTGCTCGCACCGGCCTCGGACCCGGACCCGCTGGTCGAGCTCGTCGACGTGCCGATGACGCTGGCGGGCCTGTCCCGCTTCAACGTCGAGAACACGCTGGCGGCCGCCTCGGCCGCGCTGGCGATCGGGATCCCCCGCGAGGTCGTCGTCGAGGGGCTGCGTACCTTCCGGCCCGACCCCGAGCACAACCCCGGCCGGATGAACTTCTTCTCCATCGGCGACGTCTCGGTCGTCATCGACCTCGCGCACAACGAGGCCGGTCTCGAGGCGCTGCTGGAGATCATGAACGGCGTACGCCGGCCCGGCGCCCGCCTGCTCCTCGCGCTGGGCGCGGTGGGGGACCGCCAGGACGACCTGATCGAGAAGCTCGGCGAGATCGGGGCCCGGGACAGCGACCTGATGGTGATCGCGCACAAGGACCGCTACCTGCGCGGCCGCCCCGTCGAGGAGCTCGACTCCCTCATGCGCGCCGGCGCCGAGCGGGTCGGGGTCACCGACCTCGAGTCCTACCCCACCGAGGTGTCCGGCCTCGCCGCCCTCGTGGAGCAGGCTCGGCCGGGGGACGTGGTCGCGCTGATGTGCCACGCCGAGCGGGACGCGGTGTACTCCTGGATCGCCGAGCACGGGGGCACCGCGGACAGTCCGGAGACGTTGGTGGCGAAGGTGCGGGCGGCTTCGCAGGACTCACCGGCTGGCCGGTGACTCCTGTGCTTGTCGACCGCTGCAACGGCTGACAAGCACAGGACTTGGCCGACAACCTCAGCCGTCGGTGGGGTTCGCAGGCGCGTAGTCGGGGTCGGCTGCGGGGGTCTCGGGGTTGACCGTCGAGCCCGCCTGGGCCCGGTGCGACCAGCTCTCGAGCTCGGCCATCACCGCGGCGTGCTTGTCCACGCACACGACGACGAGGTCGCCTCGGTTGGCCCGGCTCATCGCGTGCCGGACCGCCTCGATCTCCTCGAGGACCTGCTCGACCTGCTTGCAGCGCGATCCCTCGGCCATGGCCGCCTTGACGCCCTCGACGACCAGCCCGGCGGTCGCGCCGCGCTCGCGGCCGCGCAGCGCGACGTCCTCGCGGACGATGACCACGTCGAAGTGCTGGGCCGCGATCTGCCCGAGCTCGCGCATGTCCTCGTCACGGCGGTCGCCCGCGGTGGCGATGATGCCGATCCTGGACGGCCGGGCCAGCTCGTGGGAGGACTCCAGCGACTCACCGACCCGGTCCACGAAGTCGCCCAGCATCTTCATGCCGGGGGCGTTGTGGCAGTAGTCGACGATGACGTTGACCCCGTTGACCTCAACCTCGTTCAGCCGGCCGGGGGAGAGGTAGTAGTTCGTCGAGAAGCTGCGCAGGCCCTGCCGGATGTCGTGCAGCGGGGCTCCGGCGGCGAACGCCGCGGCGGCCGCGGCGAGCGTGTTCTGGACGTTCATCCGGGCCCGGCCGCCGAACGTCGCCGGCAGCAGGTGGGTCCACGCGAGCTGCATCTCGCGGCGGCCGTGCTTGACGACGATCATCTCGCCCCGGTCGGAGGGCTCGAGGACCAGCGCCTTGCCGCCACGCCGGCAGTGGGCGTCGATCATGTCGCGGACCTCCGAGCCCGGCTCCTCCATCGAGAACCACACGACCTGGCCCGAGCAGCGCCGGCGCATCTCGCGGACCAGCGGGTCGTCGGCGTTCAGGACGGCATGCCCGTCGCGGGGGACCGCCTCGACCAGGACCGCCTTGACGTCCGCGAGCTGCTCGACGGTGTCGATGCCACGCAGGCCGAGGTGGTCGGGCTGCACGTTGAGCACGACCGCCACGTCGTTGCGCTCGTAGCCGAGGCCCTCGCGGAGGATGCCGCCGCGGGCCACCTCGAAGACGGCGAAGTCGACGCGGGGGTTCTGCAGCACCATCCGCGCCGACCGGGGCCCGGAGGCGTCGGAGCGGATCACCAGGCGCTCGTCGATGACGACGCCGTCGGTCGAGGTCATGCCGACCTTGCGGCCCATCCCCTTGAAGATGTGGGAGATCATCCGCGACGTCGTGGTCTTGCCGTTGGTGCCGGTCACGGCGACGATCGGGATCCGCGACGTGGCGCCCGGCGGGAAGAGCATGTCCACCACCGGCTTGGCGATGAACTGCGGCTCCCCGATGGTCGGGTGGGTGTGCATCCGGAAGCCCGGCGCGGCGTTGACCTCGCAGATCGCCCCGCCGGTCTCCCGGACCGGCTCGGTGATGTCGGGACAGATGAAGTCGATGCCGGCGATGTCGAGGCCCACCATCCGGGCGGCCTCCTCGGCGATCTCGACGTTCTCCGGGTGCGCCTCGAAGGTGCGGTCGATCGAGATGCCGCCCGTGGACATGTTCGCGGTGAGCGCCAGCTTGACCACCGTGCCCTCCGGGGGCACGTCGGTCATCGCGTAGCCCTGCTCCCGCACCAGCTCGACCGCGGCGGCGTCGACCTTGATCCGGGTGAGCACCTTCTCGTGCCCGACGCCGCGACGCGGGTCGGCGTTGGCGGTGTCGACGAGCTGCTCGACCGTGCTGATCCCGTCACCGGTGACCGACGCCGGCACCCGCTCGGCGATGGCGGCGACCTTGCCGTCGATGATCAGGCACCGGTAGTCCTTGCCGGTCACGAAGGACTCGACGATCACGACCCCGCGGCGGGACTGGTCCCTGGCGACGTCGAAGGACTCGCGGACCTCCTTCTCGTCCTGCAGGTCCAGGCAGACTCCGCGGCCGTGGTTGCCGTCCAGCGGCTTGACGACGACGGGGTAGCCGATCCGCTCGGCGACCCGCACGGCCTGGTCGGCGGTCCGCACCGACTCCTGCTTGGGCACCGGGAGCCCGGCCGCGCCGAGGAGCCGCGTGGTGAGGTCCTTGTCGGAGGCGATGTCGACCGCGATCGCGGAGGTCGCCGAGGTCATGGTGGCGCGGATGCGCTTGGCGTGGACGCCCTGGCCGAGCTGGACCAGGGAGTACTGGTTGAGCCGGATCCACGGGATGTCCCGCGAGACGGCCTCGTCGAGGATGGCCTGCGTCGAGGGGCCGAAGGCGGTCCGCTCGGCGCGGAGGATGAAGGACTCGAGCTCCTTGTCCCAGTCGAACTCGGGGTCGGCCTCGACCAGGTGGTTGACCAGCCGCACGGCCAGCTTGGCCGCGGCCAGGCCGACCTGCTCGTCGACGTACCCGAAGACCACGTTGTAGACGCCGGTGCGGCCCTTGACCTGGCGGGTCTTGCCGCGGCGTACGTCGTGCCCCACCACCTGCTGCAGGGCGAGCGCGCAGTGCTCGGCGACGTGGCCGAGCCAGGTGCCCTCGTTCAGGCGCTCCACGAAGCCGCCCCGGCGGCCGCGGGAGCAGGAGTGCTCACGCAGCCCCGGCAGCATCTGCAGGATGTTGTCGGTGAACCCCGGGATGGTGTTGGTGGGGAACTTCTCCAGGGAGCCCAGGTCGACCACGAGGTGGATCGCCCTGTCGTAGGACCAGACGTTGGCGCCGCGGTAGACCCGGGTCTCGATGATCGCCAGGTCGGGGGTGGGGCGTTCGGTCATCAGGAGGCTCCGTCCTGCTCGTGGCCGGGCTGCCCGGAGGCGGTCCCTGCGTCGGTGTGGGGTGCGTGAGTGCGCGGCGCGGGCTTCTTCCTGCTGCGGGCCAGCCGTCGTCGCAGCGCGCTGGGCGAGGCGTCGGCGGCGGCGATGTCGCGGGCGAGGTCACGCAGGTCCTCGCCGGCCTCCGCGAGGTCGGCGGCCTCGGCCGGGTCGACGTGACCGGGCGGCTGGACCAACGTGCGGGTGGTCAGGTCGAACCGCGAGCCCTCGGGGAGGATGTGCAGCACCACGCCGCTGGCCAGCAGGGCGGAGGAGCGCCGGGCCTCGTAGGCGTTCGTGACGATCCGGGACGGGTCGAACACCGTGACCGCGCCGCGGCCGACCACGCTGAGGACCTCGCGGTCGTCGACGTGCTCGACGACGGCCGCGGTGTCCTCGTCGACACCGATCCCGAGCAGCTGGGGTGACTGGGCCACGATCATCAGCAACCGACCGTAGCGGTTGCGCTGGTCGAAGTGCTGGTCGATGACCGTCGAGTCCAGCAGGCCGAGACCGGCGGCCACCTGGGTCATCCGCTGCTTGGGGGTGGATCCGGGTCCACCGAAGGCGACCATGTGGCTGGACTGGATGCTCGCGCCCGCGCTGGTGCCGCCCACGACGACGCCGCGCTCGTGGGCGTCGGTGATGGCGTCCGCCAGCGGCGTGCCGCACACGATCGCGGACAGCTTGAGCTGGTTGCCCCCGGTCATGAAGATGCCGGTCGCGCCCGCGATGCGGGCGGCGAGCTCGGGGTCGTGGGCCTCCTCGCGGCTCTCCGGGCGCACGGCGACCACGTCCGCGGCGCCCAGCTTGCGGAACAGGGCGTCGTACACCTCGACCACCTCGGGGCCCAGCGAGGACGCCGTCGGGATCACCGCGATCCTGGCCTGCTCGCCACCGCTGGCGGCCACGAACTCCTTGAGGATCGCGCGCTTGCCGAGCTTGTCCTCGGCGCCGCCGATGATCATGAGGGGTCCTCTGGGCATGACAGGGAGGCTAGGGCATCACCCCGGGGTGGGGCATGACAGGTGACCGGCGGCATGTGAGAGTGCTGCCGTGCAGCAGCAGACGCGACGGATCGTCGTCATCCGCCACGCCACGGCCGAGCAGCTGGCCGCCAGCGACATCGAGCGCGAGCTCGTCGAGCCGGGACGCCAGGACGCCCTCGAGGCGGGTGCCTGGCTGGCCTCGGCAGGGGTCCGGCCCGAGCATGCTCTCGTGTCCGCGGCCACCCGCGCCCGCCAGACGTGGGAGCTCGTGGCGAGCGCCGCCGGGTGGGTCCTCGAGGCCTGCGTGGACCAGGGCCTCTACAACGCGGGACCGGAGACCGCCCTCGACCTGATGCGGCTCACGCCCGAGGCGGCCGGCACGCTGGTCGTCGTCGGCCACAACCCGACGATCGCCTACCTCGCCAACCTCCTCGACGACGGCGAGGGGGACCAGGACGCGGCCAACCGGATGGCGATGGGCTACCCGGCGGGGGCGGTCACGCTCTTCGAGTACGACGGCGCGTGGGCCGACCTGGACACCGGCACCGCCCGCCTCACGGCCTTCCGGGCCGGCGGCCGCTGAGCCCGACCGGGTCGACCCGAGGTCAGACCGGGGGAGCCGGGGTCACGATCCCGGCCTCGGCGTCGGCCGCCTCGATCTCCTCCCGGGAGATCCCGAGGAGGTACATGATCGCGTCGAGGTACGGCACGTTGACCGACGTGTCCGCGGCGTCGCGCACCACCGGCTTGGCGTTGTAGGCGATGCCCAGCCCCGCGGCGTTCAGCATGTCGAGGTCGTTGGCGCCGTCACCGATCGCGATCACCGACGCCTCGCTGACACCGACCTCCGCGGCGAACTGCCGCAGCGCGGCGGCCTTGCCGGCCCGGTCGACCACGTCACCCAGGATCCGGCCGGTCAGCCGCCCGTCGACGATCTCCAGCTCGTTGGCGCGCGCGAAGTGGATGCCGAGGTCCGCGGCGAGCCGGTCGGTGACCTGGCTGAAGCCGCCCGAGACGATCGCGAAGCGGTAGCCCAGCCGGCGCAGGGTGCGCACCATGGTGCGGGCGCCCGGGGCGAGGACGATCGCGTCGTACACCTCGTCGAGCGCGGACTCCTCGACCCCGGCGAGCAGCTCGACCCGGGAGCGCAGCGACTCCTCGAAGTCGATCTCGCCGCGCATGGCCGCCTCGGTGACCCGCGCGACCTCCTCCTCGCAGCCCGCGTGCGCCGCGAGCATCTCGATCACCTCGCCCTGGATGAGGGTCGAGTCGACGTCCATCACGATCAGGCGCATGCCCCGGCGCAGCAGGTTGGCGGGCTGCACCGCGATGTCGATCCCCTGGCGGGCGGCCTCGGCGGCCAGCACGGCCCGCAGCGCCTCGGGGTCGGTGCCCGACACGTGCAGGTCGATCGCGGTCACCGGGTAGCGCGCCATCCGCTCGATCCGGTCGATGTTGGCGCCCGAGTCGGCGATCCGGCCGGCGACGGCCGCCATCGACGATGCCTTGAGGGGGGTGCCGATCACGGTGACGTGCGCACGGCCCCCGCGGCGGCTCTTGTTGTCGCCGACGCCGCGCTCGACGTCGACACTCATGCCCAGCGCCTCGGCCGTCTCCTCGACCGCTGCGCGGAGCTTCTTCCAGTCCCGCGGCGCGGTGACCAGGACGCCGAGGATCAGCCGCCGCCGCAGCACGATCTGCTCGAGGTCGACCACCTCGACCCCCGCCCGCGACAGGGTCGCGAAGATCGACGACGTCACGCCGGGCCGGTCCTTGCCGGTGAGCGTGATGAGCAGGGTCTCGGGGGTGTGGTCGGTCATCGCCGCCGAGGCTATCGCCCGCAGCGGGGTCGGCTACGCCGGCGGCCACACCTCGGGCGAGCACGCGGCGACCAGCGCACGCCGCCCGGCGCGCGCGAGCGGCTGGAGCGCCGCCCGGCGTGCCTCGATCTCGTACGCCGTGATCGCGCCACCGTCGTCCTCGAGCGCGAGGTCCACGATCTCGACGGCCTGCAGCCCGCGGGCGGCGAGCTCCACGCACCGGGGCGGCACGCCGTCGGGTGCCTCGACGTGCGGGCGGTGCCGCAGGTCCATCAGCCGGTCGGCCACCTCGGGACGCCACCGGGCCACGTCGAGACGGGCCAGGGCGTCGGCCGTCTCCAGCAGTGCCGCCCGCAGGGTCCGGTCGGCCTCGCCGACGTCCGGCAGCTGGCGGCGCTCGGCCGGCAGCGCGCTCCACGTGATGGCGGCCCCGACCCGGACCGGGACCAGGCCGACACCGCCTCCACCGGGCCCGGCTCCGGGTACGACGACGGCCTCGCCGGTCTCCAGGGCCGCGGCGTTGAAGTCGCGGGGCCCGCCCAGGCCGACGGGGTCCCCGTCGACCGGCAGCGCAGCACCGAACCCGAGGGCCCCGGCCGCGCGCAGCCTGCCGAGCCCCACCACGAGCGTCTCTGTGAGGTCGTCGCCGGGCACGCCGGCGCCGGTCAGCCCCGCCACGGCGTGGGTGGCGTCGCCGTCGAGCACGGCGTCGACCAGGAGGTCGGTGACGACGTGGCCGCGCAGCCAGGAGGTCGCCCACCAGGCGAGGCGGCAGGAGGCCGGGAGTGTGGTGCCCACGCCGGGGGAGGATACGCTCGCGGCTCTCTCGGGGATGGATAGGGTGACGCCCATGACCGCCGTGCTGGAGTTCGCCGACGTGACCGTCCGGCGCGGCCAGGCGACGTTGCTCGACCAGGTCTCCTGGACCGTCGAGGAGGACGAGCGCTGGGTGATCCTGGGGCCCAACGGCGCCGGGAAGACCACCCTGCTGCAGGTCGCCGCCGCCCAGATCCACCCCACCTCGGGTGTCGCCGGCATCCTCGAGGAGGTCCTCGGCACCGTCGACGTGTTCGAGCTGCGCCCGCGGATCGGCCTGACCAGCGCGGCGTTGGCCGAGCGCATCCCGCGACACGAGCGCGTCCACGACGTCGTCGTCTCCGCGTCGTACGGCGTCGTAGGGCGCTGGCGCGAGGCCTACGACGGGCTCGACCACGAGCGCGCGACCAGCCTCCTGGTGGAGGTGGGTGCCCGGCACCTGGCGGACCGCACCTTCGGCACCCTCAGCGAGGGCGAGCGCAAGCGGGTGCAGATCGCCCGCGCCCTGATGGCTGACCCCGAGCTGCTGCTGCTCGACGAGCCCGCGGCCGGGCTCGACCTCGGCGGACGCGAGGACCTCGTCTCGACCCTGTCCGTGCTCGCGATGGACCCCGACTCGCCGGCGACCGTCCTGGTCTCCCACCACGTGGAGGAGATCCCCCCGGGGTTCACCCACGCGCTGATGCTGCGCGAGGGCCGCGTCGTGGCGTCCGGCCTGCTCGATCACGTGGTCACCGAGGCCAACCTGTCGGCGACCTTCGGGATGCCGCTGGTGCTCAGTCACGAGGACGGCCGTTTCGCGGCGCGTCGACGACCTCGGCACCGATAGAGTCGACGACATGGACTGGCTGGGGGACAACCAGTGGGCGGGGTGGCTTGCACTGGCCGCCGCCCTCGGCGTGGCGGAGATGTTCAGCCTCGACCTGATCCTGATCATGCTCGCCGTCGGCGCGCTCGCCGGCATGCTCACCGGCCTCGCCGGTGGGGCCTTCGTCCTCCAGGTGCTCGTCGCCGCGGGAGCCTCGGTCGCGATGCTCGCGCTGGTGCGGCCCAACATCGTCAGGCGCCTGCACAGCGGGCCCGACCTCCAGCTCGGTCACGGCAAGCTGGTCGGCCAGCGCGGCGTGGTGACGGAGCGGATCACCGCGATGGAGCCCGGCCGGATCAGGCTCGCCGGCGAGATCTGGTCGGCCGCGCCGTACGACGAGAACCTCACCATCACGCCGGGCGAGACCGTGGAGGTCTTCGAGATCCGCGGTGCCACCGCCTACGTCCACCCCGTGCCGACGCTGGAGCCCTGAGCCGGCACCACCCAGACCCCCGTGTCCTGATCCCATCAACCTGAGAGGAGCGCCATGACGGTCCTGTTGGTCCTGCTGGCGTTGCTGTTCCTGTTCATCATCGTGCTGCTCGCCAAGACGGTGCGGATCGTGCCGCAGGCACGGGCCGGCATCGTGGAGCGGTTCGGCAAGTACAAGCAGACGCTGCCCGCGGGCCTGAACATCGTGGTGCCGTTCATCGACCGGGTGCGCTACCTGATCGACCTGCGCGAGCAGGTCGTCAGCTTCCCGCCCCAGCCGGTGATCACCGAGGACAACCTGGTGGTGTCGATCGACACGGTCATCTACTTCCAGGTCACCGACCCGATCGCGGCGACCTACGAGATCGCCAACTACATCCAGGCCATCGAGCAGCTGACCATGACGACGCTGCGCAACATCGTCGGTGGCATGGACCTCGAGGAGACGCTGACCAGCCGCGACCAGATCAACTCCGGCCTGCGCGGGGTGCTCGACGAGGCCACCGGCAAGTGGGGCATCCGGGTCAACCGCGTCGAGCTCAAGGGCATCGACCCGCCGCCGTCGATCAAGGACTCGATGGAGAAGCAGATGCGCGCCGACCGCGAGAAGCGCGCCGTCATCCTCACCGCCGAGGGCCAGCGCCAGGCGGCGATCCTGACGGCCGAGGGCTCCAAGCAGTCCTCGATCCTGAACGCCGAGGGTGCGCGCGAGTCGCAGATCCTGCGGGCCCAGGCCGACCGGGAGTCTTCGATCCTGCGGGCCCAGGGTGAGGGCCAGGCGATCCAGACGGTCTTCCAGGCCATCCACGACGGCAACCCCGACCAGTCGCTGCTGGCCTACCAGTACCTCCAGATGATGCCGAAGATCGCCGAGGGCGGCGCCAACAAGCTGTGGATCGTGCCCAGCGAGATCGGCAAGGCGCTGGAGGGCCTGGGCTCCACGATGAGCAACCTGCAGGGCATCCCCCAGCAGGTCGAGGGCCCGAGGACGCGCGTCGACATGGGGAGCGCCGAGCCGGCGCTGACCGGCGCCGGTGAGCTCGGGGACACCGAGCTGCGGAAGGCCAACGCCGCGGTCGAGGCCGCGATCGCCGAGGCGGCCAGTGCGGCCAACCCCGGCAGGGGAGCAGCACCGCTCGACATCGACCCGGCAGTCGCCCCGGGCGACGTCCCTCCGGTTGACCTGCCCGACGACCCGGAGGCCCCCGCCGCCCCGTGAGCCTGTTCGAGATGACGGCGATCCTGCTCGCAGGGGTCGCCGCCGGCACCATCAACACCGTGGTGGGGTCGGGAACGCTGATCACGTTCCCGACCCTGCTGGCGTTCGGCGTGCCTCCGGTGACCGCGAACGTGTCCAACACGGTCGGGCTGGTGCCCGGCTCGGTGTCCGGGGCCGTCGGCTACCGCCGCGAGCTGTCCGGCCAGCGCAGCCGCGTGCTGCGCCTCTCCGTCGCCTCGCTGCTCGGGGGGCTGGCCGGTGGCCTGCTCCTGCTGGTGCTCCCCGAGGGCGCCTTCGCGGCGATCGTCCCGGCGCTGATCCTGCTGGGCCTGGTGCTGGTGGTGTTCCAGCCGAGGATCTCGGCGTGGGTCGCCCGTCGGCACGAGGCAGCGGGCGGCATGCCGCACCACGGGGCATGGTGGGTCTGGCCGGGCGTGCTGCTGGCCGGTGTCTACGGCGGCTACTTCGGCGCTGCCCAGGGCGTGCTGCTGATGGCCATCCTCGGCATCGGCCTGGACGAGGCCCTTCAGCGCCTCAACGCCGTCAAGAACGTGCTGGCCGCGGTCGTCAACGGCGTCGCCGGGCTGCTGTTCATCCTGGTCGCCGACGTCGACTGGCCGATCGTCGCCCTGATCGGCGTCGGCTCCATCATCGGCGGCCAGATCGGCGCCACCGTGGGCCGCAGGCTGCCGCCCCTCGTGCTGCGATCGGTGATCGTCGTGGTGGGCGTCGCCGCCCTCGCGGCCTTCCTCGTCTGACTCGGTGTGTCCCTGTCGAGATCGAAGCGCACTCATCTGACTCCCCTGTGTGTCGAGAAGTGGCTGGCAGCGGGGTCTCAGGCTGGGCCTCGGCGGGTCCGGGAGGTGACTTGTCCGAAGAGCCGGTGTGGGGATGTGAGCCGGTCGCGCTGGAGTCGGAGTCGTGTCCCCGTTGTCCTCCCGGGCCCGTCCCCGAAGTTGCCTGGCTGGCGCGCACGGCGTCGTCGAGCATCTGCTCGTCGACGATGTCGGACAGCCGGCGTTTGACGCAGCGCATGGCTTCCATGGGCGCTTTGCCGAACCTGGTCACCGGATGACGCGCCGATCGGTTCGGTGCCGTTCACGGACGCGAAGTGGGGCCTTGTTCGGGAACCGGGTGATGTCGCCGACCTCGACCAACAGCCGAGCGGCGCCGGTGGGTCCGGTGCCGTGCCGGTCCAGCAGACTGGTGCCGGTGGCACTGACCAACTCCTCGAGTTCCTTGTTCGCGACCCATTTGCGGGCGTAGATGCGTTCGAGCTCGCTGATCAACTCCGCAGCGACCCCGCGGCGGGTCTTGCCGACCACGTCGCGCGGGCGGACCTTGGCCGGCGATGCCTTGGCCTGGGCGGCGGACAGGTCCCGCTTCGCACCGCCCTGGATCAGCTCGAGGAGCAGCTGGTGCAGCTGAGAGCCCTTGCGGGTGTGCTCCTCACCCAGTGAGCGGCGACGGTCGACCAGGCGCCGCAGCACCGCGAGCTGCTCGTCGTTGACCACCGCCCCAGCCCGCTCGTCCGGGTGCCAACCAGCGCGACGGAGTGTGCGTCGGTGGCGTCTGTCTTGCGGCCCTGCCCGGTCGCGAACACCCGCGCTCGGGCCGACAGGTTCGGCGGCATGTCGACGATCTCTTCGTCATCGGCCAGCAGCCGGACCGCGATGTGCTTGCCGATCCCGGCACAGCCCTCGATCGCCCAGACCCGTTCGCGCCACTGAGCGGCGTAGCGCCGCATCTCGGCGTAGCCCTCACGGTCGGTGGCGAACCGGCCGCCACCGACGATCGTCTCGTCGGCGGTCATCACCTCGATCGTGGCCGACCGCTTGTGCGGGTCCATCCCGATCACGATCCGTTCTGCTTGCTCCTGCATGCGCACTCCCGCTGCTCGATCCCAGTTGGTCCTCGAGTCGGGAAGGGCAACGCTACTTAGAGCTGGGCAGACCCCTCTTGAGCCTCTTCCGACTCAGCGATGCCCGGCCCGACGCATGCCATGTGAGAGCCACACGGGCCCGGAAGGGGACAGCGTGGGCAGCCGCATTGAGAGCGACGGACCGGGCACCTGGACCGAGCCTCGCCAGACCCGGTCCTGGGGTCAATGGAACAAGTAGCCGCGTTGTGCGCGCTCATGCCGATGAGCGGGCACCTATGTCGCTGGTGTTCGCCGCGTCGACCTGATGGGCACCACGATGCCAATGCCCAGCATGAGAAGCGCAAGGACGCCGCTGCCCACGGCGGCGCTGAACCTCGTTGAGTTCGCGGAGTAGCACTCGGCCGCAACTTCCTGAGAGTAGGGACCCGAGTGCTCGCCGCCAGGCCCATCACGGTTGTCGTTCAGTCCGGCGTCCCACGGAGCAATGTTGCATCCAACTTCCCCCGCCGGTCCGCTGTCACCGAGATCCGACGCGCTGACATTTACCGTGGGGTTGTCGAACCACAACAACAATCCGGCGACGAGCAACAGGCAAGCGCCCAAGAGGAGCACCGTCGAAGTGCGGCGAGACTGCATAGCCGGACCCTACGTCGTCAGAAGGCCAACTAGCCGCGTCGAGCGCCGTCTGCTGCGGCCGCGTAGCGTGCGCCGCGGCCGTCCGGATCTGCCGCGACCTGAGCGTCCGCTCACGGCCGATGTGAGGACATGGACGCGTGGCCACGGCCATCATCACGGTATGGACAGATACGAAGCGGTGGTTGCCACGGCAGACGACGGAACGCTCGAGGATGCAGGCCCTCTCGTGGTCGAGTTCCGAAGTGCGCGCTCGAGGAGGCGGGCACAGTTCTCGCTCGAGGAGTTCACCGGCGGACACCTCCTGCACCTGGCGGTTGCCGGCTGCGTCTACAACGACCTGATCAGAGAGGCTCGGGCCAGGGGAATCACCCTGTCGCAGGTCAAGGTCTCGGCCGACGGCGGCTTCGCGGGGAGTCCTTGCGCGTCGACGGGCATCGAGTACCGGATCCATGTGGAGGGCGATGCCTCTGAAGCCGAGCTGGAGAGCCTGGTTGCGTATGTGGAAGAGATCGCTGAGGTGCCGTCCGCGATCCGTATCGGGGGCCAGGTTCGGCTGGTGGCATGCGAGGTCGTCTCGACCGAGAGCTGACGCCCTTCTGGCGAAGTGCGTCCGTGCACGTGCGCGCCGCAGACCCGTGCCCGCCGGAGGGCTCAGCCCTCCTTGACGACCCGCGTGCCACCGGCGAACCGGTCGTGCCAGCCCTGGCGGTCGACCGTGTCGCCGTTGATCCCCACCGCGATCAGGATGACCGCGACCAGCGAGGCCAGCCCGCCCACGAGCCCACCGATGAACGGGATGACGCCCAGCACGCCGAAGGCCACCCAGATGTTGCGGCGCAGCGCCTGCTCCAGCGTCGGGTTGCCGCCCTGCGGGCCGAGCACGTGCAGCTTCATCACCATCTTGCCCACGGTCTGGCCCCGGCTCGACTCGAGCACGCCGAAGTAGGCGAGATAGAGGGCCGCGCTCAGGATCGCGGAGACCGCGGCCGCGGCGTAGTCGTCGGCCCCGTAGTAGAAGCCGCCGCTGTCGCCCAGGATCGCGCCGACGACGATCGCGCTCACCACGATGCCGTTGACGACGGCGAGCAGGATGCCGTCGACGAGACGGGCCAGGAAGCGGTCCAGCAGCTCACCGGGGCGGGTTCCCGCGACGGGGCCGGTGGTGGGGTGGCCGGGGCCGGGAGGCGGTGTCTGGCCGGTCATGCTGACCTCCTGCGACGGGTGCCCGAGTCGGGCACGTGTCCACCAGCGTAGGGACCGCTGAGCCCCGCTGCCACCGGTTCGGTGTCCCTGGGCACCGTCAGCCGACGTACGCCGTGTGCCAGCGGCTGATCTCGTCGTACGCCGCGGCGCGAGGACCGGGCAGCGAGAGGACCACGTCGTGGCGCGCGCCCGGTACGGCGGCGTAGGTGACGTGGCGCCCGATCGCCGTTGACCAGCGGCGGATGTGCTCGACGTCGAGGACGATGTCGTGGCTGTGCACGTCGTCACCCATCGCGCTCGGCAGGGTCGACCGGTCCGAGCTGAGCACCAGCACCGGGCACCGCACGTCCAGCCCGCGGTGCAGCTCCGCGTGACCGTGCCGGATCGCGGCCAGCCAGCCCGCGAAGACCGGCCAGGACTTCAGCGGCTTCCAGCTGAGGTCGAACTCCCACTCCCCGTCGTGGTCGCGGTGCAGGCTGCGGGCGTACAGGCCGTCCACCCGGCGGGGGATCTCGCGTCTCGGCCGACGGCGTCCGAGCTGCTTGATCACCGTCGTGCCGACCGTGCGGAGCAGCGCCGAGCCCTGCAGGTCGAGCCACGGCGAGTTGAGGACCATGCCGCCGAGCGCGTCGAGGTCGCCACCACGCTCGTGCGCCCACAGCGACAGCACGAGCCCGCCGGTCGAGTGGGCACTGAGCACGACGTGGTCGTGGCCGTCACGGTTGGTGATCCGCGACCACGTGGCGTCGAGGTCGGGGAAGTAGTCCCGGAGGTCGGTGATGTAGTTCGGCGTCTGGTGGGGCCGGATCGATCGGCCGTACTTGCGCAGGTCCACCGCGTAGAAGTCGTAGCCGCGCGCGTTCCACCACTCGGCGTACCCGGTCTGGAAGAAGTAGTCCGCGAACCCGTGCACGTGCAGGACGGCGCGCGTCGTCGGCGTGCCCGCCGCGCGCGACACCAGCGTGGCGACGACGGCGCCCTCGTCGTCCGGCGGGAACTCCATGGTCTCGGCGAGGTAGGGCTCGCCCAGGACGTCGGTGACCTGCTCCAGCGACATGGCGGCAGTCTCTCACCCCGACGCATTGCCTCAGATCCGTGGTCCGCGTGCCGTATGAGCAGGTACGACCCTGTCGCGCGCGAACAGGCACGGTCGCGCCCCGGCGCCGCGCGCACGGCCTACCTGCAGTTCACCGGCGCGACCCTGGCGGTCACCGCGCTCAACGCGGACCACGCGCTGCCGACGATCACGGCCACGCCGTTCTCGGTCACCCCTCCCGCGGACACGCACTTCTCCGCGCGCGAGCTCGCCGAGATCCAGCGGACCTGGCAGGTGACCGCCGAGGACTTCGCGCCGTTCGACCTCAACGTGACGACGAAACCGCCGCAGCCGGACGCCCTGGAGCGGTCCGGCCCCGACGACCAGACGTACGGCGCCACGGTGCTGGTCACCCAGTGGTCGCTGGGGGAGTGCCCGGGCGCCACGAACCACCAGGACGACCTCGCCGTCATCGCCACGGGCGCGCCGGTGCGCGCCGACGACCACGGGGACACGGCGGCCACCGCCACGACGCTCCGGCCCGGCGCCCCGCTCACGGGCGTCATCGCGGCCCGTGGGGACCTCGACGCGTTCACCTTCACCGCGCGTGGCGCCGTGCGGCTGACGGCGAGCCCGACCTCGGCGGCCCCGGACCTCGACATCGGGTTGCGCATCCTCGACGGGGCCGGGACCACGGTGGCCCTGCTCGACCCACCGGTACGACGGTCCCGGGTGTCGTCTCGGGCCTGGGCGCCACCTGGACGGCGAGGGTCCCGCGCGAGCCCGCGACGTACACCGCGGTGGTGGACGGTGTGGGGAGCGGCTCGCCGCTGACCCCGGGCGGGGACACCGACTGCGGATCGCTCGGCGGCTACCGCATCACGCTCGCGACTCGGTAGCCGCACGGATCGCCAGCGCGAGGTCGGGCTGGTTGGTCGTGACCAGCCAGGCCCGGCCCGGGCGCAGCCAGTAGCGCAACCCCCGAGGGGTGTCCACCGTCCAGACGACCAGGGGCAGTCCCGCGCGGCGGGCGTGCCGTGCCACGCCCAGCCGGGCCAGCCAGTGCTGCACGGCGACGGCGCCGGCCCCCGACCGTTCGAGGCGGGCCGCCGGGAAGAGCTGGTCCCGGCGCATCCGCAGCTGCTGGCCCAGCGGCCGACCGGCGACCGACCCGCCCACGGACAGGGCGGTGCGCACGTCGCGGCCGGCGGCGCGCGACCACGCCCGGACGGCGCGCACCGCGGCCACGCTGCCCGTGGTCACGAGCACGTTCTCCGCGCCGAGCGCCTGCACGGCGAGGGACGTCGCCAGCACGTGCGGCGCGGTGCCGTGGTCCGCGCCGGCCGCGCGCATCTTGAGGTCGAGGTGCACGCGCGCCCGGCCGGCCAGCAGGGTCAGCGCTTCCGCGAGGGACAGCGCGTCCGGATCGGCCGAGCCGAGCTCCTCGGCGCCCAGCGCCTCGAGCGGCAGGTGCACACCGTCCACAGCCACCCAGGGATCGTGGCGCAGCACCAGGCTGCCGTCGCCGAGCCTGCGCACGTCGACCTCGACGTAGTCGGCGTCGCCCCCCGCCACCGCGTCCAGCGCGGCCCGCGTGTTCTCCCTCGCCGGGTCACCGCCCCACCCGGCGCGGTGCGCGCTGACGAGCACCCGTCCCCCCGGAGCGTCGGGGGTCACCGCGCGGCTGCTCGGGTCGCCGCGGCACGCACCAGACCCGCCAGCAGGCCCACGTCGGCAGCGGTCTCGGGGTGCCACTGCACCGCGACGCAGAACCGGTCACCGTCGGTCTCCATCGCCTCGACGGTGCCGTCGGAGGCGTGCGCGGAGGCGACGTACCCGGGGTGCTCGCTCACCGACTGGTGGTGGTGGCAGCTGACCGTCAGGCGGTCCCCGACGAGGCTCGCGACCCGGCTGCCGGGCACCGTCCCCACCTCGATCGCGCCGTACACGTCGCCGCCCGGGCTGTGCTCGTCGTGGTCGACCAGGTCCGGGGTGTGCTGGTGCAGCGAGCCGCCGGCGTGCACCGCCATCAGCTGCATGCCGCGACAGATGCCCAGCACCGGCAGGCGGACGGCCTCGGCGGCGTCGAGCAGCGCCACCTCCCACGCGTCGCGGTCCTCGCGCCACCCGGCGGTGCGCGGGTGCGGGTCGGCGCCGTACCGGGTCGGGTCGATGTCGGCGCCGCCGCTGATCACGAGGGCGTCGAGGCGGTCCACGACGTCGACCGCCGCCTCCACCTGCGCGACCGGGGGCAGCAGCAGCGGCACGCCCCCGGTCGACTCGACCGCGGTCGCGTACTGCGCGGGCAGCACGTCGGCGTGCTGGCGCCAGACGCCCCAGGCCGCGTGCTCGCGGTAGGTGGTCAGCCCGATGACGGGTGTGGCCACGACGGCCTCCTCACAGCGGCGTGACGTAGGCGCCCGAGATGCCACCGTCGACGAGGAACGCGTTGGCGGTGATGAAGCTGGACTCGTCGGAGGCCAGGAACAGCACCGCGTTGGCCATCTCCGCGGGCTCGGCGAAGCGGCCCATCGGCACGTGCACGAGGCGCCGCGCCGCACGCTCGGGGTCCTTGGCGAAGAGCTCCTGCAGCAACGGTGTGTTGACCGGTCCCGGGCACAGCGCGTTGACGCGCACCCCCTGTCGGGCGAACTGCACGCCGAGCTCGCGCGACATGGACAGCACGCCGCCCTTCGAGGCGGAGTAGGAGATCTGCGACGTCGCCGCGCCCATCACCGCGACGAACGAGGCGGTGTTGATGATGGACCCCGATCCCTGCTCGAGCATGTGGGGGAGCGCGGCCTTGCAGCACAGGTAGACGCTGGTCAGGTTCACCTCCTGCACGCGCCGCCACGCGTCGAGGTCGGTGTCGAGGATCGAGTCGTCCTCCGGCGGCGAGATGCCGGCGTTGTTGAAGGCGATGTCGACCGAGCCGTAGGTGTCCTTCGCGGTCCGGAACAGGGCGTCCACCTGCTCCTTGTCGGTGACGTCGACCTTCACGAACGTCGCGAGGTCGGGGCCGCCCAGCTGGCCGACCAGCTCGTGGCCGCGCTGCTCGTCGATGTCGCCGATGACGACCTTGGCGCCCTCCTCGACGAAGCGCTGCACGGTCGCCAGCCCGATCCCGGAGCAGCCTCCGGTGACGACGGCGACCTTGCCCTGGATGCGTCCTGCCATGTGTGGATCCTCTCGGGGGTCGACTGCTCAGTGTGCGATGAAGACGTTCTTCTCCTCGGTGAACGCCATGGGCGCGTCCGGACCGAGCTCGCGGCCCAAGCCGGACTGCTTGTATCCGCCGAACGGGGTCCAGTAGCGCACCGAGGAGTGGGAGTTGACGCTGAGGTTGCCGGCCTCGACCGCGCGGGCGACCCGCAGCCCACGACCGAGGTCGGCGGTGTAGATCGACCCGGACAGGCCGTACTCGGTGTCGTTCGCGAGCTCGACGGCGTGCGCCTCGTCGTCGAAGGGCATCACCGCGACCACCGGCCCGAACACCTCCTCGCGCCAGATCCGGGCCGCCGGGTCCTCGGTCGTCACGACGGTCGGGGGCACCCAGAAGCCGTCGCCGCCGGGCGTCGACCCGGCGAACGCCACCTCGACCTCGTCGAGGTAGCCCTGCACCGTGCGCTGCTGCCCGGCCGAGATCAGCGGCCCCATCTCGCTGGCCTCGTCACTGGGGTCGAGCACCCGCAGTCCGGTCACCGCCGGCTCGAGCAGGGTCAGGAACTCGTCGTACGCCGACCGCTCGACGAGGATGCGCGAGCGTGCGCAGCAGTCCTGTCCGGCGTTGTCGAAGACGGCGTACGGCGCGGCCGCCGCGGCGGCAACCAGGTCGGAGTCGGCGAAGACGATGTTGGAGCTCTTGCCACCCAGCTCGAGCGTCACCCGCTTCACCTGGTCGGCGCAGCCGGCCATGATCCGCTTGCCGACGGCGGTGGAGCCGGTGAAGCAGACCTTGCGAACCAGCGGGTGGGTCACGAAGCGCTCGCCGACGACGGTGCCCTTGCCGGGCAGCACGGTGAGCACGTGCTCGGGCAGGCCGGCCTCCAGGGCGAGCTCGCCGAGACGGATCGCAGTGAGCGGCGTCAGCTCGGCCGGCTTGAGCACCACGGTGTTGCCGGCCGCCAGAGCGGGGGCGAGGCCCCAGCCCGCGATGGGCATCGGGAAGTTCCAGGGGACGATGATCCCCACGACCCCCAGCGGCTCGTGGAAGGTGACGTCGGTGCCGCCGGCGACCGGGATCTGGCGACCGAAGAGCCGCTCCGGTGCGCCGGCGTAGTAGTTGAGGCAGTCGCGGACGTTGCCCGCCTCCCAGCGCGCGTTTCCCCACGTGTGCCCGGCGTTGCGCACCTCGATCTCGGCGAGCTCCTCGACGTGCGCGTCGACGACCGCGGCGAAGCGACGCAGGAGGGCGGCCCGCTCACCGGGTGCCACCGCGCGCCAGGTGCCGAACGCCTCGTGGGCGCGCACGATCGCGTCGTCGGTCGCCTCGAGGGAGGCGAGAGGGACCTCGGTGACCGGGCGGCCGGTCGCCGGGTTGAGGACGGTGTGGACCTCGGTGCTCATCACAACCTCTCGAATCCGCGTCGGAGCTCCCAGTCGGTCACGGCCGCGTTGTAGGCCGCGAGCTCGACGTCGGCCATGTTGACGTAGTGGTCCACCACCTCGTCACCCAGGGCCGAGCGCGCGATCGTGGACGCGTGGAACGCCTCCCGGGCGGCGCCCATCGTGGAGGGGACGCGCGGCCGGTCGGACGTATACGCGTTGCCGACCAGCTCGTCGGGCAGCGGCAGGTCGTTCTCGATGCCGTGCAGCCCGCCGGCCAGCATGGCGGCCAGCGCCAGGTAGGGGTTGACGTCGGCGCCCGGGATCCGGTTCTCCATCCGGGCCGCCGCCCCCTCGCCCACCAGCCGTACGGCGCAGGTGCGGTTGTCGTGCCCCCAGGCGATCGCGGTCGGTGCGAAGGAGGCGTCCGCGAACCGCTTGTAGGAGTTGATGTTCGGGGCGTAGAGCAGGGTGAAGTCGGCGGCGGTGGCCAGCACCCCGGCGACGAACTGGTCGTAGAGCCGGGAGCGTCGTCCGGACTCGGCGTCCCAGAACACGAGCTCGCCGTCCTGGCCGCGCAGCGACAGGTGGATGTGGCACGAGCTGCCCTCGCGCTGGTCGTACTTCGCCATGAACGTGATCGCCTTGCCCTGCTGGGCCGCGATCTCTTTGGCGGCGGTCTTGTAGACCGCATGGTTGTCGGCGGTGACCAGCGCCTCGGCGTACAGGAAGCCGATCTCGTGCTGGCCGAGGTTGCACTCGCCCTTGGCGCCCTCGACGTCGAGACCGGCGTCGAACATGTGGTTGCGGATGCTGCGCAGCAGCGGCTCGGCCCTGCTGGTGCCGAGGATCGAGTAGTCGACGTTGTACTGGTTGACCGGCGTCAGGTCGCGGTAGTGGTTGTCGTGGGCCTGCTCGTAGCTGGTGTCGAAGGCGATGAACTCCAGCTCCGTGCCGGCCAGGGCCACCCAGCCGTGCTCCGCCGCGCGGTCCAGCTGGCGCTTGAGGATGGTCCGCGGGGACTGCAGCACGGGGGAGTGTCCTGCCCCGTCCGCGGCCGGCCAGACGAGGTCGCACTGGATCAGCGCCGTGGCCGGCAGGTGGGTGAGCATCCGGATCGTCTGGTCGTCGAGGACGAACTCCATGTCGCCGTAGCCCTTGTCCCACGACGAGATCGAGTAGCCGGCCACCGTGTTCATGTCGACGTCGACCGCCAGCAGGTAGTTGCACCCCTCGGTCCCGTGGTCGACGACGTGGTCCACGAAGTAGCGGCCGTGCAGGCGCTTGCCCTGGAGCCGACCCTGCATGTCGGTGAAGGCGACGACGACGGTGTCGACGTCCCCGGCCTCGATCCGGGCGATCAGGTCGCCCATGCTGAGGTAGCGGTGGTTGCGTGTTCTCAAGGCGCTCTCCAGACGTCGGGTCGGGTCTCAGCCCACCAGTCCGCGCAGCAGCGCGGCGGTGTCGTCGCAGTGTTCCTCCATGACCGTGCGCGCCCGGTCGGCCCGGCCGGCCAGGATCGCGCGGACCAGGGCGGCGTGCTGCCGGTCGGAGTGCGCGATGTTGGCCTCGAGGACCGGGATCGCCAGCAGCATCTCGTGCATCGTGGCCTGCACCGAGGTCACGGCCTCCACCACCCGCGGGGAGCCGGTCAGTGCCGCCACGGTCAGGTGGAACCGGGAGTCGGCCTGCCGGTGCTGGGCCGGCCTGCGCGCAGCCGCGACGGCCTCGAGCGCGTCCTCGAGCTGCGTGCGCGCACCCTCGGTGAGGTGCACGCGCGCCGCGAGGTGCGCGGCGCCGGGCTCGACGATGCGCCGGAAGTCCAGTGCGTCCAGCCACTCACGGCGTCGCTCCGGCGAGGTCCGGGCGGCGGCGCGGGCCGAGGGCGTGCGCGGCTTGAGGGTCACGACGGTGCCCCCACCGCGCCCCCGCCTGGTCTCGACCAGCCCGGCCTGGCGCAGCGCCGCCATCGCCTCGCGCAGGGTCGCCCTCGAGACGTTGAGGCGCGCAGCCAGCTCGCGCTCGGAGGGCAGCGTTGACCCGAGCGGGTAGACGCCCAGGCGGATCGTCGTGGCGAGCTGCTCGACGCACGCCTCGAACGCGTGCCGGCCACGGACCGGCCGCAGGACTGCCTCGGTGAGGTCGTGCTCCGGCGAGGCGGTCATTCCGTCATCCTCGGGTCGCCCGGAGACGGTGTCAATGAACCAATGGTCTGAGTTCAGACCAATTTTACGTAACTGGTCCGGAAGGCTCTGGACGGTCGGTTCGCCCGGGTCTAGCCTCCGACCAATCGTTGCTACGCACTCCGAGAAGGTGCCACATGCCTGAAGCACACGAACCCCTCGCGGAACACGATGTCCCACCGCACATGACGGAGGACGAGAAGCACCTGGCCAGGCTCGGGTACAAGCAGGAGCTCAACCGGACCTGGTCGGAGTTCTCCAACTTCGCCATCTCCTTCTCGATCATCTCGATCCTTGCCGGCTGCTTCACCAACTTCGGCGCCGGCTTCAACAACGGTGGACCGATCTCGATCTCGTGGACGTGGCCGATCCTCGGCCTGCTGATCCTGATCATCGGCTTCACGATGTCCGAGCTGGTCTCGGCGTACCCGACGTCGGGCGGCATCTACTGGTGGGCCTCGAAGCTGGGCGGCCCGGCCGCGGGCTTCTTCACCGGCTGGCTCAACCTGATCGGCCTGATCGCGGTGACCGCCGGCGTGGCCTACGGCTGCGCCACGTTCATCGACCTCACCATCAGCACCTACTCGGAGTCCTACGCCGGTGACTACTCGCTCACGCGGGTGTTCGTCATCTTCGTCATCGTGCTGACGCTGATCTCGTTGCTCAACATCTTCAGCGGCCACCTGATGGCGATCATGAACAACGTCTCCGTGTGGTGGCACGTCGTCGGGGCGCTGGCGATCGTGGGTGTCCTGGTGCTCGTCCCCGACCAGCACCAGAGCTTCAGCTACGTGTTCACCGAGCGGTTCAACAACTCGGGGTACGGCGGCGGCAGCACGAGCTCGCTCGGGTTCTGGTTCGCGATCGTGCCGTTCGGCTTCCTGCTGACCCAGTACACGATCACGGGGTTCGACGCGTGCGCCCACCTCTCCGAGGAGACCGCGCAGGCGTCCAAGGCAGCAGCGAAGGGCATCTGGCGGTCGATCCTGTACTCCGTCCTGGGCGGCTACGTCCTCCTGCTCGCCGTGGTCTTCGCGATCCCGGACAACGCGCAGGGCCAGCCGGACAACGCGCTGGCCGGCCTCGGCGTGCAGCCGATCTTCCTGGGCGCGCTCGGTCAGAACTGGGCGACCCTGGTCCTGTTCATCTCCGCGTCGGCGCAGTTCTTCTGCGCCACGTCGTGCATGACGTCCGCGTCGCGGATGACGTTCGCGTTCAGCCGGGACGGAGCCATCCCGGGATCGCAGTACTGGTCGCGGCTGACGAGGAACAGGGTGCCGGCGCATGCGGTGGTGGGTGTCGCGGTGGTGAGCGCCCTGCTCACGCTGCCCGCGCTGATCAAGGTGGACGTGGGCGGTACGCCGGTGCCGCTGGCGTTCTACGCCGTCACGTCGATCGCGGTCATCGGCCTCTACCTGGCCTTCGCCATCCCGATCTTCCTGCGCTGGAGGCACGGGTCCCGCTTCGACGTCGGCTCGTGGAACAACGGCTCGAAGTACAAGTGGATGAACCCGTTGGCGGTGGCCGAGATCATCATCGTCTCGCTCTACCTGATGATGCCCTCGACCCCGGCGGCGAACCCGTTCCGCGACGAGTTCGAGTGGAAGTTCCTGAACTACGCGCCGGTCGTCACGCTGGGCGCGCTGCTGCTGCTCACCATCTGGTGGTTCGCCTCGGCGCGCAAGTGGTTCACCGGACCGAAGCACACCATCGACGAGACCGTCGTCGAGGCCTTCGACGCCTGACGCGTCGTGCCGGAGGAGGTCGCGCTGGCGGCCCTGCTGGACCGCATTCCGGTCCTGCAGGGCCTTCCGCGCACGGTGGTCGACCTGCACGGCGGGCTGACCAACCGCAACCTGCGCGTGCGGACACCCGACCGCGACCTGGTCGTGCGGCTGTTCCGGGGCGACGCCGACCTGCTCGGCATCGACCGCGACGCCGAGGCCCACAACACCCGCGCGGCGGCGGACGCGGGGGCGGGCCCGGCCGTCGTGGACTACCTGCCCGACCTCGGGGTGCTGGTCATCGAGCACGTCGACGGCGTCACGCTGGGCAACGAGTCCTTCGCCGAGCCCGGCACGGTCGAGCGGGTCGCGACCGCGTGCCGACGGCTGCACGAGGGACCGCGCTTCTCCGGCGACTTCGACATGGTCCGGCGCCAGGCGCGCTACCTGGCGACGGTCCACGAGCGCGGCTACCCGTTGTTCGCGAGGTACTCCGACTTCGACGGGCACCTCGCCAGGCTGGCCGCCGCGCTGGCAGCGCGACCGACGACCACCGTGCCCTGCAACAACGACCTGCTCGCGGCGAACTTCATCGACGACGGGGCCCGCATCTGGGTGATCGACTACGAGTACTCCGGCAACAACGACGCGTGCTTCGAGCTCGGCAACACGGCCACCGAGTGCGACCTGGACGACGACCAGGTGGAGGCCCTGGTCCTTGCCTACTTCGGACGGCTGACCAGGCACGAGCTGGCCCGCGTGCGCCTCCAGTCGGTGGTCTCGGAGTACGGCTGGGCGCTGTGGGGGGCGATCCAGGCGGCCGCGAGCCCCATCGACCACGACTTCCTCGCCTGGGGGCAGCAGCGGTTCGACAAGGCCGCGTCCACGTTCAGCAGCCCGGTGTTCGGGCGCCTGCTCGAGGACTTGTGCCGTGACGACTGAGGCGCCGCCGGGCTCGACGCACCAGCTCCCCGCCCGGGCCCGTGTGGTCATCGTCGGGGGTGGTGTCATCGGCACGTCGGTTGCCTACCACCTCGCCCGCCTGGGCTGGGACGACGTCCTGCTGCTGGAGCAGGGCACGCTGTCGTGCGGCACGACCTGGCACGCGGCCGGCCTGGTGGGTCCGCTGCGGGCGTCGGAGAACGGCACCCGCCTCGTGCAGTACTCCGCGGATCTCTACGCGTCCCTGGAGGCCGAGACCGGTCAGGCCACCGGTTACCGCAACGTGGGCGGGGTCATCGTCGCGCGCATCGAGGACCGGATGGTCCAGCTGCGGCGTACGGCGGCCAACGCCGCGGCGTACGGCCTGGACTGCGAGCTGCTCACCCCGGCGCAGGCCCTTGCCCGGTGGCCGGTCATGACCGTCGGTGACCTGCGCGGGGCGATCTGGCTCCCCGGCGACGGCAAGGTCAACCCGACCGACCTGACCATGGCGCTCGCGCGGGGTGCCCGCATGCGGGGTGCCTCGATCCTCGAGCAGGTCCGGGTCACCGGGTTCCGCAGCGAGCAGGGGCCGGCGGGGCGGCGGGTCACCGGCGTCGAGACCGACCAGGGCCCGGTCGAGGCGGAGGTGGTGGTCAACTGCGCCGGGCAGTGGGCCAAGGCGCTCGGTGACCGGGCCGGGGTGACCGTGCCGTTGCACTCGGCCGAGCACTTCTACGTCGTCACTGAGCGCATCGACGGTGTCCACCCCGACCTGCCGATCATGCGCGACCCCGACGGCTACACCTACTTCAAGGAGGAGGTGGGCGGCCTGGTCGTCGGCGGCTTCGAGCCGCAGGCCCGTCCCTGGCGCTCACCGAACAGCCTCCCGCACCCGTTCGAGTTCCAGCTCCTCGAGGAGGACTGGGAGCACTTCGCGGTCCTGATGGAGGAGGCGGTCCTGCGGATCCCGGCGCTCGCCGACACCGGGATCCGCAAGTTCTACAACGGCCCCGAGTCCTTCACCCCCGACAACCAGTTCCTGCTGGGGGAGACCCCTGGGCTGCGCGGCCACTTCGTCGCCGCCGGTTTCAACTCCGTGGGCATCGCCTCGGCCGGGGGCGCCGGTCGCGCGCTGGCGGAGTGGATCGTGGCCGGCGAGCCGACGTCCGACCTGGTGGGGATGGACGTGCGTCGCTTCGCGCCCTTCAACGCCAACAACCGGCTGCTGCGCGCCCGGGTGGCCGAGGTCCTCGGCCTGCACTACGCGGTGCCCTGGCCCAACCGGGAGCTGGAGACCGCGCGCCCGTTCCGCTGCTCGCCGCTGCACGACCGTCTGGCCGCGGCGGGTGCCGTCTTCGGCTCCCGGATGGGGTGGGAGCGTCCCAACGTGTTCGCCCCGTCTCCGGCCCGCGCCCGCCTCGACTACACGTGGGGCAAGCCGGCGTGGCTGCCCTGGTCCGCGGCCGAGCAGCGCGCCACCCGCGGCGACGTCGCCGTCTTCGACCAGACGTCGTTCTCCAAGTACGCCGTGCAGGGACCGGGCGCGCTGTCGTGGCTGCAGTGGGTGTGCGCCGCCGACGTCGACGTGGACCCGGGACAGGTCGTCTACACGCCCCTGCTCAACGGCCGCGGGACCTACGAGGCGGACCTGACGGTCACGCGGGTCGGGCACGACGAGTTCCTGCTCGTCAGCAGCTCGGCGACCACGGTGCGCGACCTCGACTGGATCGCGCGCCACCGACCCGACGGGTGTGCCGCGGCGATCACCGACGTCACCTCGGCGTACGCGGTGCTCGGGGTGATGGGCCCGCGGTCCCGTGAGCTCCTCAACCAGCTCACCGACGCGGACCTCGCCGACGAGGCCTTCCCGTTCGCCACCAGCCGCACCATCCCGCTCGGGTTCGCGACCCTGCGCGCGACCCGGATGACCTACGTCGGCGAGCTCGGGTGGGAGCTGATGGTGCCTGTGGAGCTGGCGGCCGGCGTCTACGACCTCGTGCGCTCCGAGGGTGCGACGGACGCCGGCTACTACGCCATCGAGTCCCTGCGGCTGGAGAAGGGATACCGTGCCTTCGGCCGCGAGCTGACCCCGGACGTCACCCCGGTCGAGGCCGGTCTCGTGTTCGCGACGGGCCTGGACAAGGTCTCCCGCACCGGCGAGCCGGTCGAGTTCCTGGGGCGGGACGCGCTGCTCGCCCGTCGCGACCACATGCGCGAGCCGGGCCCGCGTCGGCGGCTGGTGTCGTTCGTGGTGGCCAGCGACCGGCCCATGCTGTGGGGCGGAGAGCTCGTCCTGCACGACGGGCTTCCCGTCGGTCAGGTGACGAGCGTGGCCTGGGGCGAGACCGTCGGCTCCTGCGTGGGTCTGGCGTGGGTGTCACGCGAGGAGCCGGTCACCACCGAATGGCTGGCGGCCGGCGGCTTCGAGGTCGACGTCGCGGGGGAGCGGTACGCCGTGCGCGCGTCCCTCCGCGCGCCCTTGGGCTAGGCCTCGACGAGGATCACCAGGGTCTCGGGCAGCACACCGTCGTACGCCATGGCATCCGCGGCGCCCTCGGACTGCATCGCGGCCTGGAAGGCATCCATGTCGGCAACGTCCATCAGCACCGCGACGTGGGTCGAGTTCTGCGGGTCGACGAACGTACGGATGTTGGTGACGCCGAGGGGACCGAAGAACTCCTCGCGCTTCGGCGACGCCAGCCAGTGGTCGACGTCGTTCACATCGTGGTGACCCATCAAGGTCGGCATGGCTCCTCCTCGGCGTCGAGGGCCGACGGGCGTCCAGCCCTGGCCCTCGACGCTACAACCGGTGCGCTGGCGCGCGGATCGACCAAATCACCCGGATGACGGGCACCCGGATGACGACCGACCCGGTCCTGCTCGCGGTGGGAGCCTGGGGATCAGCCTGCGTGGGTGTCCTTCTCCACGACCGGGTCGCTCGCGTCGGCCTTCGCGGCCTCGGGCTGCCCGCTGGGCATGTCGCCCTCGTTCTTGCTGCGGACCAGCTCCTCGATCTTCTTGCCGCACTCGGGGTCCACGTGGTGCCAGTACTGGAACGCGCGCTCGAGCACGTCGCCCTCGACGCCGGCGAGCAGGTGCCCGGCGACGGTCTGCACGAACTGCTCGCGCTGCTGGTCGTCCCAGACCTCGCGCACCAGCGCGCCGGCCTGGGAGAAGTCGTCGTCGTCCTGCCGCAGCGTGTAGGCCTGCCGCACCATCGCCCCGTCGGCCTCCCAGCCGTCCACGACCTCGCCGACGCCGTCGGCGTAGCCGCGACCGAACGAGTTCGGGGCGTAGACCGGGTCGTCCGAGCGGTGCTCGTAGGCCATCGGTCCGTCCTGGGTGTAGGTGTTGATCTCCACCCTCGGGCGGTTGACCGGCAGCTGCAGGTAGTTGGGGCCGATCCGGTAGCGGTGGGTGTCGGAGTAGGCGAAGGCCCGGCCGAGGAGCATCTTGTCGGGGGAGAATCCGATGCCCGGGACGAGCGCGCTCGGCTCGAAGGCCGCCTGCTCGATCTGGGCGAAGAAGTTCTCCGGGTTCCGGTTCAGCGTCATCGTGCCGACCTTGATCAGCGGGTAGTCGCTGTGCGGCCAGACCTTGGTCAGGTCGAACGGGTTGATCCGGTAGGTCTTGGCGTCGTCGTACGGCATCGCCTGGATCGACAGCGTCCAGCTGGGGAACTCCTGCCGGGCGATGGCGTCGTACAGGTCGCGACGGTGGAAGTCGGCGTCCTCGCCGGCGATCCGGGTGGCGTCGGCGTCGGTCAGGCCCTCGACGCCCTGGTCGCTGTGGAAGTGGTACTTGATCCAGTGCTTCTCGCCGGCCTCGTTGATCCACAGGTAGGTGTGGGAGCCGTAGCCGTTCATGTGCCGGAACGTCTTCGGGATGCCGCGGTCACCCATCAGGTAGGTCACCTGGTGGGCCGACTCCGGGTTGAGGCTCCAGAAGTCCCACTGCATGTTGTTGTCGCGCAGGCCCGAGCCGCCGCGGCGCTTCTGGCTGCGGATGAAGTGCGGGAACTTCATGGTGTCGCGGACGAAGAAGACCGGCGTGTTGTTGCCGACGAGGTCGTAGTTGCCCTCGGTCGTGTAGAACTTCAGCGCGAAGCCGCGCGGGTCGCGCCAGGTGTCGGGTGACCCCTGCTCGCCGGCCACCGTGGAGAAGCGTGCCAGCATCTCGGTCCTGGCGCCCTGCTGGAACAGCGCGGCCTTGGTGTAGCGCGACACGTCCTCGGTCGTCACGAGCTCGCCGAAGGCGCCGGAGCCCTTGGCGTGCACGTTGCGCTCCGGGATCCGCTCGCGGTTGAAGTGCGCCATCTGGTTCAGGAAGTGCACGTCGTGGAGCAGGATCGGACCGTCCGGGCCGAGGGTCAGGCTGTTGCGGTCGCTGGGTGCGGGGGCGCCGTTGTCGGTGGTCGATCCGAGCTGCGCCTCCTGCGACGGGGCGGTGGCGACGGACGTGCCGTCTGTCGGCTGAGGCAGGTCAGGCATCGGCTCTCCTCGAGATTGCTGGGGTGGGGCGGTTACTCGACCCTGCCCCCGTTTCTTGATCCAGTCAAGAAAACCTGTCGGGGCGTGTCGGCCGGGTCGGAGAACCGTCGACAGCGGAGCTGTGGCCGTCACTGACGACGCTGTTGCGTACCCGTTACGGCAGCGGTCAATCCCTGTCTGGACCAGCCCGTCTGGACCTCGTGTTGCGAACGACGTGGCCTGGGTCACATCGCCGTGCCTGAGGGCGGATGACGCCGTTTGTCCCTGCGGATCCGGGGGGACCTCCCGCCAGCACGGCGTCTCGGGACGCGCCGTGTGGACCGACCATCGATGCCGGGTGCTCGCACCCGGCCGAAAACAGGAGCTGTCTGCATGTCTCGACCGATCAGTGTCCGACGATCACTCGCCCTCACCTCCGCCGTGGTGATCACGGCCGGGGGTGCCTTCCTGGCACCGGCAACCGCCGACCCGGGGCAGGGCAACGGTCAGGGGAACGGGCACGGCCAGGGTCAGGCGCACGGTCACCACCACGCGTCCGACCACGCGAAGGACAAGAGCAAGGACCAGAGCAAGGACAAGGGGGGCAAGAACGGGGGCGGCCACGGCAACGGCGGCAGCCACGGCAACGGCGGCAGCCACGGCAACGGCGGCAGCCACGGCAACGGCGGCAGCCACGGCAACGGGGGCAGCCACGGCAACGGGGGCAGCCACGGCAACGGGGGCAGCCACGGCAACGGGAGCGGTGATCCGGCCGGCAACAACGGCACCGTGAAGATCGCGCCGCTGGGGGAGATGGACTCCATCCCGAACAACACGCCGCACGTCGGCTGCTCGTTCGAGATCGAGTGGTACGGCTTCGACGAGGGCGCCGACGTGGTCTCGTCGGTCAGCTTCGCGATGCAGGCCCCGACCTCCGACGTGGGGCTCGCGGTCGACGGGCCGGCCTCGGTCTTCGTGGGCGGCGACCCGGCCAGCGGCGCGGGAACCGCCACCGGGCTGGACGGTCGCGAGACCTACACGCTGTCCTTCACCGGCGACCCGCACCCGAAGCAGGGCTACCACGTGAAGCTCACCGTGGCGACGCCGCGCTCGAAGGGCAACGACACCAAGACCAAGGTCTTCTGGGTCCAGCCGTGCGACGAGACCCCGGGCGTCGGGGGCGGCACCGACACCGACACCGGTACCGACACCGACACCGACTCGGGCACCGAGACCGCGGACGGCACCGGAGGTGCCGACGATGCGGCCGGGTCGGGCTCGACCAGCGGTCCGCAGGTGCTCGGCACCCAGGCCTCGGCGGGCTCCGGGGGCGCCGACGACGGGGCGTCCGCGCAGTCGCAGAACGGTGACGTCCCGACGGCGGTCGACGCCGGCGAGGACGGGCGGTCCGCCCTGGTGGACCTCATCCGCTCGCCGTGGCCCCTCGCGCTGGTCGGGCTGGGTGCCCTGCTGACCATCGCCGCCGTCACTCGCCGCCGTCACGGTGTCGACGCCGACGCCGCGGAGTGAGGACTCCGGCCGCGGCCGCCTCTGGGTGGTCGCGGCCGGCGTCGCGCTCGCGGTCCTCGGGCTGCTGGCCTGGTTCCTCCAGGCACCCACGGCCGGTGTCACGACGGCGTCGCCGGGAGGCGACGCCACGAGCGCTGCGCGGCGGGGCGATGAGGCTCCCGCGGCGGTCCGTGCTCCCCGGCTCCCGGGCGCACCGCGCCGGGTGCTGATCCCGGCCCTCCGCGTCGACGCGCCGGTGCTCCCGGTGCGGGCCCCGGGCGGCACGCTGGTGCCGCCGAGCAACCCCCGTCAGCTCGGCTGGTGGGCAGGTGGGGCACGACCGGGTGCCGCGCGCGGGAGCGCGTTGGTCACCGGCCACACCGTGCACACCGGCGGTGGTGCGCTCGACGACCTCGAGACCTTGCAGCGCGGCGACGTCGTCACGGTGCGCACGGACCGGGGATTCGTCCGGTACGCCGTGCGCCGGGTCGCGGTCCACAGCAAGGGGTCCGTGGCCGACCACGCCGAGCGGCTGTTCAGCCAGCAGGTCCCCGGCCGGCTGGTCCTGATCACCTGCGAGGACTGGGACGGGCAGCGTTACCTGAGCAACGTCGTCGTCGTCGCGACACCGGTGGAGCAGCGACACCGGTAGAGCATTGCCGAGGTCGTCGAGGAGCGGTGGTGCCTCAGGCTTCGCCGTGCTCGGCGGCCCAGGCCGCGGCGGCAGCTCGCGAGGCGACCCCGAGGCGGGTCCGGATGTTGGCGACGTGGCGGTGGACGGTGTGCACACTCAGCACGAGCTCGCGAGCGATCTCGGCGTCGGTCATGCCACGCGCCACGAGGCGGATGACCTCGCGCTCCCGCGGCGACAGCTGCGCCGGACCGCGGTCGGACGATCCCTCGACGCCCCCGGGCAGGGGATTGCGACCGGCGAGGAATGCGCGCACCGCGGACGCAACGCCCACCGCGTCACCACGCCAGGGCAGGTGCTCGTTGCCCGGCAGCGGCACGAACGTCGCACCGGGGATGCGGGCGGCGAGGTCCTGGCCGAGCGCGAACGGGATCGCCCGGTCGTCCCGACGGTGCAGCACCGCAACCGGTGCGCGCAGCAGTGGCAGCACGTCGTCGGCCACGAGGTCGTAGACGCTGCGGAGCGCCTGCGCGGCGACCTCACGGGACGAGGACCGACGCTGGAACCTGGCGAAGCGCTCCCGCTCGTCGGCGTCGGCCCCCGGCATGAAGACGTCGGCGAGGACCCGTGAGCCCAGCCCCCAGTGGCTCTCCACCACCCTCACCAGGGTGGCCCGCGCTTCCGGGGTGGCGATGTCGGCGCCCCGGGCGTAGCCGCCGTACAGCACCACCCGGTCGACGCGGTCCGGGTTACGGGCGGCGTACGCCGCGACCACCGGACAGCCCGACGACCCGGCGAAGAGGGAGACCCGGTCCGTGCCGAGCCGATCGACGAGCCCGGCGAGCACGCCGACCTCGGCGTCCCGGCCGCTCGGCGGCGGACCGGCCCGGTCGGACAGTCCCGTGCCGGGCCGGTCGTAGCGGACCACACGGTGATCGGCCGCGAGCAGTCCGATGAAGCGCCGGAAGCGTGGCTCCTCCCAGTCGAGCGCGAGGTGGCCGGCCCACCAGCCGCCGACGACGAGGGCCGGGCCGGAGCCGACCGAGGACCAGGCCACGGTCCGGCCGCCGATCTCGGCGTGCCGGATGACCTGGTCCTCGGTGGGCATGAGGCCATCGTAGGGACGATCATGCGCCCGTCACCCGCGGTTCCGTGGTGCTCAGCCGAGCCGGTGGAACCGCCAGAACGGGTGCTCGACGGGCAGCACCTCGAACCGCTCGAAGCCCGCCTCGGCCACCCAGCGGCGCAGCGTCCCGGGTCGCAGCACGGTGCCGTTGACCACCGAGGACGACTCCGCCCAGGTCGCGGGCAGGCAGTGCAGGACGCTCATCGAGAGCTTGAGCCGTTCGACCTCGTCGGCCGGTGCGTACCGCTCGTCCTCGCCGTGCTCGTCGGCGACGAGAACGGCGCCGCCGGTCGCCAGCAGGCCACGGAAGGCCCGCAGCGCCTCGACCGGCTCGCCCATGTCGTGCAGCGCCTGGTAGACGGTGACCAGCGTGACCGGCGAGCGGGCGGCGTCCCGCAGCGCAGCCGGGTCGGCGGCGTTGGCGCGGACGATCTCGACCCTGTCGACCAGGCCGGTGTCCTCGACGTGACGTCGTGCCTCCTCCACGGAGCGGGCGTCGAGGTCGACGCCGACGACCCGGGCCGCGGGGAACGCCCGGGCCAGCCCGATGGTGGACCAGCCCTCGCCGCACCCGGCGTCCAGGACGATGCCGCCGCGGTCCAGCCTGGCCGCGACGTCGGGCAGCGTCTCGACCCAGGCCCTGGTCTCGTGGGTGAACCCGGGGCGGTTGATCGACGCGATACCGAACCGGAGCTCGTCACCGAAGGCGGCGTACTCGACGCCGCGTCCGGTGGCGTAGGCGTCGGCCACGTCGCGCAACGTGGTCGCGACGCCGAGCAGCAGGGGAGCGGCGCCGACCAGATGCGCCGGGCTCTCCTCGGCGACCAGGACCGCGGCGTGCCCGTCGGGCAGTGCGAAGCGGCGCGGCTCGGCCGACACGACGTCGAGGATGCCCGCGGCCGCCTGCTGGTCGAGCCACTCCTCGGCGTACCGCGGCGCGATCGAGGCCCGCGCGGACAGCTCGTCGGCGGTGACGGCGCCCGAGCCTGCGAGCGCCTCGTACAGCCCGAGCCTCCGGCCGAGTTCGACGGTGAGCAGCTCGACGCCGGCGCCGAACTGGCCGAGCAGCGTCTGGGCGAGCTGCTCGGCCCGCTCCTCGTCCGTCTGGGCCGAGGCCCGGGTGGTGGTGTCGATGGACATGGTGGGTCCTCCTCGTGGAATGGGGTGTCCTTCGCTCACCAGTCCACCCGTCACGGGAGGTCCCGCGCTTCGCCGGAAACGGCCAGCTCAGGCTGGCCGGATCCGGCCATCCCGACGGCCCAGGACCCCCACCACCAGGAGACCGGCCACGAACGCGCCCGCGGTGCCCAGCGCCTCGTCGCCGAGGGTGTCCTCGTACGCCGTGTCGAGCTCGGTGCCGTGCCGGATGAAGGTGAACCACTCGCCGAGCTCCCACCCGATCGCCAGCGCCGCCCCGAGCCCGGTCACGAGGAGCACCGTGGCCCAGCCCGGCCGCACGCTGCGGCAGGTGAGCAGGCCGATGCCGGCGCAGAGCAACAGCCAGTTGGCGAAGTGGTTGAGGTCGTCCCACCAGACGACGGCGTCGTACAGGTCCAGGCTGTTGCCGGTCACGTCGACGAGGAACGGGAGCATCACCAGCGTGAACGCGCCGTACGGCGGCGCCGCGGCCGGGTCGCGGCGCCGCACGACGAGCCACCACACGAGGGGGGCGAGGAGCATCAGCAGGGGGTAGGCGACCAGCCGGGCGCCGAACGCCTTGTCGGCGAACCGGTCGATGCCCGGCACCCACTCGGCCACGGCGAGCTGGGCGACGGTGAGGATCAGGACGAGGAGGGGCGCCCAGCGGGCGACACGACGGGTCACGAACGGCATCCTGTCCGGAATAGCGCGGCGGCCGCATGAGTTCTGGTACTCAGTTGCGGATTCAACCAACGTCCGCCCGGGACCAAGAGAGTGAGTGGGCATGCAGTTCGGCATCTTCACCGTCGGGGACGTCACGACGGACCCCACGACGGGGCGTACGCCGACCGAGCACGAGCGGATCAAGAACACGGTCACGATCGCGAAGAAGGCCGAGGAGGTCGGGCTCGACGTGGTGGCCGTGGGCCAGCACCACAACCCGCCGTTCGTGGCCTCGTCGCCGACCACCACGATGGCCTACATCGCGGCCCAGACCGAGCGGATCATCCTCTCGACCTCGACCACGCTCATCACCACCACGGACCCGGTCCGGATCGCCGAGGACTACGCCACGCTGCAGCACCTCGTCGACGGCCGGATGGACCTGATGCTCGGTCGCGGCAACACCGGGCCGGTCTACCCGTGGTTCGGCAAGGACATCCGCGAGGGCATCAACCTCTCGATCGAGAACTACGCGCTGCTGCACCGGCTGTGGCGTGAGGACGTCGTCGACTGGCAGGGCCGCTTCCGCACCCCGCTGCAGGGCTTCACCTCGACGCCCCGGCCGCTCGACGGCGTACCCCCGTTCGTCTGGCACGGCTCGATCCGCAGCCCCGAGATCGCCGAGCAGGCGGCCTACTACGGAGACGGGTTCTTCTCCAACCACATCTTCTGGCCGGCCTCGCACACCCAGCAGATGGTCGCTCTCTACCGGCGCCGCTTCGAGCACTACGGGCACGGCAGCGCCGACCAGGCGATCGTCGGGCTCGGCGGGCAGGTGTTCATGCGCCACAACAGCCAGGACGCGGTGCGGGAGTTCCGGCCCTACTTCGACAACGCGCCCGTCTACGGCCACGGCCCCTCGCTCGAGGACTTCATGGCGCAGACCCCGCTGACGGTCGGCTCGCCCCAGCAGGTCATCGAGCGCACCCTCGGGTTCCGTGACTACGTCGGCGACTACCAGCGCCAGCTCTTCCTCATGGACCACGCCGGCCTGCCGCTCAAGACGGTGCTCGAGCAGCTCGACCTCCTCGGCGAGGAGGTGGTCCCGGTGCTGCGCCGGGAGTTCGCCGCCCTCAAGCCGGCGCACGTGCCGGAGGCCCCGACCCACCGTGCCCAGGCGGCGGCATGAGCCGGATCGCCGTGGTCAGCGCCGGCCTCGGGCTGCCCTCCGCCACCCGCCTGCTCGCCGACCGGCTGGCGGACGCCACGTCCGAGGCCCTCGGCGGGCGTGCGCACGTCGACGTCATCGAGCTGCGGCCGCTGGCGCACGCGCTCGCCGACCACCTGCTGACCGGGTTCCCGTCCGGCGAGCTGGCCGAGGCGATCGAGACCGTACGACGGGCCGACGGGCTGATCGCCGTCTCGCCGGTGTTCTCGGCGTCCTACAGCGGTCTGTTCAAGACCTTCTTCGACGTGCTCGACCCCGGACTGCTCGACGGTAAGCCGGTGCTCGTCGCGGCCACGGCGGGCTCGGCGCGCCACTCGCTCGTCCTCGAGCACGCGCTGAGGCCGCTCTTCTCCTACCTGCACGCCGTCGTGGTCCCGACCGGGGTCTTCGCGGCCACCGAGGACTTCGGCAGCACCGACGACGGCCGGCTGGCGCACCGGGTCGAGCGGGCGGCCGGCGAGCTGGCGGGCCTGGTCCTCGGCCGGCGTGGGCTCCACGTCGTGCCGGCGGAGCCGGACGAGCTCGAGGACCCGGTGCCGTTCGACGAGCTGCTCAGGAGGGCTGGCTCGCCAACCACTCGTTGACGCGACGCTCCGCCTCGACGGGATCGACGTCCTCCACGCGGGTCATCACGGCCCAGCGGTGGCCCCACGGGTCGAGCAGGGCGGCGTACCGGTCGCCGGTGACGAAGGTGGACGGCTCGCCGTACCCGTGCGCACCCGCGGCGAGCGCCGCGGCGTACACCGCGTCGACGTCTGGCACGTAGAGCACCGTGGAGTGGTGGACGTCGTGCCCGCCCGACGGGGCGAGCAGGTGGTGGTCGGGGGCGGGGTCGCTCAGCTGCATCCGCCCGGCGGGGAGCTGCAGCTCGCAGTGCGCCACGGTGCCGTCGGGCCCGTCGTTGCGGGTGACGACGGTGGCGCCGAAGACCGAGGTGTAGAACTCGATCGCGCCGGCCGCGCCGTCGACGCAGAGGAACGGGGTCAGGCTCGTGTAGCCCGACGGCATGAAGGACGGGCCGCCGGTCGGGGTGCTGGTTTCGGTCGTCATGTCGGCGATCCTGCCTAGGCTGCCGCCGTGGGCTCTTGGACAAATGCGACAACCGCGCCTCCGGCGGTGGGCATCCTGCGCCCGGAGGTGCAGGACGCTGCTGTGCGTCGCGGCCGCCTCGAGCCGGCTCCCGAGGTCGCGGCCTGGGTCGAGCACTACTGGACCGTCGAGTGGGACCTGCGTGACGCGCCGGCGTTCGTGGCCGAGGTCGTGTCACACCCGTCGGTCCACGTCACCGTCGAGACGGGGAGCGAGCCGCGGTTCGGGCACGCGCTCCCGGCCGGACTGGTCCACGGCGTGATCACCCGGAAGTTCTCCCAGGAGATCGCCGGCGCGGGGCGTGTGTTCGGCGTGAAGTTCCGGCCCGGAGGGTTCGGGGCCTTCACCGGCGCGGACGTCGGGGCGTGGACCGACCGGATCGTGCCGCTCGGCGCCGCCTTCGGGGAGCGGGCCGCGGAGCTGACCTCCGCCGTGCTCGCGGAACCGACCGACGTGGGGAGGGCCCGGGTCGCCGACGCGTTCCTGGTCGACCGGGTGCCCGGCCGCGACGCGCGGTACGACGACGTGCTGGCGGTGGTGGCCGACATCCGGACGGACCCGACGCTCACCACGGTGGACCGCGTGGCCCGGCGGCACGGGATGTCCGAGCGGACCCTGCAACGGCTCTTCCGTCGCTACGTGGGCGTGGGACCAAAATGGGTGCTGCAGCGGGCGCGGCTGCACGACGCCGTGGACCGGATCGACCGGGGCGGGTCCGACGACCTCGCCTCGCTCGCGGTCGAGCTCGGGTGGTTCGACCAGGCGCACTTCACGCGAGAGTTCACCGCCCTGGTCGGCCAGTCGCCCGCGGCGTACGCCGCTCGCCGCGAGCCCTGACCGATCGGCCCTGACCGACCGGGGCGGCGCGGCTCAGTGCTGGTAGGTGCCGTGCAGGATCGCGCGTCCGGCGGTCTTGAACGCCAGGTTGAAGGAGACGACGGCCGGCGAGGCGTCGGAGTCGACGCCGAGGGACTCCTCCTGGACCGCGTGCACGACGAAGAAGTAGCGGTGGACCTGGTCACCCTCCGGCGGGGCGGCCCCCATGAATGCCTTGGAGCCGCCGTCGTTGCGGCACATGAACGCCCGGCCCGGGAGGTCGGCGCCCTCGGCACCTGCGCCGGTGTCGAGCGACGTGCAGTCGGCCGGCAGGTCGACCAGCACCCAGTGCCAGAAGCCGCTCGGCGTCGGGGCGTCGGGGTCGAAGCAGGTCACGGTGAAGCTCCTGGTCCCTTCCGGGGCGCCGGACCAGGACAGCTGCGGAGAGGTGTTGCCCTTGGCCGCGACCTGGTCGTCCTTGAGCGGCTGGCCGTCGGTCACGTCGGTGCTGGACACGGTGAAGGACGGTACCGCGGGAAGCAGGTCGTAGGGGTTGGGGGACACCGGGCGGTCGAGGCTCATGGTTCTCCTTGTCGTCTGGCCGGGCTGGGTCGGACCGCCTCGCCTAACCGACGCGACGGGCCGCTGCCAACCTAGTCCGGTGGGTGAACCGCGGCCACGGGCACGACCGCCGTCACGGCCATGATGGGGCGGTGGACGACTTCCCGCCGTATCCCTCCGGCCTCCGGCTCGCCGGACGACCCGTCGTGGTCGTCGGAGGTGGACACGTGGCCCAGCGGCGCGTGCCCGCGCTGCTCGCCGTCGGTGCCGTGGTCACCGTGGTCTCGCCCGAGGTGACGCCGGCGCTCGAGGGGCTCGTCGGGGCCGGCGAGGTGACCTGGGTCGAGCGCGGCTTCGAGGAGTCCGACCTCGACGGGGCGTGGTACGCCATCGCCGCGACCGACGACCGCGACGCCAACGAGCTGGTGTCCGCGGCGGCCGAGGAGCGTCGCATCTTCTGCGTGCGCAGCGACGACGCCACCCGGGCGAGCGCGTGGACGCCTGCCGTCGGGCGCCACGCCGGCGTGACCGTGGCGGTGCTCGGGAACCGTGAGCCTCGCCGTTCGGCCGCCGTGCGCGACGAGATCCTGGAGGGCCTGCGTGAGGGCACGATCGTCGCGCGGCACCAGCGCGACCGGCGCGCCGGTGTGGTCCTGGTCGGTGGCGGCCCCGGCGACCCGGACCTGATGTCGGTCGCAGGCCGCAAGGCGCTGATGGAGGCCGACGTCGTGGTGGCCGACCGGCTCGCGCCGCGCGAGCTGCTCAGCGAGCTGCCCAGCGACGTGGAGCTGATCGACGTCGCCAAGCTGCCGCGCGGCCGATCTGCCCAGCAGGAGGAGATCAACCGGGTCCTGGTCGAGCGTGCCCTCGAGGGCAAGCTTGTGGTGCGCTTCAAGGGCGGCGACAACTTCGTCTTCGGGCGGGGCTACGAGGAGGTGCTGGCCTGTCGCGAGGCCGGCGTGCCGGTGACCGTGATCCCCGGCCTCACCAGCCCGGTGGCAGTCCCTGCCGTCGCGGGGATCCCGGTGACCCACCGCGGGGTCGCGCACGAGTTCACCGTCATCTCGGGGCACCTGCCCCCGGGTCACCCCGAGTCGCTGGTGAACTGGGAGGCCGTGGCCGGCATGTCCGGCACGGTCGTGCTGATGATGGCGGTGCACAACGCGCCGGCGATCGCGACGGCGCTCGTCGCCGGCGGACGCGACGGGGCCACCCCGGTCGCCGTCGTGTGCGACGGGACGATGCCGGGGGAGCGGACCGTGCTGTCCACGCTGGCGTCCCTGGCCCGCGACATCGAGGCCGAGCAGGTGAAGGCACCGGCCATCATCGTGGTCGGTGGGGTGGTCGCGGTGGCACATCCGCAACACTTCTCCTGATGGCCACGCTGCTCGAGATCACCGACCCCGCCGACCCCCGACTCACCGACTACCGCGACCTGCGCGACGTCCAGCTCCGCAAGGCCATGGAGGCCGAGCACGGGCTCTTCCTCGCCGAGGGGGAGAAGGTCGTCCGGCGCGCGGTCGAGGCGGGCTTCACCCCGCGTTCCTTCCTGATGTCGCCGCGGTGGCTCGACGGGCTGGCCGACGTCCTCGACACGACGGAGGCACCCTGCTTCGTGATGCCCGAGGCGCTGGCTGAAGAGGTGACCGGCTTCCACGTGCACCGCGGGGCGCTGGCGTCGCTCGAACGCCAACCGCTCCCGACACTGGAGTCTGTGCTCGACGGCGCGCGCTCAGTGCTGGTCCTGGAGGACATCGTCGACCACACGAACGTCGGGGCGATCTTCCGGTCCGGCGCCGCGCTCGGCTTCGACGCGGTGCTGCTCGCACCGCGCTGCGCCGACCCGCTCTACCGTCGCTCGATCAAGGTCGCCATGGGCGCCGTCTTCTCGACGCCGTGGACCCGGCTGCCCGACTGGTACGACGCCCTGCCCACGCTGTCGTCGTACGGCTTCACGACGGTGGCGCTCACGCTCGCCGAGGACGCCTCCCCGATCGAGGAGGCGGTGGCCGGGCTCGACCGGGTCGCGCTGGTCCTCGGCTCCGAAGGGCACGGGCTCTCGGCCCGGTGGGAGCAGTCTGCCGACCGTCGAGCGATCATCCCGATGCGTGAGGGGATCGACTCGCTCAACGTCGCGGCCGCCACCGCCGTGGCCTGCTACGTGACCGCGCGTCGCTGAGCCGCAGGGGTCAGTACAGCTCGACCAGGTCCTGGCCCAGGGCCACGAACGAGAGCACCGGCACGGCCAGGAACATCGCCCGAACGCCGAACGTCGCCACCGGGGAGGCTTGGATCCGACGGAGCAGCAGGCGGCGCAGCAGCAGGAGACCGGCGACCACCGCGCACAGCACCACCACCACCACCAGGGTGCGCGGGACCAGCAGCACAAGAGCCAGCGGCAGGGCCCACCGCCAGCGTCCGCGCGACGTCCACGAGCCGGGCGCGGCCACGGCATCGGTCGCTGCGGCGATTGCCACACCGCTCAGCAGGGGCAGCACGATGAACAGGGTGACGGCGAACCACAACGGGCCGGTGCTGGTGAAGTCGACGCCGTCCGCGTGCAGCAGCATCGCTCCGCCCATCGCGCCCGCGGTGATGCCGACGGTGGCGCGTCCGAGCCAGGTCGGCCCGACGAGCCACGGGGCGACGAGGACGTACGCGACCGCGCCGATGAAGCCGACCGCCGCGCCGATCGTGAGCAGGTTGTACGTCCCGGCCAGGGTCACCTGCCCGATCTCGAAGCCGTCGTCGGAGACGACGCCGTCCACGGTCTCGGGCGAGGTGAGCCGGAGCAGGAACATGGCGATCCGACTCCCGAGCCCGATCACGACGATGCCGACCGAGAGACCCGCGACGAGGAGAACCCGCGTCAGCTCGCGGACCTCGGCGAGGTAGGTCGGCTCGTCACCGGGGCGACGGCCGTGCACCAGGTCGACAGCCACGGACGGAGCCTAGGGGTCTCGGGGGTCCTCGGCGGCGACGACGGCCGCGGATACCCGACCTGGCTGATCGACCGCGAGCTCGAAGATGATCTCGAGCCCGTCCTCCTCGTCCCACTGCTCGCCGTTCTCGACGAACGGGTACTGCCCGACCAGCGCCAGCGACGGCGCGTTGTCAGGAGAGACCGTCGCCCGGAGCGTGCGCACCGACGGGTCTGCCTGCGCTCGGGCGATCATGAGCTCGAGCGCGGCCCGGGCGTAGCCGCGGCGACGGTACGCCGGGTCGACGGCGTACCCGACCTCCACCATCCCGTCGCCGTCCGGCGCGCCGTGGAAGCCCGCCTTGCCGACCGGCACTCCCGCGTCCTCGTCCCAGAGCACTCCGGTGACCCAAGCTGCGTCCTCCGGCCGCTCGACCACCTGCCGGGCGCGGTAGCCCCAGGTCCAGGCGCAGTCGGGGCCGGCCAGCCACGGGGTCAGGGGGACCGGGGAGGTCTCCAGGGCGCGCTCGAGGTCTTGGTCGGCAAGCGACGCGAGCGTGGCGGCATCCAGCTGGACGATGCGTACGTGGGGGCTGCTCACGCAGCGAGTATGACCTCGACGACGTACGTCTCGATCCGGGAGTGCCAAGTCCGGTGCGGTCTGTCACCGGGCAGCGGGGGAGCGGTGGAGGTGTAGCAGTGCCCGGTGGGTGTCGTGATCTCGGTGCTGTGACGAGGGCCGGGACGTGGCCGCGCGTGCCACCCGCGGGCCTCCTTTGCGTAGTTGCAGGCCTCGCACAGGCCCTGGCCGTTGATGGAGCTGGTCTGCCCGCCATCGGCGCGCCGCGTGGCGTGGTCGTGGTGCCTGATCGGCGCGCCACACCATGGCGTGCGGCAGGTGCCGTGGTCACGGATCTCGATCCAGCGGCCGAGCGCACGCGGGAACTTGGTGGCACGGGAGTCCATGGCGACCAGCCCACCGGTGGAGGGTGCGGTGTAGACGCGGCGCAGCCACGCGGTACGAGCGTCCGCGGCGCGCGCCACCTGGGTGCGCGCCCACTCCGCGGGCACGATGCCGTGACCGTGCAGCTCGGCGGGCTCGTCGTCGCCTGCCAGCAGGGTGCGGTCGGTCATCACGAGGGTGACCTGGGTCGGGACCGGTTCGGTGGCCGCGCGGCCGGTGGTCCGTTCGACGAGCGTGTCGGCCATGACCTGGCCGCGGGACCGGGAATCACCCGCTGCGCGGGCGGCATCGGCCTCGCGAGTGAGCGCGGCGTGCACCGCGACCCCCTCGGCAACCGGGAGGAGCGCGGTCACCCACGACATCGTGTCAGGTGCGGGGCGGATGGTGACGCGGCGCTCGGTCTGCGCGTAGCCGATCCGGCGGACCACGGCCTCGGCGTCGAGCCGGTGCGCCAGACGCTGTGCCTCGCGGACGAGCTCTCGATCGCTCATGGTCTCGAGGCGGGCCAGGTTGCCGGCGACGACGAGGTCGACGTGGCGCCGGTCCTCGACGCTCAGGCAGGAGGTCTCCCGTGCCAGGAGCGTCGCGCGCCACTCCGAGAGCACGCCCATGCGCATGGCACGCAGGGTGTGCGGCATCTCGGCCGTGAGGACCTTGGCCAGCCCGAGGTGGATCGCGCCGCGGTTGGGGGACTCCCGGCGGGCCAGGGCGACCTGGGACGCAACGCCCGCGCCCTGCTTCTCCGGGCGGACGCCCTCGTCGGCGCGCGCGGCGCGGGTGGCGGCGTCCAGCGCGGCGGTGTCGCGCGCCTGCGCGGCACACAGGGCGTTCTTCAGCTCCTGCATCGCCCTGATCCGGTCGACGAGCTCCGCGTCGGAGGCAGCGTCCGGCAGCTCCGCGAGGGTGGTCATCCACCTCCTGAGCTCCTCGACGACGCCGCCTTCCTGGACCATGTGCGTGACGGTAGACGAGGATTCCGACGGTCGCCGTCCGCTGTCCACAGGCCCGCTCCGCGTCCCTCGTGAGGCTCGCTGTCGGACCGTCGAACGCCGGTCGTGGTCGACCTGTCGTCACGCGGGCTGGTCCCGCCCGTACCCCAGCAGCACCACGCCGTTGCCGAAGGCACGGCTCTCCAGCAGGGTCAGGTCGCGGATCAGGTCCGGCTCGGTGAAGAGCCGGGCGCCGCGGCCTACGAGCACGGGGTGCACGTAGAGACGGAGCTCGTCGACCAGGTCCAGCGCCAGGAACGACCTCGCCAGCTCGGCGCCGCCCAGCGCGAGGTCGCCGCCCGGCTCGGCGCAGAGGGCCCGGATCGACGCCGTCGAGACCTCGCGTGCGACCGTCGTGTTCCATCCGGCGTCGGTCAGGGTCCTCGAGAAGACGACCTTGGGCATCTCGCGCCAGATCCGCGCGAACTCCGCGACCGGGGCCGGGGCGTCGGGATCGTCGTCCGCGCCGGGCCAGTAGTCCGCCATCAGCTGCCAGGTGCGGCGCCCGTCGAGGAAGCCGCCCATCTGCGACAGCACGGCGTTGAAGTGCTCATGCACCTCCTCGTCGACCCGGTGCCATCCCAGGTCGCCGTCGGGACCGGAGATGAACCCGTCGACCGAGACGGACATGAAGAGGACGACCTTGCGCATCCCAACAGGGTGCCGGACCGGAGTCAGGCCGGCCAGGTCTCGGGGAACTCCTCCGCCGCCTTGTCGTGCTGCTTCTGCAGCTTCTTGCGCTGCTTGGTCGAGAGCCGGTCGCCGAAGACGGTCCCGAGCGTGTGGTCGGTCTCGTGCTGCAGGCAGCGCGCCAGGAGTCCGTCGCCGGAGAACTCGACCGGCTCGCCCGACAGTCCGGTGCCACGCACGGTCGCGAAGTCCGGTCGGGCACACTCCACGAAGGCGCCGGGGAAGGAGAGACAGCCCTCGTCCCCGTCGTCCAGCTTGCGGTCGCGCCCCTCGGGCAGCGTGAGCACCGGGTTGCACACCACGCCCACGGTCCGTTCGCCGGACTCGTCGGGGCAGTCGAAGACGAACACCGCCAGGTCCACCCCGATCTGGCACGCCGCCAGACCGACGCCGTCCGCGGCGTACATCGTCGCCACCATGTCGGCGACCAGCGAGCGCAGCTCCTCGTCGTACGACGTCACCTGCTGCTGCGGCCGGTGCATCACGGGAGTGCCCCACCGCGTCATCGGTCGGACCTTGCCGCCGTCGGGGAGGGGGCCGTACGGCGCGTGCTCGGGCTCAGGCATGGGGGCGATCCTAGAAGACCCGGGGTGCGCACCTCGACCGTCGCGACGCACCCTGTGACCCGCGCCACGGAGGCACCTGTAGCCGCATGTGTAACTCCGAGTTACATTTGCGGCATGTCCCTGACACGGAGCTTCAAGAGCGCGGGCCTCAGGCCCGGCGGCAAGCACGGGCTGTCCTCCCAGGAGTCCCGTGACCCCATCGGGTACGCCGTGGCCGCGCTGAGCCGGGTGGCGCAGAGCGACCTCATCGACCGGATCGGGCTGCGCAAGCAGGCCCAACAGGCGGTCTTCACGGTCACGCGCAGCGGCTTCAAGACCATGACGACGGCCAGCCGGACCTTCACCAAGGCCGGCAAGAAGGGCCAGCCGGGCGTGCGGGTGCCCTCGGCCGCGCCCCGGGGGGTCTTCGACCTCACCCCCACCGAGGACGAGCAGATGCTCGTCGACGTGGTGACCGAGTTCGCCGACGAGGTCGTCCGCCCCGCCGCTGCCGACGCCGACGAGGCGTGTGCCGCGCCGGAGGCGGTGCTGAGGGCGAGCCTGGAGATCGGGCTGCCGATCCTCGGGGTCCCCGAGGCTCTCGGCGGCGTCTCCGAGGAGCGCTCCGCGATGGCCGGGACCCTGGTAGCCGAGGCGCTGGCCCGCGGCGACCTGGGGCTGGCGGTCGCCGCGCTCGCACCCGGCTCGGTGGCCACCGCGATCGCGCTGTGGGGCACCGACGAGCAGCAGCAGACCTACCTCCCGGCGTTCACCGGTGACGACGTGCCAGCAGCCGCGCTCGCCCTGAACGAGCCCACCGTCCTGTTCGACGTCCTGGCCCCGTCGACCACCGCCACCAGGTCGGACGACGGCTACGTGCTCAACGGCGTCAAGACGCTGGTCCCCCGCGGTGCCGACGCGGAGCTCTTCGTCGTGGGTGCCAGCCTCGACGGTGAACCCGTCCTCTTCCTGGTCGAGGGCGGGACCCCCGGCCTGGAGGTTGAGGGCGACCCCGCCATGGGGGTCCGGGCCGCCGGCCTGTCGAGGCTCACCCTCACCGACGTGAGCGTGCCCGGCACCGCGGTGCTGGGGTCGGTCGACGGCACGACGTACGCCGAGTGCGTGCGGCTCTCGCGCCTGGCCTGGTGTGCGCTGGCGGTCGGGACCGGCCAGGCCGTGCTCGACTACGTGACGCCGTACGTCAAGGAGCGCGAGGCCTTCGGCGAGCCGATCGCGCACCGCCAGTCGGTGGCGTTCATGGTCGCCAACATCGCCATCGAGCTGCAGGCGATGCGGCTGCTGACCTGGAAGGCCGCGGCCCGCGCCGCCGCCGGCAAAGACTTCGCTCGCGAGGTCGCCCTCGCCCGGAAGCTGTGCGCCGACAAGGGCATGCAGATCGGTCTCGACGGGGTCCAGCTGCTCGGCGGCCACGGCTTCGTCAAGGAGCACCCGGTGGAGCGGTGGTACCGCGACCTCCGGGCCGTCGGAATCATGGAAGGTGCGGTGCTCGTCTGATGATCAACCTCGACGATCCGAAGAAGTTCCGGCCGCTGGCCGCGCAGGCCCACCAGGTCGCGATGAACATGCTGCGCCCGATCTCCCGGAAGTACGACCGTGCCGAGCACGCGTATCCCAAGGAGCTCGACATGCTCGCCGCGATGATCGACGGGCTCTCCGAGTCCGGCGCGGCAGAGGGAGCCGGAGCGGCGGGCGTACGCCGTGACGAGGGCGCCCGTGACGACGGCGTGAAGAACGGGGCCAACCTGGCCTCCGTCATGTCGATCCAGGAGATGTGCTGGGGCGACGTCGGTCTGCTGCTCTCGATGCCGCGCCAGGGCCTCGGCAACTCCGCCATCGCCAGCGTCGCCAACGACGAGCAGCTGAAGCGGTTCGAGGGCGTGTGGGCCGGGATGGCCATCACCGAGCCCGGCACCGGCTCGGACTCGGCCAACATCAAGACCACCGCGACCCTCGACGGCGACGAGTACGTCATCAACGGCGAGAAGATCTACGTGACCTCGGGCGACCGCTGCGATGCGGTGGTGGTCTGGGCGACCCTGGACCGGTCCCTGGGCCGCGCGGCCATCAAGTCCTTCGTGGTGCCGAAGGGCACGCCCGGCATGCGTGTCGACCGGCTCGAGCACAAGCTGGGCATCCGCGCCTCCGACACGGCGACGATCATCTTCGAGGACTGCCGGGTGCCGAAGGAGAACCTCCTCGGCTCCCCGGAGGTCGACGTCAAGCAGGGCTTCGCCGGCGCGATGGCGACCTTCGACAACACCCGGCCACTGGTCGCCGCGATGGCCGTCGGCTGCGCCAAGGCCGCCCTGGACCTCACCCGCGAGCTCCTCGAGCAGGCCGGCGTCGAGATCGACTACGACCGCCCCGCGGTCACCCAGTCCGCCGCCGCCGCGAAGTTCCTGCAGATGGAGGCCGACTGGGAAGCAGCCCACCTCCTGATGCTGCAGGCGGCCTGGATGGCCGACAACCGGCAGCCCAACTCGCTGGAGGCGTCGATGGCCAAGGCGAAGGCGGGTCGGGTGGGCTCCGACATCACGCTCAGCTGCGTCGAGCTCGCCGGCTCGGTGGGCTACAGCGAGAACGAGCTGCTCGAGAAGTGGGCCCGCGACTCCAAGATCCTCGACATCTTCGAGGGCACCCAGCAGATCCAGCAGCTGATCGTCGCCCGCCGGGTGCTGGGCCTCTCCAGCGCCGAGCTGAAGTAGCGCCCGACCAGGCACCGACGACACGAGCGCCGGAGCAACGACCCCAGCTGCGGATCGTGCTCCGGCGCTCGAGAGCGGGCGAGGGTCGGTCCTCAGCCCTGCTGGTCGCGTGCGGCCTTCGCCGGCGCGGTCGTGGCCGTCTTCTTCGACGGGGCCTTCTTCGCGGCGGGGGCCTTCCTGGCCGGGAGCTTCGCACCCGGGGTGGTCTTCGCGGTCGGGGCCTTCCCGGCTGCGGTCTTCTTGGTCGCGGGGGCCTTCTTCGCCGCCGGCTTCGGCGCCACGCTCGCGGCGATGTCAGCCGGGGTGACGTCGACCTCGCTCACGTCCGCCGCCGCATCGATGCTCGTCTCCGGCGCCTTGGGGGTCGTCCTCGTCGCGGCGGGCTTCTTGGCGGCGGGCTTCTTGGTCGCAGGCTTCTCGGCGGGCTTCTTGGTCGCGGGCTTCTCGGCGGCCTTCTTGGTCGCGGGCTTCTCGGCGGCGGGCTCCGTGACTGCCGGCTGGGCCGCGACCGGCTCCTCGGCGGCCTTGGCCGGAACGTCGACCGGGGTGGCGTGCGGTGCCCGCGCCGTCGGGGATGCGGGCCTGCGGCCCGGGAGCCGGGAGATGACGACCCCGCCCGCCGACCGGGTCACCTGCTCCGCGACCATCCGGCCCAGGGCGACGGTGCCCTTGGCCTGTCCGACCGCCTTCTCAGCCGTGCCCCGAGGGTGCCGGAGCGTCTCGAGGGCGGTGTCCTTGATCTTGCCGAGCGGGTTCTTGTGGGCCACAGGGCCATCCCTTCGTCTGGTCGTCTGTTCGACGGTCTCGCGCCGCCAACGGCTCTGGCTCGAGTCAAGCACGCCGTCCGGACATGAAGAAGGGCGGGTGCGCACGGTCTGCGCACCCGCCCCGGGGACGGTCGGTCGGTCTGGGGGGTCAGGAGATGGCCCGGAACGGGTCGTGCTCGGCGAGCAGCTTGTCGACGCGGGCCTGGTCGAGCCGGGACACGACGTACTGGTTCTCCTGGGCGTCGCGGACGCACTTGGCGAGGGTGAAGGACGACGTGGTGAGGAACAGGGTGCCGAGGCCGAGGAAGGCGCGGATCCACGGGTCCACCGGCAGGTAGAGGACGGCGACGATCATGGTCAGCAGGGCGATGCCGAAGGAGACGCCGGCCTGCAGGAAGAAGGCGCTGGTGTTCTTGGACTGGTTCGGAGTGCTCATGGTGCAAGCCTCGCGGTCACCGGGTGCCGGGCAGATCCGCGCGGCTACTCGACCCGTCGTGCGCTGCCTGAGTACGTGTGCTCAGACCGGGCATAGTGACGGGCGTGGCTGACTCCTCCCGCTCCGACCTGATCGTCTCCGTCCTCGAGGACGCGTTCGCCCCGCTGATGGAGGCCGACCCGGTCGCCTTCCGGGGCAAGTTCCGCAAGATGGCCGCCGACCCGCACGCCTTCTACCGCGGCAGCGCCTGCCTGTTCTACGCCGACGTGACGCCGGAGGAGGACCCGTACGCCGACGAGCGCAGCGGCCGGATCTGGATCCACGGCGACCTGCACGTCGAGAACTTCGGCACCTACCTCAACTCCGACGGGCGGCTGGTCTTCGACATCAACGACTTCGACGAGGCCTACCTCGGCCGGTTCACCTGGGACCTGCAGCGGTTCGCCGCGTCGCTGGCCCTGGTCGGCTGGCAGAAGGCGCTGCCCGAGGACGACGTCCGCGCGCTGATCGGCAAGTACGTCCGGTCCTACCTCTCCCAGGTCGACGCCTACCGCAAGAGCGAGGACGACGACGACTTCGCCCTGCACCTCGAGAACACCCACGGGCCGATCAAGGAGGCGCTGGTGGTCGCCCGGCACCAGCGGCGCGCCGACCTGCTCGACCAGGCCACCGTGCTCACCGACGGGGCCCGCATGCTCCGCGAGGACGGCTCGGTGCGGCGACTCGGCAAGAGAGAGCGGGCGAGCGTGGTGAAGGCCTTCGAGGCCTACCTCGAGACGATCCCCGAGGACAAGAGATTCGACCGCGAGCTGTTCTACGAGCTGCGCGACGTGGCCGGGAAGTCGGGGTTCGGCATCGGCAGCGCCGGCCTGCCGGCGTACAACGTGCTGGTCGAGGGGTACAGCCAGGCCCTCGACAACGACGTGCTGCTGTCGATGAAGCAGGCGAACATCCCGGCGGTGAGCAGGTTCGTCGACACCAGCACCGTCGAGCAGTACTTCGAGCACGAGGGGCATCGCACCGTCGTCAGCCAGCGGGCCCTGCAGGTGCACACCGATCCGTTGCTCGGCTACACCGAGCTCGACGGCGTGGGGTACGTCGTGTCCGAGGTCTCGCCCTACGAGGTCGACCTGGACTGGTCCGACATCACCGAGCCCGACGACATCGCGGCGGTGGTCGACCTGCTGGGCCGGGCGACCGCCAAGATCCACTGCGCCTCGGACGAGGACAGCTCCCAGGACCTGGTGGACTTCCAGGTCGAGGAGGCGATCGCACAGAGCCTCGAGGGCCGGCGGCGGGAGTTCACCGCGTGGGTCACCGACTTCGGGACCGCCTACGCCACGCAGGTGCGCGAGGACCACGCACTGTTCGTGGACGCCTTCCGGGAGGGCAGGATCGGGGTGTCGGCGACCTAGCCGAGGACCGACGCGGCGCCCGAGGCCTCGGCCCGCAGGTGGGCCGCGGCCCGGAAGCCTGCGGCGACGAACGCCGCGTCGACCGCCCGCATGACCGCGTCGAGCCGCTCGACGGGCACCAGTGCGATCGCCGAACCGCCGAAGCCGCCGCCGGTCATCCGGGCTCCCACCGCACCGGCCTCGACCGCCGTCTGGACGACCGTGTCGAGCTCGGGGCAGGAGATCTCGAAGTCGTCGCGCATGGACACGTGGGACGCGAGGAACTGCCGACCGACCTCCGTCCAGTCCCCGGCCTCGATCGCCGTCACCGTCGCGGTCACCCGGTCGATCTCGGTGACGATGTGCCGGGCCCGGCGCCGAATCCGCTCGTCGTCGAGCGCCTCGACCGCGGTCAGGTCGGCCTGTCGGAGGGACGGCACGCCCAGCCGTCGTGCCGCCTCCTCGCAGTCGGCTCGGCGGGCGGCGTACCCACCGTCGACCAGGGCGTGCGAGACGCGGGTGTCGGTCACCAGCACGGCGAGACCGTCGGACCCGAGCGGCAGCGGCACCGGGCGCGACGTGTGGTCGTCGAAGTCGATGAGCAGCGCGGCCCCGGCCTCCGCGAGCATCGCGACGGTCTGGTCCATGCCGCCGGTCGGGGCGCCGGCCACCTCGCTCTCCGCCCGCATGCATGCGGTGACCAGCTCGCGGCGTACGTCGGGAGTGGTCCCGACGCCGAGCAGGTGCGCCAGCGCGACGGCGACCGAGCACTCGAGCGCTGCGGAGCTGGACAGTCCGGCGCCGAGGGGGACGGTGCCGTCGACGTACACGTCGACACCCGGCACGTCGTGCCCGGCCTCGCGCAGCGCCCACAGCACGCCGGCGACGTACGACGCCCACCCGGTGACCTCGCCCGGCCCGAGCGCGTCGACCCGCCCTTCCCACGGCTCGTCGTTCTGACGGCTGGCGATGCGCACCCCGCCGTCCTCGCGCGGCCCGACCGCGGCGTAGGTGGCGTGGGGGAGCGCCAACGGCAGGCACAGGCCTGCGTTGTAGTCGGTGTGCTCGCCGATCAGGTTGACCCGCCCGGGGGCGTGGCCGACGACGGCGGGCTCGCGGCCGAAGGTGGTCTCGAAACCGGTGCGCACGCCGCGGGCGAGGTCGTCCGGGGTGCCGGGCTCCACGAAGGACATGGCGGCCAGCCTAGGCTCTGCGGCATGACCGAGAGCGAGGGGATCTCACCGGAGCACGTCGAGCTCGCCCACCAGCTGCTCGACCTCGCCAGGCTGGGCCACGGGCAGCGGTTGGTGGCCTACGTCGAAGCCGGCGTGCCCGTCGACCTGACGGACGCCTCGGGCAACACGCTGCTCATGCTCGCGGCCTACCACGGGCACGCCGGGACCGTCGACGCGCTGGCCACGCTCGGGGCCGACGTCAACCGGCTGAACGACCGCGGGCAGTCGCCCCTCGCCGGGGCAGTGTTCAAGGGTGAGGACGAGGTGGTGAGGACGCTGCTCGCGCACGGAGCCGACCCCGACGCCGGGTCGCCGACCGCGCGGGCGACCGCGCAGGTGTTCGGCAGGGAGATGTTCGGTCCGGCTCGCTGACCCGTCTCGCGTAGATTCTCCCGTCGTGCAGTTCCTCCACGACACCACGCCCCAGCACGACCTGACCTACGACGACGTCTTCATGGTGCCCCGCCACTCGGCGGTCGGCAGCAGGTACGACGTCGACCTCGCCACCTCCGACGGCACCGGCGCCACGCTGCCGCTGGTCGTGGCCAACATGACCGCCATCGCCGGCAAGCGGATGGCCGAGACGGTCGCGCGTCGGGGCGGGCTCACCGTCATCCCGCAGGACATCCCGATCCCGGTCGTCGCCGAGGTGGTGCGCTTCGTGAAGTCGCGGCACCGCCTGTTCGACACCCCGATCGAGCTGACGCCGCACCAGACGGTGGCGGAGGCGCTCTCGCTGATCCCGAAGCGGTCGCACCGCGCCGCGGTGGTCGTGCGCGACGGTCGCCCGGTCGGCGTCGTGTCCGAAGGGGACTGCGTCGACGTGGACCGGTTCGCCCAGGTCCAGGACGTGATGAACCCGCACCTGGTCACGGTCACCGCCGACTGCGACCCGCGCGCCGCCTTCGACGCCATCCACGCCGCCAAGGCGCCGATCGCGGTCGCGGTCGACGACGACGGCCTGCTGCTCGGCGTCCTCACGCCCACCGGCGCCTTGCGCGCCACCGTCTACGAGCCGGCGGTGGACGCCTCGGGCGGGCTGCGGATCGCCGCCGCCGTGGGCGTGAACGGCGACGTGGCCCAGAAGGCCACCGACCTGCTGGCGGCGGGCGTGGACTGCCTGGTCGTCGACACCGCGCACGGCCACCAGGACCGGATGCTCGAGGCGCTGGCCGCGGTGCGAGGGCTCTCCCCGCAGGTACCGGTCGCCGCCGGCAACGTCGTCTCGGCGGAGGGGACACGCGCCCTGATCGAGGCCGGCGCGGACATCGTCAAGGTCGGCGTCGGTCCGGGCGCGATGTGCACGACCCGGATGATGACCGGGGTCGGCCGGCCGCAGTTCTCGGCAGTGCTCGAGTGTGCGCGGACCGCGCGGGAGATGGGTCGTCACGTCTGGGCAGACGGTGGCGTGCGGCACCCGCGCGACGTCGCGCTCGCCCTGGCGGCCGGTGCGTCCGCGGTGATGATCGGCTCCTGGTTCGCCGGCACCCACGAGTCGCCGGGCGACCTGCTGCACGACTCGCAGGGGCGGGCCTACAAGGTGTCCTTCGGGATGGCCTCCGCGCGCGCCGTGGCGAACCGCACGGCGACCGAGTCGGCGTTCGACCGGGCCCGCAAGGGGCTCTACGAGGAGGGCATCTCGTCCTCGCGGATGTACCTCGATCCCGCCCGGCCCGGCGTGGAGGACCTGATCGACCAGATCTGCTCCGGCGTCCGCTCCGCCTGCACCTACGCCGGGGCCACGTCGCTGGAGCAGTTCCACGAGCGGTCCGTCGTGGGCGTGCAGTCCGCAGCCGGCTTCCACGAGGGAAGGCCGCTCGCCACCAGCTGGTGACGAGCGGCCCTCGGGTCGTGCTCGGTGGGGGAGCGCCTCAGCGGGCGGGCTCCTCCGACTCCGCGGCGGGGTCACGCTCCACGGCGAGGACGAAGTCGTCCCCGTGCTCGGTGACACCGGCGACGACGGCCGCCTCGACGGCCTCCGCGGCGTACTTCTGGCGCACCATCAGCGGGTCGGTCCGCAGGTCCTTCACCAGCGCGACGGACAGGCCGATCATGACCAGCACGAACGGCAGCGCCGCCACGATGGTGATGGTCTGCAGGCCGGTCAATGCGTCGGAGCCTCCGACGAGCAGCATCACCGCGGCCACGGCGCCGGTGGCGACGCCCCAGAAGATCACGGTCGGCTTGCTCGGCTCGATGGTGCCGCGCTCGGACAGGGTGCCCATCACGATGGACGCCGCATCGGCGCCGGAGACGAAGAAGATCGCCACCAGGACCATCACGACGATGCTCGCGACCGTGGCCAGCGGGTAGGCCTCGAGCGTGCTGAACAGCTGCGACTCGACGCCGCCCGCCCCGGCGATGTCGGTGCCCGTCTTCTGCAGGTCGATGGCCGCGCCACCGAAGATGCAGAACCACACGAGGCTCACCAGGCTCGGCACCAGCAGCACACCGGTGACGAACTGACGGATCGTGCGGCCGCGCGAGATGCGCGCGATGAACATGCCGACGAAGGGGGTCCAGGAGATCCACCAGGCCCAGTAGAAGACCGTCCAGCTCTGCAGCCAGGTGTTGGTCTTGCCGCCCTCGGCCCCCGTGCGGGCGGACATCATCGCGAGGTCCTGGAGGTAGCTGCCGATCGAGGTCGGCACCAGGTTGAGGATGAAGACCGTCGGGCCGAGCACGAACACGAAGAGGGCCAGCGCGATGGCCAGCACCATGTTGATGTTGGACAGCCACTGGATGCCCTTGGCGACGCCGGAGACGGCCGACAGGACGAACGCGACGGTCAGCACCGCGATGATCACGACCAGGATGCCGTTGCCGGTCCCGCCCCAGCCGCTGACGATCTTGAGGCCGCTGCGGATCTGCAGCGCGCCGAGACCCAGCGAGGCGGCAGAGCCGAAGAGGGTGGCGAAGATCGCCATCATGTCGATGACCTTGCCGGCCGGGCCGTGGGCGCGCCTGCCGAGCAGCGGCTCGAAGGCCGCCGAGATCAGCTGCAGACGACCCTTGCGGTAGACGCCGTAGGCGATCGCGAGACCGACGACGGCGTAGATCGCCCACGGGTGCAGCGTCCAGTGGAAGAGCGTGGTGGCCATCGCGTTCTGGGTGGCCTCGGCGTTGCCGGGCTCACCGGTGCCCGGGGGCGGGGTGGCGAAGTGGCTGATCGGCTCGCTGACCCCGTAGAACATCAGGCCGATGCCCATGCCGGCGCTGAACATCATCGCGACCCACGAGACCGTCTTGAACTCCGGCTCCTCGTCGTCGCGGCCGAGGGTGATGTTGCCGAAGCGGCTCATCGCCAGCCAGATGACGAACACGACGAACGCGCTCGAGGTGAGCACGAAGAGCCAGCCGGTCTTGGCCATCGTCCAGGTCAGCGACTTGCCCGAGACGGTCGCCAACGAGTCGGTGCTGACGAAGCCCCAGACGAGGAACGCCACGGCGATGGCCGCGGAGACGCCGAAGACGACCTTGTCGAGGCCGGCTCGGTGGTGGCCGGCCTCCTCGACGTGGATGTCGAGAGCCGGGTGGACCTCGGTCTCGCCGGGCGGCGCCAGGTCCTCGGTGCCGACCCGAGGTGCGGGTGGCTGGGTGGATTGATCCTGCTGAGTCGTCACGTGTGTCGGCGCCGGTGGAGACGCCGCCTCCTTCGCTCGATCAGGGACGGGGAATGTTCGACCGTGCCAAGGCGCGAGCCTGAGCGCAATCTGAGAACGACACTTCCCGGCCCCGGATCAGACGAAACCGCTGGTCAGCGAGGAGTTTCCGGACGGCGCGTGATCTCGCGCACGCCGGGGCTCAGGAGCCGAACCGGTCCACGTAGGCGATGACCCGGTTGAACAAGGTGCTGACCGTGGTGAGGTCGGCGAAGCCCGCGGCCGGCTCGTCGGCCAGCTCGTACAGCAGGGGGGACGCCGCGGCGACCCCGTGCTCCTGGGCCACCCGGGCACAGACCCGGGCCGCGTCGCGCACCGCACCGGCCTCGACGGTCCACAGGGACTCGAAGATGCGTTCCCGGTCCGGGACGTCGCCCTGGCCCGGGAGCTCCCATGCGGTCAGGGCGACCGGCAGGTCGCGGGACTCGCAGACCACGAACCACTCGCGGCGCATCGGCTCGTCCGGACCCAGTGCCACCGTCTCCAGCCGGGGGAGTGCGGACGCGTCGGAGCCGTCGGGGAAGTCGGCGAACACCGTGGTGGAGGCGGCCACGCGGGACAGCTCGGCCCATCGGTCGCGAGCGGGCCGGAAGTACCGCTCCCGCTGGAAGCCGCCGAACAGGTGGGCCCGCTCGGCCCGGGCGCAGAACTCGTCCTCGATCGCCCACGACAGGGCGAGCAGCGTCGACTTGCGCAACCGGTGCGCAGCCAGCTGCGGGTGTCGCCGGCGCAGCTCGGCGAAGACCGACGGGGTCGCGGGCTCGGCCGCCGCCATCGCCTCGGCGATCGCCACGTCGAGGCGCACGCCGGCGTCACGGCGGCGTACGACGTGGTCGACCGCCGCGACGTGCCCCTCGTCGTACCGACGATGGCCGCTCTCGAGCCGTGCGGGGACGGGGAAGCCGTGACGGGACTCCCACATCCGCAGCGTCGCCGGGCTCACGCCCGTCCGGCGGGACAGATCCCCGATCGTGAGGGCCGAATCGCCGTCGACCCCTTGCGCTGGCGTGGGTGCTGTGGTCATGCTGAGGAACATACCTCAACAATCCGTTTAGGTACATGTCTAACTTCGGAGGCGATGGCGATGTCCATCAACAGCTCGGTCACCACCCAGTCCGTCGACGGCAGCAGCCCGGAGGTCGTCGACTGGACCGACCTCGGCCGCAAGATGTGGTCGTTCCTCACCGGCCGCGAGGCCGCCATCAACTACCGGTTCGTCGACATGAGCGTGGAGGTCCCGCGCGACACCGGGTCCAACGCCCCGCGGGCCACCTGGAAGCTCAACGGCACCCTGCAGGTCACCACCAGCGACAACGCGACCGGCCAGGGCTGACCGGTGGCCGTCACCGTGCAGGTCCGGGCCGACCTCGACTTCGAGGTCACCGTGCCGGGGAGCGACCCCGTGCACGGGACCCTGCGGGGCGCCGGCAACCGCTTCGACCTCGAGGTGGACGACCCGGGTGCCTTCGCCGGCGGACCGGACGCGCCGGCGATCCGCGCGCTGGCGTCGGCGCTCGCCCGGCGCGGCATGGCCGTGCGGGTGTTGCACCGGGGCACGCACCTGGTGACCTTCGGGGCGGTCCGGGCACCGTGGTGGCAGCGCCGGGCCACCGGTTCGCGGCACATCCGGCTCGGCAGCCTGCGCGGGGCCTGGACCTCCGCCCGGTCGCGCAGCCGCGACACCGCGCCGGTGCTGCCGGACCGCTCGCTCGCGCCGCCGACCACCCTGTGGCCGCCGGCCCCGACGTTCCTGCGCCGCCCGCGCCGGAGGATCACGACCACCCACGACCCCGCCCGTGGTGGTGGAGCGCGGCTGGTCATGGTGCCGGGCGCGGAGGTGTGGCCGGGGGAGCGGCAGGCGGTCTTCTGGCTCTCCGACGGCGTGACCACGATCGGCAGCGAGGACGGGTGCGACGTCACCCTGGCGCGGCTGGCAGCGCTGCACGCCGAGGTGGTGCACGACGAGGCCGACGAGTTCGTGCTGGTCGCCCACGACCCCGACACGCGTGTCAACGGCGCCCGGGTCCGGCGTCAGGTGCTGCGCACCGGCACCCGCGTCCAGCTGGGGCCGTGGCTGCTGGCCTACTACCGCGAGGAGTACGCCGACCACGGGCGTCCCTACGGAGGGCGGATCGGTGGAGAGCTCGGCCACCAGCGCCCGCAGCCACCGCGGGACGCGGTGCAGTAGGGCAGTTCAGCCCCGGGAGCTGCGCTCGGTCCGGCCCCTCACGATGCCGATGAAGGTCTGCACCCGGGGGTCCTCGTTGTCGACGAGCCAGGCCAGGCCGACCTTGGTGGGCGGCAGGTCGCGCACCGGCCGGTAGGCCGTGTCCTTGCGGTGGTGCAGACGGGCGACCGACATGGGCACGATCAGCACGCCGGTGCCACCGGCCACGACCTCGACCGCGTCACGGACCGACATCGGGGGCCAGTCGAGCTGCGCAGCCGAGGGCGTCCATCCCGACTCGTGCGGGAGCACCAGCTGCTCGTCGTCGAGATCGGCGAGGTCGACCTCCTCGACCACCGTGGCCACGTGGTCCTTCGCGACCACGACCACCGGCAGCTCGTCGTACAGCGGGATGCAGTGCAGGCCGTCGCGGTCGACGGGCAGCCGGACCAGGCACATGTCGAGGCTGCCGTCGCGCAGGCCGCGCTCCTGGTCGTCCTGCTCGACAGGGACCAGCTCCAGCGGCTCCTCGGGGTGCCGGCGGCGCCAGGTGCCCGCCCACTTGTCGGGGGTCGCGCCGGTGACGAAGCCGACCCTGAACGGAACCTGAGGCGTGGACACCCCGGCAGGCTAGCCTGACGCAATGAGCACACGGAGGAGGGCGGCACTCGGAAGCCTGCTCACGGTGGCCCTGCTCGCGTCAGGGTGCGGCGGCGGCAGCAGCAGCAGTAGCGCGTCAGGTCATCCCACGGCGAGCCTCGCGGGTGGCAGCACGAGCCCGTCGGCCGGCACCGGATCGCCGGGGACGCAGTCCGGGACGACTGCCTCGTCGACCTCGTCACGGGTGGCCCGTCCGCGGTCCGCCGCGGTCACGAAGCTGCTCGTCCTGGTGGTCGAGAACCACTCCCTGCGCCAGATGAAGGCCGGGATGCCCTGGACCTTCGGGCTGGCGCACCGCTACGGCTACGCCAAGCGCTACCACGCCATCACCCACCCCTCGTTGCCGAACTACCTCGCCATCGCCGGCGGCAGCACGTTCGGCGTGCGCGACGACAACAACCCGGTGGCCCACCAGCTGTCCGGGCGGTCGGTCTTCGGCCAGGCGGTGGCCAGGGGCAAGAGCGCGAAGACCTACGCCGAGGGCATGCCGTCGCCGTGCTCCCTGACCAACAACAGTGCCGGTAGGTACGCCGTGCGTCACAACCCGTGGACGTACTTCGTCGACGAGCGCGGCTCGTGCCGCAAGCACGACGTCCCGTTCACGGCGCTCGCCGCTGACGTGAAGAAGGGTGCGCTCCCCAACGCAGGATTCGTGGTGCCTGACCTGTGCCACGACGCGCACGACTGCTCCCTCGCCGTCGCCGACGACTGGATGCGGTCGACCATCCGCACCGTGATGGACGGTCCGGACTGGGCATCGGGCCACCTCGCCGTGGTGGTCACGGCCGACGAGGACGACCGGCACAGCGGCAACCGGGTGCTCACCGTCGTCGTCCACCCGTCGCAGCGCGGCAACGTCGTCCGCCACCGGCTCACGCACTACTCCCTGACGCGCCTGTACGACCAGGTGATCGGCGCCAAGCCGCTGCGCAAGGCGAAGAAGGCGCCCTCGATGGCGAAGGCGTTCGACCTGCCGCTGCCCAGGTCCTGACCCGCCGGGGCCGAGTGGCCCCGCAGGGCGGGCCGTTGGCCACTGCGCCGGCCCGCCCCCGTCCGCTGGACTGAGGACCATGAGGAGACTCGTGGTGCTGGGTGCCGGCACCGCCGGCACCATGGTGGCCAACAAGCTGCGGCGACGGCTGGCCCGGACGGAGTGGCAGGTGACCGTCGTCGACCGCGACGACGAGCACCACTACCAGCCGGGCTACCTGTTCGTGCCGTTCGGCGGCTACGACCGGTCCGACGTCGTGCGCAGCAGGCACCACACGCTGGCGGACGGCGTCGAGCTCGTGCTGGGCGAGGTCGACCTGGTGCTCCCCGAGGACGACGCGGTGCTGCTGGCCGACGGCCGCCGGCTCGACTACGACCAGCTCGTCATCGCCACCGGCACCTCCCCGAGGCCGGACCAGACCCCCGGCATGGCCGGGCGGCTCTGGCGCCGCAGCATCTTCGACTTCTACACGCTCGAGGGTGCCGAGGCACTGGCCGAGGCCCTCGCAGCCTTCGACCACGGCCGGCTCGTCGTCCACGTCACCGAGATGCCCATCAAGTGCCCGGTGGCGCCGCTTGAGCTCGCGTTCCTGGCCGAGGCGTGGCTGCGCCGGCGCGGGATCCGCGACCGCGTCGAGCTGGTCTACGTCACGCCCCTCGACGGGGCGTTCACCCGGCCGGTCGCGTCGGCGTACCTCGGTGGCCTCCTGGAGGAGCGCAAGATCGCCGTAGAGGCCGACTTCCTCGTCGAGCGGATCGACGAGGACCGCAGCGCCCTGGTCTCCTACGACGAGCGCGAGGTCCCGTTCGACCTGCTGGTCACGGTGCCCCTGAACATGGGGGCCGACTTCGTGGCCCGGTCCGCGCTCGGGGACGAGCTCAACTACGTGCCCGTCGACCCGCACACGCTCCTCTCGCGCGAGCACGGCAACATCTTCGCCATCGGGGACGCCAACGACATCCCGGCGTCGAAGGCCGGGTCGGTCGTGCACTTCTCCGTCGAGGTCTTCGTCGGGAACTTCCTGCAGCACGTCGCGGGGCTGCCGATGACCGGCTCCTTCGACGGGCACGCCAACTGCTTCGTCGAGACCGGCGACGACAAGGCGCTGCTCATCGACTTCAACTACGACACCGAGCCGCTCCCCGGGCGCTACCCGCTGCCCTACGTCGGCCCGCTGAGCCTCCTCAAGGAGACCCGCGCCAACCACCTCGGGAAGCTGGCCTTCCGGCACGTCTACTGGAACGTGCTGCTGCCCGGGAGGCCCGTCCCGCTGCCCTCGCACATGTCCATGTCCGGCAAGCACGTCCCGTCCCAGGAGGCCTGAGATGCCCACCACGACCATCGAGGGCCACCACATCCAGGTCGACGCCGAAGGGTTCCTGACCGACCCCATGGAGTGGACCGACGAGCTGGCCCGGGCGCTGGCCGCACGGATCGGGATCGAGCTCACCGACGAGCACTGGAAGGCGATCCGCTTCGTCCGCCAGGACTTCGCCGACCAGGGCGAGACCGCCACCCTGCGGCGTCTCAACGTGGTGGGCGGGATCCCCACCAAGACGATGTTCGCCCTGTTCCCGCAGAAGCCGGCCAAGAAGCTGGCGTACGTCGCAGGGCTGCCCAAGCCCCGCGGCTGCGTCTGACCCTCGCCCCTGCCGCTGACCTTCACTGGAGACCGACATGACCACCACCGACACCCCCGGCACCGAAGCGATCGTGCCGTCGTTCGGCGAGGCCGAACCCGGGCGCAAGCTCGCCATCATCTGCTCCAAGGGCAACCTGGACATGGCCTACCCGGGGCTGATCCTGGCCAACGCGGCGCTGGGGGAGGGCGTGGAGACCCACCTGTTCTTCACGTTCTGGGGTTTCGAGATGATCAACCGCAAGACGATGGGCCACCTGAAGTTCACGATGCTCGGGAACACCGCGACGCACCTGCCCCAGGGCCTCGGAGGTCTCCCCGGCATGACCGCGATGGCGACCCACCAGATGAAGAAGGCCATCGCCGAGCTCGACGTGCCCGACGTGCCGGAGTTCCTGCAGCAGATCGTCGACTCGGGCGGCCACCTGTGGGCGTGCCGGATGTCGGCTGACATGCAGCACCTCGGCCTGGACGACCTCTACGAGGAGGTCGAGGACATCATCAGCGCCTCGGACTTCATCGAGAAGACGGCCGGCGCGCAGCTGCTGTTCATCTGAGCCCGCGGCTCAGCCGTCGAGCGCCTCGACCACGACCCCGCCGAACCGGGCCTCGCCGATGGAGCACTCGTGGCCGTCGACCCAGCAGCGGCCGGACGCCGTGACCTCCTCGCACGGGCTCGTGTCCGCCCCCTCGCCGTCGACCAGGTAGGCCTCGAAGCCACCGGAGAACGACACGTTGCGCCCACGCACCCGACGGCCCCGCGAGTCGGTGGTCCGCTCCGTGCAGTCGTCGCAGACGGCGCGCGGGTAGCGGTCCGTGTGGGGAGCCGGGAGGCCGCACAGCGGGCAGGCGTGGGTGTAGGCGCCGTGCCTGCCCGGGGATCGCGGCGGCGCCATGAGCGCGTCCTCGGCCGCCAGCACGCGCAGCGGGTCCCTGGACGACCGACGGAGCCGGAGCCACAACCAGTCCGCGTAGTCACGGTCGAGGTCACCCGTCAGCCGGGGATCGCCCAGCGACGACGACGGGACGCCACGGCGCACCGCCTCGACGGCCGCCTGCTGCCACGGGCGCAGCTCGTCCCACGACAGGTCGCGGTGCCGGCGCCGGGCGCGCGCGAGCCACTCGTCGAGCACCTCGCCGGGGTCGAAGGCCGACAGCATCGAGCTGCCGAAGGTGCCGTCGTACGCCGCCACCAGCAGCTCCTGGCCGTCGGTGAACGCGAAACCGCCGCACGTCTCGTCACCGTCGAACCCCGGGTGCGGGAAGCGGTTCAGCTCGCCGGGGCGACGAGAGGTGGCGCGGGCCCAGGCGAGGGCCGTGCCGAGGGTCAGGGGGAGCTCCGGACGCTGCACGTCGTCACCGTAGGCGAGGACGGCCCGGCCACCAGAACCGGTCTCCCAGCACCGCGACGAGGGCCGGCACCAGCAGGCTGCGCACCAGGAGGGTGTCGAGGAGCACGCCGAAGCCGACGATCACGCCGAGCTGGGTGAGGACGATCAGCGGCAGCACCCCGAGCACCGTGAAGACCGCGGCGAGCAGCACGCCGGCGCTGGTGATGACGCCACCGGTCACGGCCAGCGCGCTCGCGATCGCGCTCCGGGTGTCCTCGCGCGCGGCCTCCTCGCGAGCCCGGGTGGCCAGGAAGATGTTGTAGTCGACGCCCAGCGCCACCAGGAACAGGAAGGCCAGCAGCGGCACGTCGAGGTCGAGCGCGGGGAACCCGAAGAGGTGGTCGATTGCCAGCCAGCTCGCGCCCATGCTGGCGGCGTACGTCGCCACCACGGTGGCGACCAGGAGCAGGGCGGCGACGACCGAGCGCAGCAGCAGGAGCAGGACGACGACCACGACGGCCAGGATGATCGGGATGATCACGGACCGGTCGTGCTCAGCCGTGGCTCGTGCGTCGACCGCCTCGGCGTCGGCGCCGCCGACCAGTGCGGAGTCGCCGAGCGTGTCGCGCAGCCCCTGCACGATCTCGGCGCTGCGTGCCGACTCCGGAGCGGCGTCCAGGGTGGCGTCGATCTCGACCAGCGCCTCGGACTCGGGGCCGAGCCGCGCCTCCGCGACACCGTCGGTGCCGCGGACGGCGGCGAGCACCTCGTCGGCGCGGTCCGGGCTGGTCAGCACGACGGTCGGCTCACCGGACCCCGCCGGGAACGCGCGAGCCAGGACCTCCTGCCCGGTGACCGCCTCGGGGGTGGCCCGGAACTGCTCGTTGAGCGACAGGCCGGTGGTGATGCCGAGCGCTCCGGCCGCGCACCCGACGATCACGGCGACGCTGGCGACCATGACCGGCCAGGGCCGGCGCACCACGAAGGAGCCGATCCGTCCCCACACGCCGGCGGACGCGTCGGCGGCGTCGTCACCCACGCGCGGCACGAACGGCCAGAAGAGGCCGCGCGGGAAGACCACCATGGCGGCGGGGAGCACGACCAGGGCGAACACCACGGCCGTGACGATGCCGATGGCGCCGGCGTACCCGAGGCTCCGGAGACCTGGGTCGTCCGCGAAGGACAGGCTGAGCAGTGCGAGCACGACGGTGCTGGAGCTGGCCAGCACGGCGCCGCCCGCCTGGCGCAGCGCCAGGGCCATCGCGTGGGTCCGGTCCTCGAGGCGGTGCAGCTCCTCGCGGTACCGGGCGATCAGCAGGAGCGCGTAGTTGGTGCCCGCGCCGAAGACGAGCACCGAGGTGATGCCGATCGTCGACTCGTCGACGGTGAAGCCCAGCGTCTCGGTGCCGATGCCGACGAGCCGGGTCGCCACCTGGTCGGCGGTGCCGATGACCGCGAGCGGGACCAGCCAGAGCCAAGGGCTGCGGTAGGTGATGAGGAGGAGCAGCGCCACCACGCCCGCGGTCACGGCCAGCAGCGTCGTGTTGGCGCCGTCGAAGACGGCGGCGAGGTCGACCTGGTAGGCCGGGCCGCCCGTCACCTGGGCGCGCAGGCCGTCCGGGAGCCCGGTGTCGACCAGGCCGCGCAGGTCCTCCACCGCGGTCCGCAGGTCGGCGTCGGAGAGCGATGTCGACAGCGGGACGAGGGCGATGGCGGCGGTGCGGTCGGGGGAGGGAGCCACGACGAGCTCCTGGTCGGGGTCGGCGCTCAGCTCCTGCAGGCGGGGCGAGAGCTGGCGGATCGCTGCCAGGTCGTCCCGGCCGAGCTCCTCACCGCCGCGGTCGAAGACCACGATCGCGGGGGCGACGTCGCTGGAGGGGAGCTGCTCCTGCAGCCGGGCCACCTCGGTGGAGTCGACGCCGTCGGGCAGCCCGGCGGTCGGGCCGTCCGCCTTGACCGGCTCCGGTCCCATCCCGATGAGCAGGCCGGCGGCCACCAGCGCGGTGACGATGACCAGCCAGCGTCCGGCGACACCGACCAGCTGGTCGAGCGGACCGCGCCGGGGCACCTCGTCCGTCGCCGGGAGGGTGTCGAGACCGCCGCCGCCCGGAGTGTTCCTGTCCTCGAGTATTCCCATGACAGGAATAGTAGGATACGGCTGTGAACAGCAAGCCCGGCCCCGACCCGGCGGTCGCCGCCGCGGTCGTGCGGGCCCTGCGGACCTACTCGGGCGCGGTCGACACCTACGTCGAGTCGATGCGGCACGCCCACGAGATGCACCGCACGGACCTCTCCGCCCTCGCCGTCGTGATGGACCGGACGGCGCGAGGGGAGTCGGTCACGCCGCGCGAGATCGGCCGGGCGATCAACCTGAGCACGTCCGCGACGTCGGCGATGCTCGACCGGCTCGAGCGCGTCGGCCACGTGCGGAGGCTCCCGCACCCCGAGGACCGCCGCTCGGTGGTCATCGAGATCACCGACTCGGCTCGCCGGGCGGGCCGCGACATCTTCGGCCGGCTCGGCGCCGCGACCGAGGCCGTGATGGCGAACTACACCGACGACGAGCTGCGGCTCGTGACCCGCTTCCTCGACGACGTGGCCCGCGCCTCGCTGGAGGCGCGTCCCTGACGTCGCGCCTCAGGCCGGTTGCATGGCCTCCAGGGTCCCGGCCCGGAGCGCCTCCACCATCGCCGCGTGGTCCCGCTCGGTCAGGTCGGCGTAGGCCTCGGCGAACTCGGCCATCGCCTCGGGGACGGTGTCGTCGTCACCGAGGTACGCCGAGATCGCGACCGGGTCACCGGACCGGGCGTGGGCACGGGCCAGGGTCCAGCCGCACACCTCGCCGTACATCCGCATGCCCGACGGCGGCATCTGCTCGACGACCGCGGAACCCTTCATGTCGCGCAGCTGCCGGACGTAGAAGTCGCGCTGCTGCCCGTCGATGCCGTGGACCCGCTGCCACCCCAGGAAGATGTCGCTGGACGCCTGCATCATCCGCTGACCGGTGACCACGCGCTCGCCCTGGTTGTCCGGGGCGTCCGGCTCGACCATGTCGGGGGGGACCAGATCGGCGAGCACGGAGGGCTGCGCCTCCTTGACCTGCAGGAACAGCGGGTCGCGGTCGTCACGGCCGCGGAGCAGCACGATCCAGCACCTGGTGCCGACGCTGCCGACCCCGACGACCTTGCGGGCCAGGTCGACCGACTCGAAGCGGTCCAGCAGGTGCCGGCGCTCCCGGGGCAGGCTGGCGGCGTACTCCCTCAGCAGCACCCGCATCCACGCCTCTAAGTCCGCCCGGTCCAGGTCGGGGAGCAGCTCGCGCACGGGGACGACCACCGGCGGGTCGCTACGGATCCGCATGGTGCCGTCGACGGTCTCGGCGAGCTTGGAGAAGGCCTTGAGGCTGTCGCTGGCGCGAGCCTTGGTCACGGCGGCGTCGAGGTTCTTGCGCTGCTTGGCGCTCATCTGGTCGGACAGGAGGTCGCGCAGCGCCTCGACCTCCAGGCGGGAGTACCACACCTCCAGGGTGCGGCTGTGCGCGAACCGCTCCATGGCGTCGCGGTACCGGCGTACGGCGGCCACGACGATCTTGCGCCGCTTCGACGCGGTGTAGTCGTTGCCCCGGCCGGCCACGGCGAGACTGGCCGCCAATCGCTTGACGTCCCACTCCCACGGTCCGGGCAGGGTCTCGTCGAAGTCGTTGACGTCGAGGAGCAGCCGGCGCTCGGGGGAGCCGAACAGGCCGAAGTTGGACAGGTGCGCGTCCCCGCACAGCTGCACCCGCAGTCCACTGGTGGGCGACGACGCGAGGTCGAGGGCCATCGCCCGCGCCGAGCCCCGGAAGAACGTGAACGGCGTGACGGCCATCCGCGCGTGCCGCAGGGGGACCAGCTCGGGCACCCGGGTCCGCGCCTGCTCCTGCAGCAGCGCGGACACCTCGGGTCGGTCCGGAGCGAGCGTGAGCTCGGCCTGTCGGGCAGGTGGGTGGACCTCGCGTGCCGCGCGCCCCCGCGCCACGCGCTCGTCCACGGTGAGGTGTCGGGCCGCCTGATCGCTCATGGCCACGACCCTCGCCCGCCGGTCCCGTGCCTGTCATCACCCGCGCCGGGTGAGCCGGGCCGGCTCCCCATGGTCCCGGGACGCAGTGACCTTCGAACCTCGCGGGGGACCGGGGAGCGGGGGAGGCTCGGGTCGTGCAGGAGGTCCGGATCGACGCCGCGCCGCTGCAGCGCCTCGAGGTGCTGCTGCCTCCTGACCGCGTCCGGTTGCTGGAGCGGACCGCCGAGCGCGCCCGTGGCCTGCTGGCGGGGCGCACCGTGTGGAACTTCAACTCCACCGCCCGGGGCGGTGGCGTCGCCGAGATGCTCCAGGTGCTGCTCGCCTACGGTCGCGGCGCCGGCGTGGACACCCGGTGGCTGGTCCTGGCGGGGGACCCCGACTTCTTCCAGGTCACCAAGCGGCTGCACAACCTGCTGCACGGCTCACCCGGTGACGGCGGCGTCCTGGGCCCCCAGCAGCTCGCGCACTTCCTGGAGGTGAGCCGGGCGAACGCGGCCGTCGCGGTGGACCTCGTCCGTCCGGGCGACATCGTGCTCCTCCACGACCCCCAGACCGCCGGCCTCGTCGCCCCGTTGCGGGAGGCGGGTGCCCGGGTCGCGTGGCGCTGCCACATCGGCTCGGGCCTGGTCACCAGGGAGACCGAGAGCGGCTGGGCCTTCCTGCGCCCGATGATCGAGAGCGCGGACGCGTTCGTCTACACCCGCCCCCAGTACGTCCCGTCGTGGCTCGATCCGGCACGAGTGCACGTCATCGCTCCGTCCATCGATCCCTTCAGCACCAAGAACGCGGCGATGGAACCGGTCGAGGTCGCGGCGGCGCTGCGCCAGGCGGGACTCGTGGACCTGCCCGCTGACTCGGGCAGCCTCGTCTTCGGTCGGCGCGAGGGCGCGGCGGGCAGCGTGCGCGAGCACCGTGACCTGCTCCTCGGCGACGACCCGCTGCCGAAGGACGCCAGGATCGTCCTCCAGGTCAGCCGCTGGGACCGGCTCAAGGACATGCAGGGCGTGCTCGCCGGCTTCGCCAGGCACCTCGACCGGCTCCCGACCGACGCGCACCTCGTGCTGGCCGGTCCCGAGGTGCGCGGCGTGGCCGACGACCCGGAGGGCGCTGCGGTCCTCGCCACCTGCCGTTCGTTGCGGGACGAGCTGTCGGCCCCCGTCCGCGGCCGGGTCCACCTGGCCTGCCTGCCCATGGACGACGTCGACGAGAACGCCCACCTGGTCAACGCCCTCCAGCGGCACGCCGCCGTCGTGGTGCAGAAGAGCCTGGCCGAGGGCTTCGGCCTCACGGTGACCGAGCCGATGTGGAAGTCCCGGCCCGTCGTCGCCTCGGCGGTGGGGGGCATCGCCGACCAGATCGAGGACGGCGTCAGCGGCCTGCTGCTGGGCAACCCGGCAGACCTGGAGGCCCTCGCCGCGGCGCTCGCCGGCCTGCTCAAGGACCCCGAGCGGGCCGAGGCCCTGGGCGCCGCCGCGCACGAGCGGGTGCGCGACTACTTCCTCGGCGACCGTCACCTCGTGCAGTGGGTGCAGGTGTTCGAGAGCCTGCTGCGCCAGCCGTGAGACAGAAGACCCGGGCCGGCATGACCGGGGACCCTTTGCGGTGATTCCGGTCGCGACGAGGCTCGACCTGTCGTGATCACCCGGGCTGCCCGGACCAGAGCGGAAGGTGTTCGATGGACGTTGAACTGAGGGCTCCGATCGTCGTGGGAGTGGACGGGACGCAGCAGGGGCTCCACGCCGTCCAGTTCGCCATGGGCGAGGCCAGACGCGCGGGATGCGGCGTACGGCTCGTCCACGTGCTGCCCGAGCTCGCCGCGACCGCGCCCATCGTGCCGGCCGCCGGCTTCGAGATCTACGACGAGGTCGCCCGCAAGATCATGCGGGAGGCCGAGACCGCCGCCCGGTCCGCCTGGGACGGGATGATCCCGCTCGAGAAGGTCACCCGCACCGGACGCCGCGTGCACGTGCTGGTCAAGGAGAGCGAGAACGCGCGGATGGTGGTCCTGGGCCACCGCGACCGGACCCTGCTCGGCAGGGTCTTCACCGCGTCCACCACCACCGGCGTCGCCACCTGGGCCCACTGCCCGGTCGTGTGCATCCCGATGGTGTGGCAGGCGGGGGACCGGGGCCAGGTGGTGGTCGGCGTCGAGGACCCGCGGCACGCGCACGAGGTGCTCTCGCACGCGTTCGTGGCCGCCAGCGCCCGTGGGGCCCGGCTGCGCGTGCTGCACACCTGGAAGCTCCAGCGGCCCTACGACGAGGCCATCGTCAGCGCGCGCGAGGCCGACGAGTGGACGACGTCGCTCGGCGAGCAGCTGCGCCAGGCGACCTCCCAGCTGCGGGCGGCCTACCCGGACGTCGAAGTGGACCACGACGTGCGCCACCAGGACCCCGCCGCGGCGCTGCTCGGGGCCACCGAGGGCGCCGACCTGCTGGTGCTGGGACGCCGGGGGCACGGGATGCCGGTGGGTCTCCCGCTGGGGTCCACCACGCGGGCCCTGATCCGCGAGTCGCGGTGCCCCGTGGAGATCACTCCCATGCACCCGGCGCGTCCGGAGATCGCGGCCGACCTCGCCCTGACCGAGGACGAGCTGTCTCCCCAGACCTGATCACGCCCGGGTCGTCCGAGCGGGTGGCTGTTCGGGACCTTGGTCCCTGTCGACGGGGTCACCCGCCCGGTTGAGTGGGCCGGGCGTGCCTGTCCGGGTACGCGTGGCCACCGTGTGGGAGGAACCGATGGAGCCCCGACTCGTCCGCTGGGCGACCGCAGCCGCAGAGCGCCTCGCCGGTCAGGATGCCGCGCGGGAGAACGCCCGGGTCGCCGCGACCGCGCTCGCCAGAGGACGTGTGGACCGGATCGAGGTCGAGCACTTCCTCGACCACCACGTGAGCAGCCACCCGTTCCGTGAGCGGGTCCTCAGCCGGCGGGAGCCCCACCGCGGCGCACGGTGAGCGAACGACCCCCGTCGGGGGGACCGACGGCCCCTCCGGACCGTCCGTCGCTGCTGGAACGGTGGGGACATGACCGATGAAGAAGAGCGCATCGCACGACTCGAGGGCCAGATCGAGGAGCTGCGGACCAGGCAGAGCGAGCTACACCGCCAGCTCGCCCAGGCACAGCTCGACCAGTGGCAGGCCAGGGTGGAGGACCTCGAGGTCCAGCTGCACCTCGCCTCGATGGAGGCCAACGACAAGGTGGAGTCCCTGATGCAGCAGGTGCGCAGCCGCTGGGCGGACGTGCGCAACCAGCTCGAGGGTGCCACCTCGACGGCCACGAGCATCGGTGGCACCCTGCGCGAGGGCCTCGAGAAGGCGGTGCGGGACCTGCGTCAGGCGCTGCTCGACAGCAGGAACCGGCTCGCCTCCTGAGAACCGGGTGACGCGCGTCCCACGAGGGACGCCCGGGGAATGATCCGACGCCCACGGTGGCTGTCCCGGGCGTAGGCAAACCGACCCTGGAGGAGAACGCCGTGAGCAAGATCCTGTTCGTCGTCACCGGAGCACAGCACTGGACCCTGGCCGACGGGTCCCAGCACCCCACCGGCTTCTGGGCCGAGGAGCTCGTCGCGCCGTACCGCGCGTTCACGCAGGCCGGTCACGAGATCGTGGTGGCCACCCCGGGTGGCGTGGTCCCGGTCGTCGACCAGGGCAGCCTCGCCGCCGACGCGAACGGCGGCCAGGAGAACGCCGACGCCATCCGCACCGAGCTGGAGAAGATCGACCAGCTCCGGGAGCCGGTGGCGCTCGAGGACGTCGAGCTCGACGACTACGCGGCCGTGTTCTACCCCGGTGGCCACGGCCCCATGGAGGACCTCGCGGTCGACCCCACCTCCGGGGCGCTGCTGAGCGCCACGCTGGCGGCCGGCAAGCCGCTCGGGATCGTGTGCCACGCGCCGGCCGCGCTGCTCGCCACCGGCTCGGACGCCGCCGCGTCGCCCTTCGCCGGCTACCGGCTGACCGGTTTCACCAACGCCGAGGAGACCCAGGCGGGGCTCGCCGAGAAGGCGAAGTGGCTGCTCCAGGACCGCCTGGTCGAGCTCGGGGCCGACTTCCAGGAGGGTGAGCCCTGGGCTCCCCACGTCGAGGTCGACCGCAACCTCTACACCGGGCAGAACCCCGCGTCCTCCGCGCCGCTGGCCGAGGAGATGCTGAAGGCGCTCTGAGCGTCAGCGATCCGGGTCGCCCGCCGGGACCTGCGGGCGGACCCGGATCGCCAGGACCGCCAGGTCGTCGTGCTGGGGCTCGTCGCTGAACTCGGCGACCAGCCGGCGCACCCGGTCGGCCACGGCCTGGGCCGGCAGGTGTGCCGCGGCGGCCAGCTCGTCGGGGAACCCGTCCTCACCGAGCATGCGTTCGCCGTCCCGCCTCTCGAGCACGCCGTCGGTGACGGTCACCAGCAGGTCCCCCCGGTGCAGGGTGTGGGTCTCGGCGACGTAGGCGACGTGGTCGACGACACCGAGCAGCGTCTGCGGGGCGCCGATCTCGCCGACGGAGCCGTCCCCGGAGACGAGGTACGGCGGGGGGTGGCCGGCGTTGACGAGCTCGAGCCGCACCTGCACACCCTCGGGGCGCAGGACCCCGCACACCAGCGTCATGAACCTGGACCGGGCCCCTTCCTCGAGGATCGCGGTGTTGAGGCGTTCGAGGGTCGCGGCCGGCGGCAGGCCCGCCCGCACCAAGGCCTGGATGGTGTGTCGCGCCAGCCCCGTCACGGCCGCGGCTTGAGCCCCCGTGCCGCAGACGTCGCCGACCACGAAGCACCACGACCCGTTCCCGGCGGGGAAGAGGTCGTAGAAGTCCCCGCCGGCAGCGGCGTCCTGGCCGGCGGCCTCGTAGACGACGCCGACGTCCAGGCCGGGGACCGTCGGCACCGACGGTGGCAGCAGGCTCTCCTGGAGCGCCCGACCGGCGGCCTGGAGGGCCCCGTGCGCGCGGGCGTTGTCGATGGCCAGCGCGGCCCGCCTGGCGACGGACTCCGCGACCAGCAGCAGCTCGCCGCGCAGCCGGTCCCCGCGGGAGCGTCCGACCGTCAGCAGACCGATGCGCTTCCCCCGCGCGACCAGGGGGATGGACGTGAGGGAGTAGCCGACGACCGTGGCCGTCCCGCCCGCGAGCTCGTCGCCAGGGGTCGCCTCGAGGGCACTGCGCAGCTCGTCGGCCTGCGTCTCGTCCTCGTGCCAGACCTGCTGCAGGACCAGCTTCCCGCGCTCGTCGGCGAGGTGGATGGCGCACCAGCGACCGACCCGGGGGACCACGACCTGCCCGGTGATGGCCATGGTCATGTCCTGGTCCAGCGATCCGGCAAGCAGGTCACCGGCCTCGGCGATGAAGCTGAGCCACCCCCGCCGCTCGCGCTCGGACGCCTGCAGCCGGCCGCGGTCGGCCGTGAGGGCGATGGAGTCGGCGAACTGCTGGAGCCGGGCCGACGCGACGTCGTCGAACCCGCGCGCCACCGCCGACGCCGCCCCCAGGGCACCGACGACCTTCCCCTCGACCGTGAGGGGGACGACCACCAGGGAGCGCAGCCCGGTCCCGGCCAGCAGCGCCACGTCGTGCTCGGCGAGGTCCGGCACGACGACCGGCAGCGCCGTGCTGTGGGTGTCGGGTGTGCCGGCCGCACCGCGGGGGAGCCGGGTGCCCAGCAGCTGCTCGGGGAGCCCGCTCACCGCCACCACCTCGAGCTCGTCGTCGAAGTCGTGCGCGAGGAGCACGTACGTCGCGTCCGCCCCGACGGGATCGCGCACCCGTTCGGCGGCCAGGCTGAGGTAGTCCTCGACGCCCAGCCGGACCAGGGCGTCGGGTCGTAGGCCGAACGACGCGGCTGTCGGGTGGCCGGCGCCGGCCGGGGCGGGCGACGAGGCGGGGTGCTCGAGAAGCGCGCGCTGCGCCTCGGCGACCATCAGGACGATGGTCCCCGTGCGGTCCGCCGCCGGGGCGTGCGACGCGAACACCGTCGCGCTGCTGCCGTCGCGGCAGGCCACGGCATAGCTGCCGCGCCAGACCCGATCGCCGTCGGGCGCGTCGAGGTCCTCCGGAGGGCTGCTGCCGTCGACACCGTCCAGCAGGTCGGCGTACCGACGCCCCACCACGTCGTCCGACCGCCAGCCGAGCAAGGCGGTCGCATCGTCGTTCCACGCAGTCACGACGCCGGAGCCGGAGAGCTCGACGACGGCGACGTGCGTGCGCTGTGCCGGCCCGGGCGCGGCGACCACGCCGTCACCGCCGACGGCGCCCGACTCGTGCCCGCAGACCACCCAGACCCGCTTGCCGGTGCGGGTGTACTCCACGCCCCACGCGGTCGACAGGCTCGTCGTGATCACGAGGCCACGGCCGTGCTCGGACGTGTCCGGCGGCCGGCCGGGGACGACCGGGAGCTGGTGGCCGGGGTGCTGGTCCTCCACGTCGATGCGGAGGTTGCGTCCCCGCAGGCCGAGGGTCAGCCGGGCGGTGGTGCCGGTATGGACCACCGCGTTGGTGACCAGCTCGCTCACGATGAGGGCGGCGGTGTCGGCGAGCTCGTCCTCCCCCCACTCCTCGAGCGTCCGTCTGGTGAAGCGGCGCGCGTCGGCGACGCAGGACGCGTCCGCGGCGAAGGACTGCTGCGCGCGCACCGGGAATGAGGTCATGGTCGCCTCGGGGGACGTTGGCGGAGTCCCCTCATGGTGACAGACTCAGGTCGACTGGCGACCGAGGAGATCCGGATGCCCACGAGCACGACCAAGAAGACGGATCGGCGCGAGACCCGCCCACGCCCCGACACCGACGGCGAGACGGACGCCGCCCAGCTCAGACGGCTCCTCGCCGCGCTGAACGCCATGCGTGACGGCAACTTCCGCAAGCGGCTCCCGGTCTCGGGGGAGGGACTCCTGACCGAGCTGGCGATCGCCTACAACGACATCGCCGACCGGCAGCAGCACATCCTCTCGGAGCTGACCCGGGTCCAGCGGGTCGCCGGGCGGGAGGGACGGCACAGCGAGCGCCTCCAGCCGGGGCTGGGCGAGGGCGGCTGGACCAGGTGCGTCGATGCCGCGAACAGCCTCGTCACCGACCTGGTGCGTCCCACCGGCGAGTTCGCCCGCGTCGTGGCCGCCATGTCCGACGGTGACCTGACCCAGCGGATGGACCTGCGCCTCGACGGGCAGTCCCTGCGCGGCGAGCCGCTGCGGGTCGCCCGCAGCGTGAACGGGCTGGTGGACCGGCTCTCGTCCATCGCCGACGAGATCACCCGGGTGACGCGCGAGGTCGGGACCGAGGGCAAGCTGGGCGGCCAGGCCCGCGTCCGCGACGCCGACGGCAGCTGGCGGGACCTGATCGACGCCGTGAACACGATGTCCTCGCGACTGACCGCGCAGGTGCGCGACATCGCCCTCGTGACGACCGCGGTGGCCGACGGCGACCTTTCGCACACGGTCACCGTCGAGGTATCCGGTGAGATGGCCCAGCTCAAGGACACCGTGGACCGGATGGTCGACCAGCTGTCGTCGTTCGCCTCCGAGGTCACCCGCGTGGCGCGGGAGGTGGGCACCGAGGGCCGGCTGGGCGGCCAGGCCGACGTGCGCGGCGTCTCGGGCACCTGGAAGGACCTCACCGACTCGGTGAACCTGATGGCGTCCAACCTCACCAGCCAGGTCCGCGGCATCTCCTCGGTGGCGCAGGCGGTCGCGCGCGGCGACCTGAGCCAGCAGATCACCGTGAGCGCCCGGGGCGAGGTCGCCGAGCTCGCCGAGACCCTGAACTCGATGACCGCGACGCTGCAGACCTTCGCCGACGAGGTGACCCGCGTGGCCCGCGAGGTCGGGACCGAGGGCATCCTCGGCGGGCAGGCCGACGTGCCCGGCGTGGCCGGTCGCTGGAAGGACCTCACCGAGTCGGTCAACTACATGGCCGACAACCTCACCGCGCAGGTGCGCGACATCGCGCAGGTGACCACGGCGGTGGCCCGCGGCGACCTCAGCCAGAAGATCACCGTGGACGTCAAGGGCGAGCTCGCCCAGCTGAAGAGCACCGTCAACGTGATGGTCGACCAGCTCTCCTCCTTCGCCGACCAGGTCACCCGGGTCGCCCGCGAGGTCGGCAGCGAGGGCATCCTCGGCGGCCAGGCAGACGTGCCGGGGGTCGCAGGCACGTGGAAGGACCTCACCGACTCGGTGAACTCCATGGCGTCCAACCTCACGAACCAGGTGCGCAACATCGCGCAGGTGACCACGGCGGTCGCGCGCGGCGACCTGAGCCAGAAGATCACCGTCGACGTCCGCGGCGAGCTGGCCGAGCTGAAGAACACCGTCAACACGATGGTCGACCAGCTCTCGTCGTTCGCCGACGAGGTCACCCGCGTCGCGCGCGAGGTGGGCGGGGAGGGCCGGCTGGGCGGGCAGGCCGCCGTGCCCGGTGTCTCCGGCACGTGGCGCGACCTGACCGACTCGGTGAACTTCATGGCGGGCACCCTCACCGCCCAGGTGCGCAACATCGCCGAGGTCACCACCGCGGTGGCCAGGGGCGACCTGACCCGCACCATCACGGTCGAGGCCCGCGGGGAGATCCTCGAGCTCAAGGACACCGTCAACACGATGGTCGACCAGCTCTCCTCCTTCGCCGACGAGGTCACCCGCGTCGCGCGCGAGGTCGGCACCGAGGGCCGGCTCGGCGGCCAGGCCGACGTGCACGACGTCTCCGGCACCTGGAAGGACCTCACCGAGAACGTCAACATGATGGCGGCCAACCTGACCTCGCAGGTCCGCAACATCGCCGAGGTCACCACCGCGGTCGCGCAGGGCGACCTGACCAGCAAGATCACCGTCGACGCGCGCGGGGAGATCCTCGAGCTCAAGAGCACCGTCAACACGATGGTCGACCAGCTCTCCTCCTTCGCCGACGAGGTCACCCGCGTGGCGCGCGAGGTCGGCACCGAGGGGATGCTCGGTGGCCAGGCACGGGTGCCGGGCGTGGCCGGCACCTGGCGCGACCTCACCGACTCGGTGAACTCCATGGCGTCCAACCTCACCAACCAGGTGCGCAACATCGCCACTGTGTCCACCGCGGTCGCCCGCGGCGACCTCAGCCAGAAGATCTCGATCGACGCCCGCGGCGAGGTGGCGGCGCTGGCCAGCACCATCAACGCGATGGTCGATACGCTGCGTGCCTTCGCCGACGAGGTCACCCGCGTGGCGCGCGAGGTCGGCACCGAGGGCATCCTGGGCGGGCAGGCGCAGGTACGCGGCGTGGCGGGCACCTGGAAGGACCTCACCGACAGCGTCAACTCGATGGCCGGCAACCTGACCAGCCAGGTGCGCAGCATCGCCCTCGTGACCACCGCCGTGGCCCACGGCGACCTGACCCAGAAGACGTACGTCGACGCCCGCGGCGAGATCCTCGAGCTGAAGACGACCGTCAACCGGATGGTCGACCAGCTCTCGTCGTTCGCCGACGAGGTGACCCGCGTGGCCCGCGAGGTCGGCACCGACGGGAAGCTCGGCGGCCAGGCAGAGGTCGCCGACGTCTCCGGCACGTGGCGCAAGCTGACCGAGAACGTCAACCAGCTCGCCGGCACGCTGACCACCCAGCTGCGTGCGATCGCGGAGGTCTCCACGGCCGTCACCCAGGGCGACCTGAGCCAGCAGATCACCGTCGAGGCGCAGGGCGAGGTCGCGGAGCTCAAGGACAACCTCAACCAGATGATCGACAACCTGCGCGAGACCACCCGGGCCAACCAGGAGCAGGACTGGCTCAAGACCAACCTGGCGAGGTTCACCGGGCACATGCAGGGCGGGCGGGACCTGCTCGACGTCACCCAGCTGATCGTCAGCGAGCTCACCCCGCTCGTGGGGGCGACCGCGGGGACGTTCTTCCTCGGCGAGAACGGCCAGGACGGCGGCCGGATGCTGCGCCGGATCGCGTCGTACGGGCACCGACCGGTCGCCGGGGTGCCCGACGCCTTCGCCTTCGGCGAGGGGCTGGTCGGCCAGGCCGCCGACGGCCGTGAGCGCATCCTCGTCACGGACGTGCCTCCGGACTACCTGAGGATCTCCTCGGGACTGGGGGAGGGGTCGCCCCTGACCATCGTGATCCTGCCCGTGGTGTTCGAGGAGCAGGTCCTCGGCGTCATGGAGCTGGCGTCGTTCCGGTCGTTCAGCGTGGTCCACCTGCAGTTCCTCGAGCAGCTGATGGAGATCATCGGCGTCTCGCTCAACGCCATCATCGCCAGCTCGCGCACCCAGGCGCTGCTGGTGGAGTCGCAGCGGCTCGCGGCCGAGCTGCAGAACAAGTCGGGCGAGCTGCAGACCCAGCAGCGCGAGCTGCAGCAGAGCAACGCCGAGCTCGAGGAGAAGGCGAGCCTGCTGGCCCAGCAGAACCGGGCCATCGAGATCAAGAACCTCGAGATCGAGGACGCACGCCGGGCGCTGGAGGACCGGGCCGAGCAGCTCGCCCTCTCGTCGCGCTACAAGTCGGAGTTCCTCGCGAACATGTCCCACGAGCTGCGCACCCCGCTCAACTCGCTGCTGATCCTCGCCAAGCTGCTCGCCGACAACCCCGACCAGAACCTCAACGGCCGCCAGGTCGAGTTCGCCCAGACCATCCACAGCGCCGGCACGGACCTGCTGCAGCTGATCAACGACATCCTCGACCTGTCCAAGGTGGAGGCGGGCAAGATGGACGTGCACCCCGCCACCGTCGCGGTCTCCGGGATCGTGGAGTACGTCGAGGCGACGTTCCGGCCGCTCACCGCGGAAAAGGACCTGCGCTTCTCGGTCTGGGTCTCCGAGGACGTGCCGCCGACGCTCGTCTCGGACCAGCACCGGTTGCAGCAGGTGCTGCGCAACCTGCTCTCGAACGCCGTGAAGTTCACGTCGTACGGAGAGGTCACGCTGGCCATCCGGCGCAGCGAGGAGAAGAACTTCACCACCCCCGCCCTGACCGTCGCCGACAGCGTGCTCGCGTTCGACGTCACCGACACCGGCATCGGCATCCCGCCCGAGCAGCTGCGCACGATCTTCGAGGCCTTCCAGCAGGCCGACGGCACCATCAGCCGCAAGTTCGGCGGCACCGGTCTGGGCCTGTCGATCAGCCGGGAGATCGCCCGCCTGATCGGCGGTGAGATCCACGTCGAGAGCGAGCCGGACCGGGGCAGCAAGTTCACGCTCTACCTGCCCGTCCAGTACGTCGGCGGACGCACGGCCGGGCCGACGGCGCCGGTCGGCGGGACCACGTCGGCGCCGGCCGCGCAGCCCGAGGTCGTGGACCGGCTCCAGGAGCACGTCGACGACGACGAGGGTGACGTGCTGCCGGGGGACCGCGTCCTGCTGGTCGCGCTGTCCGACGCCGACCTTTGCCGCGCGGCGGTCGAGGTGGGGCGCAGCCACGGCTTCAAGGTCCTCGCGACCGCCTACGCCGACCGCGCGCTCGCCATCGCGGAGCAGCGGCAGCCCGACGGCATGGTGATCGGCATGGACATGTCGTCCCACGACGGGACCTCGCTGCACCACCTGCTCAAGCGCCTCGACCGCACCCGCGACGTCCCGATGATCGCGGCCCACATGTCCGCGGCCGCGGAGACCACCCACCAGGCCTGGCAGGCGGGGTCGCTCGACGTGATCGAGGTGCCGTTCACCCGCTCCAAGGTCGACGCCGCTCTCGAGCACCTCGAGGGCTTCCTGGCCCGCACCAAGCGCCGGCTCCTGGTCGTCACCGGCGACGCCGGCAGCCCCGGAGCGGCGGTCGCGGAGCGCTTCGAGTCCTCGGGCGGGATCGAGGTCGAGATCGTCGGCTCGCCCGACGAGGCCGCGACGGCGTTCGGCGGAGCACCCTTCGACTGCGTGGTCGTGGACCTCGGGCTGCCCGGCGGCGGCGGGTTCGAGGTGCTGAGACGGGTGCGGTCGCGCAAGCAGCTGCTGCACACCCCCGTGGTCGTCACCGGTGCCCAGGACCTCTCGTCGCGCGACGAGGCCCGCCTCGAGAAGTACGCCGAGAGGCTCACCCTCGCGCGCCCGGAGACGGACGAGGACCTGGTCCGCAGCACCGCCCTGTTCCTGCACCGCTCCGACGTGACGAGCCTGACCGGGCCGGACCCGGCCGGCGAGGGCGACGCCGAGCGCGAGCAGGCGCTCGCGGGTCGCCGGATCCTCATCGTCGACGACGACGTGCGCAACGTGTTCGCCCTGACCAGCGCCCTCGAGCAGCACGGCATCGACGTGCTCTACGCGGGCAACGGCGAGGAGGGCCTCGGGATGCTCCGGCAGGAGCCCGACATCGACCTGGTGCTGATGGACGTGATGATGCCGGGGATGGACGGCTACACCGCCATGCGGGAGATCCGGAAGATGCCCACGTTCCGCGACCTGCCGGTGATCGCGCTGACCGCCAAGGCGATGCCGGGCGACCGCGACAACAGCCTGACCGCGGGTGCGTCGGATTACGTCACCAAGCCGGTGGACGTGGAGCAGCTGCTGTCGGTCATCCGGTCGTGGCTGTCATGAGCGCGTCCGGGCGCGCGAAGATCCTCATGGTCGACGACCGGCCCGAGAACCTGATGGCGCTGGAGGCGATCCTCGGGTCGCTGGACCTCGACCTGGTGCGCGCGAGCTCGGGGGACGAGGCGCTGCGTGCCCTGCTCCGGGACGAGTTCGCCCTCATCCTGCTGGACGCCCAGATGCCGGGCATGGACGGTTTCGAGACGGCCACCCGGATCAAGCGCCGGACCCGCACCAAGGACGTCCCGATCATCTTCCTGACCGCCGTCGACAAGGACCTCAGCAGCTCCTACCGCGGCTACGTGGCGGGCGGTGCCGACTACCTCTCGAAGCCGTTCGACCCCTGGATCCTGCGCGCGAAGGTCCAGGTGTTCGTGGACCTGTGGCAGGCCGGGCGCGTGCAGGCGGAGCAGGCCGCGATGCTCCGGGACCGAGTCGGGGTCGACCCGGCCAGGGATGCCGACGTACGGGACCGGTTGGGCCGTCTGCAGGAGGCGCTGCACGCCCTCGAGTCGGACCTGGCGGACACCTCGTCCGCCGGGTCGGCCTCGCTGGCCAGGGTGCGCCACGAGGTGGAGGCACTGCGCAGCACCCTCATCGGCGAGTCCGCCGACCTCCGCGGCACGAGGTCTCCGGCGGTGCCGAGCGGCTCGCCCGACTAGGCCCCGTCGAGGAGCGGGCTCAGGTGCACGGTCGTCAGCGCCCGTGCCGCCTGGGCCGCGCCGGCCGCGAGAGCGTCGCGGGTGCCGGCTCCGTCCAGGGTGGCGTGCAGGAAGCCGGCCATGAAGGCGTCGCCCGCACCGTTGGTGTCGACGACCTCGACCACCGGTACGGCGGCGACCCGGTGGACGACCTGGTCCCGGTCGACGGCGATCGCGCCCTCGGCGCCGAGCGTGCAGACGGCGACGTCGGCCCTCTGCTCGACCAGGCGCCGCAGGAGGACGAGGGGGTCGGGCAGCTTGTCGGCGTTCATGAACACGTAGGACGCGGCGTCCCGGAACGGCTGGTGGAAGTCCGACACGCCGTCGTAGTCGTGCAGGTCGGTCCACAGCGGGACGTCGCTGCCGCGGACCTCCTCCACCAGGTCCCGCGAGCGCGACGACAGGTCGAGGACGACGGCCCGCGCCCCCGGCAGCGCGTCCCGCAGGGCCGCCGGGGCCGGAGCGGGCACCGCGGCGGGTACGCCGAGGTAGAGCGAGACGCGTTCGCCACCCGGGCCCATCAGGTTCAGGTGCCGCTCGCTGGGTCCCTCGGCCACCTCGGCCGAGACGCTGACCCCGGCTGCGGCGAGCGACGCGAGGATCGTTTCGGCCACCGGGTCGGTGCCCACGACGGTGTGCAGGACCGTCGTACGCCCCAGGTCGGTGAGGTGCAGCGCCTTCCCTGCCGAGGTGCCGCCGAGAGTCAGCCGGTCGTCCCGGGCGAACTCCATGTGCGGGACGGGGCGGGGCAGCGCGTCGAGCCACACCACGTGGTTCCACGACGCGGGGCCGCACACGATGACGTCGGGCAAGGCTTCCTCCACGGTCTCCGGGCCGGCCGTCAGCCGGCGTCGCTGCCGAGAAGGGTAGACACACGACGGGACGGCCCCCGGGACCTAGTCCCCTAGGCGGGCCCGAGGTCCACGCCGAGGCTGGAGGCGCGGGGGTCGGACGCGAAGGGACGGACCAGCCGTGGGGCAGCAGACCCAGCAGCAGACCGGCACCAACTCACCGGCGGGGGCGGTCTCGGTGGCCCGGTTGTTCTACGACCGGGTCGCGGCGACACCCGACGCCGAGGCGTTCCGCTACCCCACGCCGCGTGGTTGGGAGTCGGTCACCTGGGCCCGGACGGGCGAGACGGTGCGGACCCTGGCCGCCGGACTGCTGGCGATGGGCATCGGGCGTGAGGAGCGGGTGGCGATCGCGAGCAGCACCCGCGTCGAGTGGTTGTACGCCGACCTCGCCATCACCTGTGCGGGGGCGGCCACCACGACCGTCTACCCGACGACGGGCGCCGAGGACGTCGGATTCATCCTGGCCGACAGCGGATCACGGATCGTCTTCGCCGAGGACGACAGCCAGGTCGAGAAGCTGCGCAACCAGCGTGACCGGCTGCCCGACCTGGTCCGGGTGGTCACCTTCGACGGCAAACCGGACGGCGACTGGGTGATGGGCCTCGACGACCTGCGGGCGCTGGGGGAGCGGCACCTGGCCGATCACCCGTCCGCGGTCGACGACGCGGTGGCGGCAGTCCGACCGGAGGACCTGGCGACGCTGATCTACACCTCCGGGACGACTGGCCGGCCGAAGGGCGTCGAGCTCCCGCACCGGTGCTGGACCTACATCGGTGCCGGCGCGGAGAGCCTCGACATCCTCTCGACCGACGACCTGCAGTACCTCTGGCTGCCGTTGTCGCACTCGTTCGGCAAGATGCTGCAGGCGGTGCAGCTGCAGATCGGGTTCCCCACGGCTGTGGACGGCCGGATCGAGGCGATCGTGGACAACCTCGCCGAGGTGCGGCCCACGTTCATGGCCGGACCCCCGCGGATCTTCGAGAAGGTCCACGGCAAGATCCTCCAGACGATGGAGGAGGAGGGCGGCGTCAAGGGCGCCCTCTTCACCTGGGCCTTCGGGGTCGGCGGCCGGGTCTCCCGGGCGCGGCTCGAGGGCCGGCGACCGGGGGCCGTCGTACGCGTGCAGCACGCGGTCGCGGACCGGCTGGTGCTCTCGAAGATCCGGGACCGGCTGGGCGGCCGGATCCGCTACCTGGTCTCCGGCAGCGCGGCGCTGTCCCCGGACGTGGCGGCGTGGTTCCACGCGGCCGGGATCCTCGTGCTCGAGGGCTACGGGCTGACCGAGAGCAGCGCCGGGGCGTGCATCGTCCGACCCGAGGACCCGGTGTTCGGCCGAGTCGGCCCGCCGATCGACGGCACGGAGGTGAGGACCGCCGACGACGGTGAGGTCCTGCTGCGAGGACCCGGCATCATGCGCGGCTACCACCACCTGGCCGAGGCCACGGCGGAGGTGCTCAGCCCCGACGGCTGGTTCGCCACCGGCGACATCGGCGAGATCGACGAGCGGGGGCGGCTGCGGATCACGGACCGGAAGAAGGACCTCTTCAAGACCTCCGGCGGCAAGTACATCGCGCCCCAGTCCATCGAGATGCTGGTCAAGGCCGTCTGCCCGCTGGTCAGCCAGGTGCTCGTGCACGGCGACGGCCGCAAGTACGCGACCGCGCTGATCAGCCTGGATCCCGAGGCGCTGGCCCAGTGGGGCCGTGCGCAGGGCCTGGCGGAGCTGGACTACGAGCAGCTCGCGACGCATCCCGCCGCGCGGGCGTACGTGCAGGGCTGCGTCGACGAGGTCAACAGCCGCCTGAACCGGTGGGAGACGATCAAGGACTTCCGGATCCTCGACCACGATCTGTCGGTCGAGGCCGGCGAGCTCACGCCGAGCATGAAGGTCAAGCGCAAGGTCGTGGAGGCGGCGTACCGGCCGCTGCTCGACGAGATGTACGCCGGCTGACCCTCTTCAGGCCCGCACCGCGGCGAGCCCCCGCAGGGCTTCCGCCGTGCTCGCGTCGGTGGGGTAGAACGTCTCGATCGCCAGCTCGGCGACGGTGACGTCGAGCGGCGTCCCGAAGACGGTGGTCGTGCTGAACAGCGACAGCTCGACGTCGCCGACGCGGCACCGCAACGGCACCACGAGAGCGTCGCGGTGCCCGCTCCCGTCCGTCGATCCCGGCAGTGCGCGCAGCTCGTCGAGCAGGACCGCCAGCGCGGCGTCCCCGGTGGACTGGGCCTGCCGCTCGAGCCGCCCGAGGAGGTGGGCCCGCCACTCCGCGAGGTTCGAGATCCGGGGCGCGAGGCCCTCGGGGTGCAGGCTCAGCCGCAGCACGTTCGCCGGAGGCTCGAGCAGGTGCCCGGCCACCCCGTCCAGGAGGAGGGCGGTGGCACGGTTGGCGGCCACCAGCTCCCAGTGCCGGTCGACCACGACCGCCGGGTAGGGGTCGTGCGCGTCGAGGATCCGGTTGATCGCGTCGCTGATCGCCGCCATCGGCGCGTCCGCCAGCTGGTGCTCGGGGTACGCCGGGGCGAACCCGCCCGCCAGGAGGAGCTCGTTGCGCTGGCGCAGGGGGACGTCGAGGGTCTCCGAGAGGTGCAGGATCATCTCGCGGGTCGGCCGCGAACGCCCGGTCTCGACGAAGCTGAGGTGCCGCGCGGACACCTGGGAGCTGAGCGCGAGGTCGAGCTGGGTGAGGCGCCGGCGCTGGCGCCAGCTGCGGAGCAGGTGACCGACCGGCGGCCGCTGCTGGTGGGCGATCGTCATGGCCCGATTCCACCGCACCCGGCGGCGCGCCGCGATGACCTCCGACGTAATCGACCAGCCGCCCGTCGGCCGGCCACGATCCCGGCATCACCGGCGCACCGGGCGCCGGGCCTACCGAGGGAGTGTCATGACCGACTTCACCCAGCTGGTCCGCGACTACATCGACGCGTGGAACGAGACCGACGAGACCGCCCGCACGGCGGCCGTGAGCAGCCTGTTCGCGCCGACGGGTCGCTACGTCGACCCGCTCGCCGACGTGCAGGGACCCGAGCAGATCGCCGCGACCATCGGCGCCGTCCAGGCGCAGTTCGCCGGGATGGTCTTCAGCCTGCACGACGACGTCGACGCCCACCACGGCCAGGCCCGGTTCCAGTGGGGGCTCGGGCCGGCCGGGGCGGAGCCGCTCGTCATCGGTTTCGACGTGCTGCTGACCGACGCGGACGGCCGGATCGAGGCGGTCCTCGGGTTCCTGGACCGGGTCCCGGCCCCGCTGTAGGGGTCGCCGAACGGCTCGTGCGGCGCCGTCAGTACGGCGTCGTACGAGCCATCGCCAGCGCGCGCTCCATCGAGAAGGGGTCCGTCTGCATGTACAGCCAGGGCCGGCCGAACCAGAGGTAGCCGTCGACGTGCGCCCGGGCCTGCTCGCGCCGCTGCGCCGAGAGTCCCCAGCGACGGTCGGCGACCCGGGTCGTGGGCGGGATCCCGAGCGTCACGCACCGGCGCTCCTCGGCGGTCGTGCACACCTTGGCGTTGTTCGGGTGGGAGCCGCGGTAGTCCGAGAACTCGAACGGGCGGCCGTTCTCGGCGGTGTCGACGACGAAGTGCTTGCCCGGCAGGCCGCGGCGCGCCAGCTCGGCGACCACCCGACTGCCGTAGGCGATGTTGTCCGCGGTCGAGGTGTAGTGGGTGGCATTGAGCGCGAAGCCGCGCACGTGCTCGACGCCGGCCCGCTGCAGGATCGTCGCGGCGAGGTCCGGCCGACCCGCCGGCCAGTCCGAGGCACCGGCGTCGATGTACGTCGCGGTGTGCGCGAGGCCCCCGAAGCGGGCGGCGGCGTACGCGATGAGGCGCGACGGCAGCAGCGACCCGTGCGGTGCCTCCAGGGCCAGGGGACCGTCCGGCTGCAGGACGATCGCAGCCCGGGTGTCGTCGCCGACGGCGGCGGCGAAGGCGTCGATCCAGGCCTTGTAGGTGCGCCGCTCGCGACGCGTGGGGAGCCGGTCGTCGACCTCGGCCTCCCACGGCACCATCCGGAAGACGGTCATCTGCACGAGGACGTCCGGGTCGCCCCGGGTGGCGTTGTCGATGTAGGTGCGGACCTTCGACCCGATCTGCGCCGGGCTCCCCGACCAGGTGCCGAACCACTTGGACTTCGGCCGCAGCGCGATCTTGCCGAGCAGCTCCTTGCGACGTCCGGTGGCGTTGACCCAGGGCTGCCACGACTGCTCCTGCGGCCCGAGGTAGACACCCCAGGGGTGGCCGGCCAGCGGGTTGGTGGCTGCCTCGGTCCGCGGAGCCGGATCACCCGGAGGGTGGCCGCCGGCAGCAGGGCCGTCCAGCACCAGCAGCAGCGAGACCAGGCCGAGCAGGCAGGCGAGCGACCGGCGGGTGGGGGTGCGGAGTGGGCGTGGCGGGGCTGCGCAGCGGGGCATCGGCGGTCCTGGTCCGGGGGAGTCGTCGCACCGAGTATCGGCCGCTCGACCGCCGAACGTGAGCCGATCCGGGCAACCGCACCGGGCGCGGGCATCGCCCCTCGTCGCCGATGAGCTCCGGCCAGGGGTGGGTTCAGCGGAGCACACCCATCGAGCGGGCCGTCGAGACCGCGGCGGTGCGTGAGCTCACCCCGAGCTTCGAGTACACATGGACCAGGTGCGACTTGACGGTGGCGTCCGTGATGTGGAGCCGCGCGGCGATCTGGGCGTTGGATGCCCCTGAGTCCACCAGCCGAAGGACCTCCATCTCGCGGGCCGACAGGCTGACCTGGGGGGCTCGCATCCGCTCGAGCAGTCGGCCGGCGATGGTGGGCGCGAGTGCGCTCTCCCCGGCGGCGGCGGCCCGGATGGCCGCGATGAGCTCGTGCGGCGGGGAGTCCTTGAGGAGGTAGCCGCTGGCGCCGGCCTCGATCGCGCCGAGGATGTCCACGTCGGTGTCGTAGTTGGTCAGGACGAGCACGTAGGGGGCTGCCTCCATCGCCCGGATGCGGCGCGTCGCGTCTGCCCCGGTGCTCCCGTCGGCGAACTGGAGGTCCATGAGGACGAGCTCAGGCGAGAGGTGCTCGGCGAGCTCGACCGCCGCACCGGGCGTCGCGGCCTCGCCGACCACGTCGAGGTCGGGCTCCGGGTCGAGGAGTGCGCGGAGGCCGGCACGGACCACGGGGTGGTCGTCGGCGATGAGGATGCGGATCACAGGGGGCCCCGCACGACGGTGACGACCAGGGTGGTGCCGTGCCCGGGGCGGGTGACGACGTCGAGAGTGCCGCCGAGCTGCTCGACACGCTCCTCGATGGCTCGAAGACCGAACGAGTCGGACGACGAACGGGCCCGGACCACCGCCGGATCGAAGCCGATTCCGTCATCGGCGACCACGAGGCGCACGAGTGGCCGGTCGTCGGTGAGCGTGATCCGGACATGGCTCGCCTGCGCGTGCTGGACGACGTTCGCGAGCGCGCCCTGCGCGCTCCGCAGCAGCGCGGTCTGGACGGGCATCGGCAGGTCGAGAGACGCGGGCGCCTCGAACTCGACGACGAGGCCGCTGACCGACCGGTGGGTCTCGGCGAGTCGTCCGAGAGCGGTCCCGAGGCCTTGGTCGAGTGCTGGTGGGCTCAGCTCACGGATGAAGCGGCGCGTCTCGGCCAATCCTTCAGCCGCAGTCTGTCGAGCGAGCCGGAGGTGCTCGACGCCGGGACGGTCGGCGTCGGCGCGTTCGGTGGCGTGGAGGAGCAGCTGGATGCTGGAGAGTCCCTGGGCGACGGTGTCGTGGATCTCGCGCGCGAGGCGGGCGCGTTCGGCGAGCACGCCCTGCTCCCGCTCGGTGGCGGCGAGCTGGTCGCGCGTGGCCACGAGCTCGACCAGCAGGGCCTCACGTTCGGTGGCCTCGCGGGCGAGTGCCCGGTAGCCCAGACCGATGAGGAGTGCCACGCCGGCGCCGACGACGGGTCCCACCACTCCGCCGACCGTGAAGCCGGTGTGGAACCCGAGCGCCACGATCGCCACCAGGGTCGCGACCACGACCGCCCCCGGACCCACCTTCGGTGGCAGCACGTGGAGGTAGAGGAAGAACAGCGGGAAGACGAGGTACGCGGCTTCGGGGGTCAGCGCCAGCAGCGCGACCCACACCAGCGTGAGCGCCAGCAACCAGGATGCGCCGAACGTCTCCCGTCTTGCCTCGTCGACCTTCGCGATCCGCGATCCGAGGAGGTAGACGCCGGCGAAGGCGGCGGCCGCGACGAGAGCCGCCCACGCCGACGACCTGTCGCCCACGACGATCTGCACGGTGACGAGGACGAGGAGGGCGGCGACGAGGACGTGCAGGCCGGTGCGCAGCCCGACGAAGACGGGCGTGAGGGCGTTGTGCGACATGGCATCCCCAGCGTACGGAGCGTCCGGGCCTGGTGGATCAACCGAAAGTTCGATCGCAGGACCCATCCGTTCGGCGATGGCAGCGCCGCGCGCGGGAAGCAGTCTGGTGGAGACGTCGTGGATGGACCGCGACAAGGAAGGAATCCACGTGTTCGTCGCTTGGCGAGACCTCCGCTTCGCCCGCGGGCGCTTCGTGCTCATCGGGTCGGTCGTCGCACTCATCACGCTCCTCGTGGGCTTCCTGGCCGGTCTCACCGGCGGGCTGGCCTCACAGAACGTCTCGGCCGTGCTCCAGCTGCCCGGTGACCGGCTCGTGCTCCGCCAGCCCGCGACCGGCGCGCCGAGCTTCGCCGACTCGGCCGTCAGCTCGAAGACCGTCGAGGCCTGGGAGCGCGCCGACGGGGTCGACGCCGTCGTTCCTATCGGGATCGTGCAGGGTCGCGCCACGGGCAGCAGTGAACCCACCGCCGTCACCCTGCTCGGCATCCCCCATGGCATTGTCGACGGTGCGGGGGGTCCCTCCGGGATCACCGACCTCGCTCCATCCCGCGACGACGAGATAGGACTGTCCTCCGGCGCCGCGGACCGGCTCGGCGTCGGCCGGGGCGACCAAGTGACGATCGCGGCCACCACCTACGAGGTCACCATCGTCGGCACCGACCTGTGGTTCAGCCACAGTCCCGTCGTCGTGCTGAGCCCCGCCGCCTGGGCAGTCGCGGACCGGAGCCTCGGCGGCACCGGCGCGGTCACCGTGCTCGCCGTCAGTGGGGACCCCGACTGGGGCCGTCTCGCCGGCACCACACACACCACCGCGTCCACACGGCTGGCGAGCCTGACCGCCCTGGAGACCTTCAAGTCCGAGGTCGGGTCGCTCGGCCTCATGATCGCGATGCTCTTCGGCGTGTCGGCCTTGGTCGTCGGGGCGTTCTTCACCGTCTGGACCATGCAGCGCGCCGGTGACGTCGCCGTCCTGAAGGCTCTCGGCGCCAGCACCGGCTCGCTCGTGCGCGACGCACTCGGACAGGCGCTCGTCGTGCTGGTCGCCGGTATCGGCGCCGGTCTGCTCGCCGTCGTTGCGCTCGGCAGGCTCGCGGCCGACGCGCTTCCCTTCCTGCTCAGCCCGCTCACCACCGTTGCCCCCGGGATCGCGATGATCGCGCTCGGGCTCGCCGGCGCCGCCGTCGCGTTGCGGACGGTCACGTCCTCCGACCCCCTCGCCGCCCTCGGGAGCAACCGATGATCGCGCTCGAGGACGTAACCCTCACCTTCGCCGACGGAGCCACCCGCCTCACCGCGGTCGACCGCGTCTCCCTGACCGGCCGGCCCAGGGTCGTCACCGGGATCACCGGCCCCTCGGGCTCGGGGAAGTCGAGCATCCTGGCGCTCGCCGCGACCCTCATCCGCCCTGACTCCGGATCGGTCCGGATCGGGGACACCGACGCTGCCCTGCTCTCGCGCGACGACGCGACCGCACTGCGTCGCGAACGCATCGGCATCGTCTTCCAGCAGTCCAACCTGCTCCCGTCCCTGACCGCGCGGGAGCAGCTCGAGGTCATGGCCGAGCTCGGCGGTCACGACAGGCGCGGACGACGCCGCACCGTCCGTGCCCGCGTCGACGAGCTCCTCGACGCCGTCGGGTTGTCCGGGCAGGCCGGCAAGCGACCCGCACAGCTCTCCGGCGGCCAACGGCAGCGTGTCGCGATCGCCCGCGCTCTCGTCCACGGTCCCGAGGCGCTCCTCATCGACGAGCCCACCAGCGCACTGGACCGCGAGCGCGGCGCCGCGATCATGCGCCTCATCGCGCGCCTCACCCACGAGCGCGGTACTGCCACGCTGCTCGTCACCCACGATCTCGTGCACCGGGACGCACTCGACGAGCTCGTCACCGTCGTCGACGGTCGCATCACCGATGCCGTGGTTCACCGCGACGCGAGGGACACCCCGACTGGGTCCGCCGGGTCGAGCACGTCAGGACCCGCCCGGTCGACGACGGCGGACAGCTCGGCCCTCGCCTCGCGGGCCACGAGGATCGGCAGGTAGGCCCGCACCCGGGCGCCGTCGAGATCAGCGTGGACGCGGTCGACGCACTCCCGGACCCGGCTGTCGGGAAGGTCGGGGAACGCCCGGCAGAGGGACTCCACCACCTGGTCCATCGCCTGTCGCTCGTCCGCGTGCACACGACGATCGTCCCCGCGCCGGGTCGTCCGCGACTCATCCGGGGCGAGTGAGATCGGGTGCGCCGCGCGTGCCCGTGCCGGGCTGGAGACGCGAAGGAGGGCCCCACCCGGTGGTGGGGCCCTCCTCACGGATCAGCTCGCGATCAGGCCAGGTCGAACCGGTCGAGCTCCATGACCTTCGTCCACGCGGCCACGAAGTCGTGCACGAACTTCTCCGTGGCGTCGTCGCTGGCGTACACCTCGGCGAGCGCGCGGAGCTGCGAGTTCGAGCCGAACACCAGGTCGACGGCCGTGGCGGTCCACCGCACGTCGCCGCTGGCCAGGTCCCGGATCTCGTAGACGTTCTCCTGTGACTCCGACGTCTTCCACTGCGTGCCGGGGGCCAGCAGGTTGGCGAAGAAGTCGTTGCTCAGGACGCCCGGACGGTCGGTGAGGACGCCGTGCTGCGCGCCGCCCACGTTGCCGCCGAGTGCCCGCATGCCGCCGACCAGGACGGTCATCTCCGGAGCGGTGAGGCCGAGCATGTAGGCACGCTCCACCAGCAGCGTCTCCGGCTGCAGCTTCTCGCCGGTCCGCAGGTAGTTGCGGAAGCCGTCCGCACGCGGCTCGAGCACCGCGAACGAGTCGACGTCGGTCTGCTCCTGGGTGGCGTCGGTGCGACCGGGGTGGAACGGCACCGTCACGTCGACGCCGGCGTCCCTGGCCGCCTTCTCGACCGCCGCGGAGCCGGCGAGGACGATGAGGTCGGCGAGCGAGATCCTCGCGCCGCCCGACGCGTTGAACTCGGACCGGATGTCCTCCAGCTTCGCGAGGACGGTGGCGAGCTGCTCGGGCTGGTTCACCTCCCAGCTGCGCTGCGGCTCGAGCCGGATGCGCGCGCCGTTGGCGCCGCCGCGCTTGTCGGTGGACCGGAAGCTGGCGGCCGAGGCCCACGCGGTGGCGACGAGCTGGTCGACGGTCAGCCCGGAGTCGAGCACCTTCGCCTTGAGGGCAGCGACATCGGCGTCCCCGACCAGCTCGTGGTCGACGGCCGGCACGGGGTCCTGCCACAGCTGGGGCTCCGGCACCCACGGCCCGAGGAAGCGGCTGACCGGTCCCATGTCGCGGTGCAGCAGCTTGTACCAGGCCTTGGCATAGGCCAGCGCGAACTCGTCGGGGTTCTCGAGGAAGCGGCGCGAGATCTTCTCGTACGTCGGGTCGAACCGCAGCGAGAGGTCGGTCGTCAGCATGGTCGGCACGTGCTTCTTGGCCGGGTCGTAGGCGTCGGGGATGATCGGCTCTGCGTCCTTGGCGACCCACTGCTTCGCGCCGCCCGGGCTGGTGGTCAGCTCCCACTCGTACCCGAACAGGATCTCGAAGTAGCGGTTGCTCCACTCGGTGGGGCGGTCGGTCCAGGTGACCTCCAGGCCGCTGGTGATCGTGTCGGCCCCCTTGCCGGAGCCGTGGGTGCTCAGCCAGCCGAGCCCCTGGGCCTCCAGCGGAGCCCCCTCCGGCTCCGGGCCGACGTGGTCGTCGGCGACACCGGCGCCGTGGGTCTTGCCGAAGGTGTGACCACCGGCGATGAGGGCGACGGTCTCCTCGTCGTTCATCGCCATCCGGGCGAAGGTCTCCCGGATGAAGTGCGCGGCCGCGCGCGGGTCGCCGCTGCCGCGGGGTCCCTCGGGGTTGACGTAGATGAGGCCCATCTCGGTCGCGCCGACCTCGGGCGCCATCTCGGCGTCGCTGACGTACCGCTCGTCGCCCAGCCAGTCGTCCTCGGGGCCCCAGATGATCTCCTCGGGCTCCCAGACGTCCTCACGACCGAACCCGAACCCGAAGGTCTCGAAGCCCATGGACTCCATGGCCACGTTGCCGGCCAGGACCAGCAGGTCGGCCCACGAGATCTTCTGGCCGTACTTCTGCTTGACCGGCCACAGCAGACGGCGGGCCTTGTCGAGGTTGGCGTTGTCCGGCCAGCTGTTGAGCGGGGCGAAGCGCTGGCTGCCGTCACCGGCACCGCCGCGCCCGTCGTGGATCCGGTAGGTGCCGGCGGCGTGCCAGCTCAGCCGGATCATCAGGCCGCCGTAGTGGCCGAAGTCGGCGGGCCACCAGTCCTGCGAGGTGGTGAGGACCTCGACGAGGTCCCGCTTGAGCGCCTCGACGTCGAGCTTCGCGAACTCCGCGGCGTAGCTGAAGTCGGCACCCAGCGGGTTGCCCTTCGGCGAGTGTGCGTGCAGCACCGACAGGTCGAGCTGGTTGGGCCACCAGTCCTTGTTGGTCCGCGGGCGGCCGCCCGTCCTCGGCGTCGGCGAGTCGATCGCCGGGTTCTCGCTCTCGCTCCCGTGCGAGGTCGCCGAGTCGTGGGCGACGGGACACCCGCCGGACTCCGTGCGATCCACGCCCTGGGCGCTCGCGTGCGGAGCGTTGGGGTCCTGGCTGTCAGTCATGTGCTTCCTTCCGGACGATCACTGAGGGGATGGAACTGCCGAACAGGTGGGGCACAGGCCCCAGTAGGTGACCTCGGCCTCGTCGATGACGAAGCTGTGGTCCTCCACCGCGTCGAGGCAGGGGGCGGCGCCCACCGCGCAGTCGACGTCGGCGATGACGCCGCACGACCGGCACACGACGTGGTGGTGGTTGTCGCCGACCCGGGCCTCGTAGCGGGCGACCGAGCCCGAGGGCTGGATGCGGCGCACCAGGCCGGCCGCGGTGAGGGCCCGGAGCACGTCGTACACGGCCTGGTGCGACACGTCTCCGAGCTCGGCGCGCACGGCGCCGATCAGGGAGTCTGTGTCCGCGTGCGGGTTGTCGTGCACCGCCGCGAGCACGGCCACCCGCGGGCGGGTGACGCGCAGGGCGGCGCCGCGAAGCATGTGCTCGCAGTCCGACGTGGTGGGCATGGCGGGAAGTATGGTGCGGTTTCTGGAATGGATCAAGATTGACGCGCCGCGGCGACGACGGTGCATGGTCGGTCCCTCCACGTCAGAGCCCGTGCGCGGCGAGGATCGCCGCGACATCGCTCCGGGCGCCGCGGGCGGTGGCGGCGGCGAACACCTCCGGGTCCAGCCGGGGCCGCACCATCTGGTCGCGAACGAGCATCAGGTGGAAGAAGCCTGCCGTGTCGTCCATCAGCCTGCCGGCCGCTGCCCCCACCAGCTCGGCCGCCTCCTCCCAGTCGTCACGACGGGCGGCCGCGCACGCGAGGGCGAGGACGCAGTCCGCGTCGGCCACCCGGCCCTCCGCCTCCGCCCGGGCGCGCGAGCGCCGCAGCTGGTCGACGTAGTCCTCGCCCTCCACGACGAGGGCGAGAGCGCTCCAGTACATCGTCAGCCAGTTCTCGCGCAGCCCGGTCGCGGCGAGGTCGCGCAGCTGCGCATCCATCAGCCGGCGCAGCAGGGGAGCGTCTCGCTCCACCAGGGCGAGCAGGCTGGCTGCCCAGTGGCAGAGGTAGCGGTCGTAGTCGCGCGCGCCCACGGTCTCCACGACGTCGTGGGCCTCGTCGGCCAGTCCCTCGCACGGCCCCTGCATGCGGAGGGTGACCAGGCGGTAGCCGCGTGCGAGCCGGGCGAGGCCGGGCTCGCCGATGTCGCGGGCCAGCCGGCCCGCCGCCTCCAGCCTCCGGGTCGCGCGGGCGGGGTCGTCGAGGTGGACCAGCGCCTCGTAGACGAGGACGACCACCGAGGCGCCCGGGTCATCGACCCGTTCGGCCAGCCGCGCCGCCCTGGTGGCCGCCGCGCGCATGGTGCGGGGATCACCCGCCCCCAGCGCGACGTCGGCCGACAGCAGCAGCGCCCACAGCCGGTCCCTGTCGGCGAGGTCGCTCGCGAGGAGCTCGCCGACCCATCGGCGGCCCTCGGCGTAGGAGACCGCGTTGCGCCAGAGCATGCTGATCCCGAGCGCGACGTCGACGGCGCCGCTGAGGTCACCGCGGTCCAGGCTCGCCTCGAACGCCAGGCGGACGTTGTCGAGGTCGTCGCGGCTGCGCGCTGCGAGGGAGGTGGAGAGCCAGGCCCCCGTCCGGGACGTCGCCGAGGCCCGGTCCACGACGTGCCGTCGGAGCAGCTCGACGACCTCGGCGTGCCGGCCGGACTCGGCAAGCCGCTGGGCGGCGAAGAGCCGGATCGTCTCGAGCAGCCGGTAGCGCCCGCTCGACCGCTCGTGCACCACGAGGCTCTTCGCGACCAGGTCGCCCACGACGTTCGTCACGACGGCCGTGTCAGGCGCACCACTGACAGCGACCACGGCGTCGAGGTCGAACGTCGAGGGAAACACGCCCAGCCGGTCGAAGACGTCGCGGTCCCGGCCGGAGAGCAGCCGGTAGCTCCAGTCGATCGTGGCCGAGAGCGCCGAGTGCCGCGCACCGGCCCGGGGCCGACCCCCCGCCAGCAGGGTCAGCCGGTCGTCGAGCCGGCGGACCAGGTCGTCGAGGCTCAGGTGCCGCAGCTGGGCGGCCGCGAGCTCGATGGCCAGCGGCAGCCCGTCCAGCCGCGCGCAGAGCAGGGCGACCCTCGGGTCGTCAACCTCCGCGACGTCCGCCCCGGCCGCGGCCGCCGCCCGGTCGACGAAGAGCTCCGCGGCGCCGGAGCCCAGCGAACCGAGACGGTGCACGGCCTCTCCGTCGACCCGCAGCGGTTCGCGGCTGGTGACCAGGACCCGCGCCGCGTCGCCGGCGTCGAGGATCGCGTCGACGAGGGCCGCGCTCTCGTCCAGCAGGTGCTCGCAGTTGTCGAGGACGAGCAGCACCGGCCTCCGTCCCAGTGTCGCCGCGAGCACCGGGGCGCGGACCGCTCCCTCGCCCTGCACGCCGACCGCCTCGGCGACGGCCCTGGTGACCTCGCCCGCCTCGCGGACCGGTGCGAGCTCCGCGAGGACGACCTCGGCCTCGGAGCCGTCCGCGGACTGCACGGCTCTCGCGTGGGCCAGGGCCAGCGTGGACTTGCCGACACCGCCCGGCCCGGTGATCGTGACGACCCGGTGCCGCGACAGCAGCCCAGCCAGGTCGTCCAGGTCCCTGCTCCGACCGATGAGGCGGTTCCGTGCAGCGGGCAGCACCGCACGCGCCGGCCGCGAGCCCCCCGCAGTGCCAGCCCCGGCCGGCATCGCCTCGGCCTCCGCACGCAGCTGACGTGCGGCCTCGGACGGCTCGACACCGAGCTCCCGCTCCAGGACCTGCGCCATCCGGTCGAGGGACTCGATCGCGTCGTGCCGCCGCCCCTGCCGAAGCAGGTCGCGGACCATCTCGATCTGGGCGTCCTCGTCGAGGGGGTCGTCGGCCACGAGCGCGTCGTACTGACCGGCCGCGCGCAGCACCTCCCGGTGCTGCAACCGGAGGCGCCCGCGAGGCTCTTCGGTCCAGGGCTCGTAGACGTCCTCGGGCAGCAGGGTGCCGGCGTACAGCGCGGCCGCCGCCGTGGCGTGCTGCGCGTCCTGGGCGCCGCGGGCGGCCCCCGCAGCCTGCTCGAAGGCCGTGACGTCGACCTCGACGTCGGCGTCCGGGAAGAGGGCGACGACTCCCTGTGCCACCACGATGCTGCGGGGCTCGCCGAGCGCGGCACGCGCGTAGTGGGCCGCCGTGTGCAGGCGCGTGGACCCGGTGTCGGCCGGCACGTCCGGCCACAGCGCGTCGATGACCTGGTCGCGGTGCAGGCGGTACGACGGTTGCAGCGCGAGCAGCTTGACCAGCCGGCTTGCCGACTGGCGTCGCCAGCTCGGGGCAGGCACGGGCCGGCCGTCGACGACGACCTCGAACCGACCCAGCAGCCGAACCCGGACCCGCATCACCCTCACCCGGCAGCCGGCGCGGGTGGGTCCCGCGACGGCTGCTCCCATCCGATCACCCGGGGCCGCCACAGCCAAGGCCCACAGGGCCCGCGGTGTGGCTACGCGTTCACGGCCTCGCACGGACCGTCCTGGTCGTCGACGGCTGCGACGCGGCAGGCCAGGGCCACCACGGAACGCCGGTCCACTCGCGGCGGGTCGAGCAGCCGCAGCGGCCCGTCTCCCTCCAGCAGGCCGTCGGCCAGTGCCAGGTGGACACCGAGCCGGGCGACCATCCGCCGGGACGGATGGTTCCCCGGCAGCACCGACGCGCGGACCCGGCGTACGCCGTGGGCTGCGGCGACGGTGGTCACCGCGTCCAGCAGCATCGAGCCGATCCCGACGCCGCGGACGGCGTCGGCGACCTCGAACGCGACCTCGGCGACCCCCGCGTCGTCCAGCAGGTAGCGGCCGATCCCGACCGGACGGCCGCCGAGGACGGCCACCCAGGCCACGTGGTGGTGGCCGTCGACGTCCGTGAGCGCGGTCGCCATCGCCGACGGAAGGCGGGTCATGGGCGTGAAGTAGCGCTGAGCCCTCGAGTCGAGCGACATCGCGTCGAAGACGTCCTCCAGCGGTCCGGTCTCGCCCCGGCGCAGCGGCCGAAGGCCGACAGTGCCGCCACCGGAGAGCCGGACGGGCACGTGCTGGTCGTCCGGCCACGACGGGTTGCGGCGGTGCAGGTGCCACGCGATGGCCATGTCGGCTCCTTTCAGGCCCGGGCGGCGAGGAGCGTCGCGAGGGTGAGGTACGCCCCGAGGCCGGCGGCCACAGCGACCAGCAGCGAGCGGCCGCGGTAGGCGATCCACAGCCCGAGGCCGACGGCGATGGTGGCGATGACGGGCGCGGTCACGGAGCCGCCGGCGAGGGAGTCGTCCCGGTGCTGGAGGACTGTGCGGACGGTCGTGGCGGCGAGCACCGCCATCCCCGCGCGGCCCGCGTGGACGCTGACCCGGTCCGGGATCCGGGCGGCGCCCAGCAGCGGGAGGACGCGCAGCAGCAGGCTGCCGCCGCCCACGAGGAACACCGCCAGTGCGACCGTCATGACGCCTCCGCCCCAAACAGCCTGCCGCGGGTCGCCGGGTCGGCGAGCAGGCCTCCGACGATGCCGGCTGCGGCGGCGGCGACGAGTGCCACACCCGTCGACAGTGGCGCCGTGACGACCGCGGAGAGTCCTGCCGCGGTCGAGGCGACCAGCGCTGGACGGTGCCGCAGCTGGGTGGCGACCGTGCAGCCGAGCACGAGCGCCGGCACCAGCGCGGCCGCCGGGGCACCGCCCAGGACGTCTCCGGTCAGCACGCCGACGGTGACCATGGCGGGCCAGGCGACGAAGAGGGTGAGTCCGGCTCCGAGGTAGAAGCCGCGCCGGCCGGTCTCGCGTGTCCGGGTGAGCGCCCACGGCGCATCGGTGAGCAGCACCCCGGCCAGCAGCCGCTGCGAGAGCGTGGCCGCCGCCCAGTCCGGCGCCATCGCCGTCGAGTACGCCGACAACCTGGTCTGGACGAGGAGACCGGCCACGACCGCCGCGACCCACCCCGAACCCTGGGCCAGCACGCTGAGCGTGACGAGGTGGGCGGCGCCGCCGTAGATCGTCCACGTGGAGAGCCAGGCCGCGACCGGGTTGTCGCTGGCCGCCACCGCCCCGCCCACGATCAGCGCGAACGGCGCGTACGCCACGAGGAGCGGGAGCATCGCCCGTGCCCCCGCCGCGCCGTCCCGGCCCAGCAGCCCGGCTGGTCGGGACACGGGAGCAGTCCTGCTGGAAGTGGAGCGCCGGACCTCGTGGTCGAGGGCCCGGACCACGTCCTCGGACACGTTGTCGTGCATCGCGGTCTCCAGGTCATTCGGGTGATGACCTCGAGGCTGCGACAGGGGGCTTCCCGCAACCTTCCCCGGGAGGAGCCCGGGGGTCGAGCCCGGGGAAGGTCGACGCCGCAGGCCGTGCAGGGACCGGCCTGTCCGGGACGTGCGCAGGGCCCCAGCGATCGGATGGGGCCCTTCGTCAAGGTGTTCGAGGGGGAGGCCCCACCCCGCCACACAGAAGCCGGTGCTCCCTGGCAGCGGAGCGCGCTTCAGTGGAGCGAGTCGTCCGCCGAAGCGAGCGTCAGGTCCCGGAAGCGGGCGACGTAGCCCGCCCGACCGGGGGCGCAGCAGTAGGGCCCGACCCGGATCGCGCGAGCGGTGGCGAAGGGGACGAGTCGCACCAGCCGCCACTCGCCGCCCTCAGGTCGCGCTCTGACGATGAGACTGTCCGGCCCCACGCTGATGCGGATGCGCACCCACGCGCCCACCCACTCGTCGACCGGACTGGTCGACCAGTCCGACCTGCCGTCGGTGAAGACGGTGCTGAGACCCAGGTGGCCGTCTGCCAGCTCCAGTCCGGCCTTGAGCCACCTGGACTCGTCCGCCCGGACCAGCAGGCCGGCTTGGTCGAACTGCTCGGACATGGTGGCGAGGACGTCGACCTCACAGGCCTGACCGGGACCGACGGGCTGGAGCAGGGCGTGGCCGGAGTCCCGGACGAAGCCGTAGCTGGTGTGCCGCCACAGATCGCTGCCCTCGACGGCCTCGACTTCCAGCTCATCGTTCACCACACGCCACTCCGGCTCGTTGAGCCACTCCGAACGAGGCGTGACGAATGGGGTGCTCATGCCACTGATTGTCCTCATGCACGCAGAGGCGGGACCGTCGTCGGCCTGCGGCGTGGTCCATTTGGGGCTGGCAGCCTGCTCCGATGGGGAGTACCAAGGAGGAAGCGGGTCCCCTCGCCCGCAGGAGGGAGGGACGAGGTGGCTGATCACGTACCGGGGAACGGCGACGAGTCCGCGATGGTCGCGTTCCTGTTCGCGCTGCTGCTGGATGCGGCGATCATCGGCCTGTTCCTGTTCATCACCTGGCTCGCGTACGCCACGGACTGACCGGCGCACGCTTCCGCACCTGGGCGAGCTCACCAGGCAAGTCCGCCGGTGTCACAGTCCGAGCGGCCGGCCAGGAGGCCTCCGTGCAGGTCGACGGCACCCTGAGCGTCGCGGCCGACGACTGGTCGACCAGCTGGTCGAGCGGGCGCGTGTGCCGATCGAGGCGTGGGAGCCGAGCGTGAAGGCCATCTGCGACCGGGCCCACGGGACCGGGTCGACGGTGAGCGCGCCGAGGGCATGAACGGCTGGGACCACGTCCACATCGGCCTCCTCCGTGCGCCTCGGACTGCGCCGGCCACACCCGTGCCCGGCGACACCTTCCGAGTCTCGCCGGTGCGTCGTCGCGTCGGCATCGCCCGATCGGGATGAGGCGCTCAGGGGGGTTGGTAGCAGTAGTCTGCGCACGTCCGGCAGCACCTGCGCTGGTCGTACCGGGGTAGAGGTCCGGTGTCGTCGGTCACCTCGAGGAGGCTGCCGTGGTGCTGTTCCTGGTCCCCACCGCGCTGCTCATGGTGGGCCTGCTGGTGCTCATGGAGGGATCGGCTGTCGTCGGTCTGCTCCTCGGGCAGAGGGAGCAAGAGCATCACGGCGGCCTCAGGGAGTCCTCGGGCGTGCTCCAGGGCGCCCTGCTGGGTTTCATGGGGCTTCTCCTGGCGTTCGGTCTGTCGCTGGCGCTCGGCCGCTACGAAGCGCGGCGGGCCGCCGTCGTGGATGACGCGAACACCATCGGAACCACGTACCTGCGCGCCCAGACCCTGTCGGAGCCCATGCGAAGTCGGTCCCTGCGTCTGCTGGTGAAGTACGCCGATGTCGAGCTTCGGCTCACCGACGAGGAACCGGGCGGCGACGCCGCCGACGCGATCATCGCCGAGGGCTCGGCACTGCAGCGACGGCTCTGGGCCTCGGCGGTACGGGCGGTTCGGGAGGAGCCGACGGCGAGCGCTCCCCGCCTGTACGAGGAGAGCCTGAACACGATGATCGACCAGCAGACGGTGCGCGTCACCGGACTCAGCAACCGGGTGCCGACCGAGGTGCTGCTGCTCGAGCTGATCGGCTCGGCGATCGCCATGTTCCTGGTGGGACTCCATGTGGGCCTGCTCGGTCGTGGCCTCACGCCCCTCCTCCTCGCCGCCGGTCTGGTTGCCTTCCTGCTCTTCGTCACGTTCGACCTGGATCGCCCCACGCGCGGTTTCATCGAGATCCCGGACACCCCCTTGACCGATCTCCGGGCGTCCATGGACGAGCCCCCGGTCGCGGGTGCGTCCCAGCGGGAGTCGGCCCACTCCGAGGCGTTGCCGGTCGCGTCGCACGCGCCGTAGCCGTTGAGCTCGTGCTCGAGCCCGGAACGTGTCCGGAAATGACGATGGGCCCCGGTGACCGGGGCCCATCCAATGTGTCCGAGGGGGGACTTGAACCCCCACGCCCTAATACGGGCACTAGCACCTCAAGCTAGCGCGTCTGCCAATTCCGCCACCCGGACGAGTGCGGTGGAACAGTAGCAAAGGCCGGGCCGAATCCTTCAATCGGGTGCCGTCACCCGCGGGTGTCAGGATGGGGCCATGGCTGCTCACACAGGGGACACCGAACAGGCAGGGCAGGACCGGGCCCACGACCCGGCGGGCGAGGTCGTCGAGCTGTGCCGCGACCTGATCCGCATCGACACCTCCAACTACGGGGACGAGGACGGGCCGGGGGAGCGCAAGGCTGCGGAGTACGTCGCCACCCTGCTCGACGAGGTGGGCATCGAGTCCCGCCTCTACGAGTCCCAGCCCGGCCGGACCTCGGTCGTGGCGCACTGGGGCGGTGGCTCGCTCGGCCCGGGTGCTGAGCCGCGACGGGACGCGCTGCTGCTGCACGGTCACCTCGACGTCGTACCGGCCGCCGCCGAGGACTGGCAGGTCGACCCGTTCTCCGGCGAGGTCCGCGACGGCTACGTGTGGGGACGTGGCGCGGTGGACATGAAGGACTTCGACGCGATGCTGCTCTCCGTGGTGCGCGCCCGCGCCCGCGCCGGGCGGGTCCCCGAACGGCCACTGGTGCTGTGCTTCACCGCCGACGAGGAGGCCGGCGGCCACAAGGGCGCCCAGGTGCTCGTCGAGGATCACCGCGAGGAGCTGGAGGCCTGCACCGAGGCCGTCGGCGAAGTGGGCGGCTTCAGCGCCACGGTCCGGGGCCGCCGGATGTACCTCATCGAGGCGGCCGAGAAGGGCATGGCGTGGATGAAGCTGACGGCCCGCGGTCGCGCCGGCCACGGCTCGATGATCAACCGCGACAACGCCGTGACCGAGCTCGCCTCCGCGGTGGCGCGGATCGGCGCCCACGAGTGGCCGGTGCGCCTGACCCCGACCATGAAGACGCTGCTGGCCGCCGTGGGCGAGCTCGCCGGGACCGAGGCCACGCCCGAGAACGCCGAGGCGCTCGTCGAGGAGTTCGGGGGAGCGGCCCGCATGCTCGGCGCGGTGCTGCGCAACACCACCAACCCGACCATGCTCGGGGCCGGCTACAAGGTCAACGTGATTCCCACCGAGGCGACCGCCCACGTCGACGGCCGCTTCCTGCCCGGCTTCGAGGACGAGTTCTTCGACACCCTCGCCGAGCTGTGCGGCGAGCACGTCAGCATCGACTACGTGTCCAACCAGCAGCCGTGGGAGACGGCGTACGACGGCGACCTCGTCGACGCGATGAGCCGCTCGCTGCTGGCCGAGGACCCGGACGCGATCGTGGCGCCGTACCTGATGAGCGGCGGCACCGACGCCAAGCACTTCAACAAGCTCGGGCTGCGGTCCTACGGGTTCGCGCCGCTGCGGCTGCCGGCCGACCTCGACTTCACGGCGCTCTTCCACGGCGTGGACGAGCGGGTGCCGGTCGACGCGCTGGAGTTCGGGGCCCGGGTGTTCGACCGGTTCCTCGACCAGGTCTAGCGACTCGGTCGGGTCACGGATTGGTCCCCAACCGCATCGAATCGGGCCCCGGACATGCGGTTGGGGACCAATCCGCACGTCCCTGAGCACCTTCAGGCGGTGCGGACCGCCCGGATGATCTTGCGCCGCAGCACCACCCGGCGGGTGCCGTCGGCCCCGATCCGGACCCGGTCCAGCTCCCAGCCGCCGTGCTCGGCCCGCTCGACCAGCAGCTTGGTCACCACGTTGCGCGGGAACTCGCGGGAGAACGTCACCTTGTCGAACTCCCACTCCACCCCGCGGGACGGGGGGCGACGGAGGACGTGGCCGCTCATGTCAGTCCCCGGACACGTCGTCGAGTGCCTCGACGATCTCCGGCGGCAGGGTGAGCTCCTCGACCCCCAGCGCGCCCTTGAGCTGGGTCGCGGTGCGGGCGCCGATGATCGGGGCCGTGACACCGGGGCGGTCACGCACCCAGGCGAGCGCGACCTCCAGCGCGGTCCAGCCGAGGCCGTCGGCGGCGCGGGAGACCGCCTCGACGATCTGGCCGGACCGGTCGCCGAGGTAGGGGTTCACGAAGTTCGCGAAGTGCGAGGACGCGGCGCGGGAGTCCGACGGCGTGCCGGTGCGGTACTTCCCGGTGAGCACGCCCCGACCGAGCGGTGACCACGGCAGCACCCCCAGGCCCAGTGCGGCGGCCGCCGGGACGACCTCCTGCTCGACGGCGCGGTTGAGCAGGGAGTACTCCACCTGGGTTGAGGCCAGCACGGCCCGCCCGGGCACCGCCCGTTGCCAGGTGGCCGCCTGCGCGGTCTGCCACCCGGTGTAGTTCGAGATGCCGACGTACGACGCGCGCCCGGACGTGACCGCGAGGTCGAGCGCCGACAGCGTCTCCTCCAGCGGGGTGTCGTCGGACCAGATGTGCACCTGCCACAGGTCGACGTGGTCGACACCCAGCCGGCGCAGCGAGGCGTCGAGGCTGGTCAGCAGGTGGCCCCGCGAGGTGTTGTACTGGCGACCGCCACGGCTGGCGCTGATGCCGGCCTTGGTCGCGATGACGACCTCGTCGCGCGGGACCACGTCGCCCACGAGGCTGCCGATCAGCTCCTCGGACGCGCCGCCGCCGTACCCGGCCGCGGTGTCCAGGAGCGTGCCGCCGGCCTCGACGAACGCGATCAGCTGGTCACGGGCCTCGTGCTCGTCGGTGTCACGCCCCCACGTCATGGTCCCGAGGGCGAGGCGGGAGACCCTCAGACCGGTGGCGCCGACGGACCGTTGCTGCATGGCGACAAATTAGCCGCCCCGCCCGCACGGGGTGCCTGCGGCTCGCCGGTCGGTACGGTGCGTACTCTGGTCGGCGGCCGCGTGGCCGACCCGTCTCCCCGTCCTCCTGCGCGCCCTCCGGGCCCCGATCCGAAAGCCAGGCATGAACTACCTCGACGCCGTGATCCTCGGCATCGTGGAGGGGCTCACCGAGTTCCTCCCCGTGTCCAGCACCGGCCACCTCACGATCGTCGAGAAGATGCTCGGCCTCGACGTCTCCGACCCGGCGGTCACCGGCTTCACGGCCGTGATCCAGATGGGCGCGATCGCCGCGGTGATCCTCTACTTCGCCAAGGACATCTGGAACATCATCCGCGCCTGGTGCCTGGGCCTGGTCAAGCCGGAGTACCGCGGCCAGCTGGACCACCGGATGGGCTGGTACGTCATCGTCGGCACCATCCCCGTCGGCATCGCCGGCCTGCTGCTCAAGGACCTCATCACCGGCGACCTGAGGTCGCTCTGGGTCGTCGCCGCCGGTCTCGTCGGGTGGAGCGCGGTGATGTGGTTCGCCGAGCGCTCGGCGACACAGCTGCGCGGCGAGCGTGAGCTGGGCATGAAGGACGCGATCGTGGTCGGCCTGGTGCAGGTCTTCTCGCTCGTGCCGGGCGTCTCGCGCTCCGGTGCCACCATCTCGGCCGGCCTGCTGCGCGGGTTGGACCGGGTCACCGCCACCCGGCTCAGCTTCTTCCTCTCCATCCCCGCGCTGCTCGCGGCCGGCCTGTTCGAGCTCAAGGACGCCCTCGGCGGCGACATCGGCATCGGCCAGACGCTGGTGGGCACGCTCGTGTCGTTCGTGGTGGCGTACGCCGCCATCGCCTGGCTGCTCCGGTTCGTCGCGCACCACTCGATCGCGTGGTTCGTGCCCTACCGCGTCGCGCTCGGCCTGCTGCTGCTGGCCCTGCTCGGCAGCGGCGCCATGTCGCCGACCTGAGCCGGCGCTGCCCGGCGCGGTCCGGCCTAGAGCCAGCCGGACTTCTTGAACCACACCCACAGCCCGCCCGAGGTCAGCACCATCAGCGCGATGGAGAACGCGTAGCCGAGGTGCCAGCCGAGCTCGGGCATGTGCTGGAAGTTCATGCCGTAGACGCCGGCGATGAGCGTGGGAGCCGCGACCAGCGCGACCCCCGCGGAGATCTTGCGCATGTCCTCGTTCTGTTGCACCGAGATCCGCGCCAGGTGGGCGTCGAACGCCGTCGACAGCAGGCTGTCGAGGCTGTCGACCACCTCCGCGGCCCGGACGAGGTGGTCGGCGACGTCCCGGAAGAACGGGGCCGCCTCCTCGTGGATGCCCGGCACCGACCCGCTCGCGAAGCGGCGCATGGGCTCGCGCAGCGGCAGCACCGCGCGGCGCACCTCCGCGATCTCCCGCTTGAGGGTGTAGATCCGCACCGAGTCGTTGGTGCGCGCGGGGGAGAAGACCGACTCCTCGATCTCGTCGACGTCGATCTCGAGCTCGCCGACGACGGCCGTGTAGCCGTCGACGACGGTGTCGCAGACGGCGTACACCACCGCGGCGGGGCCGTGGGTGAGCACGGCCTCCTCGGACTCGAGGTAGTTCCGGGCACCGTGCAGGTCCGACCCGTAGCCGTGCCGGACGGTGACGATGAAGTCCTTGCCGATGAAGAGGTTGACCTCGCCGGTCTCGACCGCGTCGTCCTCGTCGACGTACCAGAGCGTCTTGAGGATCAGGAACAGCGTGTCGTCGTACCGCTCCAGCTTGGGGCGCTGGTGGGCCTTGAAGGCGTCCTCGACGGCCAGCGGGTGCAGGCCGAAGGCGATGGCGACGTCCTCGAGCTCGGCCTCGGTCGGCTCGTGCAGGCCCACCCAGACGAAGTCCCCCTCGCCCGTCACCCGGGAGCGCAGCTCGTGCAGGTCCTCACGACCGCAGTCCACCTCGACACGGCTCCCGCTGCGGTACAGCGCGCTGTCGACGATCACGGGCCGACCCTAGCCCCACTACGCTCCACGACATGGCAACCGTGATCCTGGTGCGACACGGCCGGACGACCGCGAACGCGACGGGCGTGCTGGCCGGGCGCACCGCGGGCGTGAAGCTCGACGAGACCGGCCACGGGCAGGCCGCCCGCGCGGCCGACCGACTGGCGGGGGTGCCGCTGGCCGCGGTCGTGAGCAGCCCGCTCGAGCGCTGCCGGCAGACCGCCAAGGCGATCATGGGCGCGCAGGCCGGCCCGCTCACCGTGGCGACCGAGCGCGGCATCACCGAGTGCGACTACGGGGAGTGGCAGGGCAGGTCCCTCAAGGACCTGGCGAAGGAGAAGCTCTGGGCCACGGTGCAGTCGCAGCCCTCGGCGGCCGCCTTCCCGGGTGGCGAGTCGCTGGGCGCGATGCAGGCGCGCGCGGTGGCCGCCGTACGCCGTCACGACGCCGCCCTCGAGTCCGCGCACGGCGCCGCGGCGGTGTGGGTCGCGGTGAGCCACGGGGACATCATCAAGTCGGTGCTGGCCGACGCGCTGGGCATGCACCTCGACCTGTTCCAGCGCATCAACGTGGACCCGGCCTCGATCTCGATCATCCGCTACACCCCGGCGCGTCCCTACGTGCTGGCGACCAACACCCACGAGGGGGACCTGTCCTGGCTGGCCCCGAGGCCCGGCCGCAGGAGCCGTCGGTCGGCCGACGCCGCGGTGGGCGGCGGAGCCGGTCCCGCCTCCCTTCCCCCGCGGGCCTGAAGGCCGGGCTGGAGCCACACCCTAGGGTGTTCCCATGGCACCCCTCGTCCACGGATTCGACCCGCCGGAGCGGTTCGTCGCGGGCACCGTCGGCCCGCCCGGCTCCCGCACCTTCTTCCTCCAGGCGCGCTCCGGAGCACGGCTGGTCAGCGTCGCGCTGGAGAAGCAGCAGGTGGCGGCGCTCGCCGAGCGCATCGACGAGCTGCTCGACGAGGTGATGGCCAGCGAGCTCAACGAGGCGATGATCCCCGCCGTCGCGCCGCTCGGTCTCGACGACGCCGACCCGCTCGAGCAGCCGATCGAGGAGGAGTTCCGCGCGGGCACCATGACGCTCTCGTGGGACCCCTCTGACGAGCGGGTGGTCATCGAGGTCTTCCCCTACACCGAGGCCGCGGTGCTCTCGCCCGAGCAGGTGGACGAGGACGTCGAGGAGCCCGAGCCGGAGGAGATCTTCCTCGTCCGCATCCCCGCCGGCACCGCGCGCGCGTTCGTCAAGCGCGCGGAGCAGGTGCTGGAGGCCGGGCGGCCCAGCTGTCCCTTCTGCGGCAACCCGATCGATCCCGACGGCCACCTGTGCGTCCGGGCCAACGGGTTCCGCCGCCGCGACCCGTGATCGACCTGGTGGAGGACGAGCTGGTCCTCCACGGCCGGATCATGCCCGCGTCGAACGCCACGTTCGTGGGGCAGATCGGCGACGTCCGCGTCGTCTACAAGCCGGTGGCGGGGGAGCGGCCGCTGTGGGACTTCCCCGACGGCTCGCTCGCCGACCGCGAGGTCGCGGCGTACCTCGTCTCCCGGGCCACCGGCTGGGACGTCGTGCCCGAGACGTGGCTGCGCGAGGGACCGCACGGCCTGGGCATGGTCCAGCGCTGGCAGGAGCCCGACGAGTCGCAGGAGGCCGTCACGCTCGTCCCCGAGGGCCGGATCCCCCCGGGGTACCTGCGCGTGTTCGACGGGCTCGACGGGCACGACCAGCCCGTCACGCTGGTCCACGAGGACTCCGTGGCGCTGCGCCGGATGGCGGTCTTCGACATCGTCGTCAACAACGCCGACCGCAAGGGCGGGCACGTCCTGGAGATGGTGGGGGGACACCGGTACGGCGTCGACCACGGCGTCACCTTCCACACCGACCACAAGCTGCGCACGGTCCTGTGGGGCTGGCTGGGCGAGCGGCTGCGCGAGGACGAGGCGGCCGGGGTGGCGCGGGTCCGCGAGGCGCTGGGCGGCGAGCTCGGCGACGCGCTGGGCGTCCACCTGACCGGGCCCGAGATCGACGCGCTCGCCCGCCGCTGCGACCGGCTGCTCGCGAAGGGGTCGATGCCGGCCCCCCGCGGTGAGTGGCCGGCCATCCCGTGGCCACCCTTCTGACCGGCGGTGGCTAGGCTTCCGGGCATGCGATCGTGGCAGTCCCCGGAGATCCCCGCCCTTCCCGTTCCGGGTCCGCCCGTCGCCGTCCACGACACGGCCACCGGCCGCCTGGTCACGACGACCCCCCAGGGACCTGCCCGCCTGTACGTCTGCGGCATCACGCCGTACGACGCCACGCACCTCGGCCACGCCGCGACGTACGTCGGCTTCGACCTGCTCAACCGGGCCTGGCGCAACGCCGGCCACGAGGTGACCTACGTCCAGAACGTCACCGACGTCGACGACCCGCTGCTCGAGCGGGCCGAGAAGGTCAAGGTCGACTGGGTCGAGCTCGCCGAGCGCGAGACCGAGCTGTTCCGCCAGGACATGAGCGCGCTGCGGGTCGTGCCCCCGGCGCACTACGTCGGGGCTGTCGAGGCCATCCCGATCATCATCGAGCTGATCCAGCGCCTCGACGAGCTCGGCGTGCTCTACCGCGTCGAGGACGACCTGTACTACTCGGTGTCGGCCGACCCCGCCTTCGGCGAGGTGTCCGGCTGGGACCGTGAGCAGATGCTGCGGATCTTCCCCGAGCGCGGCGGCGACCCCGACCGCGAGGGCAAGAAGGACCCGCTGGACTGCGTCGTGTGGCGCGCCGAGCGCCCCGGTGAGCCGGCCTGGGACAGCCCGTTCGGCCCCGGCCGCCCCGGCTGGCACATCGAGTGCACCGCGATCGCGATGCAGTACCTCGGCGCCGACTTCGACGTCCAGGGCGGCGGCAGCGACCTGGTGTTCCCCCACCACGAGATGGGCGCCGGGCACGCCCAGGTGGCCGCGCCCGGGGCGCGCTTCGCGCAGGCGTACGCCCACGCCGGGATGGTCGCCTACGACGGCGAGAAGATGTCGAAGTCGCGCGGCAACCTGGTCTTCGTCTCCGCGCTGCGCAACAGCGACGTGGACCCGATGGCGATCCGGCTGGCGCTGCTGCGCCACCACTACCGCACGGACTGGGAGTGGACCGACGACCAGCTCTGGACCGCCGTCGACGACCTGGCCCGCTGGCGGCAGGCGCTCGCCCTCGGTGCGGGCGCGCCCGCGCGGCCGGTGGTCGAGGAGGTCCTGGCCGCGCTGGCCGCGGACCTCGACGCCCCCCGGGCGGTCGCGGCCGTGGACCGGTGGGTCTCCGAGACCCTCGGGACCGACGGCCTCGCCGACACCAGCGACCCGGACGCGGCGATGACCATGCTCGCGGCGGTCGACGCCGCGCTCGGGATCTCGCTCTGGGTCGGGCGCTGAGCCGGCCGCTCAGCCCTCGGTCTCGTCGCCCCGGCGCTTGAGGTAGCGCTCGAACTCGCGCGCGATGGCCTCGCCGGAGGCCTCCGGCAGGTCGGTGGTGTCCCGGGTCTCCTCCAGGGCACGGACGTAGTCGGCGACGTCCTCGTCCTCCTCGGCGAGCTCGTCGACGCCCCGTTCCCAGGCGCGGGCGTCCTCGGGGAGGTCGCCGAGCGGGATGCTCACCTCGAGCAGGTCCTCCAGCTGGCCGATCAGCGCCAGCGTCGCCTTGGGGCACGGCGGCTGCGCGACGTAGTGGGGGACGGCGGCCCAGTACGACATCGCCGGCATGTCCAGCTTCACGCACGCGTCCTGGAAGACGCCCACGATCCCGGTCGGGCCCTCGTAGGTCGACTGCTCGAGCTTGAGCCGGTCGACCAGCTCCGGCTCGGTGGCCGTGCCGGTGACCGGGATCGGGCGCGTGTGCGGCGTGTCGGCGAGCAGCGCGCCGAGGGTGACCACGAGCTGTCCGCCGAGCTCGTCGCAGGCGGCGAGCAGCTCGGCGCAGAACTGGCGCCAGCGCATGTTCGGCTCGATCCCGCGGACCAGGATGATGTCGCGGTCGAGGTCGGGAGGAGAGGCGATCGCGATCTGGGTGCTCGGCCAGGTGATGCGGCGGTGCCCGAGCTCGTCGGTCCCGACCTCCGGCCGGTTGACCTGGAAGTCGTAGAAGTCCTCCGGGTCGATCGCCCCCACGATGCGGGCACCCCAGACCTTGATCAGGTGGTCAACGACGGACGAGGCGGCCTCGGCCGCGTCGTTCCAGCCCTCGAAGGCCGCGATCACCACGGGGTCGATCAGGTCGGGTGCCTCGTCGATCTCGATCACCCTGCCAGCCTAGTCACCCGGGCCCGTCCGACGTGGTCGATGCGCGCCGGTACCTCCCATCGGGGATTTCGTCGTCCCCCGTGGGCGGTGCCACGATGTGGGGGACCCAGCATGTGAACATGCTGTCCACGACGTGGACGGCCTTCCTAGGCTGGACCGGCAGCCGGGGAGCGCCTGGCCGCCGCCCACGAGAGGAGTCAGGTTGCCCCCGACATCGGCACAGGCATCACCCTCGCTGCGCCCGGACGCGACCGAGGCGCTGACCGCGCTGCTGCGCGAGCGGATCCTCCTCCTCGACGGCGCCATGGGGACGCTGATCCAGGGCCACGAGCCCGGTGAGGCGGAGTTCCGCGGCGAGCGGTTCGCCGACTGGGACTCGGACGTCAAGGGCAACAGCGACCTGCTCAACCTGACCCAGCCCGACATGATCAGGTCCATCCACCGGGAGTACCTCCTCGCCGGCGCCGACATCGTCGAGACCAACACGTTCACCGCGACGTCGATCGCCCAGGCCGACTATGGGATGCAGGACCTCGCCTACGAGATCAACCTCGCCGGCGCCCGGATCGCCCGCGAGGCCTGCGACGCGGTGGCCACCGACGAGCGGCCCCGCTTCGTCGCCGGCTCCCTGGGTCCGACCAACCGCACCGCCTCCATCTCGCCGGACGTCAACGACCCCGGCGCCCGCAACGTCTCCTACGAGGAGCTCGTCGCTGCCTACCTCGAGCAGGCCCGCGGTCTCGTCGACGGGGGAGCGGACCTGCTCCTGGTGGAGACGATCTTCGACACCCTCAACGCGAAGGCCGCGATCTTCGCGCTCGAGACGCTCTTCGAGGAGCACGGTCGACGCTGGCCGGTCCTGATGTCGGGGACCATCACCGACGCGTCCGGACGCACCCTCTCCGGCCAGGTGACCGAGGCCTTCTGGACCTCGGTGCGCCACGTGAAGCCGCTCGCCGTCGGGCTCAACTGCGCGCTCGGCGCCGCCGAGATGCGTCCCTACGTCGCCGAGCTCTCCCGGCTCGCCGACACCTTCGTCTCCAGCCACCCCAACGCCGGCCTCCCGAACGCCTTCGGCGAGTACGACGAGTCCCCCGAGCAGATGGCGGCCGTCGTCGGCGAGTTCGCCACGAGCGGCCTGGTCAACATCCTGGGCGGCTGCTGCGGCACCACCCCCGCCCACATCGAGGCGATCGCCGAGGCGGCTCGGGGCGCGGCGCCGCGGGTGCCGGCCGAGCACCGTCCCGGCATGCACCTCGCCGGTCTCGAGCCGCTCACGATCACCTCCGACAGCCTCTTCGTCAACGTCGGTGAGCGCACCAACATCACCGGCTCGGCGCGGTTCCGCAACCTGATCAAGGCCGGTGACTACGACACCGGCCTCACGGTGGCGGCCCAGCAGGTCGAGAACGGCGCCCAGGTCATCGACGTCAACATGGACGAGGGGATGATCGACGGCGTCGCCGCGATGGACCGGTTCCTCAAGCTGGTCGCCAGCGAGCCCGACATCAGCCGGGTCCCGGTCATGGTCGACTCCTCGAAGTGGGAGGTCATCGAGGCCGGACTGCGCTGCGTCCAGGGCAAGCCCATCGTCAACTCGATCTCCCTCAAGGAGGGCGAGGAGAAGTTCGTCGAGCAGGCGTCCCTGTGCCGCAAGTACGGCGCCGCCGCCGTCGTGATGGCCTTCGACGAGGACGGTCAGGCCGACAACCTCGAGCGGCGCAAGGCGATCTGCCAGCGCGCGTACCGGATCCTCACCGAGCAGGTGGGCTTCCCGGCCGAGGACATCATCTTCGACCCCAACGTCTTCGCGGTGGCCACGGGCATCGAGGAGCACGCGTCGTACGGCCTGGACTTCATCGAGGCCACCCGCTGGATCAAGGAGAACCTCCCCGGGGCACTGGTCAGCGGCGGCATCTCCAACGTGAGCTTCTCGTTCCGGGGCAACAACCCGGTGCGCGAGGCCATCCACGCGGTGTTCCTGTTCCACGCCATCGAGGCGGGGCTGGACATGGGCATCGTCAACGCCGGCGCGCTGGCGGTCTACGACGAGGTCGAGCCGGAGCTGCGCACCCGGATCGAGGACGTCGTCCTCAACCGGCGCCCCGACGCGGCCGAGCGGCTGCTGGAGATCGCCGAGGAGCACAACCGCGCCGGCGAGGCGCAGGAGGCGGCCGCCGAGGAGTGGCGCAGCCTGCCCGTCGGCGAGCGGATCACGCACGCCCTGGTGAAGGGCCTCGACGCGCACGTCGAGAGCGACACCGAGGAGCTCCGCGCCGCCATCGCCGAGCGCGGGGGCCGGCCCATCGAGGTCATCGAGGGCCCGCTCATGGACGGGATGAACGTCGTCGGCGACCTGTTCGGCGCCGGCAAGATGTTCCTGCCGCAGGTGGTGAAGTCGGCCCGGGTGATGAAGAAGGCGGTCGGCTACCTGATCCCGTTCATCGAGCAGGAGAAGCTCGACAACCCGGAGTACGCCACCGCGAAGGAGACCAACGGCACCATCGTGATGGCCACGGTCAAGGGCGACGTCCACGACATCGGCAAGAACATCGTCGGCGTCGTGCTCCAGTGCAACAACTACGAGGTCGTCGACCTCGGGGTGATGGTCCCGGCCCAGAAGATCCTCGACACCGCCGTGGAGATCGGCGCGGACGCCGTGGGCCTGTCGGGGCTGATCACGCCGTCGCTCGACGAGATGGTCAACGTCGCCTCCGAGATGCAGCGCCGGGGCTTCGAGATCCCGCTGATGATCGGCGGTGCCACGACCTCCCGTGCCCACACCGCCGTCAAGGTCGACCAGAAGTACGACGGCGCGGTGGTATGGGTCAAGGACGCCTCGCGGTCCGTCCCCACCCTGGCCGCGCTGCTCAGCGACGCGCAGCGTCCGCAGCTGCTCGCCGACATCAAGGCCGACTACGACTCGCTGCGGGCCCGGCACGCCACCAAGCACGACCGGCCGATGATCACGCTGGAGCAGGCGCGCGCCAACCGCACCCCGATCAGCTGGGACGGCTACCAGCCGCCGGCGCCGCGCAGCCCCGGCGTGCACGTCCTGGAGGACTACGACCTCGCCGAGCTGCGGGAGTACATCGACTGGCAGCCGTTCTTCAACGCCTGGGAGATGAAGGGCAAGTTCCCCGACATCCTGAACAACCCGGCGACCGCCGAGACCGCGCGCAGCCTGTACGACGACGCGCAGGCCATGCTGGACCGGATCGTGGCGGAGAAGTGGCTGACCGCGCGCGGCGTGTTCGGCTTCTTCCCGGCCAGCGCGGTCGGCGACGACATCGAGCTCTACACCGACGAGTCCCGCAGCGAGGTGCTGACCACGCTGCACAACCTGCGCCAGCAGGGCGAGCACCGCGAAGGTGTGCCGAACCGGTCGCTCGGCGACTTCGTGGCGCCCCGCGAGACCGGACTGCCCGACCACGTGGGTGCGTTCGCGGTGACTGCCGGCCTGGGCGCGGGGGACCGGATCCTCGCGTTCAAGAAGGAGTCCGACGACTACTCGGCGATCATGCTCGAGGCGCTGGCGGACCGGCTCGCCGAGGCTTTCGCCGAGCGGCTGCACCAGCGGGTGCGCACGGAGTTCTGGGGGCACGAGCCCGACGAGCAGCTCGACAACGAGGACCTGATCGCCGAGAAGTACCACGGCATCCGTCCCGCACCGGGTTACCCCGCCTGCCCCGAGCACACCGAGAAGCAGACGCTCTGGCAGCTCCTCGACGTCCGGGCGAGCACGGGGATCGAGCTCACCGAGAGCATGGCGATGTGGCCGGGTGCCGCGGTCTCCGGCTGGTACTTCTCCCACCCGCAGGCGCAGTACTTCGTGGTCGGTAGGCTGGGCCGCGACCAGGTCGCCGACTACGCGAGGCGCAAGGGCTGGACGCTCGCGGAGGCAGAGCGCTGGCTGTCCCCGAACCTGGGTTACGACCCCGAGGACTGAGCACGTGCACGACACCCACCGACCGGACGCCGTCCTGTGGGACATGGACGGGACCCTGGTCGACACCGAGCCGTACTGGATCGAGGTCGAGTACGAGATCGCGGCGAGGTACGGCGGCACGTGGAGCCACCAGCACGCCCTGAACCTGGTCGGCAACGACCTGATCGAGTCCGGCCGCTACATCCGCGAGCACATGGGCATCGACGTGGAGCCCTCGCAGATCGTCGAGGAGCTCCTCGACGGCGTGGTGGAGCGCGTGGTCGACCAGGTGCCCTGGCGTCCCGGCGCGGTGGAGTTGCTCGCCGAGCTGGGTGAGCAGGAGGTGCCGTGCGCGCTCGTGACGATGTCCTACCGACGCTTCGTCGCACCGATCCTGCAGGCGTTGCCGGACACGACGTTCGCCGCCATCGTCACCGGTGACGCCGTGACCCGCGGCAAGCCCCATCCCGAGCCCTACCTGAAGGCCGCGGCGCTGCTGGGGGTCGACCCTGCCCGCTGCCTGGCGGTGGAGGACTCGAACACGGGAGCCCGGTCGGCGGCCGCTGCGGGGTGCACCGTCCTGGTGGTCCCCAACCACGTGCCGGTGCTCGAGGGGGAGCGCCGGGTGTTCGCGGACACCCTGGCCGGCGCCGATCTCGTCCGGCTGTTCGCCGCCGGGCGGGCCATCAGGGACTAGTCACCGGTCCTAGTACCACCGGCCAATGGCAACATGCACCCCGTGCGCCCCACCCTTGACCCCTCGGGGGTTCGACGCCGCCTCCTCACGTTCCAGGAGGCAGCTCTGATGTTCCGACGCGGTCCCGCCATCGTGCTCAGCCTCGTGCTGGGCGCAGCGGCCCTCGTCACGGCGCCCTGTGCCGTCGCGGGTGATGGCGGGACCGCGAAGGACAAGGACCCGTGCAGCGACTCAGCGACGGTCAAGCTGAGGGTCGAGCCGTACGGCGACGACCGCTTCGAGGCGACGGGCGTCGTGTGGAGCGACGACGAGGACGTCTGGGACTGGCGCTTCCGCCACGACGACGTGTCCGCCAGGGGCTCGGTCCGGGCCAAGGACGCCGACCGGTCGTTCAGGATGGTCCGGACCCGCATCGGCGTCACCGACCGCACCCAGGCGGCGGTCTGGGCGGAGCGCAGCGGGCTCTGACCCGGCCGGCGCCGCTCAGTCGCCGGTCGGCACCGGGAGGACCGGGATCTCGTGGTCCTGGCCGGGGGCCGCGGCGTCGCGGGCGTCCTTGCTCGGCAGCGCCGGCGGGGTGCCGCCGTACGCCGGGCAGATCGCCTGGTGGGCGCACCACGAGCACAGCTTCCCGGGGCTCGGGCGCCAGTCGCCGGTCTCCTCGGCCAGCCGGATCGCCCGCCAGATCGCCTCGACCTTGCGCTCGGTGGCGAGCAGGTCGGCCTCGTCCGGCACGTAGCGCAGCATCTCGCCGCTGCCGAGATAGACCAGCTGTAGCATCGCCGGCACCACGCCACGGGTGCGCCAGATGACCAGCGCGTAGAACTTCATCTGGAACAGCGCCTTGGCCTCGAACATCTCGCCCGGGGCACGGCCGGTCTTGTAGTCCACGACCCGGATCGCACCGTCGGGCGCGACGTCGATGCGGTCCACGAAGCCGCGCAGCAGCAGCCGCGAGTCGAGGAGGGCCTCGACGTACAGCTCCCGCTCCGCCGGCTCGAGGCGGGTGGGGTCCTCGAGGGTGAAGTAGCGGTCGAGCACGACCCGGCACGAGGTCAGCCACGAGGCCACGTCGGCCCCGGAGCCGTCGGCCTCCCCGACGAACATCTCCGCGAGCCCAGGCTCCGCCTCGAGCAGGCTCTCCCAGGCCGGCACCAGCATGTCCCGCGCCGTGTCGGGGGTGCGCGAGGGGGCCGGGAGGTCGAAGAGGTCCTCGAGGACCTTGTGCACCACGGTGCCGCGCACGGCGTCGGGGGAGTAGGGCTCGGGCAGCCGGTCGATGGTGCGGAACCGGTAGAGCAGCGGACAGGTCAGGAAGTCACCGGCCCGGCTCGGGGAGAGCGCTCCCAGCACGTCCACGCCGTCGACGGGCGTCGACATCGGCTCGGCGGGGGAGTCCTGCTGCACGCTCATGGGACGCACCCTAGGCGATGCCGCCGACAGTGGCGGCGCTGCTGCGGCGCTGCGGCGGCGAGCCTGCCGAAGGGGGTGTCGGATAGCCTCGAGTCGTGCCCGAACGAGTTCCCGACCCGGCCCCGGACCGGCCCGCGCCCGACGACGGGCCGCCCCGCCCCGGGCGCGCTCCCGGCACCTTCAAGGTCGGCACCATCGCCGGTAGCGACGTGCTGGTCACCTCGTCCTGGTTCCTGGTCGCCGGCCTGATCGCAGTGGTGATGGCGCCGCGGGTGGAGGAGGTCTCGCCGGGGCTCGGGGCCGGCAAGTACGTCGCCGGGCTCGCGTTCGCGGTGGTCCTCTACCTCTCCGTGCTGCTGCACGAGGCGTCCCACGCCCTGGTGGCGCGCCACTTCGGGTTCCCGGTCACCTCGATCACCCTGCACTTCCTCGGCGGCATGACCGCCATCGAGGGGGAGGCACGACGCCCGCGCGAGGAGTTCTGGATCGCCGTCGTCGGCCCCATCACCTCCGTCCTCGTCGGCGTCGCCTCCGTCGGCCTCTGGTTCGTCACGCCCGAGGGGCTGCTCAGGATGGCCGTCGAGGCGCTGGCCGGGGCCAACCTCCTCGTCGGCATGCTCAACCTCGTGCCCGGCCTGCCGCTGGACGGCGGCCGGGTGCTGAAGTCCGCGGTCTGGGGTGCCACCGGCAACATGCACCGGGGCACCATCGTCGCCGGCTGGGGCGGGCGGGTGACCGCGGTGGCGGTGCTGGCCTGGCCGTTCCTCCAGAGCGTCGTGCTGCCCTCGGGCCGCGGCCCCGACCCGATCGACTACTTCCTCGCCTTCATCATCGCCGCGTTCCTCTGGTCGGGGGCCACCGCCGCGATGGCCTCGGCGAGGCTGCGCCGCCGGCTCCCGAACCTCGTGGCCCGTGACCTGGCGCGGCGTACCCTCGCCGTCCCCGACGACCTGCCGCTCGCCGAGGCCGTGCGCCGCGCCCAGGAGGCCGAGGCCGGCAGCATCGTCACCGTCACCGGCAGCGGGCACCCCGTCGGCGTCGTCAACGAGGCCGCGCTGGTCGCCACCCCCGAGGAGCGGCGACCCTGGGTCGCCGTGTCCACCGTGGCCCGGACGCTGGGCGACGGGCTCTCGCTCCCGGCCACCCTCAGCGGCGAGGAGCTCATCCTCGCCCTGACCCGCACCCCCGCAGCGGAGTACCTCCTCCTCGAGGAGGACGGCAGCATCTTCGGGGTGCTCGCGACGTCCGACGTCGACCGGGCGTTCCGGGCCTCCGCCCACTGACGCTCGCGGCGGTCGCGTCTCGTAGGGTTCGGCCCATGTCCGACGTGGTGCCGAGCAGCCCGAACGAGGAGACCGGCCCCGCCGTCTCCGACGCCCCCGACGTGCCCCAGGAGGCCTGGTCAGGGGTGCACCGGGGGCCGCTGCGCGAGGGCGAGTGGGTCCGCCTCACCGACCAGAAGGGCCGCCGCCACAACATCTGCCTCGAGCCCGGCAAGCGGTTCTTCTCCAACCGCGGACACTTCGACCACGACGAGCTCATCGGCCGTGAGGAAGGCTTCACGGTCACCTCGTCGGCGGGCGGGGAGTACCTCGTCTTCCGGCCGTTGCTCTCGGAGTTCGTCGTCTCGATGCCGCGCGGCGCCGCCGTCGTCTACCCCAAGGACGCCGCCCAGATCGTGGCGATGGCCGACATCTTCCCCGGCGCCCACGTCGTCGAGGCCGGCGTCGGCTCGGGTGCGCTCACCTGCTCCCTGCTGCGCGCGGTTGGGCCGTGGGGCCGGGTGTCGTCGTACGAGCGTCGCGAGGAGTTCGCCGACGTCGCCCGCCGCAACGTGGGCCAGTTCTTCGGCGCCCCCGAGGGGCAGACCCACCCCGCCTGGACGCTCACCCTCGGCGACCTCGCCGAGGCGCTGCCGGCGTCGGGGGAGCGGGTCGACCGCGTCATCCTCGACATGCTCGCCCCGTGGGAGTGCCTCGACGCCACCGCCGACGCCCTCCGGCCCGGTGGCATCGTCTGCGCGTACGTCGCCACCACGACCCAGCTCTCCCGCTTCGTGGAGACGGTGCGCGTGCACGGCGGCTTCACCGAGCCGCAGGCGTGGGAGTCGCTGGTCCGCGACTGGCACGTCGAGGGGCTCGCGGTGCGCCCCGGCCACAAGATGATCGGGCACACGGCGTTCCTCGTCACCGCCCGCCGGATGGCCCCCGGCCAGAAGCCGCCCCTGAAGAAGCGGCGGCCCGCGCCCGGTGCGTACGGGCCCGACTACACCGGCCCCCGTCCTGCCGGGGTGCCGACCGACCCGGCGGAGTGAGAGAGGTGCGGATTGGTCCCCAACCGCATCGATTCGGGTCGGGGACATGCGGTTGGTGACCAAACCGCAGGCACCTGCGGGGATCCGCAGCCGCCGAACCAGGACGATGCGGATTGGTCCCCAACCGCATCGAATCGAGCCAGGGACATGCGGTTGGTGACCAAACCGCAGGCACCTGCGGGGATCCGCAGCCGCCGACCCAGGACGATGCGGATTGGTCCCCAACCGCATCGATTCGGGTCGGGGGCATGCGGTTGGTGACCAAACCGCACGCGTTCCCGTGCCCCGGTCGTCGCGAAATCGTGACCAACACCCGTGGTCTTCCTCTTCCGTCCGTCGCTCTCGCGGGTAGGGTCGCAACCACAGGAGGTGACGCTGATGTCGAACACGGAAGGCGTTTCCAGCACGGGTGGCCGCAGCCCCGACGAGCTCGCGAACCAGGTGCGCTTCCTGGAGGCCGAGGTCGTTGATCTCCGCCGCCGGCTGACGGACGCACCGGCTCACTCGCGCGGTCTCGAGCTCCGGCTCGCCGACGCGCAGCGCTCGCTGGCGGGCATGACGTCGCAGAACGAGCGTCTCGCCCAGACCCTGCGTGAAGCGCGTGACCAGATCATGAAGCTCAAGGAGGAGGTCGACCGGCTCGCGCAACCGCCCGCCGGCTTCGGCACCTTCCTCGCGCGCAACGAGGACGACTCCGTCGACGTGTTCACGGGCGGGCGCAAGCTCCGCGTGAACGCGAGCCCGTCGGTCGACCTGGACTCGTTGCAGCGCGGCCAGGAGGTCATGCTCAACGAGGCCCTGAACGTCGTGGCCGCCTTCGACTTCGAGCAGGTCGGCGAGGTCGTGATGTTCAAGGAGCTCCTCGCCGACGGCGACCGGGCCCTGGTGATCGCCAACGCCGACGAGGAGCGCGTGGTGCGCCTCGCCGAGCCGCTGCGCGGCGAGACCATCCGGGCCGGCGACTCCCTGCTGCTGGACTCCCGCGCGGGCTACGTCTACGAGAAGGTGCCCAAGTCCGAGGTCGAGGAGCTCGTCCTCGAGGAGGTCCCGGACATCGCCTACGAGTCGATCGGTGGCCTCGGCAACCAGATCGAGCAGATCCGCGACGCCGTCGAGCTCCCCTACCTGCACCCCGATCTGTTCAAGGAGCACCAGCTCAAGCCCCCGAAGGGCGTGCTCCTCTACGGTCCGCCCGGCTGCGGCAAGACGCTGATCGCGAAGGCGGTCGCCAACTCGCTGGCCAAGAAGGTCGCGGCGAAGACCGGCCAGGAGGGGAAGTCCTACTTCCTCAACATCAAGGGCCCCGAGCTGCTGAACAAGTACGTCGGGGAGACCGAGCGTCACATCCGGCTGGTGTTCCAGCGGGCCCGCGAGAAGGCCAGCGGCGGCACCCCCGTCATCGTGTTCTTCGACGAGATGGACTCCCTGTTCCGCACCCGCGGCTCCGGTGTCTCCTCCGACGTGGAGAACACCATCGTCCCGCAGCTGCTCAGCGAGATCGACGGCGTCGAGCTGCTGGAGAACGTCCTGGTGATCGGCGCCTCGAACCGCGAGGACATGATCGACCCGGCGATCCTGCGGCCCGGCCGCCTGGACGTGAAGATCAAGATCGAGCGCCCCGACGCCGAGTCGGCCCGCGACATCTTCAGCAAGTACCTCACCACCACGCTGCCCCTGCACGCCGACGACCTCGCCGAGTTCGGGGGGTCCCGGGAGGCCTGCGTGGCCGGGATGATCCGGGCCACGGTCGAGCGGATGTACACCGAGACCGAGGAGAACCGCTTCCTCGAGGTCACCTACGCCAACGGCGACAAGGAGGTCCTGTACTTCAAGGACTTCAACTCGGGCGCGATGATCCAGAACATCGTCGACCGGGCCAAGAAGATGGCGATCAAGGACTTCCTCGAGCACGACCAGCACGGGCTGCGGGTCTCGCACCTGCTCCAGGCCTGCGTGGACGAGTTCAAGGAGAACGAGGACCTGCCCAACACGACCAACCCGGACGACTGGGCCCGCATCTCCGGCAAGAAGGGCGAGCGGATCGTCTTCATCCGCACGCTCATCACCGGCAAGCAGGGCACCGAGCCGGGCCGCTCCATCGACACCGTCTCCAACACCGGTCAGTACCTCTGAGCACGGTCCGCTCGGGCGCACCCCGGTCGTGGGGGCGCCCGAGCGGTGTCACGACACGGGGTCGGTGACGTCCGCCACCGTCGCGTCGAGCGCGGCCACCAGCTCGGCCGCGTCGACGGTCAGGGCCACGCCGTGCGCGCCACCGCCGAGGCTCACCGTCCCGGTCACGGCCTCGTCGGCGATCACCGGCAGGGGGGTGGTGCTGCCCAGCGGGGTGATCGTGCCGCGCACGTAGCCGGTGACGTCGTACGCCGCGTCGGCGCTCGGCATCGAGAGGCGGTTGACCCCGAGCAGGGCCCGCAGCTTCGGCCACGCGATCTCGCGGTCGCCCGGGACCAGGACGAAGCGGTGGTCACCCTCGGCCACCCGCACCACCATGGTCTTGATGACCTGGCGCGGGCTCACGCCACGGGCGGCGGCGGCCTCCTCCAGCGACCGCACCGGCCCGTGCCGCGTGACGGTGAAGTCCAGGCCCAGCGCCTCGGCGGCCGCGAGGGCCCGGTCGGAGTTGTCGGTCTCGCTCACGCCGGCGAACCTACTCCGGGCGCCTCGCGGTCCCGAGGAACCCGTAGGTCCACGGCCGGGAGACGGCCGGTCCGGGCAGGTACTCCTGACGCAGCTCGACGACCTCGAGCCCCGCCGCCTCGAGGAGGGCCGGTACGTCCCGGGTCAGGTGGCAGCCGCCGACCAGCCGCCGCTGGGTGGGCTCGAGGCGGTGCTGCCAGCGGACCACCCGCGGGTCCGGCGCCAGGCCGTGCTCGAGGAAGTGGAACGTGCCGCCGGGTCGCAGCACCCGGCGTACCTCTGCGAGCGCCGCCGCCACGTCGGGGATGGTGCACAGCGTGAACGTGGCCAGCGCGGCGTCGTACGACGCGTCGGGCGCCTCCAGCCGCTGCCCGTCCAGCCCGACCCGGCGGATCGGCACCGTCGCGGACCTGCGACGCGCCGCGGAGCGTGCCCAGCCGACCTCGGAGGGCTCCACCGCGTCCAGGGAGGACACCTCGGGCGGCAGGTGGGTGAGGTTGAGGCCGCTCCCGAACCCGATCTCGAGCACCCGGCCGTGCAGGCCGGTGCACGCGACGTCGCGGAAGCGACCGATCTCGTCGTTGGACAGTGACAGGTCGGTCAGCCGCGGCACGACCTGCGTGGACCACAACCCCATGTCCCCAGCATGCCCGCAGCCGGCCCGTCCGTGCCCCCCATCGCACGAACGAGGTACCCCATCCGGGTGATGCGGCCTGCCCCGGCTGGGTGGCCGCGGATGACCCGAGGAGGCCGTGGTGGCCGGGACCTCTGGGGGAGTGGACTGGGCGGCGGCGCACAACCGGGTGCGCCTCCACCCCCGGGAGAACCATGTCCATCACGCCATCCACCTGGCGCAGTGCGGTCGCCGTGCTGTCCGCGGCAGCACTGCTGACCGTCGGCGCCGACGCGGTCAGCTATGCGGCCACCGGTCACAGCGTCCTGCTCGGCAAGTCCAACAGCGCGAGCCGGGCGACCACCATCACCAACACCGACAGCGGGCCGGCGCTCGCGCTGCGGTCCGGGAAGCGGTCCCCGTCGCTCACGGTGTCGAGCTCGAAGCTGGTCAAGCACCTCAACGCTGAGAGGCTCGGCGGCCTGAAGGCCGACCAGGTCGCCCCCCGGACCCTCCGCCTGCGCACGGGCACCGCGGGTGCGCCCATGCCCGCGCCGAACCTGTACCAGGTGAGCGTCCCGACCGGGGACTACCTGGTGTCCATGTTCGGCCTGTACACCAGCGTGGACGCCAGCCCGTACCTGGTGTGCACGCTGATCGACAAGCAGAAGCTCCTCGCCAACGACATCACCGGCGCCCACCTGTACGAGTACCAGCAGGACGCCGCCTACACCGGACAGATCTCGCAGACGAACGTCGTGCACCTGAAGGCCAACCGCCCGCTCGTCTACGGCTGCAACAGCGACGCCAGCACCACCCAGGCGGTGCCCCTCACCGTCAGCCTGCGCAAGGTCAACGGCGTGAAGTCGCAGACCGGCACCACCTTCACCCCGCGCACGGCTCCGCGGCTCTCGCGGCTGCTGCGCTGAGGGGCTCGGGCCGGGCCGCTCGTCCGGCGAGCGGCCCGGCCCGTCGTCGGTCCCACCACGTAGTCTCATCGCATGAGCGTTCGACGGGTGATGGGGACCGAGGTCGAGTACGGCATCTCCGTGCAGGGGCAGCCCCTGGCCAACCCCATGGTCGCGTCCTCCCAGGTCGTGAACGCCTACGCGTCGGCGACCGTCAAGGCCCGCCGCGCCCGGTGGGACTTCGAGGAGGAGTCGCCCCTGCGCGACGCGCGTGGCTTCGACATGTCCCGCCAGATCGCCGATCCCTCGCAGCTGACCGACGAGGACATGGGGCTGGCCAACGTCATCCTCACCAACGGGGCCCGCCTCTACGTCGACCACGCGCACCCCGAGTACTCCACGCCCGAGGTGACCTCCCCGCTGGACATCGTCCGCTGGGACAAGGCGGGGGAGCAGGTCATGCTCGACGCCGCACGCCGCGCCGGGCAGCTGCCGGGCGGCGCTCCGATCGTGCTCTACAAGAACAACACCGACAACAAGGGGGCGTCGTACGGCGCCCACGAGAACTACCTGATGCGGCGCTCGACCCCGTTCGCCGACATCGTCCGGCACCTCACGCCGTTCTTCGTCAGCCGCCAGGTCGTGTGCGGCGCCGGCCGTGTGGGCATCGGCCAGGACGGCCGGGAGCACGGCTTCCAGGTCAGTCAGCGCGCCGACTTCTTCGAGGTCGAGGTGGGCCTCGAGACCACGCTCAAGCGGCCGATCATCAACACCCGCGACGAGCCCCACGCCGACCCGGAGAAGTACCGCCGCCTCCACGTCATCATCGGCGACGCCAACCTCGCCGAGGTCTCGACGTACCTCAAGGTCGGCACCACCGCGCTCGTGCTGGCCATGATCGAGGACCGGTTCATCACCCGCGACCTCAGCATCGACGGGTCCGTCGGGGCGCTGCGCGCGGTCTCCCACGACCCCACCCTTCGGCAGACCGTGAAGATGCACGACGGCCGCTCCCTGACGGCGCTGCAGCTGCAGCTGGAGTACCTCGACCTCGCCAAGAAGTACGTCGAGGACCGCTACGGAGCCGACGCCGACCCGCAGACCGTCGACGTGCTGACCCGCTGGGAGTCGGTCCTCGACCGGCTCGAGCGTGACCCCATGCTGTGCGCGACGGAGCTGGACTGGGTCGCCAAGCTCAAGCTCCTCGAGCAGTACCGGCAGCGCGACGGGCTCTCGTGGGACGACGCGAAGCTGCAGCTCATCGACTACCAGTACTCCGACATCCGTCCCGAGAAGGGGCTCTACCACCGCCTCGTCGGGCTGGGGAAGATCGAGCGGCTGCTCGACGACGCCTCGATCGAGGCGGCGATGCACGACCCGCCGGTGGACACCCGCGCCTACTTCCGGGGCCGCTGCCTGGAGAAGTACGCCGACCACGTCGCTGCCGCATCCTGGGACTCCGTCATCTTCGACCTGCCCGGCCGCGAGTCGCTGCAGCGGGTCCCGACCATCGACCCGCTGCGCGGCAGCCGGGCCCACGTGGGCGAGCTGCTCGACCGCTGTGAGACAGCCGAGGCGTTGTTCGCCGCTCTCACCCGCTGAGTGGATAGGGTCGGACCGAGCCGAAGGAGAGACATGGCACAGGAGCAGAAGCAACCGCGCAAGTCCTCGGAGACCGAGGAGTCGACCGAGGTCGCTCCCGAGAGCGACGTCGCCGAGCGCAAGGAAGCCCTCGACGACGACGTGGACGCGATCCTCGACGAGATCGACGACGTCCTCGAGACCAACGCCGAGGACTTCGTGAAGTCGTTCATCCAGAAGGGTGGCCAGTGACGGATCCCCGCCTGCCGGCTGCGTTCCTGCAGCCCGGCACGTCCTCCTTCAGCGACTTCCTCGCCGCCCAGGCACCGGACCTGCTGCCGTCCCGGCGCGCCGTACCCCAAGGACACGCGGGCGACCTCGCCCCGCACGGCACCACGATCGTGGCCGCCACGTTCCCGGGCGGCGTCGTGATGGCCGGTGACCGCCGCGCCACGATGGGCAACATCATCGCCCAGCGCGACATCGAGAAGGTGTTCCCGGCCGACGAGTTCTCCGCCGTCGGCATCGCCGGAACGGCCGGGCTCGCCGTCGAGATGGTGCGGCTGTTCCAGACCGAGCTCGAGCACTACGAGAAGATCGAGGGCAGCACGCTCTCGATGGACGGCAAGGCCAACCGTCTCGCCGCGCTGATCCGCTCCAACCTCGGGATGGCCATGCAGGGGCTCGCGGTGGTGCCGCTGTTCGCCGGCTTCGACCTCAACCACGACCAGGGCCGGATCTTCAGCTACGACGTCACCGGTGGGCGCTACGAGGAGACGGCGTTTCACTCCGTCGGCTCCGGCTCGCTGTTCGCCCGCGGCTCGCTGAAGAAGCTCTACCGCGACGACTTCACCGCCGACCAGACGGTGCAGGCCGTGGTCGAGGCGTTGTACGACGCCGCCGACGACGACTCGGCGACCGGTGGCCCCGACATCACCCGCCGGATCTTCCCGGTCGTCCAGGTCATGACCGCCGACGGCGGCCGGCGCCTGCCCGACACCGAGGTCGCGGCCATCGCCGACCGTGTCATCGCCGGCCGGATGAACCGCCCCGACGGACCGGCCGCCCAGCTCGAGGCAGGAGACCGCTGAGATGAGCATGCCGTTCTACGTCTCGCCCGAGCAGCTGATGAAGGACCGGGCCGACTTCGCCCGCAAGGGCATCAGCCGGGGGCGCTCGGTGGTCGCGGTGCAGTACGCCGACGGCGTGCTGTTCGTCTCCGAGAACCCCTCCCAGGCGCTGCACAAGGTCTCCGAGATCTACGACCGGATCGCGTTCGCCGCGGTGGGTCGCTACAACGAGTTCGAGAACCTCCGGATCGCGGGGGTCCGGCTCGCCGACATGCGCGGCTACGCCTACGACCGCCGCGACGTCACCGGGCGGGGGCTGGCCAACGCCTACGCCCAGACCCTCGGCACGATCTTCTCCAGCGGCGGCGAGAAGCCCTACGAGGTCGAGATCTTCGTCGCCGAGATCGGCGACGCGGCGTCGGACGACCAGATCTACCGGCTCACCTACGACGGCCAGGTCGCCGACGAGCACGGCTTCGCCGTCATGGGCGGCCAGGCGGACACCGTGGGGCAGTACCTCAAGGAGCACTACACCGAGGGGGGGTCCCTCGCGGACGCGCTGAAGGTCGCCGTGTCGGCCCTGGGGCACACCGCCTCCGACAACGGAGCCAGCGAAGACCGGGTCATCCCGACCGAGGACCTCGAGGTCGCCGTCCTCGACCGCACCCGGACCCAGCCGCGGAAGTTCATCCGGCTGCGTCCCACCCGGCTCGAGCAGCTGCTCGGCGAGCGTGGGCCCGGAAGGCACGCCGAGCCGGAGCGGCTGGACGAGCCGAGCTCTGACGGTGAGCCCCCGGTCGCGCCTCCCGCTTGATCGCGCTCGCGGGACCTGATGGTGCCGTTTGGTCCCCAACCGCATGGATCTGCGCCGGATCGATGCGGTTGGTGACCAAACCGCACGTCTGACGCCGCCAGGAGTCATCCCCAGAGCACGCAGTCGCGTCCGGTGTCCACAGCCCAGCTGAGGCCGGCTCGCGGAGTCCTCGCGAACACGCACTCTCTGGTGCATGACTGACAGCGACACCGACACCGAAGCTGATGACGACGCGCCCATCCGCGGCGAGGTCCGCCTGGCCGACCACCGACGTGTCGCGCACGGCCTCTACCTGAAGAAGCGGGAAGGACTTGGCCTGGACGAGGAGCTGGTCAGGGACCTCAGGGCCATCCTCCTCGTCCTCCCGGAGGAGGCGGTCTTCACGCACGTGACGGCCGCCAGGCTCCTGGGGTGGCAGCTCCCGCACCTCCCCGAGCAGCTGCCCGTCTTCGCGGCGGTGCGGACGAAGGACAACAGACCCCGACGACCGGGGTTGATCTGCTCGCGACTCGTGCGCGAGCCGCAACCGATCGAGGCGATGGGCCTCCCGGTGGACGCCCCGGAGGAGATCCTTCTGCGGGCGGCGCGCGACTGCGGGTCGCTGGACCTGGCCATCATGATCGACTCCGCCCGACGCCTCGGGCACATCGACGACGACCGGATGGACAAGATCCTGGCCAGCAAGCGTCCGGGCGTCCGCGTGCTCAGGGCGGCGTGGGCGCTCTCGCACGCGAAGGCCGAGTCGGGCGGCGAGACCGTCTTGCGTGTCTTCCACACGGTCATGGGCGTGCGCGTCACCCCGCAGGTCGATCTGTACGCCGACGACGGCCGTCACCTCGGCCGTGCAGACCTGCTGGTGGACGGGACCCCCTTCCTCCACGAGTACGACGGGGAGCACCACCGGTCGAAGAAGCAGCAGGCCACCGACCTGCGCCGCGAACGAGGGTGGACCGGCACGTCGTACGTCCGCCGTGGCTATGTGCTCGACGACCTGATCAACCACCCGTTGGTCCTGATGCACGAGATCGACCGGGCGCTGGGGCGGCCACACGTCTTGTCGCGGCTCGCGAGGTGGCGACGGATGGTGGACAACTCGATGTACTCGGAGATCGGCCGGGAGAGGGTGATGAACCGCTGGCGCCGGCAGACCACCCTCGTCGATTGGTCGGCAACTGCATGAGATCGGCCCTGATGGATGCGGTTGGGGACCAAACCGCATCAATTGCCCCCCGTCACCGATTCTCGGGGTCTGATCGGTGGTTGCGCCCACACGGACCACCAGCGTGCGCCTAGGCTGACGAGCATGGACCGGCGCATCTTCGGTATCGAGAACGAGTACGGCGTGACGTGCACGTTCAAGGGCCAGCGCCGCCTCAGCCCGGACGAGGTGGCGCGCTACCTGTTCCGCAAGGTCGTCAGCTGGGGGCGCAGCAGCAACGTGTTCCTGCGCAACGGTGCCCGGCTCTACCTCGACGTCGGCAGCCACCCGGAGTACGCCACCCCCGAGTGCGACGACGTCGTCGAGCTCGTGACCCATGACAAGGCGGGGGAGCGGGTGCTGGAGGGGCTGCTTCTCGACGCCGAGCAGCGGCTCCACGACGAGGGCATCGCCGGCGAGATCTACCTGTTCAAGAACAACACCGACTCCGCCGGCAACTCCTACGGCTGCCACGAGAACTACCTGGTCGGGCGGGCGGGGGAGTTCTCCCGGCTGGCCGACGTGCTCATCCCGTTCCTGGTGACCCGCCAGATCATCGTGGGGGCCGGCAAGATCACCCAGACCCCCCGCGGGGCCAGCTACAGCGTCAGCCAGCGCGCCGAGCACATCTGGGAGGGCGTCTCGAGCGCCACGACCCGCAGCCGGCCGATCATCAACACCCGCGACGAGCCGCACGCGGACGCCGAGAAGTACAGAAGGCTGCACGTCATCGTCGGCGACTCGAACATGAGCGAGACGACGACGATGCTCAAGGTCGCCAGCTGCGACCTGGTGCTGCGGATGATCGAGGAGGGCGTGGTGATGCGCGACCTCACGATGGAGAACCCCATCCGCGCGATCCGCGAGATCTCCCACGACGTCACCGGCCGACGCAAGGTGCGGCTGGCCAACGGCCGCGAGGCGAGCGCGCTGGAGATCCAGGCGGAGTACCTCTCCAAGGCCCGCGACTTCGTGGACCGCCGCGAGATCAGCACGCCGCTGATCGAGCGGGCGCTCGACCTGTGGGAGCGCAGCCTGAAGGCGGTGGAGTCCGACGACCTGAGCCTGATCGACCGCGAGATCGACTGGGTCATCAAGTGGAAGCTCATCGACCGCTACCGCGCCAAGCACGGCCTGCCGCTGGGCCACCCCCGGATCGCCCAGCTCGACCTGGCCTACCACGACATCCACCGCGGCCGCGGGCTCTACTACCTCCTGGAGAAGCGGGGCGCGGTCGCGCGGGTGACGACCGACCTGAAGATCTTCGAGGCCAAGTCGGTGCCGCCGCAGACCACGCGGGCGCGGCTGCGCGGTGAGTTCATCCGCAAGGCGCAGGAGCGCCGTCGCGACTTCACCGTGGACTGGGTGCACCTGAAGCTGAACGACCAGGCCCAGCGCACGGTGCTGTGCAAGGACCCGTTCCGTGCGTACGACGAGCGCGTGCAGCGCCTCATCGACGGAATGTGACCCGGCTGCCGGGTTCTCTCAGCCGCTGCGGATAGGGTGACCCGCGCTGTCCTGCACACTCTCCCGAAGGTGAATCTCGTGTCTCGACGACTTCGTCGCCTCTCGTCCGTCCTGCTGCCCGTCGCGCTCCTGGGGGGCCTGTCCGCCTGTGGCGACGACTCCTCCTCCGCGTCCTCGCCGCTGGACGCGGTCTCGATCTCCGGCTCGCCCGGCGAGGAGCCGAAGGTCGACTGGAAGTCCGAGCTCAAGGCCGAGGGCGTCGACACTGAGACCATCGAGGAGGGCGACGGCGACGAGGTGTCCGACGGCGACCAGGTCAGCGCCCAGATCTGGATCGGCAACGGCGTCACCGAGAAGAAGGCCTTCAGCACCTACGACGCCGGCCAGCCGCAGGAGCTGACCCTCGGCGACCAGCTGAGCCCGGTCTTCAACGACGCCATCGCGGGCCAGAAGATCGGCTCGCGCATCGCGGTCACCACGCCCGCAGACAAGGTCTTCGGCGAGGCCGGCAACCCGCAGATGGGCATCGGCAACAAGGACAGCGTCCTGATGATCATCGACCTCGTCGAGCCGCCGGCGGCGCCGAAGCCCAAGGACGTCGCGCCCTCCAAGCTGCCCGGCGTGATCGAGAAGAACGGCGAGCCGGTCGGTCTCGACTTCAAGGGCCTGCCGAAGCCGAAGGCCGACGGCGACCTGCTGCGCAGCGTCATCAAGGAGGGCAAGGGCGAGACCGTCACCGACCAGATGACGGTCACCGCGAACTACCTCGGCCAGGTGTACGGCGCGAAGGAGCCGTTCGACGAGAGCTACTCGAAGAAGCCGGTCCCGTTCTCGCTGCAGAGCGTCGTCAAGGGCTGGACCTACGGCCTCTCGGGTGTCAAGGTCGGGAGCCGCGTGCTCCTGCAGATCCCGCCGGACCTCGGGTACGGCGCCCAGGCGCAGGGCAACATCCCGGCGAACAGCACGCTCTACTTCGTCGTGGACATCATCAAGGCCAAGTAGCCACCGCAGTGGCCATCTGAGGGGGAGGAGCAGCACATGAACGGGTCGGCGGCGCGCAAGAGCGAGCGCCTGCTCAACCTGCTCATCATGCTGCTCGTCCAGCGCCACTACGTGAGCAAGGACCGGATCCGCACGATCCTCTACCCGGGCTCCTCGCACGAGGGCTTCGAGAAGATGTTCGAGCGGGACAAGGAGGAGCTGCGCTCGCTCGGCGTGCCGATCGAGGTCGGCAGCATGGACGCCTACTTCGAGGACGAGCCCGGCTACCGGATCCCCGCGGACCGGTTCGCACTGCCGGACATCAGCCTCGAGGCCGACGAGGCCGCCGTGATCGGCCTGGCCACCCGGGTGTGGTCGCACGCCCGGCTGGCCGAGGCGACCACCGAGGCGGTCCGCAAGCTCACCGCCCTCGGCGTCCCGCTCGACGTGTCGGCGCTCGACATCGCCGAGCCGCGGCTCACCGCCGACGAGCCGTCCTTCGACGTGTTCTGGGAGGCCACCCAGGAGCGCTGCCCGGTCGAGTTCGACTACCGCCGCCCCGGTGAGACCACCACCACGACCCGGCACCTGCAGCCGTGGGGCGTCGTCCGCTACTCCGGCCGCTGGTACGCCGTGGGGCTCGACACCGACCGCGGCGAGGAGCGGGTCTTCCGGCTCTCGCGGGTCCAGGGCGAGGCCCGGCGGGTCGGCAGGCCCGGGTCGTACGACGTCCCGCCCGGCACCGACGTACGCGCCACCGCCCGACGGCTGGCGCCCGCCCCGACCACCGAGCGGGCCGTCGTGCTGGTCCGGTCCGGCGCCGGCCTCGCGCTGCGCCGCAATGCCGAGAAGGTCGAGCCGGGCGTTCCCGGCCCCGACGACCGCACCTCCTGGGACCGGCTGACGGTGTCCCGGAGCGGCCCCGGCCTCGCCGACGAGCTGCTCGGCTACGGCGCGGACGTGTGCGTGGAGGAGCCGACCGACCTGCGCGAACGGATCGTCGAGCGGCTCTCGGCCGTGGTGGCCGACGCGGGGGAGGGGGCCGCATGAGCGCCCGTCCTCCGGTCCAGGCGGCCGCCAAGGAGCAGGTCGCCCGCCTGCTCACCCTGGTGCCGTTCCTGCACGCCCGCGGCCAGGTGCGCCTCGACGAGGCCGCGACGGCCCTCGGCGTCGCGCCCGACCAGCTGGTCCGCGACCTCAAGGTCCTCCTGATGTGCGGGCTGCCCGGCGGATACCCCGACGACCTGATCGACGTCGACCTCGACGCCCTCGAGGGCGACGAGGGCGACGGCGTGATCCGGGTGTCCAACGCCGACTACCTCGCCCGTCCGCTGCGGCTCTCGCCCACGGAGGCGACCGCGATCATCGTGGCGCTCCGGGCGCTGCGAAACGGAGCCGGCGACGACACCCGCGAGGTGGTCGACCGGGCCCTGGCCAAGCTCGAGGCGGCCGCCGCCGAGGGCTCCGCGGCCGCCCAGATCGACCCGGGCGAGGAGCCGACCACCCCCGACCTGGTGCGCCTCGAGGCGCGGCTGCGGGAGGCGGCCGAGCAGCAGCGGCAGGTGCGCCTGAGCTACTACGTCCCGTCCCGCGACGAGCAGTCCGATCGCACCGTCGACCCGCGCGGCGTGGTGTCCGCGCACGGTTTCGCCTACCTCGATGCCTGGTGCCACAGCGCGGAGGCGCCCCGCCTGTTCCGTCTCGACCGGATCCATGCGGCGGAGGTGCTGGACGCCCACATCGAGACCGAGCCGCAGGCCCCGCGGGACCTCGCGGACGGCCTGTTCGCCCGGTCCTCGGACACCACGACGGTCACGCTCCACCTCGACCCGGCGGCCCGGTGGGTGGTCGAGTACTACCCCGTGGAGGACGTCCGGCCGCTCGACGGCGGCGGTCTCGAGGTCGACCTGCTGGTCGCCGACGACCGCTGGCTGCAGCGCCTGCTGCTCCGGCTGGCACCGCACGCGAGGGTCGTCTCACCCCGAGAGTTCACCGAATCTTTCCATGCGGCCGCCCGAGCCGCGCTCGGGCTCTATTCGTGACCCGGCGTAGACTCGGCTCTGTTGCACCCCCCACGATGAGGACCTCATGATCACGCCAATGATCGCCAATCTCGGCACCACGGAGCTGCTGCTCATCCTGGCTGTCGTCATCCTGCTCTTCGGCGCCGCCAAGCTCCCCGAGCTCGCCCGCGGCAGTGGGCGTGCGCTGCGCATCTTCAAGGCCGAGACCAAGGGCCTGATGGACGACGACGCGACGACCGGCAAGACCTCCGGCCAGACCCCGGAGCAGCTCGAGATCGAGGCCCGGCAGCAGGCCGAGCTCGACGCACGCCAGGCCGAGCTCGACGCCGAGCGCGAGCGCCTGCGCCGCAACGACAACGCCTGACCGGGCCCTCGGTTGTCCATCGCCGGACTCGTCGACCTGCTCCGTGGCCGTCCCCACCACCCGGTGGGCGCTGACGGGCGGATGGCGCTCGGTGACCACCTGCGGGAGCTGCGCGCCCGGCTGATCCGGTCGGTGCTGTTCCTGGTCGTGGTCTTCGCGGTCGCCCTGGTCTTCTACGACCAGCTCCTCGACCTCGTGCTGAACCCCTACAACGACGCCCGGGTGCAGCTGGGGCAGAAGACGCAGACCACGGCGTACGTCGCCGGCGCCACCGGCCCGCTGATGCTCCAGCTCAAGCTGTGCGGCGTGGCGGCGATCGTGGTCTCGAGCCCCTACTGGCTCTACCAGATCTGGGCGTTCATCGTGCCCGGCCTGCACGAGCACGAGAAGAAGTGGTCGCGGATCTTCGCAGCCATCGCCGGCCCGCTGTTCATCATCGGCGTCGCCACGGGCTACTACGTGCTGCCCAAGGGCCTCGAGGTCCTGATCGGCTTCACCCCGGCCGGGCTGCAGAACCTCGTCGAGTTCGGGGAGTACTTCAGCTTCCTCACCCGCATGCTGCTGGTCTTCGGCATCGCGTTCGAGATCCCGCTGTTCGTGATCATGCTGAACCTCGCCGGGGTCGTCTCCGGCAAGGCGCTGGGGCGCTACCGGCCCTGGATCGTGCTCGGCACGTTCGTGTTCGCGGCGGTCGCCACCCCGTCCACCGATCCCTTCTCCATGCTCATGCTGGCCCTGCCGATGCTGGTGCTGTTCTTCGTGGCCGAGGCGATCGCGCGTGCGGTCGACCGGGCCCGGCACCGCAACAGCGGCAGCACCGACCAGTGGGCCGACGACGAGCTGTCGCCGCTGTGACCGCGCTGATGAAGGACCTCCTCCGAGACCTCGACCCGTTCGACCTCCCGGACTGGCTCGGGGTCTCCGACGTGACCTGGACGGCGCTGACCGGGGTGCGCAGCGGCCACCACGTCTCGGGCCAGCTGCACGCCGACGCCGACGACGGGACCCTGCACGACGTCCCCTGCGACCTGCTGGCCATCGACGAGGCCTACCCCGTGCCGGTCGCCAGCGACGACGTCCGCAAGCGGGCCCACCAGGCGTGGCGGCACGGTCAGATCCTGCTCCTGGAGCTCGAGGACCGGCCCACCCTGGCCGTGCCCGGCACCTCGTTCAACGCCGACCTCGTGCTCGAGGCGCTGAGCAGGCTGGCCAAGGCGGTGGGGAGCTCGGCCGACCACTTCGCGGCACGGCTGCGCATCGGTGTCGAGTCGCGACGCGGCGGCGCTCCGGGCCGCTAGGGTCCACCCCGTGGCCGGCAGCTCCCGTGAGATCGCGTTCCTGACCAACCCCACGTCCGGCAAGGGTCGCGGTGCGCGGGCCCGCGACGTGGCCCTGCCCCGGCTGCGCGACGCCGGCCTCACGGTCCGCAGCCTGGAGGGGCGCGACGCCGACGAGGCGCTCGACCTCGCGCGCCGGGCCGTCGTGGACGGCGTCGAGACCCTCGTGGTGTGCGGCGGCGACGGGATGGTGCACCTCGGCGCGCAGGCGGTGGCGACCACCACGACCCGGCTCGGCATCGTCCCCGCCGGCACCGGCAACGACGTCGCCCGCTACTTCGACATCCCGCGCAAGGACCCCGCGGCCGCCGCGGACCGGATCATCGCCGGGCGCACCCGCACCATCGACCTGGCCCGCAGCGGCTCGAAGTACTTCGTCACCGTGATGGCTGCCGGCTTCGACGCGATCGTCAACGAGCGGGCGAACCGGATGACCTGGCCACGCGGCCAGATGCGCTACAACATCGCCACCCTCGCCGAGCTGCGCACCTTCGAGCCGCTGCCCTACACCCTCGACCTCGACGGCACCCCGCTGCGTCTCGACGCGATGCTGGTCGCGATCGGCAACGGTCCGTCCTTCGGTGGGGGCCTGCGGATCACCGAGGGCGCCGTCCTCGACGACGGCCTCCTCGACGTGGTCATCATCAAGACCATGACCAAGCCGGACCTCGTCCGCACCTATCCCAAGCTGTTCAAGGGCACCCACGTCACCCACCCGCAGTACGAGCACCACCGGGTCCGTCGTGTCACCGTGGCCGCGCCGGGCATCGTGTCGTACGCCGACGGCGAACGCTTCGGTCCGCTGCCGCTGACGGTCGAGTGCGCGCCCGGGGCGTTGACGGTGCTCGCCTAGACCCGGGACCAGCGAACGTCCCTCACCCCGGGTGCCTGCGGCCCCGGATTGAGGGACGCACCCTAGGGTGGAGCCATGAGCACGGCGGACGACCTCTCCCCGGCCGAGCGTTACGCCGACTACCGTCGCGGGCGCGAGCACCCGGTCTTCCGGGACTTCGAGAGCCTCTACGACTTCCCCCTCGACGACTTCCAGGTCCGCGCCTGCAAGGAGATCGAGGAGGGCCGTGGGGTCCTCGTCGCCGCGCCCACCGGGTCGGGCAAGACCATCGTCGGCGAGTTCGCGATCCACCTCGCGCTGGCCACGGGCCGCAAGTGCTTCTACACGACCCCGATCAAGGCGCTCTCGAACCAGAAGTTCAACGACCTCGTGGCCCGCTACGGGCCCGACCAGGTGGGCCTGCTGACCGGTGACAACACCGTGAACGGCGAGGCGCCGATCGTGGTGATGACCACCGAGGTGCTGCGCAACATGCTGTACGCCGGCTCCCGGACCCTGCTCGGCCTCGGCTTCGTCGTCATGGACGAGGTGCACTACCTCGCCGACCGGGCCCGCGGCGCGGTGTGGGAGGAGGTGATCATCCACCTGCCGGAGTCGGTGGCCCTGATCTCCCTCTCCGCGACCGTGTCCAACGCCGAGGAGTTCGGCGAGTGGCTCGAGACCGTGCGCGGCGACACCACGACGATCGTGGAGGAGCGGCGCCCGGTGCCGCTCTACCAGCACGTGATGGTGGGCAAGCGCCTGCTCGACCTGTTCGCCGACTCCGACGTCGACGCCGCCGCCGGCTTCGTCAAGGAGGGGGCGCCGGTCAACGGCGAGCTGCTCAAGGTCGCTCGCGACGACTGGGCCAGCAGCCGGATGAGGGACCGGCGCTCGCCGCGCGACCGCAACCGCCGCGGCACCAGCAAGCACGCGGTCGGCAACGGCCGACGGGTGTGGATCCCGAGCCGCTTCGACGTCATCGACCGCCTCGACCGCCAGGGCCTGCTGCCCGCGATCGTCTTCATCTTCAGCCGGGTGGGCTGCGACGCGGCCGTCACCCAGTGCCTGAACGCCGGGATCCGGCTCACCTCCCCGGAGGAGCGCGACGAGATCTACGCGTTCGTGGAGGCCAGCTGCCGCAACCTGCCCGAGGAGGACCTGCACGTCCTCGGCTACCACGACTTCCTCGACGGGCTGACCCGCGGCGTCGCGGCCCACCACGCCGGGATGCTGCCCGCGTTCAAGCAGTGCGTGGAGGAGCTCTACATGCGCGGCCTGTGCAAGGTGGTGTTCGCGACCGAGACGCTGGCCCTCGGCATCAACATGCCGGCGCGCACCGTGGTCATCGAGAAGCTCTCGAAGTGGAACGGCGAGACGCACGCCGACATCACCCCGGGGGAGTACACCCAGCTGACCGGCCGGGCCGGCCGCCGAGGCCTCGACGTCGAGGGACACGGCGTGGTGCTGTGGCAGCCCGGGATGAACCCGCGCGAGCTCGCCGGCCTCGCCTCGACCCGCACCTACCCGCTGCGCTCCTCGTTCCGCCCGTCGTACAACATGGCGGTCAACCTGGTCCACCAGTTCGGCCGGGAGCGGTCGCGCGAGCTGCTCGAGCAGTCCTTCGCCCAGTTCCAGGCCGACAAGGCCGTGGTCGGGCTCGCCCGCCAGCTGCGCAAGAGCGAGGACGCCCTCGACGGCTACCGCGAGGCCGCGACCTGTCACCTCGGCGACTTCATGGAGTACGCCGCCCTGCGCCGCCGCATCAGCGACGTCGAGAGGGACGCCTCGCGGGCCCGCCGGGCGGACCGGCGCGAGGAGGTCCTCGCCTCGCTGGCCCGCCTCAAGCCCGGTGACGTCATCGACGTCCCGGCCGGCAAGTTCGCCGGGTACGCCGTCGTGATCGACCCCGGCATGTCGGCCGAGGGCCCGCGGCCGTACGTCGTCACCGCCGAGCGTCAGGCGCGGCGACTGGCCCTGATGGACTTCCCGACCCCGGTGGCGGCGCTGACCCGGCTGCGGGTGCCGAGGAACTTCAACGGGCGCAACCCGCAGATGCGGCGCGACCTGGCCGCCGCGCTGCGCTCGCGCACCCACGACCTGGCCCCGCCGTACCCCGGCAAGGGCAACGGCCGCGACCGCGGCGGCAAGCCGCCGGTCGACTCCGGGACCGAGCGCGAGGTCGCCCGGCTGCGCGACCAGCTCAAGTCGCACCCCTGCCACGCCTGCCCCGAGCGTGAGGACCACGCCCGCTGGGCGGAGCGCTGGTTCAAGCTGGAGCGCGACTCGGCGACCCTCAAGCGTCGCGTCGAGCAGCGCACCAACACCGTGGCCCGCCAGTTCGACCGGGTGTGCGAGGTGCTCACCGCGCTGGACTACCTCGAGGGTGACACCGTCACGCCCCGGGGCCGCTACCTGCGCCGGATCTACTCCGACATGGACCTGCTGGCGGCCGAGTGCCTGCGGCACGGCCTGTGGGACGACCTGTCGCCCTCCGGGCTCGCGGCGGCCCTGTCGGTCCTGGTGTTCGAGGCGCGCCGACCCGACGACGCCACCTCGCCACGCATCCCCGGGGGACCGGTGCGCGACGCGATCGGGGAGATGGTCCGGCTGTGGGGCGAGCTCGACGCCCTCGAGCGCGAGCACCGCCTCGACTTCCTGCGCCAGCCCGACCTCGGCTTCGCCTGGGTCGCCTACCGCTGGGCGGAGGGCGACGAGCTCGACGACGTGCTGGGCGCCAGCGACCTCGCCGCGGGCGACTTCGTGCGCTGGATGAAACAGCTCCTCGACCTGGCCGGCCAGGTCGCGGAGGCCGCCGGCGACCTGCCGCTGCGCAGCACCGCCCGCGAGGTCGTGGCGCGGCTGCGACGGGGCGTGGTGGCGTACTCCGGGCTGACCGACTGAGCCGACCCGTCCCCGGCGCCAACCGGTGGGTTCCGCAAGACCCGCAAGTTTGGCTCGGGACTGGGTCCACGCCCTGGAAGCGCCGCCGACCGGCTCCTGGGCTGGCGTCAGAAGCTCAGCCGGCGTCGCTCCTGAGTCCTGTGACCGGGCGGTGCCGGCGGTCCCGCGAGTCGCCCGGGGGGAGCAGGGGTGTTCCCCCGATGCGTCCCGACCGCGGGTGGGCCTCTGCGCGGGACTTGGTCACAGCTCCGCGAGCCGTCGGCGATGGCCCCTCGCTGGTCGAGAGCTCAGGACCGACACCTTCCAGGGAACCGCTGATCCCCTGTCGGACGGTGACCTGCGAGGCCGGTGGGCGCCCACTGCGGTGGGCGTCCACCGGTCGCCGCTGCTAGCCGCGACCGGCCTCCTGCACGGCACGGTCGACCTCCACGTCGCCGCCCACGAGGTTCCACTGCTGGCCGGCGGTGGCGTCCTCGTCGAGGACGGCAGCGACGACGGCCGCGACGTCCGCACGGGTGACCTCGCCGCGGGCCACGTCCGGGCCGAGCGCGACCCGCCCGGTGGCCGGGTCGTCGGTCAGCCGACCGGGCCGCAGGATGGTCCAGGTGAGGTCACTGGCGCGCAGTGCGGCGTCGGCGTCACGCTTGGCCTCGACGTAGGCACGCCACACGTCGTCGGTGTCCTCGGGCAGCGGGTCGTCGACCCCGATCGCCGAGACCTGCACGAAGCGGCCGATCCCCGCCGTCCGGGCGCCCTCGATCGACTTCAGGCTGCCCTCGAGGTCGACGGTGCGCTTGCGCTCGATGTTGCCGTCCGGCCCGCCGCCCGCGGCGAACACCACGGCGTCACAGCCGGAGAACGCCTCGGCGAATGCCGCGGCGTCCTGGCTCTCGATGTCGAGCAGGCGCACCTCGGCGCCGAGACCCTCGAGCTCGGAGCGGTACTCCTCCTTGCGGACCAGGGCGACGGGGGTGTGCCCACGGCGTACGAGCTCGGGGTGGAGATGGAGGGCCACGTGTCCGTGGCCGCCGACGATCGCGATTCGACTCATGGGCCCACCGTACGGACCCCCCGGACACCTACCCGGTCGAGACCTCCGGCCCCGCCGACGCGCAACCGGGCTAGCGTGCGAGGAGGCGTCACACTCGTCGAGGGAGAGAGCCGATGGCCGACCACACCGAGCTGCTCGTGATCGGGGCGGGTCCCTACGCGTACTCCGCCGCGGCCCACGCGCGCGGCCGCGGCATCCGCACCCGCGTCGTCGGTCACCCGATGTCGTTCTGGCGCGACCGGATGCCGGCGGACATGTACCTCCGCTCAGGTCCGGACTGGCACCTCGACGCCGACGGTGAGCACACCTTCGAGGCGTTCTTCGAGGACCGCGGTCTCTCGGCTGCCGACCACGACCCGATCCCGATCGGGGTCTTCCTCGACCACACCGACTGGTTCGCCGAACGCAAGGGACTCGCGGTCGAGCAGCGCCTGGTGCGGGACCTGACCGAGGCGGACGGCGTCCTCCGTGCCGACATGCAGGACGGGGGCGTGATCACGGCGGAGAAGGTGCTGGCGGCCCCGGGCGTCGCCCACTTCGCCCAGCTCCCGCAGTGGTACGACGCCGTGCCCGCCGATCGTCGCTCGCACACCAGCGAGCTGGTGTCGTTCGACGACCTTGCCGGTGCGCGGGTGGCGGTGATCGGTGGCCGGCAGAGCGCCTACGAGTGGGCGGCGTTGCTGTGCGACCACGGGGCCGAACGCGTGGACGTCGTGCACCGCCACGACACCCCCGACTTCGCGAGGGTGAGCTGGTCGTTCGTCGACGACTACGTCGAGCAGACGATGGCCACCCGCGGGTGGTGGCGCCGGCTGCCGGCCGCTGAGCAGTCCGCCGTCGCGCAGGAGTTCTGGCAGGTCGGCCGGCTCACGCTCGAGCCCTGGCTGGTGCCGAGGATGCAGCCGGACGTGGTGCACCGCCACCCGCGCAGCGAGGTCGTCTCGGTCGACTGCGACGAGCCGGACGTCGTACGCCTCACCCTCTCCGACGGCGACGGCCTGGTCGTCGACCACGTGGTCTTCGCGTCCGGCTACCGGGCCGACCTGGCCCGGGTGCCGTACCTCGCCGGCGTGCTCGACCGGGTCTCGGTCACCGACGGCTTCCCGGACCTCTCCGAGGGCCTCGAGACGAGCCTGCCCGGCCTCTACGTGACCGGGTTCGCGGCCACGCGCGACTTCGGGCCGTTCTACGGGTTCACCAAGGGCTGCCCGTCGGCGGCGCGCATCGCGGTGGAGGAGATGCTCCGGTGACCGGTCTCAGTCGTGGGTCAGGGCCTCGACCAGGCGCTGGACCGGGCTCTCCAGGCCGTAGCGCTGCGCGAGGTCGAGCAGCCGCTCGGGATCGGCCGGGGTCCGGGGGAGCTCGGTGACCGCGTCGCCGAGGTCGAGCTCGCGCGCGACGGCGACCACGCGCGGCGCCACCTCGAGGTAGTCGGCCGCCTGCTTGATCTTGCCGCGAGGGCCGGGGCCCATGTCGGAGTCGGGGTCGTGGGCCGCGGAGACGATGCCCTCCATGTCGCCGAACCGGCCGAGCAGGGTCGCCGCCGTCTTCTCCCCGACCCCCGCGACACCGGGCAGCCCGTCACTGGCGTCGCCGCGCAGGGTCGCGAAGTCGGCGTACTGGCGGGCGTCGATGTCGTACTTGGCGCGCACCCAGTCGTTGGTGACCCGCTCGTGCCGCCCGACGCCGCGCGCGATGTAGAGCACCCGCACCTCGGCCTCGTCGTCGACGAGCTGGAACAGGTCGCGGTCGCCGGTGACGATGTCGACCGGCTTGCCGGCCTTGGTCGCCAGCGTGCCGATGACGTCGTCGGCCTCGTAGCCGTCGGCGCCGACGACGCTGATGCCGAACGCCTCGAGCACCTCGAGGATGACCGGGATCTGCACCTGGAGCGGGTCGGGCACCTCCTCGACGTCGGGGGCGGACTCCACCTCCTCCTCGACGCGGTGCGCCTTGTACGACGGCAGCAGGTCGACGCGCCACTGCGGACGCCAGTCGTTGTCCCAGCAGCACACCAGGTCGGTGGGGCGGTAGTCGGTGACCAGCCGGGCGATGAAGTCCAGCAGTCCGCGGACGGCGTTCACCGGCGTGCCGTCCGGCCCCTTGATCTCCGGCACGCCGTAGAAGGCGCGGAAGTACATCGACGCCGTGTCGAGCAGCATCAGACGGCCCTGTTCATCCCTGGTCACGAGCCGCATCCTGCCACGCCGGGACCGCTAGTCTGAGCGGCGTGACCCCGGCCGACGTCGAACCCACCGACCGCAAGATCCTCGAGCTGCTCGCGGCCGACGGCCGGATGTCCTTCACCGACCTCGGCAAGGCCACGGGCCTGTCGACCTCCGCCGTCCACCAGCGGGTCAAGCGGCTGGAGTCGCGCGGCATGATCCACGGGTACGGCGCCACGATCGACCACGAGCAGCTCGGCCTGCCGCTGACCGCGTTCATCTCGATCCGCCCGATCGACCCCTCGCAGCCCGACGACTCACCCGAGCGGCTCCAGGACATCCGCGAGATCGAGTCCTGCTGGTCGGTGGCAGGGGAGGAGTCCTACATCCTCAAGATCCGAGTCCCCACCCCCGCCGACCTCGAGAACCTCCTCGCCCGGATCCGCTCCGCCGCGAACGTCTCCACCCGGACCACGATCGTGCTCTCCACGCCGTACGAGAACCGCTCGGTGGTGTAGGGCTGCAGGACTCACCGGCTGGCCGGTGACTCCTGTGCTTGTCGACCGTTGCAACGGCTGACAAGCACAGGACCTGGCCGACAAGGTCGGCTCAAGCGATGATCGAGCTGGGGCGGAAGAGCGCCCGGATCCGCGCCGCGGTTCGCTCCGGCTGGTAGAGGTCGGCCCAGACGATGCGGATGCACCGCCAGCCCGTGAGCTCGCACACGAGCTGCTCGCGCTGCTTCTCCCGCAGCACCGCATCGGTGACGGACTCACCCGGTCGCAGGAAGTGCTCGTACTTCACCTTGCCGTCGAACTCCAGGAACACGCCCAGCTCCGGCCAGGCGAAGTCGACGCGCGCGATGACGTGCCCGGACCGGTCCTTCACCTCGTACTGGGGAATCGGCATCGGGATCCCCTGCGCCCAGCACAGGAAGAGCACGCGGGACTCCCCGACGGACTCCACTCGCCCGTCGGCCAGCCGTACGACGAGGTCGCTGGTGAGGGAGTGGGGCCAGTACGTGCGCGTCTCGAGCGCGTGGACCAGCAGGTCCTGGGAGGTCTCACCCCGGTGGATCAGGTCGTTGACCGTCACGAGGCTGTGCTCGACGTCGGCGATCGTGGTGATGTCGAGTGCAGTGCGGGTGCCGCTCGTGATCAGCCGACCCTCCCGGCGGGTGACGTCGTCGACGCGCACACCCCCGCGGTGCTGCTTGATGCCGGCGGCGCTCCTGCCCGCGCGGCCGTCGGTCCTGGTGAGGTGCACGTCGTCGGGCAGCTCCCAGACTGCCGCTCCGAGCGCGTCGGCCGCGCTGGTGTGGGAGACCACCACATGGGTCCGAACAGTGCGGAGGGCCGCCTTGACGACGACACGACGGCGACCGACGTCGTCAAGGGATGCCCACACGTCGGCCGGGACGAACGCGCCCGTCCGCACGCGCACCCACGCACCCCTGCTGACCTGCTTGGCGATGGCGCGGTCGTCGTACCCGAGAGCCAGCGCCTCGCGGCGCAGGAAGGCTCCGCACTGTGCGGCGATGGCTTTGAGTCGAGGATCCATGATCGGGACTCTCGCCCGGATCAGCGCCTCATAACCGAGCCATGGCAGATCTGTGGAGAAACGGCGAGGCTTGTCGACCATCTCCTGTGCTTGTCGACCGGTGCACTGGCCGACAAGCACAGGACTCCCCGGCCAGCCGGGGAGTCCTGCATCAGGCCGCCTCGCTCAGAACGCCTGCAGCGCAGCAGTACGCCGCGAGGCCTCGGCCATCTCGGCGGCCTTGAGCGCCGAGGAGTCGAGGTCGGCGTGCTGGGCCCACCACTGCTGACCGGACTCGGGCAGCGTGTGGATCGGGTCGTAGTACTCGTAGGTGCGCTCCAGCGCGGCGGGGTCGGCCGCCTCGATGGAGGTGCGGTAGTTCTTCGTCCAGTACGAGATGCCGCGCTCGGTGTCGTAGTCGGCGAGCTGGTGGACCCAGCGCTTCCCGACGAACGGCACGTCGCACACGATCCGCGGGGTGGCGAAGCCGGGGAGGTAGCCCATGATGTGGTGCTGCAGCCGCTGCGCGTCGGCGACCGAGACCCGCCAGTGCTCCGAGAACGGGATCAGGTCGCACATGTAGAAGTAGTAGGGCATGATCTGCGCGCCGTCGAGGAGGCGGAAGCACAGGTCGAGCAGCGCGTGCGGGTCGGCGTTCACGCCGTTGAGCAGCACGCCCTGGTTGCGCACGTCGCGGATGCCGGTGTCCAGCATCGCCCGGGTCGCCTTCGCCACCATCGGGGTCACCGAGTTTGCGTGGTTGGTGTGGGTGTGGATCGCGATGGAGACGCCACGGTCGCGGGCGATCGTCGCGACCCGCTCCATGCCGCTGCGGACGTCGTCCTGCAGCCAGTGCTGGGGGAGACCGATCAGGGCCTTGGTGGCGAGCCGGACGTCGCGGATGTTCTCGATCTCGAGCAGCTTGGTGAGGAAGTCCTCGAGCCGGGGCCACGGCATGTTCGCCACGTCGCCACCGGAGACCACCACGTCGCGCACCGAGGGCGTGCGGCGCAGGTAGTCCATCATCTCGCCGAGCCGGTCGTTGGGCTTGCCGGCGAACTTCAGCTTGTCGATGACCGGCGTGGAGTTGCCGACCAGGTCCATCCGGGTGCAGTGGCCGCAGTACTGCGGGCAGGTCGGCAGCAGCTCGGCCAGCACCTTGGTGGGGTAGCGGTGGGTCAGTCCCTCGGCCACCCACATGTCGTGCTCGTGCAGCGAGTCGCGGGTGGCGTGCGGGTGCGAGGACCAGTCGGTGCGACGGTCGCCGAACACCGGGATCATGTAGTGCCGGATCGGGTCGGCGTAGAACGCCTCGGTCAGCGAGCCCGGCCCGGCCGGCACCTCGTGCGGGACCATCGTGTTCATCATTTGCGGCGGCACCAGCATCGACATGGTGGCCCGCTCGGCCTGGTCGCGCTCGAGGTCGGCGTAGAACCGCTCGTCGACCAGGTCGCCGAGCAGCTCGCGCAGCTGGCGGACGTTCTTCACGCAGTGGGCGCGCTGCCACTGCACCGACTCCCACTCCTCGGCGGTGACGTCCTTCCACCCGGGGAAGCGCGTCCAGTCGGGCTCGACCAGCTCGACCCGCTGGTAGGGGTAGGGCTGACCGGTCTCCAGACCGATGCTGGTCTCGATGCTCATGAGGGCTCCTCCGATGAGGGGGTACGTCGTGGTGCGGCGTGTCAGGGGCGGGCGTGTTTGTGTGAGCCACGCCTCCTCTGCCAGAGTACGAGGAGAATGTACGGCGCGTCCAATGCCGCGCCGCAAGACTTCCTGTCAAAGACCTCGAACGACGGAGGACCCACGGTCATGACCGCGCGACTCAGTGATCCCACCGGCCTGCACCGGGTCCTGGACGAGACGGTGGTGCTGCCGCAGGCGGCGCAGCGCCTCGACACCCGCCGCGAGCTGTGGCCCGACGAGGTGCGGATCCGGGTGGAGAAGCTCAACCTCGACGCGGCGTCGTACCGCCAGCTCGAGCGCAAGCACGCCGGCGACGGGGGAGCGATCCGCGCCGAGGTCCTCGACATCGTGGCGGCGCGCGGCAAGATGCAGAACCCCGAGACCGGCTCGGGCGGGATGCTGGTCGGCACGGTCGAGGAGGTCGGGCCCGAGTCGCCCCTCGGGCTCTCGGTCGGCGACCGGGTGGCCACCCTGGTCTCACTGACCCTCACCCCGCTGGTCATCGAGGACGGGCTCCGCGCCTGGGACGGACTGGGGGAGCAGGTGCCCTGCGACGGGTACGCCGTGCTCTTCGGCCGCTCCATCGCCGCCGTCATCCCCGACGACCTGCCGGCCGACCTGTCGCTGTCGGTGATGGACGTCTGCGGCGCGCCCGCGCTGACGGCCCGCGTCGTGCAGCAGTACGCCGCCCCCACCGTGGCCGTGATCGGCGGCGGAGGGAAGTCCGGCTCGCTGAGCCTGGCCGCCGCCCGCCACGCCGGAGCCGCCCGGACCATCGGCGTGGTCCCCCACGAGCGCGAGGCCGCACAGCTGCGCGAGGCCGGCCTCGCCGACGAGGTCGTCGTCGCGGACGCCCGCAACCCCATCGGCCTGCGCGACGCGGTCACGGCCGCGGGCGGCCCGGCCGACGTCACCGTGGTCTGCGTGGACGTGCCCGGCTGCGAGGGTGGCGCCATCCTCGCCACCGCCGACCGGGGGACCGTCATCTTCTTCTCCATGGCCACCTCGTTCTCCGCCGCCGCGCTCGGGGCCGAGGGCCTGGCCGCCGACGTCACCATGCTGGTCGGCACCGGCTACACGCCCGGCCACGCGGCGTACGCCCTCGAGCTGCTCCGTGACAACGCCGGTGTGCGCCGCTTGTTCGAGGCGCGCCTGGCGCACGAGGCACCGGCGTGACCCGGACCCTGTTCCGCAACGGAGTGGTCCGCGACGGCCGCTCCGGCCGCCGCGCCACCGCGCTGGCGGTCGAGGACGGGCGGGTCGTCTTCACCGGCGACGAGGACCGGGCCGCCGCCTGGGACGGCGCCGACGAGGTGGTCGACCTCGGCGGCGCGCTGCTGACCGCGGCGTTCACCGACTCCCACGTCCACACCGTCCGCACCGGCTTCGCCCTGACCGGGCTCGACCTCGCGGGCAGCGCCAGCCTGGCCTCCTCCCTCGACGCGCTGGCGGCCCACGCCCGCCGGGCTCCGGAGGCGGGCGTCCTGGTGGGCCAGGGGTGGGACGAGACCGACTGGCCCGAGGGCCGGCCGCCGACGGGGGAGGAGCTCGAGCGTGCCGCACCCGGGCGGCGCAGCTACCTCACCCGCGTCGACGGCCACTCCTCGGTCGTCTCCCCGGCCCTGGCCGGCCTGGTCCCCGGCCTCGAGCAGCTCGACGGCTGGACGTCCGACGGGCGCGTCGAGCGCGACGCCCACCACGCCGTCCGCGCCACCCTCGAGAGCCTGATCGCTCCCGAGGACCGTCTCGAGGCCGCCCGCGCGGCCTGCCGGGCGATGGCCGCCCGCGGCATCGTCGGCTTCCACGAGAACGCCGCCCCGCACATCGGCCCCGAGCACGAGATCGAGACGGTCCGGCAGGCGGCAGCCGAGGTCGGGCTGCGCGCCACCGTCTACTGGGGCGAGCTGATGGCCGTCGACACCGCGCGCCGGCTCGGCGTCGCCGGGCTGGCAGGCGACCTGATCTCCGACGGGGCGTTCGGCTCACGCACGGCAGCGCTGAGCGCGCCGTACGCCGACCGGGCCGACACCTGCGGCCACGCCTACGTCACCGCCGACCAGGTCCGCGACCATGTCGTGGCCTGCACCGAGGCCGGCATCCAGGCCGGCTTCCACTGCATCGGCGACGCCGCGCTCGAGGAGATCCGGGCCGGCTTCGAGGCGGCGGAGGCGAAGCTCGGCGCGGCGCGGCTCGTGCGCGCCCGGCACCGGCTCGAGCACGTCGAGATGCCCTCCACCGCCATGGTGGCCACCATGTCCCGGCTCGGGGTCGTGGCCAGCGTGCAGCCGATGTTCGACGCGCTGTGGGGCGGGCCCGAGGGGATGTACACCGCCCGCCTCGGCGAGCGCTGGCGGGCCACCAACCCGTTCCTGGCCCTGGAGACGGCCGCGGTCCGGCTCGCCTTCGGCTCGGACAGCCCGGTCACGCCGCTCGGGCCGTGGGCGGCCGTCCGTGCCGCGGCGTACCACCACCACGACGAGCAGCGGCTCCCCGTCGCCCTCGCCTTCGAGGCGCACACCCGCGGCGGCGCGTTCGCGGCGCGCGACGACGACGGCGGCTCGCTCCACCTCGGCGCCCGCGCCGACCTGGCCGTGTGGGACGTCCCCGGTGGGCTCACCGGCGACGACCTCCCCGACCTCACCCCCGGCACCGAGCTCCCGCGCCTGCTGCGCACGGTCTCGGCCGGCCGGACCATCCACACCAGCGACGAGCAGGACGCGGCATGAGCAAACTCGACCTCGACCCCACCACCGTCAGGCACGCCCGGTCCCTGGCCCGCAAGGCCGGCCGACCGATCGTGACGATGGCCAAGAAGCACACCACCGTCGCCGTCGAGCGCGCGACCCTGCGCCTCGCGGGGCTGGAGGGCGCGGACCCCGACGGCACGCCCTGGGTCAACCGGCTGCTCGACGTGGTCCGCGCCGACGTCGGCCTCGAGCACGGCGTGGCACTGCCGGTCTGGGACGCGCTGCTCCGGGGCGAGGCCGACGACCTGGCCACCCTGGCCCAGAAGGCATCCGCCGGCTCGGTCACCTTCCGGCTTCCCGAGGGCAAGGACGCCACCCGCGCCCGCACCGCCTCGCGGCGGCAGGTCGGCACCGGCATCAAGCGGATGGACACCCGGCGCACCGAGCGCGAGCGCCTGATCAAGAGGTACGGCGACGCCCCCCGCAAGCCCTGGATCTACCTGATCGTCGCCACTGGCGACATCTACGAGGACATCCCGCAGGCCCAACAGGCCGCGCGCGAGGGCGCCGACATCATCGCGGTGATCCGGTCGACCGGGCAGTCGCTGCTCGACTACGTGCCCGAGGGCGCGACCCGCGAGGGCTTCGCCGGCACCTACGCGACGCAGGAGAACTTCCGCCTGATGCGCGCGGCGCTCGACGAGTCCAGCAAGGAGCTCGGCCGCTACGTGCGGCTGACCAACTACGCCTCGGGCCTGTGCATGCCGGAGATCGCCGCGCTGGCGGGCATGGAACGGCTCGACATGATGCTCAACGACTCGATGTACGGCATCCTCTTCCGCGACATCAACCCGATCCGGACCTTCGTCGACCAGCGCTTCAGCCGTCAGGTCCACGCGCGCGCCGGCATCATCATCAACACCGGCGAGGACAACTACCTCACCACCGCCGACGCGGTCGAGGCCGCGCACACGGTCACCACCAGCCAGCTGCTCAACGAGTACTTCGCCAAGGAGGCCGGCCTCGAGGACTGGCAGCTCGGCCTGGGCCACGCGTTCGAGATCGACCCCGACATCCCCGACTCGTTCCGGATGGAGCTGGCCCACGCGCTGCTGGCCCGGGAGCTGTTCCCGAAGGCGCCCCTGAAGTGGATGCCGCCGACCCGGCACATGACCGGCGACGTGTTCCGCGGCCACCTGCTCGACGGGTTCTTCAACCTCGCCGGCGCCCTGACCGGCCAGGGCATCCTGCTGGTCGGGATGATGACCGAGGCCGTCGTGACGCCGTGGCTCTCCGACCGCGACCTGGCCCTGCAGAACGTCCGCTACGTGATGAACGCGGCCGGCAACCTGCACGAGGACTTCCGGCCCGCCCCGGACGGCTTCATCGCCAACCGGGCCCGCCAGGTGCTCGCCGAGACCATCGAGCTGCTCGACGACATCGTGACCGACTCCGACGCGGCCGGCGATCCGCCGCTGCTGGCGGCGATCGCGGACGGCACGTTCGGCCTGATGAAGCGGCCCGCCGACGGCGGCCGTGGCCTCGACGGCGTCGCGAAGAAGTCCGGCGCCTACTACAACCCCGCCACCGAGCTGCTGGAGGAGAAGAAGTGAGCTCGAAGACCGAGGGGCGCATCGTCCGCCCGTACGGCGACACCACCGGCGACGGGATGGTGCAGCTGAGCTTCACGCTGCCCATCCCGCACTCGAAGGTGGCCGAGGGCGCCGCGGCCCAGCTGGCCAACAAGATGGGCATGGACCCCGCGTTGGTCGTGCACGCGAAGCCGATGGGTCCGGACTTCACGTTCTTCGTGGTCTACGGCCGGGTCCACCACCTCGTGGACACCAGCAAGGTGGAGGTCGTCGAGCGCGACTACCCCCTGCTCACCCCCAAGGAGGTCAACGCGGCGGTCAAGCGCTCGCTGCGCCGCCGCCTGACGGTCGTGGGCGCCTGCATCGGCACCGACGCCCACACCGTCGGCATCGACGCGATCCTCAACATCAAGGGGTTCGCGGGGGAGAAGGGGCTGGAGTACTACCGCGAGCTCAAGGTCGTGAACCTCGGCGCGCAGGTCTCCGTGCCCCAGCTGGTCGAGCGGGCCCGCGCCGAGAAGGCGGACGCGGTCCTGGTCTCCCAGGTGGTCACCCAGCGCGACGCCCACCTGCTCAACACCCGCGAGATGTCCGCGGCGTTCCGCGAGTCCTACCCGGCCGACAAGCGGCCGCTGCTGATCGTCGGCGGGCCGCGCTTCGACGAGACGATGGCCGCCGAGCTCGGCGTGGACCGCGTGTTCAGCCGCGGTACGACGCCCGGCGAGGTCGCCTCGTTCCTCGTCCACCGGCTCGCCCTCGCCCCCGAGAGGAAGGCGTCCTGATGGACTCACCGAGCATCGGCACCACCGTCGTGCACCGCCGCTACGTCCCCTACTCCCACGCCCACTACGCGGGGAACCTCGTGGACGGCGCCTACAGCCTCGGCCTGTTCGGGGACGTGGCCACCGAGATGTGCATCCGCACCGACGGGGACGAGGGCCTCTTCGCGTCGTACTCCGACGTGCAGTTCCGCGCGCCGGTCCGCGCCGGCGACGTCCTCGAGATCACCTGCGAGCTGGTCAGGGTCGGCACCCGGTCGCGGGTCATGGAGTTCGCCGTGCACGTCGTCGCGCGCGGCGCCGCGACCCCCGAGCAGCCGGGCGCCGCCGAGGTGCTGGCCGAGCCGATCCTGGCCACCAGCGCCACGGGCACGGTCGTCGTACCACCCCGCGCGTGACGCCGCGTCACCGGTCCTCGGCGCGTCGGGGGCGACACGCCGGGCCGGGCGCGTGAAACTTGGCAAAATCCTCGGCCGGCGAACCTGCCGCTGACCTGCACATTCGGGTGTTCGCGCAGGTCAGGCGGTGGTTGACATCCGCCCGGGAGACGATCCAAGGTAGCCCGTCCGCTCGTGCAGATCGTGGCCGGTGGACCGTCGTCCGAGTGGCCGTGGCGGAGGATGGGGTGCCACCCATCCCTCCCACCCGGTTCGCGGAGGACGGTCCGCTCCGCGAGGGCGGATACGGAGGGGATCCGGGCCCCCTAGACAACAGCTCGACCTCGGCAGCCGGTCGATCTCGAGTTGGTCCGAAGGGTCCGGGCCCCCTCCGGAGCTCTGCAAGACCGACGACCGCGGCCCGCACGGGTACCTTTGCCCCCGTGCTGCTGCGGACGACCCTCGCGCTGGTGGCGGGCGTCGCCCTGGCCCTGGCCTTCGAACCCGTCGCGCTCGCGCTCCTGGTCCCCGTCGCGGTCGCCGGCTTCGTGCTGACCACGCGCGGCCTGCGCCCGGGACGAGCCTGGCTCCCGGGCCTCGCCTTCGGCGTCGGGTTCTACTTCACGCTGATCTTCTGGATGCGCGCGGTCGGCACCGACGCCTGGATCGCGCTCGCGGGGATCGAGGCACTCTTCTACGGCGTTCTCGGTTCGGTGACCGCGGTCCTCACCCGCCGCCGGGCCTGGCCGCTGTGGTTCGCCGCGGCCTGGGTCTCCATGGAGATGATCCGCAGCTCCTGGCCGTTCAGCGGCATGCCCTGGGGGAGGCTTGCCTTCGCCACCGCCGACACCCCCGTCGCGGACGCCCTGGCGTACGTCGGCAGCACCGGCGTGAGCTTCCTGCTGGCCCTGATCGGCGTCCTGCTCGCGCAGCTGCTGGTCGCCGCCCCGGGCCGACGGTGGCGCGCCGTGGTGATGCTGGGTGTCGCCGTCACGGCGACGGGCATCCCCGCCCGGCTGCCCTACCACCCCGACATGGAGGACCACGCCACCGTCGCCGCCGTCCAGGGTGACGTCCCGGGCAACGGCGACGACATCCTCTACGACTTCCGCCAGGTGACCCAGAACCACGTCGACGCCACCGTCGACCTCGCCGAGGACGTGGCTGCGGGACGGGTGCCGCGACCCGACTTCGTCGTCTGGCCGGAGAACTCCACCGCGGTCGACCCGTTCAGCGACGTGCAGACCGCGGCCGGGATCCGGGCCGCGTCGAGCGCCGTCGGCGTGCCGATCCTGGTCGGCGCGATCGTCGACGCCGGCCCCGACCACGTCCTCAACCAAGGCATCGTGTGGAACCCCGGCACCGGCGCCGCGGACCGCTACACCAAGTGGCACCCGGTGCCCTACGGCGAGTACATCCCGTTCCGCCGCTTCTTCAACGGCCAGAACTTCGGCCGGCTCGCGCTCATCCCGCGCGACATGCTCAGCGGCACCCGCCAGCAGCCGCTCAGCATCGCCGGCGTGCCGGTGGCCGACGCGATCTGCTTCGACGTGGCGTACGACGACGGGCTCTACGCCCAGCTGCGCCACGGCGCCCGGCTGGTCACCGTCCAGACCAGCAACGCGACGTTCATCCACACCTCCCAGATCGAGCAGCAGTTCGCGATCAGCCGGCTCCGGGCCATCGAGACCGGGCGCTGGGTGGTGGTGGCGGCCACCAACGGGATCACCGGCATCATCGCCCCCGACGGCAGCGTGGTCGACAGCGCCGCCGTACGCACCCAGGACGTGCTCGTCCAGCAGGTCGGGCTCGGCAGCGGCACCACCCCCGCGGTGCGACTGGGGGCGTGGACCGGACGACTCTGCCTCGGGGTGACGATCCTGGGCCTGCTGCTGGAGCTGGTCCCGTATCGTCGGAGGCAGGACCGGCAGCGGACCGAGAACACCCGGCGCCGGGAGGTTCCGGTGTCGGCGACGACCGAGGAACGACGGAAGGGCTGAGGGCCGCGCAGTGAGCATCGATGGTCTCGGACAGGTCGTGATGGTGATCCCGACCTACAACGAGGCGCCCAACCTGGCCTGGATCGTGGAGCGCCTCCGGCGCGCCCAGCCCGGGGTCGACGTCCTGGTCGTCGACGACGACTCCCCGGACGGCACCGGACGGATCGCGGACGAGATCGCCGCGGCCGACCCGCAGGTGAGCGTGCTGCACCGGACCGCCAAGGGCGGGCTCGGCGCGGCCTACCTGCACGGCTTCGCGCACGCCCTCGCCGCCGGTTACGACGTGGTGGGGGAGATGGACGCCGACGGGTCGCACCAGCCCGAGCAGCTGGACCGGCTGCTCGACGCGCTGGGCGACGCCGACCTGGTGATCGGCTCGCGCTGGGTCCCGGGCGGGTCGGTGGTCAACTGGCCGCGGCGACGCGAGCTGCTCTCGCGCGGCGGCAACCTCTACGTGCGCCTGCTGCTCGGCATCGGTGTCCGCGACGCCACCGCGGGCTACCGGCTGTTCCGGCGCGCGACGCTGGAGAAGATCGACCTGGCCTCGGTGCAGTCGACCGGCTACGTCTTCCAGACCGACCTGGTGGCCCGCACGCTGGCCCACGGGCTGACGGTCCGCGAGGTGCCGATCGAGTTCGTCGAGCGCGTGCGCGGCGACTCGAAGATGAGCGGAGCGGTCGCGGCCGAGTCGCTCAAGCGGATCACCGCCTGGGGCCTGACCGAGCGGGCCGGCCAGGTCCGCCGCGCGCTGCGGAGACGGCCGTGACCCGGCGCCGGAGCACGTTCACGTGGGTGTTGTTCGTGGCCTTCGTGGTGGTGCCCCTGGTCGAGATCTATGTGCTGATCCAGGTGGGTCAGGTGATCGGTCCGTGGTGGACGATCCTGCTGCTGGTGCTCGACAGCATCCTCGGCAGCTGGTTGATCAAGCGGGAGGGCGGCCGCGCGTGGCAGGCACTGCGCAGCGCCCTGGACAACGGGCGGATGCCCGCGCGTGAGCTCGCCGACGGGGCGTTGATCCTGATCGGCGGGACGCTCATGCTGAGCCCCGGGTTCGTCACCGACATCTTCGGGATCGTGCTGATCCTGCCGTTCACCCGGCCCCTCGCGCGTCGGCTGCTGACCCAAGTGGTCACCCGACGGTTGCTGGCCTCGAACGCACGACGCCCCGGACCTGGATCCGGGGGATCCGTGGTCCGGGGCGAGGTCGTGGACGACTGAGCCCGCCTGTTCGAGCCCAGCGCCCAGGGCGTGCAGGCCCTAGGCGGACGCCTTGCGCTTCTTGGCGTTGGCCCGGTGCAGGTGCGCGGGGCCGATCTCGCCACCGCGCAGCAGCTCGAGGCGCTCCTTGAGGATGTCCTCGAGCTCCTTCTCGGAGCGACGCTCCAGAAGCATGTCCCAGTGGGTGCGGGCCGGCTTCTCGGCCTTGACCTCGGGCTGGATCCCGGCGACGCTCAGCGCCTCGGCACCGCAGCGCGGGCACTCCCACACCGCGGGGATCTCGGCCTCGACCGACATCGTGATCTCGAACTCGTGAGCCTGCGGGCAGCGGTAGCCGACCTGCTGACGGGCCGCGAACTCGATGCCGCGCTCGTCCTCGAAACTCTGGCCCCCGAGCCGCGCCCCACGAAGTGTGCGCTCTGCCATGAGCCACCTCCCAAATCTCATTGCCCCCGTTGACATGACCGAGACGGCTCGGGGCTGGAGTCGTGACGTCGCACGACCCGTACCCCGAGGGTTGACGTCTCAATCCGTTCAACGGTAGTGGGCAGGAGAAGATTCCGACAATCGACGGCTATGGGCGCCGTCACACCGCGGCCCGGAGGCTCAGGCGGTCGTCGGCGCCTGGTTGCCGGCCTCGACGATGCCCCGCCTGAGGTCGACCCTCACCAGGAACACCAGACCCAGGACGAACAGCAGCATCAGCGCGAGGAGGGCCGGCCGGTAGGAGTCGGTCCACTGGTGGACCAGACCGAACAGCAGCGTGCCGATCCAGCTCGTGCCTCGCTCGCACGCCTGGTAGAGCGAGAAGTACTCCGCCTCCCGTCCCCGGGGGATGAGCTGGCTGTAGAAGGAGCGCGAGAGCGCCTGGGTGCCACCGAGCACCACGCCGATGCAGACGGCGAGGACCAGGAACAGCGCGAGGCTCTCGGCCGGCGTGAAGAACCCGAGCACGACGACGCCGAGCCAGACCACGAGGCCCCCGACGATCGTGCGGTGGGTCCCGACGCGCCCGGCGACGCGGCCGAACACCAGCGCTCCGGCCACGCCCACGAACTGCACGACGAGGAAGGCGAGCAGCACCGTCGACTTCTCGAAGCGCAGCTCCTTCTCGCCGTACACGCTGGCGGCGTAGATCACCGTCTGGATGCCGTCGTTGTAGAAGAGGTAGGCGAGCAGGAAGGTGAGCGTGACCGGGTAGGCTCGCAGGTCCTTGAGCGTCTCCCACAGCTGTCCGAAGCTCTGCCGCACCAGCCCCCCGGACTCTGGCACCACGTCGGTCGGAGGCCGGTTGCGGACGCCGCGGACCGGGATGATCGTGAACACCGCCCACCACAGGCCGGCGCTGAACAGCGAGATCCGGACGGCGAGCTCCGTGCTGTCGGACATCACGCTGAGGAGCCCGAAGTTGAGCGCCAGCAGCAGCCCGCCACCGAGGTAGCCGAGCGCCCAGCCGCGCGACGAGACCCGGTCCCGCTCGTCGGGCTCCGCGATCTGGCACAGGATCGAGTCGTAGACCACCAGGCTCGCGCCCAGGAAGAGGGTGGCGACGACGAGCAGCCCCGCGCCCAGCAGCCAGTTGGTGCCGGTGACGAAGAACATCAGCATCGCCGCCACCGCGCCGGACCAGGCGTAGGCGCCCATCATCGTGGTCTTGCGCGCCGACCGGTCCGCCGCCGCCCCGACCACGGGGAGGACCAGCGCCGAGAGGATCGTCGCGGCCGTCACCAGGTAGAAGACCAGTGAGCCGGGGGAGACCCCGACCCCGAGGACGTGCAGGTTCTCGGTGCACTTCCGGTCGTCGGTGGTCGCGAAGCCGCAGGCCGCCTTCTCGGCGACCGAGGTGAGGTACGGCGCGAACAGGACCGCGGCGGTGGTGGTGACGTAGGCGCTGTTGGCCCAGTCGTACCAGTACCAGGCGCGCTGCTCCTTCGCCCGCGTGAGCGGGGTCAGGTCGGCGAAGCCGGATGACGCCGTCATGTCCGTTCCCTCCACAGGTCACGCTCGAGGAGCACCGCCTTGAGTATGTCCGTGCGGTCGCTCATCAGGCCGTCGACACCTCGGTCGAGCAGCACCCGCATCTCGTCGGGATCGTCGATCGTCCACACGTGCACGTGCTTGCCGGCGGCGTGCGCGCGGCGCACCAGCCCCGGCGTCGCGATCGTGACCCGCCGGCGTCGGTGCGGGACCTGCAGCGCGGCCACCCGGCCGCGGGTGACCAGGTCGGCGAGCCGACCACTCGGCAGCGCGCGGAACGCGATCACCTCCAGGGGGTGGGCACTGGTCGGCACCCGCCCGTCCGTGAGCTCGCGGAATGCACGCAGCCGGCGGGGGGAGAAGCTCCCGACTAGGACCCGCTCCCACAGGCCGCGCTCGGCGACCACCGCCGCGAGCGCCGCCACCGCGCCGTCGGACTTCAGGTCGATGTTGAAGCGGGCCTCGGGGAACGCGTCGAGCAGCTCGGCGAACGTGGGCACCCGCTCCCGGCCGCCGACGAGCGCCTCGCCGATCTCGGCGTGCGTCAGCGAGGCGATCGCCCCCGTGCGGTCGCTGACCCGGTCGAGGACCTGGTCGTGGAAAGCCAGCAGCACTCCGTCCCGGGTCACGTGCACGTCGGTCTCGAGGTAGTCGAAGCCGAGCTCGACGGCGTGCCGGAAGGCCGCCATCGTGTTCTCCAGCCCCTCCAGTTCGGGGTGGTAGGCGCCGCCTCGGTGGGCGAAGGCCAGCACGCCGCCGCGGCGCAGGACCTCGTCGAGGTAGGGGCGTCCGGTGCGGGGTCGGGTCACGCCGAGAAGTATCGCGAACGCCGCCGCGCCCGGCCCTCCGGGGAGTCCGCGTCAATACCCACCGGTCACCGGGGGGAGAGCGGTAGCGTCGTCACATGGAGACCCTGAGCTGCCCCCGATGTGGCACCGAGATGGTCACCCGGTCGCTGACCGGGGCCGACGGCGAGGCGGAAGTCAGCAGCTGCCCCGACGGGCACGGCATCTTCCTGGCGCGCGCCGACCTGGGAAGCCTGATCGAGTCCGAGACCGACTGGCACCGCAACGCCAGCCAGCACACCGCGCCCATGCCGCGCATCACCGCGGACATGGTCGCCCCGCCGGCCTCGCGCGCCCCCGCCCGCGCGTGGGTTGAGACGCTCTTCAGCTGACCCGCGCCAGCCCGACGTCGTACGTCCTGGTTGCTCGCGCAGCCACGACGTACGACGTCCGCAGCTGCGCTTAGATGTCGCGGAACGTCTCGATGTTCGCGCCGAGGAGGTTGAGCCGCTCGGCGAGGTCCTCGTAGCCGCGGTGGATGACGTACGTCGACCGCAGCACCGAGGTGCCCTTCGACGCCAGCATCGCCAGCAGGATCACCACGGCCGGCCGCAGGGCGGGCGGGCAGACGATCTCGGCGCCGGTGAAGGAGGTCGGGCCCTCGATCATCACCCGGTGCGGGTCGAGCAGCTTGACCTGGCCGCCGAGCTTGTTGAGGTCGGTGAGGTAGATCGCCCGGTTCTCGTAGACCCAGTCGTGCAGCAGGGTCTGCCCCTGCGCCACCGCCGCGATGACCGCGAAGAACGGCAGGTTGTCGATGTTGAGACCGGGGAACGGCATTGGGTGGATCTTGTCCAGCGGGGCGTGCAGCTCCGACGGCCTGGTGGTCAGGTCGACCAGGCGGGTGCAGCCGTTGAGGGCGACGTACTCCTCGGAGCGGTGGTACTGGAAGCCCATCTCCTCCAGCAGCGCCAGCTCGATCTCGAGGAACTCGATCGGGACCCGCTTGATGGTGATCTCGGACTTGGTCACGATCGCGGCCGCGAGGAGCGACATCGCCTCGATCGGGTCCTCGCTGGGCGCGTAGTCGACGTCGACGTCGATCTCGCTGCGCCCGGTGACGGTCAGCGTGGTGGTGCCGATGCCCTCGACGTCGACGCCGAGCTTGCGCAGGAAGAAGCACAGGTCCTGGACCATGTAGTTGGACGAGGCGTTGCGGATGACGGTGGTGCCGGGATGCAGCGCCGCGGCCATCAGGGCGTTCTCGGTGACCGTGTCGCCGCGCTCGGTCAGGACGATCGGGCGGCCCGGCTCGATGACCCGGTTGACGCTCGCGTGGTAGCTGCCGTCGGTCGCCTTGACCTCCAGGCCGAACGGACGCAGCGCGGCCATGTGCGGCTCGACGGTGCGGGTGCCGAGGTTGCAGCCGCCGGCGTACGGCAGCTCGAAGCTGTCCGTGCGGTGCAGCAGCGGGCCGAGGAACATGATCACCGAGCGGGTACGCCGTGCCGCCGCCTCGTCGATGTTGCCGAGGTCGAGGTCCTTGGGCGGGATGATCTCGAGGTCGTTGTCGGCGTTGAGCCACTTGGTGTGCACACCGAGGCTGCCGAGCACCTCGAGCAGCCGGTTGACCTCCTCGATGCGGGCCACCTTGCGCAGCGTGGTGCGGCCCCGGTTCAGCAGCGAGGCGCACAGGAGCGCGACGCCGGCGTTCTTCGAGGTCTTGACGTCGATGCTGCCCGACAGCGTGGTCGGCCCCGTCACCCGCAGGTGCGTGGGACCGGCGCCGAGGGCGACGATCTCGGAGTCCAGCGCCGCGCCGATGCGCGCCAGCATCTCCAGGGAGAGGTTCTGGTGACCCTTCTCGATCCGGTTGATCGCACTCTGGCTGGTGGCGAGCAGCTCGGCCAGCTGGTGCTGGGTGAGGCCCCGGTGCTTGCGGGCGTCGCGGATCAGATTGCCGATGCGGCCCTTGTATCCCTCGCTCATGGCATCACGGTAACTCACATGTGAGATATTGCAACAACCGCCATGCCGGCCCGGAGTCCTCCACGATGCAGCACCTCACGGGTCCTTTGCAAGGATGGCAACCATGCGTGCAACCACCATCCATGCCCCTCGTGACATCCGCGTCTCCGACGTGGAGGACCCGAAGATCACCGCCCCGACCGACGCCGTCGTCAAGGTGACGGCCGGCTGCATCTGCGGCTCGGACCTGTGGCCCTACCGCGGAGAGAACGACATCGACGCGGGCTCGACGATCGGTCACGAGTGCGTTGGCGTCGTGGAGGAGGTCGGCTCGGCGGTCACGTCGTTCAAGCCCGGCGACTTCGTCATCGTGCCGTTCGACCACTGCGACAACACGTGCGCGCACTGCCGCGCCGGCATGCAGGCCGCCTGCGAGAACCTCGGCTTCACGGCCAGCGGCCAGGCCGAGTACGCCCTGGTCACCCAGGCCGAGGGCAGCATGGTCAAGACCGACGGGATGCCCGACGCCTCGCTGATCCCCTCGCTGCTCACCCTCTCCGACGTGATGGCGACCGGCTGGCACGCCGCCGTGGCCGCCGGCGTCCGCGAGGGCGGCACCGCCGTGGTCGTCGGCGACGGCGCGGTCGGCCTGTGCGGCGTCCTCGCGGCCGCCACCATGGGCGCCGAGAAGGTCATCGCGATGTCGCGCCACGAGCCCCGGCAGGCCATCGCCCGCGCGTTCGGTGCGACCCACGTCGTGGCGGAGCGCGGCGACGAGGGCGCCGAGCTCGTCAAGGAGATCACCGGCGGCGTCGGTGGCGACGCCGTGCTCGAGTGCGTCGGCAACGACGCGGCCATGAAGCAGGCCTTCGCCGTGGCCCGCCCGGGGTCCACGGTCGGGTTCGTGGGTGTCCCGCACGGGGTGGAGCTGCCGATCCGGCACATGTTCCAGAAGAACATCGGGCTCGCCGGCGGCATGGCGCCCGTGCGCCAGTACCTTCCCGAGCTGCTCAAGCTGGTCACCGAGGGCCGCATCGAGCCGGGCCTGGTCTTCGACCGGACGCTGCCCCTGGCCGAGGTCGCCGAGGGCTACCGGCTGATGGACGAGCGTGAGGCCATCAAGGTCCTCATCCAGCCCTGAGGCACCTCGACCATGGTGATCCGTGCGGTCGTCCTCGACATCGGCGGGGTGCTCGAGGTCAACGACGACCGGCTCTTCCCGGAGCCGTTCGAGCGGCGGCACGGCCTCGCCCCGGGCTCGGTCGAGGCGGCGGCCGCATCCTTCCCCGGCCATCCCGGTCTCGGCGAGATCGGGATGGCCGAGGTCCGGGCGACGTGGCAGCGCGAGCTCGGGCTCTCCGGGCCGCAGGTCGACGAGCTGGTCGAGGACTTCTGGCGCTGGTACGTCGGGACGCTCGACCGTCCGATGCTCGACTGGTTCGCCGGGCTGCGGCCGCGGCTGCTCACCGGCATCCTCAGCAACTCGGCGCCGGACGCCCGTGAGCGCGAGCGGTGCTGGGGGTTCGAGGACGTCACCGACGACATCGTCTACTCCCACGAGGTGGGCCTCCTGAAGCCGGACCCGGCCGTCTTCGAGCTGACCGCGAGGCGCCTCGGTGTCCGGCCCGCCGAGATCGTCTTCGTCGACGACCAGCCCGGTCACGTCCAGGCCGCCCGCACGGCCGGCTGGCACGCCGTCGTGCACGTCGAGACGGCCCGGACGATCGCCGAGGTCGAGCGGATCATCGCCGAGCAGGGAGCCTGACCCGAACGCTCGCCGCAGGGACCGCCAGGGAGTAGGTTGCCTCGCGGCACCGCACGCGGCGCCGCCACCCGAAGGAGGGCGTCATCAGCAGTGCACTGACCCTGGGACCGCTCGTGCGGTACGTCGACGACACCTCGGCCACCGTGTGGGTGGAGACCGCCCGAGCGGACGTCGTCACCGTCACGGCGGGGGAGCGCAGCGGCTCCGCGCACACCTTCGGGGCGCACGGCCATCACTACGCCCTGGTCGAGGTCACCGGGCTCACCCCGGGGACGCACACGGCGTACACCGTGGACGTGGGGGAGGAGCGGGTCTGGCCGCCCACCGACGGCGAGGCCGCCCAGCTCCCCCCGTCGGTCATCGCGACCCTGCAGCCCGGGAAGCCGCTGCGGATGGCGTTCGGCTCGTGCCGAGTCAGCGTGCCGCACGACGAGGAGGGCAACAGCTCCTTCGGCATCGACGCGCTGCGCAGCTACGCGCTGCGCATGGCCGGCGTCACCGAGAAGACCGCCGACGACGACGAACGCTGGCCCGACCTGGTGCTGTTCCTCGGCGACCAGGTCTACGCCGACGAGACCAGCGAGGCGATGCAGGAGTTCATCGCCTCCCGCCGCGACATCGAGGAGCCGCCGGGGGAGGAGCTCAAGGACTTCGAGGAGTACGCCCACCTCTACAAGCTCGCCTGGGGCGAGCCGGCCAACCGCTGGCTCCTCTCGACCCTCCCCAGCGCGATGATCTTCGACGACCACGACATCCGCGACGACTGGAACACCAGCTGGTCGTGGAAGCAGAAGATGGAGGCCACGTCGTGGTGGCACGAGCGGATCGTCGGCGGGCTGGCGTCGTACTGGGTCTACCAGCACCTCGGCAACCTCGGTCCGCAGGCACGCGCCGAGGACGCGCTGTGGCAGCGCATCGCGACGTACGACGGCGAGGGTGAGCTGGACGTCACCGAGGCGCTCGACGAGCTGGCGGACCACGCCGACCAGGAGCCCGAGAGCTACCGCTGGAGCTTCGCGCGCGACTTCGACACCCAGGCCCGTCTCATCGTCGTCGACTCGCGCGCCGCACGGGTGCTCCAGCCGGACGCCCGCTCGATCCTCGACGAGGACGAGATGTCCTGGCTCGACGACCAGATGCAGGGCGGCTTCGACCACCTGCTCATCGGCACCTCGCTGCCGTTCCTGATGGCGCCCGGGCTGCACCACGCGGAGGCGTTCAGCGAGGCGATCGCGCAAGGCGCCTGGGGGAGGACCGTGGCCCGGTTCGGCGAGGTGATGCGCCAGGCTGCCGACCTCGAGCACTGGGCGGCGTTCGAGAAGGGCTTCCGGCGGGTCGCCGAGCTGACCCTCGACGTCGCGGCCGGGAACCGGGGGAGGGCACCGTCGACGATCACGTACCTGTCGGGCGACGTGCACCACAGCTACGTCGCCGAGGCAGGACCGGACCCGCACGAGGGACGTCAGGTGGCGAGCCGGATCCTGCAGGCGGTCTGCTCGCCCATCCGCAACCCGCTGCCGAAGGTCATGCACTTCGTGACGGCCGGCGCGGCACGACGCTCGCTGGGCGTCGTGGGCCGTGGCCTGTCGCGGGCCGGCCGGGTGCCGCGGCCGCCACTGGCCTGGGAGGTCACGCACGGCCCGTGGTACGACAACAACCTCGCGATCCTCGAGCTGCGTCCCGCCGGCATCCGGATGTGGTGGACGGCCGGTGAGGTCGTCGACCGTCAGGACCGGCCGGTGCTGCGCCGGGTGGCGACGGTGGACCTCGACGCCTGAGGTCCGGGCGGCTCGGCGGTCAGTGGCGTCGCGCCGCGACCAGCGCCGGCATGGGCTCGCAGTCGCAGGTGTCCCCGCACGCCAGGTAGGTGTGGAGCGCGTGTCCGCACTGCGTGCACGGCATGTCGTGCGACAAGTGCGCGGTGGTGGTGTGGTGCTCGGCGGTGTCCCACATGGGTCTGCACCTCCTCTCACCAGTAGTCGTTCCCCCCACGACGGCCGGCGAACCCGGGCTTCCCCCATCCTGGGGACAACGCCCGGGGTGGCGCCGGTCACCCGGCCGTCACGTTGGAAGGTACGGACCACCGAGAGGCCCACTTGACCGAATGCGGTAGATATGCCGCACCTGGGGGAACGCGCATGACCCGTTCGGGCCATGCCGGCCCAGCCCGCGTAGGCCAGCCTGATCGGGTGGGGGTGCTGGGGGAGCCGTCACGGCGCCCGCGGGTCCCGCGCGTCGCGTGGACGGTGACGGTGGCCGATGGCAGCCTGCAGGACGTGAACGAGTTCACCGACGAGGACCTCAGCGGTGCCCGGTTCGAGCACGTCCGGCTGGCGGGCGCCGAGTTCAGGCTCGTCGACCTCAGCAACGCCCGGTTCCGGATGGTCGACCTGCACGGCGTGGTGATCCGGGACGCCGAGCTCGTGGACGTCGACATCACCGGCGACATCGAGAACCTGCGCATCAACGGCGTCGACGTGGCGCCCCTCGTGGAGGCCGAGCTCGACCGCCGGCACCCGGACCGCGTCAAGATGCGCCCGACGGACGCCGACGGCTTCCGCGAGGCGTGGCGTGTCCTGGAGCCGCTGTGGGAACAGACCGTGGCGCGGGCCCGCCGGCTCGACCCCGAGCTGCTGCACGAGCGCGTCGACGGTGAGTGGTCCTTCATCGAGACGCTGCGCCACCTCGTCTTCGCCACGGACGCCTGGGTCAACCGGGCGCTGCTCGGCGACCCGACGCCGTGGCACCCGCTGGACCTGCCGCACGACGAGATGATCGACAGCCCGCCGGTGCCACGCGACCGCGACGCCCGTCCGTCGCTGGACGAGGTGCTGGCGCTGCGCAGCGACCGGATGGCGACGGTGCGTCGCGTGATCGGCGAGCTGACCGACCACCAGCTGGCCGGCAGCACCGAGCCGGTCCTGGCGCCGGGCTATCCCGAGCCCGAGTCGTACGCCGTGCGCCGTTGCCTGGGAGCGATCGTCAACGAGGAGTGGCTGCACCGCCTTTATGCCGAGCGGGACCTCGACGTCCTGGAGTCACGACGCGCCTGAGACGTCGTGCGGGGGACGAGGAGGCACTTCGCGGCGCTCGCGTGCGTCAGAGCGTGTACCGCAGGACGTAGACGGTGCGACCGCTCTCGCTGTTCCGCACGCGGATGGTGCCCTGGATGCCGCGATACCTGCCGGTGCCGTGGATGATGCGTCCGCTGAACCTGTTCGAGCCGGTCGTGGTGTCGAGGTCGAAGTAGCTCTCGATCAGCCCGCCCTTCAGCGCGGCGGCCAGCCAGAACCGCAGCCGGTCGGTCTTCGGCTCGAACACGCCGGAGAAGCTCTCGTAGCCGACGATCCTGTGGGTGGCGAGGGACCGCAGCCGGTCCACTCCAGCGGGATGGTTGTCGCTCAGGCGGTGGGACTCGATCTGCTCACTGAGCAGACGCAGCACGTGCTGGCTGCGGTTCGGCGCCGGGGCCGCGGGTCCAGCGGCGCCCGACGACGTCGAGGCTCCCGTGAGCCCGGTCAGCATGATCGTGGCGGCTGCTGCTGTGGTCGCTAGCTTGTTCATGTCGCCCTCCGTGGCGGATCCGGGTGGTGCGGCCAGGAGGCGGCGAACGTCGATCGGCGAACCGGCGTGGGCCGACTCCGCCGGAAGCCGCGCCACACTTGTCGTTCTCCTGCGATCCTTCCCGTCATGTCGGCGCTTGTGGGCGACCGAGCCAGAAATCCTCAAAAGTCAGGACCACCTCGGCCCGGGACCGCTGGCGCGCGAACATCTCGCGCCCGAACATCGGGAGCGCAAGCACGTGCTGGCGCGTGCCACGAGTTCTGTCAGAGCGATTCTCAGCGCACCCGCGTCACGACCGACGCCGGAAGTGCCCGCCCCGCGCGTGTGAACCCCCTGGTGGTATATCGCCGATAACTGACATTATGTCAACACGCGTCCGGAACGTCCGGCCGCGGAATCACACCCGTGTGAGCAACAGACCCGTCCCCCGGCCGCCTGATGAGGGTGCCGGATGACCACCCGGCGCAGCGGCGGCGACCGTCATGCCCCCTGTTCGATGTCGTGCAGCAACCTCACTGCTGCGGGTTCCCAACCGGTCGGATCCTCGCCGGCCGGGATCATCAGGACCGAGTACCACAGCAGCAGGACCAGCCACCACTTCGCCTCGGCCCACGTCAGCTCACGCACCTCTCGGTAGCCGTCGAGGAACGCTCTGTGCACCTCGAACGAAACCGGTCCCCAGTCATGGAATCGGGTGCCGAGCAACACCGCCGAACGCGCCAGCTCCGCGATCGGCTGATCCCGTCGCGCCTCCTCGAAGTCGATCACTGCGGCCACGTCGGAGCCGGTGCACAGCACATTCGCGGATCGGAAGTCGCCGTGGACCAGCTGGCTGGGCCTCGCGACGGCGGGAGCATGGGCGACCAGCCGCCGAAGCCGCTCGATCACGGCCGCGGGTACGTGGTCGGGCGCATGATCGAGCCACCAGGTCACCTGACTCGCAAGCGGGGCGGGCGACGACAGTAGTTCTGTCATCTGGTCGGCGTGGGGATACTGCGCCAGCGCGATGTGCAGCCGGGCGAGGACCGCCCCAGCCTCACGGACGTGCTCGAAGTCGGTCGTGTCGAGGTGCTCCCCCGTCACCACCCGCTGGACGGACAGCGAAGCACCATCGCCTTCGACCTGAACTCGACCGTCCAGCGCAGCAACTGGCGCCGGGACCGGGAGACCTCGGTCGTCGAGCCAGGACGTGAGGCGCGCCAGTGCCGCGAGCCGAGGAAAGCGCTCCTCCGAGACGCACCACTTCGCCAGCATGGGACCGGACGCAGTGGACACCCAGGCCAGCGCATTCCGGTCGCTCATCACGGTTCTCTGGCATGCATCCACCTGAATGCCCCAGAGGACGTCGAGCCCGGCGGTGACCCAGCAGGCCGCTTCGTCTTCGTGGAGGAAGCCGAAGCGTTCCGACAACACGCAGGCTGTCCCCCGTGTCGGGGGCGCCTCGCGGGGAGAGCCGCATCTGGGTGAGCAGTCCCCCGGTCCCCCGGTCCCCCGGGACTCCCGGACCACCAATGCGGGTGCGTGACCGCATCGACCGTCAGTCGACCGCCACGTCCTGGTACTGCGGCGTGAGCTCGTTCCAGCGCGCCCGCCACTCGGTGGCCGGGACCTGCTCCGACCAGCGGTCGTCATGTGCCGGGCCGTCGCTGGCGAGCGATCGGCCGAGATCCTCGAGGTGCACCTGCCAGCCGGCGCCGTAGAAGGGCAGCGAGCCGACCGGCAGTCCGCGCTCCTCGACCACCAGCCGGGACCGCTTCCCCTCGGCGGTGAGCCAGGCCTCGATCTGCGACTCCTCGCCCGTGTCGGCGTCCTCCGTCGTGAGCAACAGGTGGTGCGGGGCCTCGCAGACGTCGATCCTCACCGGGCCGCTCCAGGTGCTGGTGAACACGACATGGACCGTGCCACCCTCGCGCAGGTCGCCCGACACCTCGGCGATCCAGCGCGCGAGCCGCTCCGGAGTGGTGCACGCCTGCCACAGGTCCTCGACGTCCGTGTCGTACACGTCCTCGACCCGCACCGCCCCGCGGGTCTCGTCGAGCGCCCGCATCGTCCCGATGATCCTCATCCCCGTGCCTTCTTCCCTCGTGTGATCTCCGTGTGGAGTGCGTCGAGCCGGTTCTGCCACAACGCGCGATACCTCTCCAGCCACTCGTCCACCTCGACGAGCGCCTCCGGACGCAGGCTGTAGATCCGCCGCTGCGCCTCCTGCCGCACGTCGACGAGCCCGGCCTCCCGGAGCACCCTCAGGTGGCGGGACACGCCGGGCCGTGCGATCGGCAGCGCGTCGGCCAGCTCCCCCGCGGTCGCCGGGTGGTCCCGCAGGATCTCGAGAACCGTGCGGCGACTCGGGTCGGCCAACGCCTGGAGCACTGCGTCCATGACAGGCAATGTACCCCAACGGGTACGTACCTGCAATGGTACATAAACGAGGCGATCGGATCGCTGGGTGATCGCCGAGATCGCCCGCGCCATCGAGGTGCCCGAGAGGTCCGGGTGGCAGCGCACGACGGACGTCAGGACCTGGGGGGCAGTCTCGAACGCCGGCTGGTCCGCGCGGCCGTCTGACACCGCCGACTCCACTCCCCTAGTCTTCCGCGCATGCGCTCCACGATGGACGTCCTGAACGAGCCGATCCGACAGCAGCTCGACGTCTTCCTCGACGAGCACCGCGCCGACATCCGCGCGTGCCTCGACGGACTGACCGAGGAGCAGGCCCGCCGCTCGCTGGTGGCGTCCCGGACGACGCTGCTCGGCCTGGTCAAGCACGCGACGTTCGTGGAGAAGGTCTGGTTCGACGAGGCGGTCACGTGCCGCTCGCGCGACGAGATCGGCATCCCGGCCACGCCGGACGAGTCGTTCGTCCTCGAGGATGCGGACACGATCGCCTCGGTCCAGCAGGCCCATCGCGAGGCGTGCGAGGCGTCGCGTGTGGCCGCGGCAGCCCTGGACCTCGACGACCTGGTGCACGGCAACCGCCGCGGTCCCATCACGCTGCGCTGGGTCTACCTCCACATGCTGCGCGAGCTCGCCCAGCACTGCGGGCACGCCGACATCCTGCGCGAGCAGCTGCTCGCCGCCGAGGACGAATGAGAGCCCTCAGCCCCGGAACTCCTGCAGCACCGCGGCGATGGTGAGCCGGGCCCGGTCGCAGAAGAGCGGGAAGGTGTCCCGGTAGTAGGACAAGCCCGCCCAACGCGGGCGCGAGCGCCCAGCCGCGGCCGCGCCGCCACTCGTCGTCGCCGCAACCCAGCTCGCGGCGGTACGCCTCGCGCGACCTCCCCTCGAAGAGGATCCAGGCGGGTGTCACGTCAGGCGCCGGGTCGCCCAGCCCGAGGCCTCCGAAGTCGATCACGCCCGACAGCCTCCGGTTGCCGCAGAGCAGGTTGCCAGCGAGCAGGTCGCCGTGCATCCACGTCGGCGGGCCGTCGTACGCCGCCGCGTCGAGAGCGTCCTCCCACACCCGGGTGACGCCCGCCGCGTCCACCCGGTCGCCGAGCGCGACGACGGACTCGCGGACGTACCCGTCGAGCCCCGCGAGCGGCGTCCCGCGCGAGGTCCCGGTCTTGGGCGGCCCGCCACCAGGCGGCACCGCACGGAGGGCTCGCACGAACCCGGCCAGGTCGACCGCCGCCTGCTCCAGCTCCAGGTTCTCCGGGGTGGGGGTCTCGCCCGGCAGCCAGGGAACCACCGACCACGGGTGCGGGAACCCCGCGCCCGGCTCCCCCAGAGCCACCGGCACCGGAACCGGCAACGGGAGGTGCGGGGCGAGGTAGGGCAGCCAGCGCCCGTCGTTCTCGGCCTGGTCGACCGCCCAGTCGACGCGCGGCATGCGGGCCACCAGCTCGTCACCGAGCCGGAACAGCGCGTGGTCGGTGCCGCCTATCGGGAGGGGGCGGACCGGAAGGTCCTTCCAGTGCGGGAACTGCGACGAGACCAGCGTCTCGACCTGCTCGACCGTGGCCACGACCTCGTTCTCGTGCATCGCCATCGCGAGCGACCCTAGGGCCCCGGGCCGGCGTGCGCACCCGGGTTTGCGGCACCGCTCCGTCGGCTCGGCTGCCGGCTCGTTACCCTTGCCCGCGAAAGGGAGTAGTCCCCAACGGTCGCATCGACACACTGATCCCTCGCGGGTCCGGTGCGACAGGCCGCCGGTCAAGGCGGCGGACGAGACTTTCGACCAGAAACGCGACCCACCAACGGAACGCGCCTGGTCGAAGGCGCGTCCGGACACCGGGTCTCCTTCGGCCGGGCCGAGATGGAGACACACCCGATGTACGCCTTCCTCCTCAGCACCGCCGTCATCTTCGTCGCCGAGCTCGGTGACGAGAGCCAGCTGATGGCGATGACCTTCGCCGCGCGCTACCGGGCCCGCTACGTGCTGCTCGGCATCACGGTCGCCACGGCCGTCGTCCACCTGGCGTCGGTCGGCATCGGCGCGTTCGTCGGCGACCGGTTCGCCGACCACCAGGACGCGATCTCGATCGCCGCCGGGGTGGCCTTCCTGGCCTTCGCCGCCTGGACCCTGCGGGGCGACGAGCTCACCGACGACGAGGCCGACAAGGCCCGCCGCAGCAGCGGCGCCGCCCTCGTCGCGGTGGGCGTCGCGTTCTTCCTCGCCGAGCTCGGCGACAAGACCATGCTGGCCACCATCACCCTCGCCACGCAGGAAGGCTGGTTCGGGACCTGGCTGGGCAGCACCCTCGGCATGGTGCTGGCGGACGCGCTGGCCATCGCCGTCGGCGCCCTGCTCGGCAGGCACCTGCCGGAGCGGGTGATCAAGTACGCCGCGGCCGCCGCCTTCGCGGCCTTCGGCCTGCTGCTCGTGGTTGACGGCGCCGGCGCGTTCTGAACCGGCCGTCAGGACCGGGGGCGGCGGGCGAGGACGAAGCCCTGAGCGCCGCCATCGTGCCGACCTCGAACCGGAGCCCCGAATGCTCCCGGCGCGCGATCCCGACCATCGCCGGCGACAGGTCGAGCCCGGAGACGTCGAGCCCGAGGCCACGCAGGTGGGCCGTGATGCGCCCGGGACCGCAGCCCACCTCGAGCACCGGTCCCCCGCCGCCGGCGGACACCAGCTCGGCGAAGTGCGCGAGCGGTGCCCTCCCGAGTGCGAAGAGGTCCAGCTCGTGCCGGACGTGCTCGGTGTACTCGGTCGCGAAGGCGTCGAACGAGGTCCGGGTGTCGACGACGTCCTGCGGCTCGTCGGCGGCCTGTCGGGCAGAGGGCACTGTCGTTCCTCAAGTCAGGGACAGTCCCTGCCGAAGTCCATCACCGAGAGCGGCCTCTCGTGAACCGGCCACGCCGTCCCCGATGTCGTTGCATGCTGGAGCACCGACCCCCGGCCCGCAGGAGGGCACCGTGCGACGACCCTCGTTCCACGCCCGCGCCGTCGTCGCGCTGGTCGGGGGCCTGGCGCTGGCCGCGGTCTGCCTCCCGGGGCCGGCCGACGCCGCCCGCACCGGGCGCCCCCGGTCCGCCCCTCCCCCGGCCCGCATCGTCGGGGTGGCCGTGCCGGGCGCCCCCCACCGACCTCGGCGCCCTCGCGGACCTGACCACGAAGCTGGGCCGCGCTCCCGCGCAGGTGACGTGGTACGCCGCGTGGGCGACGACGCCGGGCTTCGACGCGACCGGCGCCGCACGGATCGCGGCGACGGGCGCGGTGCCCGAGGTCACGTGGGAGCCGTGGGACCCCGCGGCCGGGACCACCCAACCCGCCTACACGCTCGACCGGATCGCCAGTGGCGCCCTCGACGGTTACGTCTCACGCTGGGCTCGCCAGATCCGGAGCTACGGCAAGCCCGTGGTCATCCGTCTCGCCCACGAGATGAACGGCAACTGGTACCCGTGGGCCGAGGGGGTCAACGGCAACGGCCCCGGTGACTTCGTGGCCGCGTGGCGCCACGTCGTGGGCGTGTTCAAGGCCAACCGGGTCGGCAACGTCACCTGGAGCTGGGCCCCGAACGTGCCATACGACGGCTCCACCCCCCTCTCCCGGCTCTACCCCGGGGACGCGTACGTCACCCGGGTCGGCCTGGACGGCTACAACTGGTCGACGCTGCAGCCCTGGTCGACCTGGCAGTCCTTCGCCGACGTGTTCGGCCCGGGCCTGGCCCAGCTCGCAGCCCTCACGTCGAAGCCCGTCTACATCGCCGAGACCGCCTCGCCCGAGGTCGGCGGCGACAAGGCCGCCTGGATCGCCGACATGTGGTCGACCCTGGCCGCCCACCCCGAGATCCGCGGCGTCACCTGGTTCGACTTCGACAAGGAGACGGACTGGCAGATCGACAGCTCGGACGCCTCGCTCGCCGCCTTCGCCCGTGGGATGGGCGGCTTCTCCTGAGCCGAGCGGTCACCCGTTCCGCAGCGGGGCCAGCAGCCAGCCTGCGCCGATGACCAGCGTGGCCCCGGTGACCAGCAGGAACACCCCCACCCAGGCCAGCCCCGGCAGGGGCGTGAGCCGGGCCAGCAGGTCGGCGTCGGAGTCCCGGGCCCGGCCCCGCCGTCGCTGCTGCTGCAGCTCCAGCACCGGCCGGGGCGCCGCGAGCAGGAGGAACCACGTGCCGGTGTAGGCAGCCGCGGTCTGCAGCGGCTCGCTCCCCCACCACGACACGGCCAGGACGGCGAGGCCGGCCACGAGCACGGCGTACAGCCCGTAGAAGTTGCGGATCTGCAGGAGCAGGAGCCCGAGGAGCAGCACCGCCAGCCACAGCACCGCGAGGGCGTGCCGCTCGCGGAGCAGGAGGGCCGCCCCCAGACCGAGAAGTCCGGGGCCGACGTACCCGGCGAAGGCGGTGGCCACCATGCCGGGACCGGTGCGCCTCCCCCGCGACAGGGTGAGCCCCGAGGTGTCGGAGTGCAGCCGGATCCCGGCCAGCCGGCGCCCGCTGAGCAGCGCCGCGACGCCGTGCGAGCCCTCGTGGGCGATGGTCACCACGTGCCGCGCCAGCCGCCATGCCGCCGGCAGCGCCACCAGGCAGAGCGCGACGAGCGCGGTCGCGACCACGACCGGCAGCTCCGGGCTCGGCTGGGTCCCCACGACCGCGTCCCAGACGCGGGTCAGGACGGGCTGCACGCCCGCAAGCCTGCCGCACCGACGGCCCGGCCCGCGGGGCGGGCCCGGTCCCGGCTCAGCTGAGCACGGCCCCCGCGTCGACGGCGCCGCCGTCGGACTCGATCGCCTCGACGAGCCGGGTGACGTCCGCGTCGTCGAGCGTGACGCCCACCTCGCCCAAGCCCTCCCTCAGCTCCTTCTCCACGGTGCCCTCGGGGGCGCTCTCCTGGTAGGACGACACGCGGTCGACGACGGCCTGGACGGCTTCGAGATTCTCGTGGCTCATGCCGCCCACCGTAGGCAGGCCACCCCAGAGCCGTCGGGGGGACCTGCTCACCCGCGGGGAGGACCCGCACCCTTGCCACCCACGGCTAGCCTGCGCGGATGGAGCGGTTCTCGTTCAGGTTCGACCCGGCCTACCGGGCGCCCGCGTTGCTGTTCGGCATCGTGCCCGCGACCGCCTGGGTCGAGGTCGACGACACCGAGCTCCGCGCCCGCTTCGGACCCTGGCGCCCGCGCACGCCGCGCAGCAACGTCGCCGGCGCCACCCTGACCGGCGGCTTCCGCTTCCTCAAGACCGCCGGTCCGGCACACCTCTCCTTCGCCGACCGCGGAGTGTCGTTCGCCACCAACGGCGAGCGCGCCGCCTGCGTGCGCTTCCACCGTCCGGTCCGGGCCATCGACCCGACCGGCCTGATCCGCCACCCCGGCGCCACCTTCACCGTCGCCGACCCGACCGGCCTGATCGCCGCCCTGGAGGACCGATGACCGACAGCCGACCCGACACCGACCGCCCCCTGCCGGAGCACCGCCGCCCCGACGGTGTCTCCGACGCCACCGTGGAGGCGCTCGGCAAGCTCTCCGAAGCGCTGGAGGTGGTCGAGCACGCGCGCGGCCACCTCTACGGCTTCCACCGCCTGTGCGGGACGGCGGACCTGACCCTCGGCGAGGCGGTGGACCAGCTGCGCGAGGCGGGCCACAACGACCTCGCCGACCGGATCGACCGCGACCTCGTCGGGCGCAACATCGTCCACGGGCGCTGGAGCTTCCAGCTCGTCGAGGAGTACGACGACACCTACTACGCGACGTTCCGGTCGCTGGAGAAGGCGGCCCGCGACGAGCTGGTGGGCGGGCGCAGGCACCTGTTCGAGGCCGAGATGAAGGAGGACCGCCGCACCCACGGGGCGCCCCACCACACCGCGACGCCGGACGACTCCGGCACCCAAGGGGCAAAACAGGGTTCCTGACGCCGCTCCCGGCCCTAGGGTGTGACCTCCCGGCTGGTCGGGGAAGGTGCAGGACACGCAGGGACACGGGGGAGGTGCGTGGATGGCCAGGACGCCGGACGTCCTCGACGATCCCACGCCCCTGGACTCCAGGGACGTCGACGTGCGCGTGCGCGTCGCCTGGCTGCTGCGCGTCAGCCGGGCTGCAGGGATCGACGGCACCAGGGTCTCGGTGACCGAGATGGCTCAACGGCTCAAGGCCCACGGCATCCCGGCGTCGGCGCCCTCGGTCTCGGGTTGGGAGACCGGTCGGGTGTCCCCCGGCGTCGGGGTGCTCGAGGCGTACGAAGCGGTCCTCGGTCGGGAGCCGGGCACGCTGCGGGGTGCGGTCGACGTGATCCGCCGCACCTACAGCCGCGACCGCCCGCGCACCGCGCCCACCCACGTCGACCTGGCCGGGCTCGACCGGGTCACCGAGCGCGTGCTCGGAGCGCGCACGACCACCGGCATGGACTGGCTCCACTTCGCCGAGGCCGCGGTGGCCGTGAGCCCGGGCCTGCCCACCAGGATGCTTCGCCCGATGCTCGACCGGCTGGTCAGCGAGCTCGGGAGGTCGGTCTTCACGGCGTACGTCACGAGGTACGAAGCGCTCGCGCTGCTGCGCTGCAGCCAGTACGCCACCATGGTGCTGGACGCGATCCGCCGGTACGTCGACGAGCCGGGCACCCAGGTCGTCGCCGACTGCCTCACGGCGGTGGCCGAGCGCGCCGACGCCGCCTGCCTGACGCTGCTCGCCGGCTACCTCACCAGCGACGACCCGGTCCGCTCGCGCGGGGCGGCGCTCGGGCTCCAGACGTTCGCGACCGTGGGTGGGGTGCCTGCGCGCGCCTGGAGCCGGTTGGTCGAGCCCTTCGTGTCGGCCGTCAACGAGCACCTCGACGACCCGACCCGGCAGCTCCAGCTCTCGGTGCTGTGGGGCAGCCTGCCGGCAGCGCTGCGGGCCGACATCGCCCCGCGGCTGGCTCGTCGCATGGCACCGGTCCCCACCCCACGCCCCTGGGACGTCGACCGGCACGACCAGGAGCTGGCCTTCTGCGCGGCGCTGGCGGACGAGGTCTGCGACGCCGCGGACCTGCGCCCCCAGCCCCTGCTGGCGCGCCTGCTCTTCGAGGGGCTCTTCGACCACCGCAACACCCGCAACTGGACCTCGATGCTGCTGCTGATGGCCTCCCCGGTCCGCGCCGACCTCGCCACCCGGCTCGCCGCGACCACGCACGATCACGAGGACGCCGTGGTCCGGGAGGCGTGCGCGCGGCTGCTGATGGGCCTCGGGCACGCCGAGTCGACCCGCTACGCCACCGGCCTGCTCGACACCGGCGTCCCGGACCTGGTGGCTCCGGCCCTGGTGGCACTCGCGCACGCCGACGCCCCCGTCCCCCACCGGACGCTCGCGGGCCTGCTCACCACCCCGGAGCCGGTCGACCGGCGGGCGCTCTACTACGCCGGGATGACCGGCCACCGCCTGCTGGACGTCATCGCGGGCGACCGTGAGCACCCCCTGAGCCAGGCCGCCCGGTGGTGGCAGGGCAACGGCACCATCGTCACCGCCTGACCGCCCGGTCCCCCACCGGTGGGCCGGCCGCTACGTTGGCCCCATGGGCATCCCGACGTACACCCTGAACGACGGCAGCACGCTCCCCGCGATCGGCTTCGGCACCTACCCGCTCAAGGGCGAGGACGGCACCGCCGCCATCACGACGGCGCTGGAGAACGGCTACCGGCTCCTCGACACCGCGGTCAACTACGAGAACGAGCGCGAGGTCGGCGAGGCCATCCGCCGCTCCGGCCTGCCCCGCGAGGAGATCCTGGTCGCCAGCAAGATCCCGGGGCGCGACCACGCGTACGACGACGCGGTCGCCAGCGTGCGCGGGTCCCTGGAGCGGCTGGGGCTCGACCACCTCGACCTCGGCCTCATCCACTGGCCGAACCCGAGCGTGGGTCGCTACCCGGAGGCCTGGCGGGCGCTGGTCGACCTGCGCAAGGAGGGGCTGGTCCGCTCGATCGGGGTCTCGAACTTCACCGAGGCGCACCTCGCCCGCATCATCGAGGACACCGGGGTCACCCCCTCGGTCAACCAGGTGGAGCTGCACCCCTACTTCCCGCAGGAGCAGATGCGCGCGGTCCACGAGCGGCTCGGCATCCGCACGGAGTCGTGGAGCCCGCTCGGCAAGCGCCAGGCCCCGTTCACCGAGCCCCCGGTGGCGGCGGCCGCGGAGCGGCACGGTGTCTCGCCGGGGCAGGTGATCCTGCGCTGGCAGGTCCAGCTCGGCTCGATCCCCATCCCGAAGTCGGCGACCTCCGCGCGGCAGCGGGAGAACCTCGACGTGTTCGGCTTCGAGCTCGACGACGCGGAGGTCGCGGCGATCACGGCACTCGGACGGGCCGACGGGCGCCTCTTCGGGGGTGACCCCGACACCCACGAGGAGCAGTGATGCCCGCGACGCCGTACCTCCGCGTCGACCTGGCCCGGCTGCGCCGCAACGTCGCCGCGGCCGCGGACCTCGCGCAGGGCGCCGGAGTCGCGCTCCGCCCCCACGTCAAGACCCACAAGTGCGTCGAGATCGCCCGCCTGCAGCTGACCGCGGGAGCGGTCGGGATCTCGGTGGCGACCGTCGGCGAGGCCGAGACGTTCGTCCGGCACGGGGTGGACGACGTGTTCGTGGCCTACCCGCTGTGGCTCGACGCGGGCTCCGCCGGCCGGCTCGCGGACCTCACCGGTGACGCCCGGGTCGCCATCGGCGTGGACTCGGTCGAGGGCGCGGCCAATGCCGGTCGGCTCCTCGGTGCCTCCGTGGTCGAGGCCCTGGTGGAGGTCGACTGCGGTCACCACCGCAGCGGAGTCCTCCCCCGGGACGCCGGGCGGGTGGCTGCGGCGGCCGCTCGTACCGGGCTGCAGGTGCGTGGCGTCTTCACCTTCCCCGGCCACAGCTACGCGCCCGGGGCCCTGGCCCGCGCCGCGGCGGACGAGGCCACCGCCCTGCGCGAGGCCGCCGATGCGCTGCGTGCCGCGGGGATCGAGCCGCAGGTCGTCAGCGGCGGCTCCACGCCGAGCCTGGCGTACTCCGACACGGAGACGCTCACCGAGCTGCGGCCGGGGGTCTACGTCTTCGGCGACGCCCAGCAGTGGGAGCTCGGCGCCATGCCGCCGGAGGCCATCGCGCTGACCTGCCGCGCGACGGTGGTGAGCCACGCCGGCGGCCGGCTCGTGCTCGACGCGGGCAGCAAGGTGCTCGGCGCCGACCGGCCGGCGTACGCCTCGGGGTTCGGCCGGCTGCCCGACCACCCCGACGCCCGGGTCGTGCTGCTGTCGGAGCACCACGCGGTCGTGGACCTCGCCGGAGCGTCCCTCCCCCCGCTCGGCAGCGAGGTCGACGTGGTGCCCAACCACGTGTGCAACGCGGTCAACCTGGTGGGCACGGTGTACGCCGAGGAGTCCGGTGAGCTGCGCCCCTGGCCGGTCGCCGCCCGGGGCCTGAACTCCTGACCCGTCCCCCTACCATCGACCCCATGCTCATGCGACCCCTCACCGCCCTGGCCGCCCTCACGGCCGTGCTGGCCCTCGCCGGCTGCTCGGACGACTCCTCGCAGGACGAGAGCAGCGCTCCGACGCGGGAGGCCACCGGGAAGGCGTGCACCTACAAGTCCGACGGCCAGCAGCCCGCCAAGGACGTCGACCTGCCTCCCGACCACGCGGCGGTCAGCGGTGACGAGGGCGTGACGATCAAGACCAGTGCGGGCGACATCGAGGCGACCCTCGACGCGGACACGACGCCGTGCACGGTCAACTCGTTCGTGTCGCTGGCCGACCAGGGGTACTTCGACAACACCAGCTGCCACCGGCTCACCACCCAGGGCATCTACGTCCTGCAGTGCGGTGACCCGACCGCGACGGGTGCGGGCACGCCCGGCTACTCGTTCCCGGACGAGCTCTCCGGCAAGGAGACCTACGGGCCAGGCACCCTGGCCATGGCCAACGCGGGCGCCGACACCAACGGCTCGCAGTTCTTCATCGTGTACGGCGACAGCCCGCTGGACCCTGACTACACCGTGTTCGGCACGATCGACGACGCCTCGCTGCAGGTCGTGAAGGACATCGCCGACAAGGGCACCGTCGACGGCGGACCCGACGGCGCTCCCAAGGAGAAGGTGACGATCGACTCGGTCACCGCCGAGTGACCGGCGCCTGACCGCCCGGCGCTGCAACCAAACCGCGTCCGGCCGCGTCCTCTGGGGCAACGGCACCCGGCCGTCCCATCCAGAGGAGTCGCCATGCGCAAGCACGGGCACATCGCAGTCACCGCCGTCCTGGCCTCGCTCCTGCTCGTCGCGGGTTGCGGCGACTCGTCGTCCGGGCGCCCCGCCGGCGACGCCGGCACGACGGCCAGCAACACGGCCAGCAACGCGGCCGTCACCACGTCCGGCAGCCCGACCCCGGACCCGTCCGGCACCCGACGCCTCGAGCTGTCGGGGTCGGCGGCCGGGTCGTTCGACTTCGGGAGCGACGTCGACGACGTGGTCGCCGGCGTGAGCGAGCGGTTCGGGAGTCCGGACGTCATCGTGGGCCCGCAGCGCTACCACCGTCAGGCCGGGCAGGACACGTGGTTCGAGGACGCCGGCGACCCGCTCTCGCCGGCCTGGGACCACCCCGTGCTGTCCGTCAGCTGCTGGCAGGCACTCTGCCTGGTCTTCGGGGGCGACACCGAGGAGGACCTCGCGCTCCGCGGCTGGGAGCTGGCCACGGTCAACCGCTGGGGCGACGGCACCAGGACCGACCCCGCGACACCCGACGCGACCCTCGCGGGCACCGGGATCCGGCTCGGGGACCCGTGGCGGAAGCTGCACGCGGCCTACCCGTCCACGACCGTCGGCGGCGGCGAGGGGAACACCCTCGCGGTCCACGACACCCCGTGGGACGGGATCTTCGACGGCGTCGCGACCTGGCGACTGTCGGGCCAGTGGGACTACGAGCACCCGGACGCGGCGCCCCCCGGCGCGACCCTCACCCGCATCTCCGCCGGGCAGGGGCCCGAGCCCGGCTGCTGCTGAGCCGTTGCGGGTCGGTGCGGGACCGCGCCCCGACGCGCGGGCTACCCCTCGACGTACTCGACCGGCTCCCCGAGGGCCACGGTGCGGCCGACGGTGCACAGCCGGTCACGGATCTGCAGGAGGGTGCGGGGCACCACCTCGCGGGCCCGGTCGCCGGCCTCCCCCTCCGGGAAGGTCACGTCGAAGCTGACGGTCAGGTCGACCAGGTGGGTGCCGTTCTCGTCGCGCACCTTGTGGCCGACGGCCGTCGCGTCGAACGTCTCCGCGGCAGCCCGCTTGCCGGTGACCAGGTCGAGGTCGATGGCCCCGCAGCCGGCCAGCGCCGCCAGCAGCAGCTCGACGGGGGTGAAGTCGGGATCGTCACCGGACCCGATCGGGAGCACTCCCCCGCGTCTGTTGGTCGCCTTGTAGCGACCCTCGCCGATCTTGGTCAGGTCGATCCGGCGCAACGTGGGATCGGGGGTCTGGTCGGTCATGTCTCCAGCCTGCCAGACCCGGGCGAGCCGGTTCGCGGGCACGTCGTACCGTCGGCGCATGCGCACCGTGTTCCGTTGTGATGACCCCGAGGTCAATCCCTACAAGCTGCTCACCGCCCTGGTCGTCCCCCGCCCGATCGCCTGGATCTCGACGGTGGACGCCGACGGCGTCGGCAACCTGGCCCCGCACTCGTTCTTCAACGTGGCGTGCGCCCGGCCGCCGATCGTCTCCTTCACCTCCGTGGGCGACAAGGACACGCTGGCCAACGTGGTCGCCACCGGCGAGTTCGTGGTCAACCTGGCCACCGAGCCGCTGATGGCACTGGTCAACGACAGCAGCGCCCGGTTCGACCCCGGCGTCGACGAGGCGGCCGCCCTGGGGATCGCCCGGGAGGCGAGCGAGCTCGTGGCGCCGCCGCGGGTCGCCGACTCCCCCGCCTCGCTGGAGTGCACGCTCCACTCGACCCTCGAGCTCGGCGACTCGACCCTGGTGCTGGGTGACGTCGTGGCCATCACGGTGCTCGAGGAGGCCCTCGTCGACGGGCACCCGGCCATGGAGCACCTGCGGCCCGTCTCCCGGCTAGGCCGGGACGAGTGGGGGCTGCCACCCCGCGTCGTGTCGGTCACCCGGCCCGACCGGCCCGACGACATCGCGCGCCGTTGAGCGGCAGGATCGTCTGACAGTCCGACGAACACGCCCGGGCCGCGCCCCGGGCTTGCGTCGCGCACCGGCACGGGGTCAGGGTGGACGGGACCTGCACGCCAATCGGAAGGCGAGTCATGCTCACCCTCACCGAGAACGCCAGCACCATCGTCAAGGACATCACCAGCCAGCCCGGCCTCGCCGAGACAGCGGGGCTGCGCATCACCTCCGAGGACGCGCCCGAGCCGACATTCGCGGTCAGCGCGGCCGAGGCCCCGGAGCCCGGCGACCAGACCGTCGAGCAGGACGGTGCCACCGTCTACCTCGACCAGTCCGCCGCGGCGCTGCTCGACGACAAGATCCTCGACGCAGCGGTCGACCCGGCCGGCAAGGTGGAGTTCGCCCTGGGCATCCAGGCCTGATCTCCCCCACGCGACGCGAGACCCCCGGAGCCTGTGGGCTCCGGGGGTCTCGTGTCGTTCGGGTCGAGCGGTCAGTGACCGCGTCGACGACCGGTACGACGCATCCCCCGCTCGCTCTTGCGGGCGAGCTCCATGTCGCGCAGGAGTGCGGCATCCCGGTCCGTGTGGGCCCGTCCCGTGACGATCCCGTAGGCCAGCTGCAGCGGCGTGCTCATGGTGCGCTCATCCCCTTCACGGCCCGTCCGGGGCCAACGTTTGTGTAATAAGTAAGTGCGCCTGTTCGGCTCTTACATCCTACTGCGACGGCGGTGTCGCTCGAACTTCCCGACGGGGTGATCTCGCCCACCACTGCGAGCACCCCGACCCGGCCCCGCAGCGGGCGCTGGCACCATCGAGGACATGGCTACGAAGACCCGTGAGATCCAGCTCGCCTCCCGCCCGTCCGGCTGGCCCACCGACGAGAACTTCCGGCTTGTCGACGTGGAGCTGCCGGCCCCGGGGCCCGGCGAGGTCCTCGTCCGCAACACCTTCATGTCGGTCGATCCCTACATGCGGGGCCGGATGAACGACGTGAAGTCCTACGTGCCGCCCTTCCAGATCGGCGCGGCCCTCGACGGTGGCGCCGTCGGCGAGGTCGTCGCGTCCGGCGAGGAGAGCGTGCCGGTGGGCGCGACGGTCCTGCACCAGGCCGGTTGGCGCGAGCACGCGCTGCTGCCGGCCCGCGCCGTGCGCGTGGTGGACGTCGACCGGGTCCCCGCGTCGGCCTACCTCGGCGTGCTCGGCATGCCCGGCCTGACGGCGTACGTCGGGCTCACCCGGATCGCCCAGCTCCGCGAGGGTGACTCCGTGCTCGTCTCCGGCGCGGCCGGCGCGGTCGGCTCCCTCGCGGGCCAGCTGGCGCGCCTGCTGGGCGCCTCGAAGGTCGTCGGCTCGGCCGGCTCGCAGGACAAGGTCGACTGGCTCACCGGCGAGCTCGGCTTCGACGCGGCCGTCAACTACAAGGACGCGCCCATCGCCCGGCAGCTGCGCGAGCACGGCCCGTTCGACGTCTACTTCGACAACGTCGGCGGCGACCACCTCGAGGCCGCCATCTCGCAGCTGAACGACTTCGGCCGGGTCGCGGCCTGCGGCGCGATCGCGCAGTACAACGACACCGAGCCCGCGCCGGGTCCGCGGAACATGATGATGTTCGTCAGCAAGCGGCTCACGATGCGCGGCTTCATCGTCTCCGACCACGCCGAGGCGGCCGGGGAGTTCTACGAGCGGGCCGGTGCCTGGGTCGCCGAGGGCCGCCTGACCGCCCGCGAGACCGTCGTCGACGGCCTCGACCACGCCGTGGACGCCTTCCTCGACCTGCTGCGGGGCGGCAACACCGGGAAGATGCTGGTCCGCCTCTAGCTCTGGCGTCGGGCTCGGCGGTTCCACGCACGTGCCGCCGCCGGGGCGAGGGCGATCCCCACGACGTCCAAGGTCCACCAGCGACCGCTCATGACGTCGTAGGCCTCGACGAGCTCGGACCAGCTGTCGTGGTTGACCCAGTGTCCGAAGGTGAACTCGAAACAGACGGTGGCGCCCGCCCAGGCGGCGCCGACGGTCACGGCGTCGCGCGTGCTCTCCAACGGATGCCGGCGCTCCACCCGGACGGTCCAGGGAAGGATCAGCACGAGCAGCACGACGCACGCGATCTGGTCGGCCGTCAGGTCTCCCACGAGCGTCCCGTAGCCCGCGCGAAGCGTCGCGTTGAGGAAGGCCGCGGCGAGGGCACCGCCCCAACCCGCCGCCCAGGCACGCCACGCCACCGCAGTGCCCCTGGTGCCATGGCGTCCCTCGCGGGGCGCCAGGCGTGGCGCGCTCCTCATGGGCATCCCCCGTGTCCGGCTGGTTGCAGCCTGCTGCGCCCACACCCTTCGGCGCGAGGGCCCAACGTCCCGGATCCGGCAACGGCAACGGGCCGGGAGCGTGCGCTCCCGGCCCGTTGCCATCTGCTGCGGATGCGTCAGGACGTCACCTGACGATCACCTTGACGTGGGACTCGCCGGTGACCACCTTGTCCAGCGGGTCGGTCGTCGCGGAGCGGCTGGTGCCACGCTTCTCGGAGAAGATGAAGAGCTCGACCTGGACCTGGTCGTTGCGGACCAGCGTGTCGGCGTACTTCTCGGCCTCGGCGACCGAGCGCGGGTAGGCGTGCCGCGACCACACGTCGTTGCCACCGATCACCTGGAGGCGTCCCTGCGAGCCGGCGGCCTTGGCGGGCAGCTTGACCTGCACGGGCACGGTCCGGGTGTCGGAGTCGCTCTTCAGCACGGCCCGCAGCCTCGGCGTGGAGCCGGCCTCGGCGACGACGGGCGAACCCTTGCCGACCTTGACCCAGCTGCCGCCGACCTTCTGCTCGAGCCGGGCGACCTGCCACGTGGAGTTGTCGTCGACGACCTCGGAGTCCATGGTCACGTCGTCGATGGTCACCCCCGGGAGCGTGCTGAGGGAGTAGACGAAGTCGGCCAGCTCGAACGCCGAGTCGAAGGTGATGTCGTAGTTCGACACGAACCGGTCGGTGACCGACAGGTCGAACGCCGAGCCGTCCCGGTCGTGCCCGGTGATCTGCCACGAGAGCAGCTCGGACCCCGGGATGATGCCGTCCACGACCCGGTCGTGGTTGGCGACGAGCTGGTAGAACACCGTGCTGGCCATCGCCTGCGGCACGGTCACGTGGCTGGCACCGTCGCGCGACCGGGCGTGGTACGACACCGAGGACGACACGTCGGAGGTCGCCGGCAGCGACCCGAGCGCACCCGTGATGCCGGTGAGGTGGTCGTCGGAGATCGTGCCCGCGGGCGCCCCGAGGTTGGCGACCTTGAACGGCGCGCCCAGGGAGTCCTCCTGCACGTAGATCGCGTCGGCGGGGTGCAACGACATGCTGGTCGTGCCGAGGAACGCCATGGGGTGACCGAAGCCGACGACCCGGCCGTCGCAGACCGAGGTGGCGGTGCCGACCCCGGCCTGGGTGACGTCGCCGTAGGACAGCGAGGCGGCGAGGTTGCCGCCGGCCACCACGGTGTCCGGTCCGGCCGCGGTCGGGGCGCCGACCGCCGCGGCCCGGCCCATCCGGTAGGTGCTCCGCGGGAGCCACTCGTGCTTCGTGACGCGCTTCTCCGCCTTGGCGAGGTGGCGGTCGCTGACGCCGGAGACGCCCATGGGCATCGGGAGCTGGCTGAAGCCGTCCGCGGCCTGCGCCCGGGTCACGTCGGTGCTGCGCGCGATCATCCGCGCGGTGGCGGAGTCGACCGCGACGCGCTTGGCGGCCGGCGCCGCTGCCAGGTAGTCGTCCATGTCCTCGAACGGCGTCACGCCGGCGACCGGCGAGGGGCCCCAGGACAGCCCGTAGGCCACCGCACCGAGGAGGTCGCCGTCGGCGTCGTAGACCGGCGAGCCGGACATGCCCTGCCAGATGCCACCCACCCGGTTGATCTCGTCCGACGAGAGCCGGACCATCAGCATGTCGACGTCCGGCGCGATGCCGTCGTCCAGCACACCCAGGACCGTGCCGGAGAAGGGCTCCGGCGTCGTGCCCGAGCTGACGGTCAGACCGTGGACCAGGTCGCCCTGGGCGACCCCCGAGACCGGCGCGGGCGTCGCGCAGTCGCCGGCGGGCGCGGCGGAGCCGGCCGGGCCGGTGCCGATCGCCGTGCCGGCCAACGCCAGGCCCAGCGTGGCGGTGAGTGATGCCAGGGCACGGCCCCGGCGGTTGACAACGACTGGCTTCATCTAGCCACTCCCTCGATATCCCGAAACTGGGCGTGACTGACGCCCCCAGTGACCACTATGACGCGCAGGGCGCCGGCAAGGTTGCCTTTTCCTCAGGACGGTCCCCGCCGGTCTCGACGGCCGTTCGCCACCCGGGCATAGGGTGTGCCGCGTGACTGCCAGCCAGAGCCCGTTCCAGAGCCTCCAGCACACCGAGGCCCGTGCCCGCTTCGACCTGCTCGCCGTCGACTCGTACGACGTCCGCCTGGACCTCGCGTCCGAGGAGGAGACGTTCGGCTCGGTCACGACGATCCGCTTCACCTCGCAGGGCGGCCGGACCTTCGTCGACCTCAAGCCGCTGCGCGTCAACGAGATCCGGTTCAACGGGACGGCGCTCGACGTCGATCTCCTCACGCGGGGTCGGCTCCCCCTCGAGACCGTCGCGGGCGAGAACGAGCTCGTGGTCGACGCGGTGATGCGCTTCCGCAACGACGGCGAGGGCCTGCACCGCAGCGTCGACCCCGCGGACGGCAGGCACTACGTCTACGGCATGTCGTTCATGGACGCGGCGCCCAGCGTGTTCGCCTGCTTCGACCAGCCCGACCTGAAGGCTCCCTACACCTTCCACGTCACCGCGCCGACCGACTGGGTCGTCATCGGCAACGCCCCCGGCAACCAGGTCGAGCCCGGGACGTGGGAGCTCGAGCAGACCCAGCCGCTGTCGACGTACTTCGTCACCCTGGTCGCCGGCCCCTACCACCTGATCCGCGACGAGCACGACGGCATCCCGCTCGGCCTCTCCGTCAGGGCGAGCATCGCCAAGGACCTCGAGGCCGACGCCGACGAGCTGTTCACGATGACCAAGCAGTGCTTCGACGAGTTCCACCGGCTCTTCGGCATCCGCTACCCGTTCGGCGACTACCACCAGGCGTTCGTGCCGGAGTTCAACGCCGGCGCCATGGAGAACCCCGGCTGCGTGACCTTCCGGGACCCGTTGATCTTCTCCTCCCGGGTGACCCGCGGTGTCCGCATCCAGCGCGCCACGACCGTCGCGCACGAGATGGCCCACCAGTGGTTCGGCAACATCGTCACCCCGAAGTGGTGGGACGACCTCTGGCTCAACGAGTCCTTCGCGGAGTACATGGGCAACCGGGTCACCGCCGACGTCACGGAGTACGACGACGCCTGGACCCACAACGCCTACGCCCGTCGCCAGTGGGGCCTGGTCGCCGACCAGCGGCCGAGCACCCACCCCGTCGCCGGCAACGGCGCCGCCGACGCGAGTGCCGCGCTGCAGGACTTCGACGGCATCTCCTACGCCAAGGGCTCGAGCATCCTCAAGCAGCTCAACGCCACGCTCGGCGACGAGGTGTTCTTCGCCGGCGCGATCGACCACTTCACCCGACACCGTTTCGGCAACGCCACCATGCACGACCTGTTCGCCAGCTGGGAGGCCGCCGGCGCCGGTGACCTGGGCGCGTTCACGAGCGGCTGGCTGCGCACCGCAGGGCCGGACACGATCGTCCTCGACCGCGAGGCCGGCGTCGTCCGCCGCACTCCCCCGGCCGGCCACCCGGCCGACCGCCCGCACACGTTCCGCGTCGCCACCGCCCAGCCCGGCGACGCCCGGCGCGACAGCACGTGGGACATCGCCTCGCTCAGCGTGACCGGCGACGAGACGGCGTACGACGTGCCGGCCGGTGCCGCGGTCGTGCTCGACCCCTACGAGGACACCTGGGCGCTGGTCCAGCCGGACGCCACGACCGTGGCCGCCCTCAAGACGCTGCTCCCGGCCACCGACGACACCCGGCTGCGCGCTGGGATCTGGAACAACGTGCGCAGCGCCTTCCACAACGCCGCGATCGACCCGGCCGACGTGCTGGACCTCCTCGAGCTGGGCCTGCCCGTGGAGGACAGCGACGACGCCGTCTTCTACACGATGCCGTGGGCCCTCACCAAGGTGGTCTCCCTGGCCGCCGACCCGCAGGACGCGCTGCGCCGCATCAACGCGGCGGCGCTGGCCAAGGTCGCGACCTCCCCCGCGGGATCCACGCTGCAGCTCTCCGCCTTCCAGGCTGCCGTCAGCAGCGCCACGGACTCCGGGCAGCTGCGGGCCTGGCTCGCCGGCCGCACCCTTCCCGACGGGATCGAGCTCGACCTCGACCTGCGGTGGCGGGTCCTGGTCCAGCTCGCCGTGCTCGGCGAGACCGACCGGGCCGAGCTGGACGCCGCGCTCGAGGCCGAGCCGACCGCGCGCTCGCGGGTCGAGCACACCCGGGCGACGGCCTCGCTGCCGGACGCCGACGCCAAGGCCTGGGCCTGGGCGCGCTTCACCGGCGAGGTCGACGTCCCGAACTACGAGCTCGAGGCCGCGGGCACCGGCATGTGGCGCACCGGCCAGGAGCACCTCACCGAGCAGTACGTCGACCGCTACTTCACCGACCTGCCCCGCACCGTCGACGTGCGCAGCGGGTGGGTGCTCGCCGAGGCCGCCCAGTTCTTCTTCCCGACGACCTCGCTGACCGAGGAGACCGTGGAGAAGGCCCGGGCCCTGATCGCCCTGGAGGGACTCGACCCGTCGATCCAGCGCCGGGCGGTGGACCTCACCGACGAGCTCGAGCGCCGGCTGGCCATCCGTCGGGCCTACCCGGGGCGATGAGTGCCGTGAGCGAGCGTCCGCGCCGGCCGGGGCCGACGGTCCGGACGCGCGTGCGTGAGCTCACCGAGGACGGCGAGCGTCGCCACGAGGACCGGCTCGCCACCGAGGAGCCGCTCGAGATCCGGCTGGCCTGGCCGGGCGCGGCGGCGCGCCGGGTGTGGGTCACGATGCGCACGCCCGGCCACGACTTCGAGCTCGCCGCGGGCTGGCTGCTGCACGAGGGGCTGGTCCGGCCCGGCGACCTGCGCGAGGTGGCGTACTGCACCGACGAGGACCTCGCCCCGGAGCAGGAGTTCAACGTGGTCACGGTGACCCTGCAGGCGACCCCAGCGGCCGACCCCGGCCACCGGCACAGCACGCTGTCGACCGGCTCGTCGGCCTGCGGGGTGTGCGGGAAGGACAGCATCTCCTCGGCGCTCGACGTCCCCCGCGCCGAGCCGTGGTCCGGCGAGCTGCCCGAGCCGGACGTCGTACGCCGCCTCCCGGAGCTGCTGCGTGAGCGCCAGACCGTCTTCGCCCGCACCGGCGGCGTCCACGCCGCCGGACTCTTCACGGCGTCGGGGTCGCCCCTGGTGGTGCGCGAGGACGTGGGGCGCCACAACGCCGTCGACAAGGTCACCGGGGCGCGGCTGCTGACCGGGGCGGCGCCGGCGGAGTCCTGCCTGGTCGTCAGCGGCCGGGCCGGGTTCGAGCTCGTCCAGAAGGCGGTGGCCGCAGGCGTGGGCGCGCTGGTGGCGGTCGGCGCTCCCACGAGCCTGGCCGCGCAGCTGGCCGGCGAGGCGGGGCTCGTCCTCTACGGCTTCACCTCGCCCCGCCGCTGCGTCCGCTACACCTGACCGCACAGGGCTGACTGTGTGTCCCTGTTGCTCGCGACGACCGCGCGTCGACGGGCCGGTGCACGGACAGGGCGGGTCGTCGCGCGGTCTGCGGGTCAGGCGATGCGCACGGCCCGAACACGGGAACGACCGACGATGACCGCCGACACCACGGACAAGGCGGCGACGCCGAGCAGGGCCAGTCGCTCGTCGAACACCGTCAGAGCCGCCCCGCCGAGGACCGCGCCGAGTGCACCGGCCGAGCGGTTCACCGAGCGTCTCGTGGCATTCGCCCGCCCGAGCAACCTGTCGGGGGTCACGGTCTGCCAGTATCCGGTGTCGTTGGCGTTCTCGACGCCCATGGCAAGGCGCTGGAGCACCAGCGCCCCGCCGAGCAGCACCACGCCAGCGGGAACAGCCGGCGCCGTGGCGACGAGGATCCAGCCAAGCGGGTGGACCGATCGCGTCGCGAAGATCGCAGATCCCGTGCCGAGCCGGCGTCCCACGACCGGCGCGATCGTGGCGCCGACGAGACTGGCGAGGCCACTCGCGGCGACCAGCATCCCGAAGGCCAGCGCCGACAGGCCCATCACGCGCAGCACGACGACCGTCAGTGCCGTGAACCCTGCCGCGTTGGCGACGAACCAGACATGGGTCGACACCGCCAGTGGAGCCAGAGTGGGGTGACGGTAGGTCCAGCTCAACCCCTCGCGGATCTCCCGAACCAGGTGCCGCTGCACGGGGTGTCGGGCAGTTGACTCATCAACCCGGAGTCCGGCATTGAGCACGGCGTCGAGGAGATAGCTGACCGCATCGACCGCAATGGCGACAGGCGCACCGAGCAGACCGACCAGGCCGCCACCGAGCGCCGGACCGAGCGTCTGCGCGGCAGCGTCGCTCTGGTCGAGCCTGGCGTTCGCCGGGACCAGCCGGTCGCGCGGAACCAAGCGCGGGAGCAGTGACTGCGTGGCGGCGAACGCGAACACCGAGAACGCGCCGAACGCCAACAGCAGCACCACCAGCGTCCACACCTCCAACGCGTCGAAGGTCCACAGCACCGGCAGCGCTCCGAGCGTCGCGGCTCGCCCCAGGCTGCTCCACACCAGGATGCGCTGGCGCCGCCACCGATCGACGTACACCCCGGCGACCAGTCCGAGAACCGCGTAGGGGAAGTACTGCGCGGCGTTGACGATCCCGACCGACATCGACGAGGCGTCCAGTTCCTGGATGACCAGCACCGGCATCGCCACCGTCGTGACCGCAGTGCCGAACGAGCTGATCGTCGCCGCCGCCCAGTAGCGGCCGAACGGGGCGTCCGCCACTGCATCTCCTGTCGCCGGCGATCGGCTGCCATCCCATCACAGTCGAGGGACGGAGCGGCTCCGCATCCCTACGGCCCGGACGAGGGCGGGCCGGCAGGCACGGCGGAGGCGGTCGCCTGCCGCGGCATCCACCGACGACCCGGGCGTTGACTAAAGCCCTTAGGTTTTTGGCTAATCCCCATCGGCTCCTTACGATGATCTGGTGGACAGCATCTCGGAGCGCGACATCCGCGCGTCGTTCGTCAACTGCACCCGGGGCGAGGTGTCCCGGATGCGACTGCCCCCGGACCTCGAGACCAGGCCGTGGGAGCAGCTCGACTTCCTCGGTTGGGTGGACCCGCGGTCCCCGCTCCAGGCCTACGTGGTCGTGCCGGTGCCCGACGGGCGCCCGGTCGGGGTGGCGCTGCGGCGCAACGCCAGCGGTGAAGGCCCCACCCGGTCGCGGATGTGCTCGCTGTGCGTGACGACCCACCCGGGCACCGGCGTGACCCTGATGGTGGCGGCCCGTGCCGGCCGGGCCGGTCGGGACGGCAACTCCGTCGGCGTCGACGTCTGCGCCGACCTCGAGTGCTCGCGGTACGTCCGGGGGCTCCTCCCCGCTCCCTCGCTCACCCGCGTGCACGAGACGCTCTCGGTCGAGCAGCGCACCGAGCGGCTTCGGCGCAACCTGCTCACGTTCGTGGGACGGCTGTGAGCCCCGGGGAGGTGCGGTCGTGGCACGCGCGGGGCTGAGCAGCGAGCGGGTGGTCCGCGCCGGCGCCGAGCTCGCCGACGAGGTGGGGTTCGACCAGGTGACCGTGTCGGCCCTCGCGCGCCACTTCGACGTCAAGGTCGCGAGCCTCTACTCACACGTGAAGAGCTCCGGGGACCTGCGGACACGGATCGCGCTCCTGTCGCTGGAGGAGCTCGCCGACCGGGCCGCGGACGCCCTGGCCGGCCGCGCCGGGAAGGACGCCCTGGCGGCCCTCGGCAACGTCTACCGTGACTACGCCCGCGAGCACCCGGGGCGGTACGCCGCCGCGCAGCTGCGGCTGGACCACGAGACCGCGGCCGCCAGCGCGGGCGTCCGGCTCGCGCAGATGACGCGCGCCGTCCTGCGCGGCTACGACCTCGACGAGCCCGACCAGACCCACGCCGTTCGACTGCTGGGCAGCGTCTTCCGCGGCTACGTGGACCTCGAGCTCGGCGGCGGCTTCGACCACAGCGCCCCTGGCAGCGAGGAGTCGTGGCGACGCGCCCTCGACGCCCTCGACGCGCTGCTCCGCCACTGGCCGACGACCTGAGACCGACGACCTGAGAGCTCCCATGACCTCCACCTGCACGACCATGCCCCTGACCGCCGACCTCCTGCGCGGTGCGATCGAGGTCGAGCGCACCGACACCGGCCTCCTCCCGCACCGCCTGCCCGGCTGGGCACGCGCCCAGGCACGGGACGCCCAGCTCTCGCTGGCGGCGGCGCAGCCCTCCGGCGTACGCCTGGCACTGCGCACGACGGCGTCCGCGATCGAGCTGGACACCCTGCCGACCCGGCGCGCGTACGTGGGGGCGCCACCCCGCCCCGACGGGATCTACGACCTGACCGTCGACGGCACGCTCGTGGCGCAGCGCACGGCCGGGGGCGGCGCGACCCTCGTGATAGACCCGACCAACGGCAGCAGCCGGCTCGAGCCCGGCCCGACCGCCACCCTGCGCTTCGAGCACCTTCCCGTGCACGACAAGGTCGTCGAGATCTGGTTGCCGCACAACGAGACCACCGAGCTCATCGCGCTGCGCGCCGATGCCCCGGTGGCGCCCGCGCCGGCGAGCGGCCGCCGGGTCTGGCTGCACCACGGCAGCTCGATCAGCCACGGCTCGGACGCCGCCAGCCCCACCACGACCTGGCCCGCGACCGCGGCCTCGATCGCGGGCGTGGACCTGGTCAACCTCGGCCTCGGTGGCGGGGCCCTGCTCGATCCGTTCACCGCGCGGGTCATGCGGGACACGCCGGCCGACCTGATCAGCTGCAAGCTCGGCATCAACGTGGTCAACCACGACCTGATGCGGCTCCGGGCCTTCACACCGGCGGTGCACGGCTTCCTCGACACCATCCGGGAGGGCCACCCGGAGACACCCCTGGTGGTCGTCTCACCGATCCTGTGCCCCATCCACGAGCACACGCCCGGGCCCAGCGGCCCCGACCTGGCCGAGCTCGGGGAAGGTCGGATGCGCTTCCGGGCGCTCGGCGACCCGCAGGACACCGCCTCGGGGAGGCTCACGCTCTCCGTGATCCGCGACGAGCTGGCGCGGATCGTCGCCGAGCGGTCGGCGGACGACCCTCACCTGCACCACCTGGACGGTCGTGCGCTGTACGGCGAGGCGGACGCCGCAGCCCTGCCGCTCCCGGACGACCTCCACCCCGACGCGGCCACGCATCGCCTCATGGGCGAGCGCTTCGCCGAGCTCGCGCTCACCGGCGCGGGCGCCCTGGCCGGGGCCCGAGGCTGACCCGGACGACCCGTCCGGGCGCAGCCTGCGGGGTCAGCGGTCGGCGGCCACCCGCTCCGCCAGCCGCTCCGCGGCACGAGCCACGACGACGGCGTGCTCCGGGTCGGCCGCTGCCCGCTCGGGCACCAGGCCACCGAGCAGCCCGGCCGGCTGGGTCAGCCAGGCCCAGGCCCGCCAGGGGTCCATGCCGGCAGCCAACAGCGGCTCGAGCACCGGTCCGAGCTCGGGCCGCAGCTCGCCCCGGTCGTCGAGCTGGAAGGCCGGCACGAGCACCCGCCCGTCTGCGGGCACGACCAGCAGCCGGTGCGTCCCGCCGGCCTTGTGCACCGCGAAGCGGGTGGACTCGAGGGAGGCACCGCGCAGCTCGGCCAAGGTCTCGTAGGTGAACCAGGGGCTGGCGAGCAGCTCGTCCCGCAGACGTGCCTGCCGGGCGAGGAGCAGCAGGGGCACGGGGACGGCGTGCCGGGGGTCGGAACCCTCACTGTGCAGCACCCGGTCGAGCTCCTCGAGCCGGGCGAGCGCCAGCGGCTCCCCGGAGCCGGGCTCGCTCCACACCGGGCGACCCTGCGGGTCGCGGGTGAACGAGGGCAGGCCGCTCTCGGCCAGGTGCGAGTCGAGGCCGAGCTCCTCCAGCCAGGTGGCCAGCCGTGCGCCGAGCTCGATCGTCCGCGGGTCGTCGGACCCGCCGTCCTGCGATGTCATGGCACCAGCCTCGTGCACCCGGCCCGGCAGGCGCGAGCGACCCCGCCGACGCCGCGTCGCGAGCGCGCTCCAGGTCACATCCAACCGTCCGGCGGCGTGGGGTGCACCGGACTGTCGGTGGGGGTTCCTAGGTTGGTCGCATGCGCATCCTGCACACCTCCGACTGGCACCTGGGCCGGTCGTTCCACCGCGAGGGGATGCTCACCCACCAGGCGGCGTACGTCGACCACCTGCTGGAGGTCGTCGCCACCGAGCGGGTCGACCTCGTGGTCGTGGCCGGTGACGTCTACGACCGGGCGCTCCCCCACGTCGACGCGGTGCGGCTCGCCGACGAGGCGCTGGCCCGGCTGGCCGCGTCGCGGGCGACGGTCGTCATCACCAGCGGCAACCACGACTCGGCCCAGCGGCTCGGTTTCAGCTCCCGGCTGATCGACGCCGCAGGCGTCTTCATCCGCACCGACGCCGGCAGCGTCGGGACCCCGGTGCTCCTCGAGGACGAGCACGGCCCGGTGGCCGTGCACGGCATCCCCTACCTCGACCCGGACTCCGTGCGCGAGCCCTGGGGACTGGGCGCGCGGTCGCACCAGGCAGCGCTCACCGAGGCCATGCGGCGCGTCCGGACCGACCTCGAAGGCCGCCCGGGCGCCCGCTCGGTCGTCCTCGCGCACGCCTTCGTCGCCGGTGGCGCGGACAACGTGCAGGCCAGCGACTCCGAGCGGGACATCAGCGTCGGCGGGGTGTCGATCGTGCCGACGTCGGTCTTCGACGGGGTCGACTACGCGGCGCTCGGCCACCTGCACGGTCGCCACACCCTCAGCGACACCGTGCGCTACAGCGGTTCCCCGCTGGCCTACTCGTTCTCCGAGGCCACCCACCGCAAGGGCGCGTGGCTGGTCGACCTGGGTCGGGACGGCGTCACCGGCGCCGAGTTCGTCGACGCTCCGGTGCCGCGGCCGCTGGCCCGGCTCCGGGGCACGCTCGAGGAGCTCCTGGCCGACCCCGCCCTGACCACCCACGAGGCCTCGTGGGTGCAGGCGACCCTCACCGACGACGTGCGCCCCCAGCAGGCGATGGACCGGCTGCGGTCGCGGTTCCCCCACACGCTGGTCCTGGGCTTCGAGCCCGCGTCCGGCGACCGGAGCCCGGTCCCGACAGCGCGGCTGCGGGGCCGCAGCGACCACGACATCGCGCTCGACTTCGTGGCGGAGATGCGGGGGTCCGCGGCGACCGAGGACGAGGCTGCGCTGCTGCGCACCGCCTTCGACTCCTGCTGCGAGGACCCCGACCGCGACGTCCTCGTGTCCGGGGCAGGCGGCTGATGCGCCTCCACCACCTCGAGATCTCCGCGTTCGGCCCGTTCGCCGGCGACGTCAGCGTCGACTTCGACCACCTCTCCGACGCCGGCCTGTTCCTGCTCTCCGGCGCGACCGGCGCCGGCAAGACCAGCGTGCTCGACGCGGTCTGCTTCGCCCTCTACGGCGACGTGCCCGGTGACCGCGGCGCGGCCCGCCGGCTCCGCTGCGACCAGGCGGCTCCCGGCGCGGCCCCTCGCGTGGTGCTCGAGGCGACCCTGTCCGGTCGCCGGTTCCGCATCGTGCGTTCCCCCTCCTGGGAGCGGCCGAAGAAGCGGGGCACGGGCGTCACCACCCAGCAGGCATCGGTCACGATCAGCGAGCGCGTCGACGGCGTGTGGCAGCCCCTCTCCACCCGTCTCGACGAGACCGGCCACCTGGTGACCCGGCTGGTCGGCATGAACCTCACCCAGTTCACCCAGGTGGCGCTGCTGCCGCAGGGCCGCTTCCAGGCCTTCCTCCGGGCCCGCTCGGAGGAACGCCACCAGCTCCTGCAGCGACTGTTCCGCACCGGTCGGTTCGAGGAGGTCGAGCGCTGGCTGCGCGACCGCCGGGTCGCGCTGCGCCGGCAGTCCGACGCCGCCCACCAGGACGTGGCCGACCTGGTGAGCAGGATCAGCGAGACCGCGGGCGTCGCGCTCCCCGACGGCTGGGACGTCCGCGACCTCCGGGTCCCGGCCGCGACCGGCGACCTGACCGCGTGGTCCACCGAGCTGTCCCAGCGCGCTGTCGCCGAGCGGTCGGCGGCCGACGACGCGCTCGCGTCGGCAGCCACGGCCGAGACCACCGCGCGCGTGGCACTCGAGGAGGGTCGCGCCCTGGTCGCCCGGCGTCGGCGCCTCGATGCCGCCGCCGCCGAGCACGCGCAGATGCTCGACGACTCCGACGAGCAGGAAACAGCCCGCGCCGCGCTCGACGCGGCCCGCCGCGCCGCCGCCGTCGCCCCGCTGCACCGGCTGGCTCGTGCCGCCGAGATCGCCTTCGACCGCGCCTCCGCACGCGCCTCGGCCGCGAGCTCTCGGGCCGCCGAGCAGCTCGGTGTGCTCGTGGTGGATGCCGAGACGCTCGCCTCCGCGGTCTCCGAGGCGACCGACCACGTCGCCCTGGTGCGCTCGGCGCTGCCCCGTGAGGCACGCTGTCACGAGGTCGAGGCCGGGCTGGCAGCCGCCCGCCGGCGCCACGTCGCCGCGCAGGCCGAGCTCGACGAGCTGGCCGCCGAGCGGCGGTCGCTCCCCGCCCGCATCGCCGCGCTGCGCGCGGACCTGGTCGAGGCGACGCGCGCCACCGGCGCGGTCCCGCTGGCGGAGGGGCGCGTCCAGGACCTCCGTGGGCGCATCGATGCGCACCGTCGAGCCGCGCGGCTCGACGCGGACCTCGCGGCCGCCCGCGAGGCCCTCGCCGTCGCGGTCCACGAGGCCAGTCGTCTGCGCGAGGTGTGGCTCGACGTGCGGGAGGCCCGGCTGGAGGGCATGGCCGCCGAGATCGCGGGTGCCCTGGCCGTCGGCGCCTGCTGCCCGGTCTGCGGCTCCGCCGACCACCCGCACCGCGCAGTGCCCGTGCCGGGCACCCCCGACTCCGCCGCCGAGAAGCAGGCCCTCAAGGAGCTCGACGACGGCAAGGCCACCGAGCTGCTCCACCAGGAGCGGGTGCGCGAGCTGACGACCCTGCTCGCCGTGGCGCGCGACCAGGCCGGCGACCTCCCTGTCGACGAGCAGGCCGCGCTGCTGGAGGAGGCGGGCGCGCAGCTGGCCGAGCTGCAGGCGCTCTCGGCGCGGGAGGCCACGGTGCGCGCCGACCTGGGTCGCGCTGAGGCCGACCACGAGCGTCTGGACGGCGCGATCCGCGCGCTCGAGCTCGAGCTGGGCACCCTCGCCGCCTCGACGGCCACGCTGACCGCCGAGCTGGAACGGGTCCGGGCCGAGGTGGAGGGGCTGCTCCGCGGCACCGGTGCCCGCGACCTGGCCGAGCTGCTCGACCTCACCCAGCGCCAGGCGGCTGCCGGGCGCGACGCCCTCGCGGCCCTGGCCGAGAAGGCCACCGCGGAACGAGCACTGGGCGAGTCCCGGTCGCAGCTGGAGACCGCGGCCGCGGAGTCCGGTTTCGCCTCGTCCCGGGAGGCCGCTGCGGCGCAGCTCGGCATGGACGAGCTGCGCGACCTCGAGCGCCTCGTCCGCGACCACGACCAGCGGCTGGCCGCCCTCGCCGCCGTCCTCGAGGAGCCCGGCGCCGCCGAGCTGGCGGCCGCCGAGCTGCCCGAGGTGCCCGTCCTCGTCTCGACGCACACCGAGGCACTCGAGGCGCTCGGCCACGCGCGGGCCCGGGCCACCCGCGCCGCCGCCGGCCACGAGCGACTCCACGTGCTGGTCTGCGACCTGGCCGCCGCGCTCGACGCGTGGGCCCCGATCCGCGACGAGCTCGACCTGGTCACCCGGGTGTCGAGCTTCGCGGAGGGCAAGGCTGCCGACAACCGGCTGCAGATGCGGCTCTCGGCGTACGTCCTCGCCTACCGGCTCTCCCAGGTCGTGGCCGCGGCCAACGAGCGGCTGGCGTCGATGAGCGACCGACGCTACTCGCTGGAGCACACCGGTCGGCGGGGCGCCGGTGAGACGCGCGGCGGCCTGAGCCTGCTGGTGCGCGACGACTGGTCCGGCGAGGCACGCGACCCGGCCACGCTCTCGGGCGGCGAGACCTTCGTGGCGTCCCTCGCCCTGGCCCTCGGTCTCGCCGACGTCATCACCCAGGAGGCGGGTGGCGCCGACCTCGACACGCTCTTCGTCGACGAGGGCTTCGGCTCGCTGGACGCCGACACGCTCGACGACGTCATGGACACGCTCGACTCGCTGCGCGACGGCGGACGTGTCGTCGGCGTGGTCAGCCACGTCGCCGAGATGCGGGACCGGATCCCCACCCAGCTCGAGGTCACCAAGGCGCGCCGGGGCTCGACCCTGTCCGTGACCCGCTGACCGCCGAGGCCCGGCCCGGATCCTGGCTCAGCCGCCCAGGATCACCACACGGTCGATGACCGCCTCGTGCACGCGGTACGCCACCAGGTATCCCCGGGCACCCGTTCCGGTGTGCACCACCTCGTGGTCCACGACCCAGTCCCGCTCCCGCAGTCGCTCGCCGACGTCCGCGTGCACGTCGGGGTGGTGGGCGAAGAGCTCGGCGTACTTCTCCCGCATCTCGGCGTGCCCCGCCATCAGGGTCACGCCGGCGCCGTCGACGATCTCGGCGTCGGTCGCGTAGCAGGCCACGAACGCGTCGACGTCGTGGGCGTTGTACGCCGCCAGCTGGGCCACGACCGGGTCGTCCATGGCCTCATCCTGCTCCGGCCCGGGGTGCCGGGGTACGGCAGAAGGTCCCACCCCGGACGCAACCGCGCCGCCGCCCGACCGGAGGGGGTGCGGGACGGCGGCGCGGCGCGTGGATCAGCTCAGCGGGCAGCCGAGGTTGTTGTCGTTGTCCAGCCGGGTGGCGAGCGCGAGGATCGTGGCCCGGTCCTTCGACGCCAGCGCGGCCTTCACGGTCGGCACCAGCGGCGGGCGGCCGTCCAGGCCCTCGCTCGTACGGCGCCAGGGGTAGCCGAGACCCTCGTTCGCCGCGTTGAGGTAGGCCGCGGTCGCCGCCCGGGCCAGGATCAGCTCGGCACCGGCCACACCGGGACCGCCGCCGCCGTCGAGCGCAGCGAGCAACGTCTTGCCGTTGAGCACGCCCGAGGTGCCGGCGGAGAACTTGTCGCTGAAGTAGCCGTCGGGCCTGGCTTCCTCCCAGCTGTCGGTGTGGTTCTTCCAGTAGCCGGGCGTGCAGCCCTCGTTGCCGATGTTCGTGGCCGACGCCGGGCTCACGACGCCGCACAGGGCCGCGACCAGCCCGAGCGTCAGTGCTGCAACAACACGTTTCATGCTCTACCTCCATCTCGTGCCGGGGGAAGGCGGTCCCCCCGCTCACCGGACGGTAGGCAGGAACCAGGTCCGCGTGGGGTCCCGCATGCCCGGGTTCCTCGATTCGGGGGACCGCTCGCCCCGATGGGCCAGACCAGCGACCTCCGACAGACACCGGCCTGTCGCTCGTGCGGATCCGGTGGCGTTGCGCGATAGGTTCCCTCCCATGAGCGCACCGGGACTCGACCCGACCTTCACCGCACTCCCCTACCGCAGCCTGGGGGATGCCGCGCTGGCGCGGGCCCGCGAGCTCGGCGTGAGCCACGCGGACTTCCGCTTCGAGCGGGTGCGCTACCAGCACCTCGGGGTGCGTGACGGCGTGCTGCAGGGTGCGAGCGACCACGAGGACCTCGGCTTCGCGGTCCGGGTGATCCACCGCGGGGCCTGGGGCTTCGCCTCCGGCGTCGTGCTGACCACCGACGAGGCGGTCCGCGTCGCCGAGACGGCCGTGGCGGTCGCGGTGGTCGCTGCGGAGATGACGAGCCAGCCGGTGGAGATCGCGCCCGAGCCCGTCCACGACGACGTCACCTGGGTGTCGTCGTACGAGCTCAACCCGCTCGAGGTGCCGGTGGCCGACAAGGCCGCGCTGCTCATCGACTGGACCAACCGGCTGCGGACCGGGGCCGCGGTCGACCACGCCAGCGCGGACCTGCAGCAGGTCCAGGAGAACAAGTACTACGCCGACCTCGCCGGCACCCGGACCACGCAGCAGCGGGTACGCATGCAGCCGGGGTTCGAGGCCATGGGTGCGGGTGCCGACACCTTCGACTCGATGGCCAGCATCGCGCCGCCCGTCGGCCGCGGCTGGGAGTACCTCACCGACGGCAGCTACGACTGGGACGGCGAGATCGAGCAGGTGCCCGAGCTGCTCGCCGAGAAGCTGAAGGCGCCCAGCATCGAGGCCGGCACCTACGACCTGGTCATCCACCCGTCCAACCTGTGGCTGACCATCCACGAGTCGATCGGTCACGCGACCGAGCTCGACCGGGCGCTGGGCTACGAGGCCAACTACGCCGGCACGTCCTTCGCCACCATCGACAAGCTCAACACCCTGCAGTACGGCTCCCCGGTGATGAACGTGACGGGTGACCGCACGGTCGAGCACGGCCTGGCGACCGTCGGCTACGACGACGAGGGCGTGCAGACGCAGTCGTGGGACATCGTCCGCGACGGCGTCCTGGTGGGCTACCAGCTCGACCGGCCGATGGGCCGGATGCTGCCCGAGCTCAACGGCGGCCGGTCGAACGGCTGCGCGTACGCCGACTCCCCCGGCCACATCCCCATCCAGCGGATGGCCAACGTCTCGCTCCAGCCGGCCGAGGACGGCCCCAGCACCGAGGAGCTCATCGGGCGCGTCGAGCGCGGCCTCTACGTCGTCGGTGACAAGAGCTGGTCGATCGACATGCAGCGCTTCAACTTCCAGTTCACCGGTCAGCGGTTCTACCGCATCGTCGACGGCGAGCTGGTCGGCCAGGTGCGTGACGTCGCCTACCAGGCGACCACGACCGACTTCTGGAACTCGATGGAGGCCGTCGGCGGCCCGCAGACGTGGGTCCTCGGCGGCGCCTTCAACTGCGGCAAGGCCCAGCCCGGGCAGGTCGCAGCCGTCAGCCACGGCTGCCCCACCTCGCTCTTCCGCTGCGTCCGCATCCTCAACACCACCGACGAGGCAGGCCACTGATGAGCACCCCGAACGTCATGACCCCGCAGTCGCTGGTCGAGCACGCGCTGGCCACGACGATGGCCGACCACTGCGTCTGCATCGTCCGCGACGCCACCAGCGCCAACCTCCGCTGGGCCAACAACACCCTCACCACCAACGGCGTGATGCACGGTGTGACCGTCACCGTGGTCTCGTTCGTGCGCAAGGACGGCGGCACGGCCACCGGGTCGGTCACCGGCAGCGCCAGCTCGCAGGCGCAGGTGACCGCCCTCGTCGAGGCGGCCGACGCGGCCGCGCGTGCGGGAGCGCCGGCGGAGGATGCCAACGACCTGGTCGTGGGCGAGGCCGCGGCCGACTGGGACGACGCGCCCGTCCACACCGACATCCACGTCTACGACGCCTTCGCTCCCGCGCTGGGCGAGGCGTTCGGCCGGGCGTCGTCCGAGGGCCGGGTGCTCTACGGGTTCGTCAACCACGAGCTCACCACGACCTACCTCGGCTCGACGACGGGCCTGCGGCTGCGGCACGTGCAGCCGACGGGGCACTACGGCTGCACGGGCAAGACCGCCGACCTCTCCCAGAGCGCCTGGGTGGGCGGGGCCACGCGCGACTTCTCCGACGTCGACGCGCTGGCGATGGACGCGGCCGTCGCCCAGCGCCTGGCCTGGGGGAAGCGGCGCGTCGACCTGCCGGCCGGACGCTTCGACACGATCCTGCCGCCCACCGCGATGGCGGACCTGATGATCGACGCCTACTGGTACGCCGGCGCCCGGGTCGCCTGGGAGGGCCAGTCGGTCTACAGCAAGCGCGGCGCCGGGACGCGGATCGGCGACCGGATCGTCAACCGAGGCGTGAACCTCTTCTCCGACCCGGCGTACGACGGCCTGCAGTGCGCGCCGTTCACGGTCGCCACGACCTCGGACAACGAGCAGTCGGTCTTCGACAACGGCCTGCCGCTCACGCACACCGACTGGATCCGCGACGGCGAGCTCACCGCGCTGCTCCAGACCCGCCACTCCGCCGCGATGACCGGCCAGCCGGTCACCCCGGCCATCGACAACCTCGCGCTGACCGTCGACGGCGCCACGGGCAGCATCGACGACCTGGTCGCCGGCACCGAGCGCGGGCTGCTGCTGACCTGCCTGTGGTACATCCGGGTCGTCGACCCGCAGAGCCTGCTGCTCACCGGGCTGACCCGCGACGGCGTCTACCTGGTCGAGAACGGCGAGATCACCGGAGCGGTCAACAACTTCCGCTTCAACGAGAGCCCGGTGGACCTGCTGCGCCGGTTCACCCACGCGTCCGCGACCGTGCCGAGCTTCAGCCGCGAGTGGGGCGACGACTACTTCTCCCGCACCGCGACCCCGGCGCTGCGGGTCCCCGACTTCAACATGTCGAGCGTCTCCCAGGCGATGTGAACGCCGGCGGGGCCCCAACGTCGAGGCTCAGCTGAAGAACCAGGCGAGCGCGTTCTGGAGCGCGAAGACGCCCACCCCGACCCAGGCGAGGACCATCGGCACCCGCCCCATGGGCACGCCCTCGCGCACCGCGCGCCGCGCGTAGTGCGTCGTGACGAGGGCCGGGATCGCGAAGACGAGCAACGCGGGGTAGCCCACCGCCAGGGCGAGCCAGGTGGGTGCCTTCTCCTGCTCGAACGAGTCGTACCCGTAGGCGCTCGCGAGGCCCTCTCCGACCGCGATCGCCGCGACGCCCGACACGACGAAGAGCAGCAACGACCACCAGGCCCGGTGGTAGTCCCGACGCCCCTGGGGGTGCTCACCGACGTGTTGTGCGGCCATCTCGCCCATCCCCGCATGCTGCCTCCGACGCGGTCCGTCCCGGCAGGGACCAAGGGCCCCCCGCGGCCGGACGTCCGAGGGTCACGTCAACCACGACCGGCGCCTGGGGCGGGCCGCGCGCCGCCAGATCGCCTCGAACTCGCCGTCGAGCTCGGCGCAGCGCGCCTGCTCGCGCGCGTGGAGGCGGCCCCAGACGAACGAGCTCTCACCCGTGGCGTCGGCCTCCCGGCCGATCTCCACCAGGTGAACCCGGCTGACCACGGTGTCCTGGCGCTCGCCGAGATGGGTGGTGAGCGTCTTGGCGGACTTCACCAACCGCCGGGCGTCCTTCGGCCAGACCGGGCGCAGCGTCTCCGCCGCGTAGCGGAACCGCTTGGCGTCCTTGCGGGCCTGGTGCCAGGCGACGTCGTCGTCGTGGCCACCGAGGATGTCCTCGACCTGACGATCCAGCCGTTCCCAGTCCCGCAGGACGCGCGCCCGCAACTCCTTGCTGGCCGGGCGCCGGGCCGACGCAGTCAACGGCGGCTCCCGCACCAGCGCCTCGAGGTTGTCGAGGAGGGCGAGATAACGGTCGGACACCAGCAGCTCCTCCACCCGGTCACGCGCAGCCCGGCCACGGACGTCGTACGTCGTGCGCAGCCGACGACGAGCCGGGCCGCGCACCAGCGCCCGCGGTTCCTGGTCGAGCAGTTCCTGCAGACGCTGCCGCACCACCGTGACGTCCCGCGGCTCGGCGAGCTGGCGGCCGAACCACCGGAGCTCGTCACGCAGTGGATCGGTGACACCGCGGTCCACGAGGGGCCGGAACGTCGCCAGCGCGACCCGCAGCCGGCGACAGGCGATCCGGGCCTGGTGGACGCCCTCGGCCCGCCCGCGCCGCACCTCGGTGTCGTGGACCAGGAGCGCCTCCACCTGCTCGGCCAGGCGCAGGCGCAGCACGTCCCCCGCGGGGCTGCCGGGTCGCGGCGCGGGGACGGGCTCCAGCTCCTCGAGGCGGTCGCCGAGGACGTGCAGGATCTTGCGGGGGCGGCCGCTCGCCGGGACGTCCGCGGCCTGCATGAGCTGATCGACGGCGTCGAGGAGGGTCACGTCGCCCTCGACGAGCTCCACCTCCCACTCGCGCCAGCTCACCTCCGAGCCACGTTCGAGGTCGGTGCCGACCACCTCGTCGTCCGCCAGCTCGGCGAGCACGGTGCCGCTCTCGTCCTGCAGCGGCCGCTCGGTGCGCCGGGTGACGACGGTCGCGACCGCCACGACCGGCGCCCCACGGGTGCGGCCGCGGACGATGTCGAGCAGTCGACGTGGGGGTGCCTTCCGCGCCGCGCTCAGCGGCAGCCTGATCTCGTCACGTCCCTGGCCGACAGGCAGCTTCAGGTGCCAGCCCTCGTCGCTGCCGCCCTCCCGGCGGCGCAGCGTCACGCCCGCGGACAGCAGCGTGAGGTCGACCGTGTCGAAGTAGGTCGCGTCGAGCTGCTCGACCACGGCGTCACCGACCCTCGCGACCCCGGGGAGCGCGGCCAGGTCGGGGAGGTCGGTGCCGGGACCGGGCGCGTAGGTGTTCTCGACCTCCCGGTGCTCCTCCATGGCTCAGACGTACCCGACCCCGCCCGTTCGCACGCTCCCCGGGCGTCGGCGTACCCCCGTCCGAGTACGCGCCCGTCGACAGGTCTGGACCAGTGCCGCCCACGCAACCGCGAGTCGCTCCGGGGCGTATCCCCGCCGTCCAGTCAGGCACGACAACACAGGAGCACCACCATGCGCAGCACCCAGCTCACCCTCGGCGCCCTGGCCGCGGCCGCGACCTCCGCCCTCACCGGGCTGGGCATCGCGACTCCGGCCACGGCCGCCCCCGCCCCCACCTCCTTCGCCGCTCAGGCCGAGACCACCACGACGCACGAGGTGGGCAACGTCATCGAGTGCACCGGCACCATCCGTGGCCGCTCGGTGTGGGCCAGCGTCTACGAGAACAACACCTACGCGAACGTCATCCAGGTCGTCATCGGGGACGACGGCGACCAGGTCGGCAACTCGCGCGAGGACGCGGACGGCTTCATCGACCACCGGCAGGTGCTCGGCGCCCTCAAGGTGGACGGCAAGCGCGCCGTCATCGAGGGCCGCGCCGTGCGGGTCGGCTCGCGCGAGCAGGTCCACGAGGAGTACGACGACGCCGGCCAGCTCGTCACCGTCGACGGTTTCCACCGCAGGCTGAGCACCGACCTCACCCTGACCTGGCGGCACCGGACGCGGCCGCTCACCTGCGACACGGCGTTCCACTACGACCTGCAGGTGACCAAGGAGGACATCACCGGCTGATCTCCCCCGTCAGCGACCCGGATGTCCCCCAGGGATGGGGGCGTCCGGGTCGTACGGCGTCCGGGTGTAGACGAACGTGGCCACGTCGAGGTGGCTGACCGTCCCGTCGGGTCGGCGTACGACCTGCAGCTCCTCACCCGCGTGGTAGCCCGACGTGCCGATGATCCGGCCGTCGACGACCGCGAAGGTGTACTTCTCCTCACCGGCCCGGGCGGCGACCAGGCGGTCCCCGTCCATCGCGAAGACGAACGGCGTGTTGCCCCAGTGCCACACGCCGAGGACGTCCGCCAGCTCGGTGGGCACCAAGGCCGTGGGGCGCCACGGGGACGGGATCGTCGGCTCGTTGCGCTCCAGCTCGTCGAGCAGGCCCACGACCAGGTCGGCGGGCACCAGACCGGTGGTGGCGTTGGTGAGCACCACCGCGCCCGTGCCACGCCGACGGTCCACGAAGCAGCCGGCCAGGAAGCCGGGCATCGAACCCGTGTGGCCCACCAGCATCCCCGACCCGCCGGCCTGCAGCTGGAAGCCGAGGCCGTGCGCGTAGCCGAGCTCGTCGTCACGGTCACCCGACTGCGGGTGCGACGCGACGAGCAGCGCGTCGAGCCCGAGCACGTCGGGGTGCCCCCCGAGCAGGAAGGCGTTGTACGTCGCGAGGTCGGCCAGGGTCGCCCAGACCTGCCCGGCCGGCGCCATCGCACCGGTGTCGGTGGCCGGCTCGTCGACCAGCGTCGAGGCGTAGGGGTGCACGCTCTGCCCCTGCGCGGCCGCACCCTCCGGAAGGTAGGAGGTCCGGGACATGCCGAGCGGGTCGAGGATCCGCGACCGCACGCACTCCCACCAGCCGACCCCGTGCTCGCGGGCCACGACCTCACCGAGCAGGGCGAAGCCGAGGTTGGAGTAGTGGAACTGCTGCAGCGCCGGGAAGATCTCGCCGGCCCCGTCGTGGCCGTCGGCCAGCTCCTCCCAGGTCAGGCCGGCCGAGCGCTCCCACCACGAGCCGATCGGCTCCGAGCGCATGCCGGAGTTGTGGGCCAGCAGGCTGCGGATGGTGCGGTCGGCGTAGGCCACGTCCCCCAGCCACGTGGCCGCGGGCTCGTCGAGGCCGAGCCGGCCGTCGCGCACCAGCTGCAGGACGAGCACGGCCGTCATGGTCTTGGTGATCGACCCGATGCGGTACTGCACGTCGTACGGGTCGTGGCCGGGCACGGCGGCGTCGCCGTACGCTCCCGTCCACACGAGCTCACCGTCGCGGAGGACTCCGGCGACCACCGAGGGCAGCCGGCCACCGGACTGGGCGGCAGCGAGCCGCGCGAGCAGCCGGCGCGCGGTGACGGGGGCGACCGTGCTCATTCGGCGAAGGCCTCCAGGGGCGGGCAGGCGCAGACCAGGTTGCGGTCGCCGTACGCCTGGTCGATACGGGCCACCGGCGGCCAGTACTTGTCCGCCACCCCGTTGGGTCCGGCGATGCCGCCCGGGAAGACCGCCAGCTCGCGGCTGTAGGGCCGCTCCCACCCGCCGACCAGCGCGCGCGAGGTGTGCGGGGCACCGCGCAGCGGCGAGTCCTCGGGGGTCCACTCCCCCGCCCGGACGCGCTCGATCTCGCCGCGGATCGCGATCATCGCCTCGCAGAAGCGGTCGATCTCGGCGAGGTCCTCGGACTCGGTCGGCTCGACCATCAGCGTGCCGGCGACCGGGAACGACATCGTGGGCGCGTGGAAGCCGTAGTCGATGAGCCTCTTGGCGACGTCATCGACGGTCACGCCGGTCTCCTTGGTCAGGCCGCGCAGGTCGAGGATGCACTCGTGCGCGACGAGCCCGCCGTGGCCGCGGTACAGCACCGGGAAGTGCTCGCCTAGCCGCGCCGCCACGTAGTTGGCGGACAGCACCGCCACCGCGGTCGCGCGGGTCAGGCCCGCGGCACCCATCAGCCGGATGTAGGCCCACGAGATCGGCAGGATCCCTGCGGAGCCGTACGGCGCGGCGCTGATCGGGCCGATGCCCTGCCGCTTCTCGGCCTCGGGGTGCGTGGCGTGCGAGGGGAGGTACGGCGCGAGGTGGGCGCGCACCGCGACCGGCCCGACGCCGGGGCCGCCGCCACCGTGCGGGATGCAGAAGGTCTTGTGCAGGTTCAGGTGGGAGACGTCGCCGCCGAACTCGCCGGGGCGGGCGTAGCCCAGCAGCGCGTTGAGGTTGGCCCCGTCGACGTAGACCTGTCCGCCGTGCGCGTGGACGATCTCGCAGAGCTCGGTGATGGAGTCCTCGTAGGCGCCGTGCGTCGAGGGGTAGGTGACCATGATGGCCGCGAGGTCCTGGGCGTGCGCGTCGCACTGGCGACGCAGGTCGTCGAGGTCGACCGAGCCGTCCTCGCCGGACTTGACCACGACCACCTTCATGCCCGCCATCACCGCGGAGGCGGCGTTGGTGCCGTGCGCCGAGGAGGGGATCAGGCAGACGTTGCGCTCACCCTCGCCGTTGGCGCGGTGGTAGCCGCGGATGGCGAGCAGGCCGGCGAGCTCGCCCTGGGAGCCGGCGTTCGGCTGGATGGAGACCTTGTCGTAGCCGGTCACCTCGGCCAGCCAGCCCTCCAGCTCGGCGACCAGCCGGCGGTAGCCCGCGGCGTCCTCGGCCGGCGCGAACGGGTGCAGGTCGGCGAAGCCCGGCAGCGACACCGGCTCCATCTCGGTGGTCGCGTTCAGCTTCATGGTGCACGAGCCGAGCGGGATCATGCCGCGGTCGAGGGCGAAGTCGCGGGCGGACAGCCGGCGCAGGTAGCGCAGCATCGCGGTCTCGCTGTGGTGGCTGTTGAAGACCTCGTGCTCGAGGTACGGCGTGGTGCGCGCCAGCGACTCCGGCAGTGCCGCCGCCGGCTCGGTGGCAGCGGGCACCACGCCGAACGCCGCGTGCAGCGCCCGGAGCGTGTGCGGGCCGCTGGCCTCGGAGAAGGACAGCCCGACGGTGTCCTCGTCGACCAGCCGCAGCTGGAGACCCTCGGCCCGGGCGGCGTCGACGATCTTCTCGGCCCGGCCGGGCGCCTGCACCGTGAAGGTGTCGAAGAAGCTGCTCGTCGGCACGGTGTAGCCGGCGGCGGCCAGTGACGCAGCCGCGCGCGCGGCCAGGGTGTGGGTGCGCTGCGCGATGCCGCGCAGGCCCCGCGGCCCGTGGTAGACGGCGTACATCGACGCGACCACGGCGAGCAGCACCTGCGCGGTGCAGATGTTGGAGGTCGCCTTGTCCCGGCGGATGTGCTGCTCCCGGGTCTGCAGGGCGAGGCGGTACGCCGGGCGGCCCTCGGCGTCGACCGAGACGCCGACCAGGCGACCGGGCAGGTGCCGCTCGAGGCCCGGACCGACGGCCATGTAGCCGGCGTGCGGACCGCCGTAGAAGAGCGGGACGCCGAAACGCTGGGTGGAGCCGACGACCACGTCGGCACCGAGCGTCCCGGGGGCCTCGAGCAGGGTGAGGGCCAGCAGGTCGGCGGCGACGACCGCGAGGGCGTTGCGCTCGTGGGCGGTCTCGATGACCGCGCGGGGGTCGAGGATCCGGCCCGACGCACCGGGGTACTGCACGAGCACGCCGCACAGCTCCCCCTCGGGCACACCCGTCGACAGGTCGGCGACGACGACCTCGATGCCCATCGCCTCGGCGCGGGTGCGGACCACCTCGATGGTCTGCGGCAGCGCGTCCGCGTCGACCACGAAGGGGCCGGACGCCTTGCGGTTGCCGCGGCGTACCAACGTCATCGCCTCGGCGACCGCGGTGCCCTCGTCGAGCAGCGACGCGTTCGCGGTGGGCAGGCCGGTCAGGTCACCGACCACGGTCTGGAAGTTCAGCAGGGCCTCGAGCCGGCCCTGGGAGATCTCGGGCTGGTACGGCGTGTAGGCGGTGTACCAGCTCGGGTCCTCGAGCACGTTGCGCCGGATCACCGGCGGGGTGACCGTGGCGTGGTAGCCCAGCCCGATCATCGGCTCCATCGGGTTGTTGGCCGCGGCCAGCGCCCGCAGCTCTCGGGCGGTGGCCTCCTCGGTCAGGGGCTCGGGCAGGTCGAGCTCCGCCGTCGCCCGGATGCCGCCCGGGACGGCGGCGTCCATGAGCTCGTCGAGCGAGCTGAAGCCGAGCCGATCCAGCATCGCGGCGACCTCGGCGGGCCGGGGGCCGATGTGGCGCTCGGAGAACGGCAGGACGGCGTCGAGGCCGGAGTGGCGCTCGATGTCGTGCGGGGTGTTCGGGGCGGACGCGTCGGGCACGGAAGGGCTCCTCGGATCGGGGTCGATCGGGCTCCCTCCCCCTCTGTCACCCGATGCTCACGGGCTTCAGAGTTGCCTCATCCGCACGGTCCTGGCGCCTGAGAGGTTCCGGGGAGGAATTGCCCCTTCGGCGCTCCGCTCCGCGGGCACTGCCCCCGGACGGAGACTCTCCCGTGCGGGATAGTCGGCGCGCCCAGCCTAGCCGATCGGGTCAGCCGATCTTGCGGGCAGCGCGCCGGGCGGCGAGCTCGTCGCTCGCGCCGGGCTCCTGGTCCTCGGCGGTGCGCTCGCTCGGCAGCTCGGCGAGGGTGCCCTCGATCTCCTGCCAGACACCGCCGATGGCGATGCCGAAGACGCCCTGCCCACCCTGGAGCAGGTCGATGATCTCGTCGTTGCTGGTGCACTCGTAGACCGAGGCGCCGTCGCTCATCAGCGTGACGCGGGTCAGGTCGTCGGTGCCGCGCTTGCGCAGGTGCTGGACGGCCGTGCGGATCTGCTGGAGCGAGATGCCGGCGTCGAGCAGCCGCTTGATGACCTTGAGGATCAGGATGTCGCGGAAGGAGTAGAGCCGCTGCGAGCCGGAGCCGGCGGCACCGCGCACGGACGGCTCGACCAGGCCGGTGCGGGCCCAGTAGTCGAGCTGGCGGTAGGTGATGCCGGCCGCGTTGCACGCGGTGGGGCCGCGGTAGCCGGTGTCGCTGGGCAGCGGGGACACGTCGTCGGAGAACAGGAGCCCCTGCTCCTCCGCCGCCTCCGCGGCGAGGGTCGCCTCGGGACTGCTCGCCACGTTCTGCTCGTTCTCGTTCACACGGTCCTCCGCGGGTCTACTCCGTTGTGCGTAACCCTCGGGGGAAGTGTGACCTGCCGGAGAGCCCGGTGTGACCACAACGGTGGAGTTACAACAGAGACAGTTCAAGGTATGCCCGACGATGAGGGTGGTCAACGACAGGGGCGGCGTGTCGCAACCCTCAACCTCTACCTGAGGGTGAGGGTGCCGGAGTCATCAGTGGGCCGGTGACTCAGCACTTCTGGGGCGTTGCAACGGCTGAGAACGTCAGGAGTCGCCGGTGAACCGGTGACTCATCCAGCTCAGGCACGTGGGCTGCCGCGCCGATCCACGGGCTCCTGTGGGCGGTGCGTCAGTGGGCGTCGAAGTCCTCGGGGGTGACCTGGTCGAGGAACTCCCGGAACTTCTCGACCTCGTCCTCCTGCTCGGCGGGCACGGCGAGCCCGGCCTCGTCGAGGACCTCCTCGGAGCACAGGATCTTCGAGCCGGTACGCAGCGCCAGGGCGATCGAGTCCGAGGGCCGGGCGCTGACCTCGGCGCCGGAGCTGAAGACCAGGGTCGCGAAGAAGACGCCGTCCTTGACCTCGGTGATGCGGACCTCGGTGAGCTCGTTGCCGGTGGCCTCGAGCACGTCCTTCATCAGGTCGTGCGTGAGCGGTCTGGGCGGGACCACGCCCTGCTGGGCGAACGCGATCGCGGTGGCCTCGACCGCCCCGATCCAGATGGGGAGGTAGCGCTCCCCCGTCACCTCGCGCAGCAGCACGATCGGTGTGTTGGAGGGCATCTCGACCCGGACTCCCATGACATCGACTTCGCGCACACGCTCACCCTACTCCCGGTGTGGGTGAGCCCAGGAGGTGTCCTTGGACCGGCTCAGGAGGACCTCAGGCCCGCCTTGACCAAGGTGGCGTGCAGCCGCACGGACAACGCAGCGATCTCGCTGACCGCCTCCTCGGCGCGCGCCTTGGCGGCGGCGTCCCGACCCCGCTTGTGGGGGGCCACGACCTGCTCCACCAGCCCCACCTCACGGTCGGCCGCGGTCTTGAAGGCCCGCAGGTGGCGCGGCTCGAACCCGAAGTCGGCGAGGTCACGCGCGGTCTTGGCGATCACCAGCGCGTCGGTGTCGTAGTGGCCCGTCCCGGGACGGGCGCTGATCAGACCGAACTGCTCGAGCTGGTCGAGCAGGTCCTCGGAGATCTCCGCGATCTTCACCAGCTCACGGCGCGAGAGGCGTACGTCGTCGCGGCGCGAGAACGACTCGGCGCTCGGCAGCCCGTCGGCCGCCAGCGCCACCCGGGGAACGGTGGGCACGACGCCCTCGATCGGCGGCGGCTCGAGGCCGCGGTCGATCGCGTCGAGGTGCTCGCCGATGACCTTGAGCGGCAGGTAGTGGTCGCGCTGCATCCGCAGCACGTAGCGCAGCCGGTCGACGTCCTCGTGGGAGAACTTGCGGTAGCCCGCCGGGGTGCGCTCGGGCTTGATCAGGCCCTTGTCCTCGAGGAAGCGGATCTTGGGGATCGTGATCCCCGGGAAGTCCGGGCGAAGCCGGTCCAGGACCTCCCCGATGTTCATCCGCGCCCGGGAGGCCCCTGACGGCGCGGCGGCCGACGGCGTACCCATCCGGCGGTCAGCCGCTCGCGTGCCCGGAGAAGAAGACCAGGCGGTACTTGCCGATCTGGACCTCGTCGCCGTCCTTGAGCTGGACCCGGTCGATCCGGTCACGGTTGACGTAGGTGCCGTTCAGGCTGCCCACGTCGCTGACCGTGAACGTGTCGCCGGTGCGGTGGAACTCGGCGTGCCGGCGCGAGACCGTCACGTCGTCGAGGAAGATCTCGCTGTCGGGGTGCCGACCGGCGTTGACCACGTCGGAGTCCAGCAGGAACCTGCTGCCGGAGCCGGGTCCGCGCTGCACCACCAGCAACGCGTGGCCCGAGGGCAGCGCGTCGACGGCGGCGGCATCGACAGCGTTGAGCTGGCGGTCGGAGGTCTCGACCTTGTCACCGCCCAGGCCGATCGCGATGGTCGCGGTCGACTCCCCCGCCGTGTCCGGCGCGGGAGCGGGGGCGTCAGCGGTCACCAGACGGTTGCCGCACTGCGAGCAGAAGCGGGCGTCGTCGGGGTTCTGCTTGCCACACGCTGTGCAGAACGGCATCGGTCTTCCTCCGGATCGGGGTCGTCCGCCGACACCCAGCCACGGTCCAACCCTCAGGGCCGGGTTGAGGTTGACGGTTGTCCCGAACCTATCAGTCCGACCGGCGGGTGCAAGGCGGGCACGCGGCGCGGTGGCAGCGGGTGCGGCGGTGGAGCGGCTGGCTCAGCCCTCGAGCGTGGCCTGGTAGGCGTCGGAGTCGAGGAGCTCGTCGAGCTGCGACGGGTCGGCCGGGACGACCTCGAAGAGCCAGCCGGCGGCGTACGGGTCGTTGTTCACCAGCTCCGGCGTGGCGTCGAGGGAGTCGTTGCGCGCCACGACCTCGCCGGAGATCGGGGCGTAGATGTCGCTGACGGACTTGGTCGACTCGAGCTCGCCGCAGGTGCTGCCGGCATCGACGCTGTCCCCCACCTCGGGCAGCGAGACGTAGACGATGTCGCCGAGGGCGTCCTGGGCGTAGTGGGTGATGCCGATGCGGACCGAGCCCTCGTGCTCGCCGGGGCTGCGCACCCACTCGTGCTCGGTGGTGTACTTCAGGTCGTCGGGGTACACGGTGGCTCCTGTCGCTGGGTGGTCTCAGGTGACGGGCGGTGTGGCGTCGGACGCAGGTTACTGGGAGCCGTCCGGCTCGGCGTACTGCGGCTGGCTGGGCTCGACGACGCTCTCGATGTCGAGCGACTGGAGCTCGTCGATCTGCACGCTCTGGCCGTCGCTCTCGAACTGGGCCCGCGGGCCCTCGGGGAACGTCATGCCCCCGGTGAGGGTGTGCGGCTCGCCGATCACGTCGATGACGTACGGCGGGCTGAGCAGCGTCCCGTCGACGGTGATGCCGCCGACGGCCGACTCGACCGCGGTCTGGGCGACGACGCGGACCTTGCCGTTGAACTGCATCGCCTCGGCGCCGGCGGCACGCAACTCCTGGATGGTGTCGAGCATGGTGTCGACGTCCACGGGCGCGGTGTCCTCGGTGACGGTCACCCGGATCCCCGGACCCGTCACCGGCACCAGCCCGGCCATGATCGCCAGGGTGTCGGCCCGGTCCTGCGCCTGGGCGAGGGCCGCCTGCCGCGACTGCGTGCTGCTCTGCAGGTCGCGGCGGGTGCTCTCGAGGCGGGCGATCTCGGACTCCGCCCGCTGCGTGGTGCCCGCGAGGCCGTTGAGCACGTCGATCAGGTCCTGCTCGCGCAGCCCCGCGTAGGTGTCGTCGACCTCGTTGGCGCGCACCTGGGTGACCGCCGCGAAGCCCACGACCGCCAGCAGCACCGCGACCACGGCCTGCGCGCGGGAGGGGCGCATCAGCGCGGTCAGCAGCCGCTGCCGGCCGGTGTCCGGCTCGGCCTGGGTGCGGGGCTCGGTGTCAGGCATGGAAGAGGTGACGTCGGATCGCCGCGACGTTGGAGAAGATGCGGATCCCGAGGACGACGATCACGCCGGTGGACAGCTGACCGCCGACCCCCAGCTTGTCCCCGAGGTAGACGATCGCGGCCGCGATCACCACGTTGCTGAAGAACGAGACCACGAAGACCTTGTCGTCGAAGATCCCGTCGAGGTAGGCGCGCAGGCCTCCGAACACGGCGTCGAGCGAGGCGACGACGGCGATGGGGAGGTAGGGCTCCAGGCCGAGGGGTACGTCGGGGCGGAACAACAGTCCCAGCAGGATGCCCACCAGGAGCCCGAGGGCGGCGATCACGGAATGGTCTCCTCGTTGTGACGTTGCTGGTCCCCGGCGGAGCCCTCGCGCACCGCGCGCAGCCGGGGGAACCGGGCCGCGGGCAACGTGAGCTCGTCCTCGTTGCGCATCGAGTAGTCGAAACCGAGCTGCTGGGCCAGGCTGAAGAACTCGCTGCCGAGCGTGCTGTCCAGCAGGTCCGCCTGGAGGGTCCGGGTGTCCCCGATCGCCAGCACAGTGTACGGCGGCGTCAGCGCGCGGCTGTTGACGTGGATGGCGACACCGACGTTGCGGATCGCGCTCAGCACGGTGAGCCGGTAGCCGTTGATGGAGATCGCCTCGGCCCCGGCCGCCCACAGCCCGTCGACCAGCTTGGCCAGGTCCTCGTCGCGCACCTGCTGGGTCGGGTCGCCGTTGGGCGCGTCGTCGACGACGATCCGCACGCCCTCGCCGCGGACCGGGCCGAACCCGGAGACCGCCTCGAGCCGACGCATCCGGGAGAGCGCGTCCTGCTCGGTGCCGGTGACGGCGTTGAGCTGCTGCTCGAGCGCGACGTTGCGCTCGCGCAGCCACACGATCCGGTCCTGCCGGTCGGAGACCGCGGCGCGCTTGCTGTCGATCTGCGAGATCAGGCTCGCCCGACTGGCGTCGTTGACGCCGGCGTTGCGCGAGGTCTGGACGGCGGCGGTGGTGACGAGGATCCCGAAGACCGCGATGACCACCGCGGCGGTGCGGTGCGGTCGCGCCCGGGGTGGGCGCGGGGCCCCGGCCGCGCGCCGCTCGGCGACGTGGAGGTAGTCCTCGTCCAGCGACTGCTGGGTGATCAGGGTCAGCAGCGGCATGGTCACCCGCGCCGGGAGACGCGGCTCGTCACGGGCGGCGTGGTCAGGCATCGCGGACCGCCGTACGCCGCTCCGTCGTCGCCAGCAGCTTGCGGACCTGCCAGGCGTAGAGGAGCCCCGCCCACCAGTAGAGCCCGATGCCCCAGACTGCGAAGGCCCAGCCGAACACCTTGGCCAGCGTCGCCACCACGCCGACGCCGTCACCGAGCAGCAGCAGCGGGAAGGCGTAGAGCAGGTTGAAGGTGGCGGCCTTCCCGAGGAAGTGCACGGGCAGCGCGCTGTAGCCGCGGGTGCGCAGCAGCGGGACCAGGCCCCACATCAGGAGGTCGCGCAGCGGGAGCAGCACCGCGATCCACCACGGGATGATGTCGCGCAGGGCCAGGCCCACGACCACGGCCAGGATGTAGAGCCGGTCGGCGACGGGGTCGAGGATCTGGCCCACCACCGAGGTCTGGTTGAGCCGACGGGCCAGCCAGCCGTCGAGGAAGTCGGTGATGCCGGACAGCACCAGGAGGCCCAGCGCCCAGCCGTCGGCCTCGGGGCCGAGCACCAGCCACAGGAAGACGGGGACGCCCGCCAGCCGGATCAGGCTGAGCAGGTTGGGCAGAGTCCACACGCGGTTCTCGCGCGTCGGTTCATCTGCCACAGGGACCTGCATTTCGCCGCATTTCGGAGGAGCTCGGGCAGGGGCCCCGTCGCCCCGCCGAGGACACCTTAGCCATCGGTCCGTCGGCGGACGACGCGCGGCGCACCGTGCGTGCCCGGCAGGGTGGTGGAGGGCTCGTCGAGGTGCGCGGCGTCCCGGATCTCGCCGACCAGCTCCTCGATCACGTCCTCGAGGGTCGCGAGGCCGAGCGTGGTGCCCTCGGCGTCGACGACCCGGGCCATGTGGGCGCCGCGGCGCTGCAGGGTCTCGAGCGTGTCGTGCAGGCTGTCCTCGACGGTCACCGTCGCGAAGGGCCGGATCCACTTGTCGTCGACCGGGCGCTCGCGCCGGGCCTCGTCGGGCTCGAGGACGTCCTTGATGTGCAGGTAGCCGAGCAGCTCGGCCTCCGCCCCCACGACCGGGAACCGGCTGAACCCGGTGGCGGCGCACAACGACTCGACGTCCGCGGCCGTCGACCCCCGCTGCACCGTGGTCAGGGTCGCGGAGGGCATGAGCACGGACCCGACGGTCTTCTCGGTGAAGCCGAGCGCGCCCGCGAGCCGGTCGTACTCGTCGGCCTCCAGCAGCCCCTCGCCCCGCGACTCCTCCACCAGCGCAGCGACCTCCTCACGGGTGTAGGTCGAGCTCACCTCGTCCATGAGGCGTACGCCGGCCAGCCGCAGCACCGCCGAGGCCACGGCGTTGATGACCACGATCACCGGGCGCAGCAGCTTGACGATGAACCAGATCGGCGGGCCCAGCGCCAGGGCGGCGCGGTCCGGGCCGGCCAGGGCGAGGTTCTTGGGGATCATCTCCCCCATCACCACGTGGAGGTACACGACGATCGCCAGGCCGACCACGAACGAGATCGGGTGGAGGAACGACGCCGGCACGTGGGCGGCGTGGAGCACGGGCTCGATCAGGTGCGAGACCGCCGGCTCGCCGACGGCACCGAGCACGAGCGAGCAGACCGTGATGCCGAGCTGGTTGACCCCGATGACCAGGGAGATGTTCTCCATCGCCTTGAGCGTCGTGCGGGCCAGTCGCGAGCCGGCCTCGGCGCGCGGCTCGATCTGGGTGCGCCGGGCGGACACGAGGGCGAACTCGGCGGCGACGAAGAAGGCGTTGCCGAGCAGCAGCAGGAGCGCGACGGCGAGGGCGGCGGGGGCACTCATGACGCGTCCTCGGGCCGCTGCGGCTCACCCTGGAGCACCCGCAGCCCGACCCGGTCGATCCGCAGGCCGTCCATCCGCTCCACGGTCAGGATCGCCAGCTGCTCCCGCGGCTCCTCGGGGTCGGAGTTGTCGGGGACGGGGACCTCGGCCAGGTCACCGGGCTCGGGCACCCGGCCGAGCACGCGCAGCACGAGTCCCGCGATCGTGTCGTAGTCCTCGTTCTCGGGCAGGGCGATCCCGGTCAGGTCCTCGACCTCGTCGGGACGCAGCAGCCCGGACAGCGTCCAGCCGCCGTCCCGACGCTGACGGGCGCGGGCGCCGAGCCGGTCGTGCTCGTCGGCGATGTCACCGACGATCTCCTCGACCACGTCCTCGAGCGTGACGATGCCCGCGTGGCCGCCGTACTCGTCCAGGACCACCGCCATCTGGAAGCCGTCCTCACGCAGCAGGGCGAGCAGCGGGTCGAGACGCAGCGAGTCCGGCACCACGATCGGCTTGGCCATCAGGTGCTTGACCTTGGTGGTGGCCCGCTCGTGGACCGGCAGCGCCACGGCGTTCTTCACGTGGACGGTGCCGACGACGCTCTCCTCCGCGTCCAGCACGGGGAAGCGTGAGTGACCGGTCTGGCGGGCCAGCTCGATGACGTCGCTGGCGCGGTCGTTGACCTCGAGGCTGACGGTGCGCACCCGGGGGGTCATGATCTCGCCGGCGGTCCTCGAGCCGAACTCCACCGAGCGCTCCATGAGCTCGGCGGTGTCGGCGTCGAGGGTGCCCTGGTCGGCCGAGCGCTGGATCAGCGAGGCCAGCTCGGTCGAGCTGCGCGCGGAGCGCAGCTCCTCCTGGGGCTCGATCCCGAGCCTGCGTACGAAGGCGTTGGCCGACCCGTTGAGCAGCCGGATCGGCAGCCGGTTGACCGCGGTGAAGGTGCGCTGGAAGCGCTGGGTCGCGCGGGCGACCTCCATCGGCCGGGCCAGGGCGAGGTTCTTCGGGACCAGCTCGCCGAAGATCATGGTCAGGACGGTGCTGAGCGTCAGCCCGATCCCGACCGCCACCGGGGCCACCGCACCCGGGGGCGTCCCCAGCGTCTCGAGGGGTCCCTCGATCAGGGCCGCGATCGCCGGCTCGGCGAGGAACCCGATGGCGAGGTTGGTGATCGTGATCCCGACCTGCGCGCCGGACAGCTGGGTCGAGAGGGAGCGGAGCGCCTGCTGGAGCCCCTGCGCGCCGCTGTCGCCCTCGCTCGCCGCCTGCTCGACCTTGCTGCGGTCGACGGTGACGAACGAGAACTCGGCCGCGACGAAGACGCCGCAGGCAGCGATCAGCAGCAGGGCTGCGGCCAGCAGGATCCAGGCGGTCATCGTTGCCCTCCCGGGGCGCGGGGCGCCGCACGGTGCGAGGGCGGGCGACTTTGGGAGCCGTCCATCGGAGGAGCTCGTGATCCTTTGCCGTAGAGGTCGTTCGGTCCCAGAACTCTACCGGCCGACCCCGGCTCCGCCCGCATCCCGCGAGCCGTGCCTCGGCGGGTTGCCTCAAGTACGACCCCCGCACCGCCGATGATCACGACGTCCACACCCGCGTCGACACGCACCTGCCTCGCTGCCCGGGAGCCGGCCCATGTCCCGCTACACCCCCGCCCACCACCGTGGCGATCCGCTGCTGTCCCGGCGCGGGCGGCACCTGGTCGGCCGGTTCTCCTACGGCATCACGCCTGCCCTGGCCCGACAGGTCCGCAGGCAGGGGGGCGCCGAGGCGTGGTTCGACCGCCAGCTCTCGCCCGCGAGCATCGCCGACCCCGGCGCCGACGAGCTGCGCTCCTGGTGGCCCAGCCTCGACCGCTCGCCAGGGGCCCTGTGGCGCCGCCAGGTCGACGGCACCGAGGGTGGCTGGGAGGTGATGGCCGACTACGCGCGATGGGTGCTGCTGCGGCGGATGCGGTCCAAGCGCCAGCTGCACGAGCTGGTGACGGAGCTGTGGGAGAACCACCTCAACGTCCCGGCCGTGGGTGACGCCCAGTTCGTCCACCGCGTCGACTACGGCGACACGATCCGCACCCACGCCCTCGGCCGCTTCGAGGACCTCCTCCACGCGGCGATCACGCACCCGGCGATGCTGATCTACCTCGACAACGCCGTCTCGACGGCCAAGCACCCCAACGAGAACCTCGGGCGCGAGCTGCTGGAGCTCCACACGGTCGGGCGCGGCCAGTACGACGAGGACGACGTCAAGGACAGCGCCCGCATCCTCACCGGCTGGACGGTCGACATGTGGAACACGTGGACGCCGTCGTACGACCCGAAGCGCCACGCGCGCGGCACCGTGAGCGTGATGGGCTTCTCCGACGCCAACGCGGAGCCGGACGGGCGGGACCTGACCCGGCGCTACCTGTCCTACCTGGCGCGCCACCCCGCGACGGCGGCCCGGCTGGCGCGCAAGCTCGCCGTCAAGCTGGTCAGCGACGACCCGCCGCAGGCCCTGGTGGACCGGCTCGCCCGCGTCTACCTCGACCACGACACCGAGATCGTCCCGGTGCTCCGCGCCCTGGTCGGGTCCGCGGCGTTCGCGGAGGCCGTCGGAGCCAAGGTGCGCGACCCCGGCGAGGACCTCGTCGCCACCTACCGCGCGCTCGGTGTCTCGGTGCGACGACCCACCGCCGAGGGGAATGCCGCCAACCAACTGCTCTGGCAGGTCTCCGACATGGGTGCGACGCCGTTCGGCTGGCCGCGACCCGACGGCCAGCCGATCGACAACGACTCGTGGTCGTCCCCGGCACGGCTGCTCGCCTCCATGAGCGTCCACTACTCCATGTGCGGCACCTGGTGGCCCAAGGAGGGCATCGACTACCGCCCCGCCCGGTCCTGGCTGCCCGAGAAGCGGGTCCGCTTCGACGTGCTGGTGGACCACCTCTCGCAGCGGCTGCTGCACCGGCGGTCGACCGCTCGGCTGCTGCGCGCCTGCTGCCAGGCGACCGGGCTCGGCCCCGACGAGGTGATCACCCGCGACCACGCACTGGTGAAGTGGTCGATGCCGCGGCTGCTCACGACCTTCCTCGACTCCCCCGCGTTCCTGACCAGGTGAGCACCATGACGACGACCACCGCACCCTGCTGCCGCGAGTTCGCCAGGCTCTCGCGCCGCGGCCTCATCACCGGAGCCCTCGCCGTGGCCGGCAGCAGCACGGTCTTCGGATCCGCGGTCGTGCGCGCCGCGGCGGCGGCCGCGACGCCCGCCTCGTCGGTGCTCGTCGTGCTGTCGTTGCGCGGCGCGGCCGACGGCCTCTCGCTCGTGGTCCCGCACGCCGACCCCGTCTACTACAGCGCCCGCCCGCGGCTGGCCGTCCCCGCCGACCGGCTGCTCGTCAAGGACGGGCAGTTCGGCCTGCACCCCGAGCTCGCACCCCTGGTGCCCCTGTGGGAGTCCGGCCGGCTGGCGGCGGTGCACGCGACCGGGCTCCCGGCACCCAACCGCTCCCACTTCGCTGCGATGGAGGAGGTCGAGGACGCCAACCCCGGGTCCACCACCCGGGTCGGCTGGCTCAACCGCCTGATCGGCACCGACACCGACAGCTCACCCATCCAGGGGTTCAACGTCGGAGACGGCGCGCCACCCGCCTCGCTCTACGGACCGGAGCCGGTCATGGGCGGCGGCAACCTCGACGACGTCCGGATCGCCGGCGAGGACCAGTGGGACCACGGCGAGCGCCGGCGGTCGCTGCGCACCCTCTGGGACGCCGACCCCTCTCCCCTGGGCCGGGCGATGCGGTCCGCCTTCGCGTCGGTCGAGTCGTTCGCGCCGGTGCGCGAGTCCAGCGCCGCGCCGGCGCACGGCGCGGCGTACCCCGACGGCGACCTGGGCCGCGCGATGGCCGCGGTCGCCCGGGTGGTGCGTGGCGACGTCGGCGTCCGGGTCGTCACCGTCGACCACGGCGACTGGGACATGCACACCGGCCTGGGCACCGTGGAGCAGGGGCGGATGGTGCGCAACGCCGGCGAGCTGGCCTCGGCGGTGAGCGCGTTCTTCACCGACCTCGGGCCGCTCGCGGACAGGGTCACGCTGGTCACGCTCAGCGAGTTCGGCCGGCGGGTCGCGGAGAACGCCAACCTGGGACTCGACCACGGCTACGGCAACGTGATGTTCCTGGCCGGGGCCGGGGTCCGGGGTGGCAGCTACTACGGCACCTGGCCCGGGCTCCAGGGCGAGGTCGACTCCGACCTCCTGGTCACGACCGACTACCGCAGCGTCCTCGCGGAGGTCGTCGCCTCCCGCTTCGGCGCGTCCACCGGCAGCGTCTTCCCGGGCTTCCAGCGGGAGCGGGTGGGCGTGATGGCCGGGCAGTAGGCCGGCCGGCAGCAGGCCTTCAGTGCTCGAGCCAGGTCGCCGCCATGTCGCGGTCGCCGTGCCCTGCCCGCACCGCCCGGGCGAAGTGGTCCCGCACGCCCGGCAGCACGCCGAGCTCCAGGCCGACCGACTGCGCGGCGTCGAGGATGAGCCCGGCGTCCTTGAGGGCTCCCTCGAGCGCGAAGGCCGGGTCGAGCGTGCCGTCGAGCATCGCCGCACCCTTGAGCTGGACGTACGGCGCGTCCAGCGCGCCGCCGCCGACCGCCTCGAGGAAGAGGCGGGGGTCCAGGCCGAGCTCGCGGGTCAGGGCGAGGGACTCGGCCACGCCCTCGACGACCGTGAAGACCCAGGCGTTGGCGGCCAGCTTGAGGCGCGTGCCGGCGCCCGCCTCGCCGACCCACATCGTCCTGCTGCCGATCGCGTCGAGGACCGGGGCCACCCGGTCGCGCGCCGTCTCCGGGCCGGAGCCCAGGACCACGAGCGCGCCGTCCTCCGCCGGCTTCCTGGTGCCGAGGACTGGCGCGTCGACGAGCACCACGCCCAGCTCCTCGGCCAGCTTCGCCAGGCGTGCGGTGCCGGCGACGCCCACCGTGCTCTGCTGCAGCCAGACCACGTCGTCGCCGAGGGCGGCCCTGGCTTCCTCCATCGTGTCCGCGACGCTGTCGGCGTCGAACAGCATCGTGAGCACCACGTCGGCCCCGGCGACGGCGGCCGCGACGCTGTCGTGGACGGTGGCGACGTCGCTGAGGGTTTCGGCCCGCTCCCGGGTCCGGTTCCACACCCGCAGCGGGATGCCGGCCCCGGCGATGTTGCGCGCCATCGCGGCGCCCATGGTGCCGGTGCCGAGGAGTGCGACGGTGGGCTGGTCGGTCATGGGGGTCCTCCCGTGGGCGGTGGTCGCTCCTGCCGAACCTACGTCGCCGATCCAGCACCGGGTCCAACGGCTGCGAGGTCCGGGACGAGGTGCCCTTCCGCGGGGCTCCAGCACCGGGCAGGGTGAGTCGCTGACACCCCGCCCGGGCGCCCTGCACCCCGCTGTGACGAGGAGAGCCGATGACCTTCGACGACGACGTGGTGAGGGTGCTCGACCACGAGGAGTGCTGGGAGTTGCTGCGCGCGGCCGTCTTCGGTCGGCTCGCCTACGTGCTCGGGAGCGAGATCAACCTGGTGCCGGTCAACTTCGCCGTCGACGGCGACCGGCTGCTCTTCCGGACCGCGGAGGGCGACAAGCTGCTGGGCGTGGTGATGCACCCGGACGTGGTCTTCGAGATCGACGACCACGACGGGGGCTCGGCCCACAGCGTGATCGTGCGGGGCCGGGCTCGGAAGCTGGAGGAGGACGAGGAGCGACGGGCCGACGACATTGGCCTCAAGCCCTGGATCGGCACCCTGAAGTACAACGTCGTCGAGATCCAGCCGACCGCCATCAGCGGACGGGCGTTCGTCCTCGAGGAGTGACCGGCGGCGCCGGTCAGCGCCGCTCCCCGTGCCGGTGGACGGACGGCGAGTGGTCGACGTAGGACGTGAGCACCGCGCGCTGGTGCACCCGCTCGTAGGCCTGGTCCACCTGCGCCAGCTGCACCAGCACGCAGGCGCTGGCGACCACCAGCACGAGTGCAGCGGCCAGGACGTGCATGATCTCCCGCATCCGTTCCCCCCACAGGACGTGTGATGCCGGTCTCCCTGGCACCCATCATCGGTCCTGCTCGCCTCCCCGGCCGGGAACCTCTCACGAACGACCGCGGCGTGTCGCGCCGGTCTGCACCGGTTCGGTTCGTCCGTCCGCTCAGTCGGCGACGGGGCCGATGCGCACCCGCTCGGCGTACGTCGGCACGACCGCGCACCAGCCGAGCTCGCTGCCGATCCGCTCGGCCAGCCGGGCGGCGGCGTGCGGCTCGCCGTGCACGACGTACACGTCCTGCGGCGGCGTCGGCATCCGGCTGAGCCAGCGCAGCATCTCGTCGGCGTCCGCGTGCACCGAGAAGTCCTGCACGTCGACGATCTCGGCGCGCACGGGGACGTAGCGGCCGTGCATCTTCACCTGCCGGGCGCCCTCCTGGAGCTGGCGACCGCGGGTCCCCACCGCCTGGTAGCCGGTGAGGACCACACAGTTGCGCCGGTCCGGAAGCTGCTCGGCGAGGTGGTGGACGACCCGGCCGCCGGTCGCCATGCCCGAGGCGGAGATGACGATGCAGGGCGCGGACGGGCGGTTCAGCCGTCGCGAGGCGGTCGAGTCGTGGATGGCGTGCAGGTCGGTGTCCTCGAGGAGGCCGTGGCTGCCCCGCACCTCCTCGCGCAGCTGCACCGACCCCTGGCCGAGGGCCCGCCGGTAGACGGCGAGGGCGGCGAGCGCCATGGGGCTGTCCACGAAGACCGGGACCTTCGGGATGCGGTTCTCCCGGACCAGCCGGGCGAGCTCGAGGATGACCAGCTCGGTGCGGTCGACCGCGAACGCCGGGACCAGCACGCAGCCGCCGCGGCCGATCGTGCGGCGGACCGCCGAGGCGAGCACGTCCGGGTCGCGCGGCGGATGCCGACGGTCGCCGTACGTCGACTCGACGACCACGACGTCCGCGGCGGGCGGGTCGGTGGGTGGCCGCAGCAGCGGGTGCCCCGAGCGGCCGAGATCTCCGCTGAACAGGACGCTGGTCCCGCCCAGCTCGACCAGGGCGGTGGCCGAGCCGAGGATGTGCCCAGCCGGCTGCAGGGTCACCCGCACGCCGGGCGTGACCTCGGTCGGGGTCAGGAAGTCCACGGGGTCGAGGAGCGGCAGCGTCTTCTCGACGTCGCCCGCGTCGTAGAGGGGCAGTGCCGGGTGGTGCCTGGAGTATCCGACGTCGTTCGCGTACGCCGCGTCCTCCTCCTGCAGGCGGGCGCTGTCGCGCAGCACGATGGAGGCGAGCTCGGCCGTGTCGTCGGTGCAAACGATGCGCCCACCGAAGCCGTCCCGCACGAGCTTGGGCAGGTAGCCGCAGTGGTCGAGGTGGGCGTGTGTGACCACGACCGCGTCGATGCTCGCGGCGTCCACGGGCAGCGTCTCCCAGTTGCGCTGGCGCAGGTCCTTCAGGCCCTGGTAGAGCCCGCAGTCGACCAGCACCCGTCTGCCGTCGTGCTCCAGGAGGAAGCGGCTGCCGGTCACCGTGCCGGCGGCTCCGAGGAAGGTGAGGACGGGGCTGGTCATGCGCCAGTGTCGGCACGCGCGCGACGGGTCGGACAGGGTCGTTGGTCATCGTCGGACGTCGCCTGGGCCACTCCCCCGGGCCCGCCCGGCGGCCCCGACGCAGCTCCGTTCCCGGCCGTGTCGGGAGCCGGATTCTGAAGACCGGCCATGCTGCGATAGTGTTCACGCGGCCTTCCACCGAAGGCCTTCGGGCTGTGGCGCAGCTTGGTAGCGCACTTGACTGGGGGTCAAGGGGTCGCAGGTTCAAATCCTGTCAGCCCGACCGAAGAAGTTGCAGGTCAGAGGCCGTTTCCGCGTAGTGCGGGAGCGGCCTCGACTGCGTTCGTGGGGCCGCGGACGGCTGACCACTGATGGGGCGGGACGAGTGGAGGCCGCCGAGGTTCGTCGGAGCAGCCGCACGGGGCGCATACTGGAGAGTGATGACAACTTCACCGGGCGCCCGGAAGCGACACCTCGCGAGCAGCCCCTTCAAGCCCGACCCCGTCCTGCCGATCGAGGAGTTCGCGCTCGACGACCTGGTCTCGCACGACGTGCACGGCATGGGTCGCGTGATCGGGACGGAGGCGCACGCAGTGACGGTGGACTTCGGCACGCGCACCGTCCGCGTCACCAGCCCGTTCGAGAAGATGTCCCGGCTCTAGCGGCCGCGTCCGCCGGCGCCTCAACGAAGCCCGGGCCGCGGCCCCCAGCTCGCGAGCAGCGTCCCGAGCGCGATCGCAGCGGACCAGAACGCGGTGAGCCCGGAGGAGAACTCCCCCAGCGGCAGCACGGGTTCCCACCCGACGAGGGGGCCGACGACCAGCGGCATCAGCACCAGCCCCGCCACCCCGGCGGCGACGGTGCTCCCCGGAGCCGACACCGCCCGGCGCGCGCACAGTCCGGAGGCGCCCGCCGACAGCAGCAGGCAGGCGACCCCCACCGTCACCCAGCCGGAGCGGTCCGGGACCACGGTCCGCGGCAGCGTGGCCACGACGACGAGCCACACCGCCAGTGGTACGACGACCACGGCGAGCCGCGTGGTGCGCCGCCAGCCCGCACCCCGGGGCGTGACCGAGACGACCTGGGTCGCGGCCTCGTCGAAGACGAACCCGGCCCCAGCGGCGCAACCTGCGAGGGCGGCCGGCAGCAGCACCGCGAGAGAGGCCGGCCAGCGGTGCCCCACCAGGGCCGCACCGACGGCGAGCGCGCAGCACGCCAGCAGCGGGGTCCACGTGACCCCGCGGCGGGCGTACCAGAGCCTCACGTAGCTACGAGATCCGCGACGGCACGGGGTCGGACGTGCGGTTCTCGGTGGTGCCGGTCGTCATCGACAGGGCCAGCGCGACCAGGCCCACCACGACGACGCCGGCGAAGAGCCCCTTGAGCCTCCCGGTGCGGGCGACGCGGTCGTGCCAGACCGCCGCGATCACGGCTGCGACACACAGGCAGAGCACGTAGACGAGGTAGAAGACCGCGTTGCCGCCGTACTGGACGGCAGTGCCGTCCGCGTCGGTCCCCGACTGGAACGTCGCCCACGGGGTCCAGAGCCGCCAGGCGGGGTGGCTGGTCTCCTCGGACGGGAACTGCCCGAGCATGTCGATGACCAGCACGACGACCACGGCGACCGCGGCGGCCCCCGGGAAGCGCAACCACCGCCCGGTGAGGACACCGAGCAGGCCACCGCCGAGGCAGGCGACGGGTCCGTTGGCCAGCAGCATCGCCCACACCTGCGCGTCAGGCATGGTGCCGAACCACCACTCCTGCGGTGCGGGTTCGCGCCAGGTCGTGAGCGCCACCTCGGCGAGCACCCACAGCAGGCCGACGGCGCCCGGCACCAGGCAGGCCAGCGCGAGTGCGAGGGTGCGTCGCGCCTCGGTGCCCGGGGCGGCGTTCATCGCCTCGGCGGCGGCCTCGGTCGAGCGGGTCTGCCGAGCCAGCACGACCAGGCTGGTCAGTCCGACGAAGAAGGCGGGGATCACCGGCCAGGAGAGCAGGTCGCCCGCGGGCTCGGCGTCGCTCGCGTTCAGGACGGTCCAGAGGAGCAGGGCGAAGGCCACGAGGGTGGCAAGCAGGAAGAACGGGTTGCGGGCAACCCGCCGGGCCTCGATCCCGGCCATGGCGGAGAGGCTGGGGCTCCCGGTCTGCAGGGATGCACGGGTGGCGGACATGGTTGAGCTCCTCGGTGGGGTGTGTCATGACAGCGCGGCGGCGGCCTGGTCGCCGAGCATCAGCAGGTAGGCGTCCTCCAGCGTCGGCTCGGCCGGCTCCGAGCCCGGCGGGCGTGGTCCCCCCACGACCCGGTGCCGTCCGGTGCCGGTGCGCCAGGTGGCCACACCGGTGTCGGCGGCGTCGTCGCAGAGCCACACCTGGCCGTCGGCCCTGGCGACCAGGTCGACCACGGACCCGTCGAACCGGACCTCCCCGCTGGCCAGCACCACGACCCGCTCGCACAGAGCGGCGACGTCCTCGGTCTGGTGCGTGGACAGCAGCACCGTCGAGTCGGTGCCGATGACCGACAGCGTGTGCCGCAGCTGGGCCCGCTGGCTGGGGTCCAGGCCGGTCGTCGGCTCGTCCAGGACGAGCATCCGGGGCTCCCCCAGCAGCGCCTGGGCCAGGGCGACCCGGCGACGCTGGCCACCGGAGAGCCGGGCGACCCGCTTGGTCGCGCAGTCGGCCAGACCGACCAGCTCGATCACCCGACGGACCTCCCGGGTCCGGCGCGCCTGGTCGTTCCACTCCTTCAGGACGGCCACGTAGTCGACGAAGCCGAACGTGGTCATGTCGCTGGGGAAGCCGAGCTCCTGGGGCAGGTAGCCGAGCCCGCGCCGGATCTCGGTGAGCTCGGACTGCGACGCCAGCGGGTCCCGGCCGAGCAGGCGGACCTCGCCGTGATCGGGGGCGATCGAGGTGGCGACGATGCGCAGCAGCGTCGTCTTCCCTGCCCCGTTGGGCCCCAGCAGCCCCGTCACGCCACGGTCGAAGGCGAGGTCGACGCCCTTGACGGCCACCGTGCCGCCGTACTTCTTGGTCACCCCGCGCAGGTCGACGGCGTTCACAGCGCAGCTCCGAGCTGACGGGTCTGCCGCGAGCGCAGGACGAGCACGGCCACCGACACCGCCGCCAGCGCCAGGAGGACGAGCTGACGGTCGGGATCGACCGGCCACGTGGGGGCCAGGTGCCGGGTCGAGGCGAGGACGACCGCGGACCAGCCCATGGCCACCACGCTGGCAGCCGCGCGCGGACCGACGAAGGAGGCGATGGCGAGCAGCACCGGGATCATCGCCAGGGCGGGCCCCAGCCACGCGGCCGCCACCCACAGTGGGCCGGGCAGCAAGAGGCTGAGCAGCATCGAGAACGGCAGGCACGTCGTGAGCACCGCGGCGGCGCGGACCAGGATCAGGCGGGTCCGGCCGTACGGCGAGGTCACGATGAGCGTCTCGAGGGCGTCGGTGGAGGGGCCGTACGACGCCGCGACCCCGAGCACCGGGACGAGGGGGGCGACCAGCAGGAACGGCCAGATCCGGTCACCGGCGACCCGAGCGGCGAGGAAGGCGAACGCCAGCGCGACCAGGCTGCTGGTCAGCCAGGCGGTACGCAACGAGGCGGACGCGGTCAGCAGGACCGCCGCCGGCTCGGAGAGGCCGAGCCGGCGGGCCGCCCGGATGAACACGGGCTGGGCCGGGCGCTCCACCGCTGAGCGGACGCCGTCCCAGGCCATCGTCAGCGCAGGTGCGTCGACCAGCGCACCGACCCGAGCGCGACAGTCGACGCACGCCACCAGGTGCTGCTCGACCGAGGTGCCCTCGACCGCGTCGAGACCTCCGGCGACGTAGGCCTCCAACCGGTCCTCACCGAGGTGCCACGTGTGCGTGCTCATCCCCACCCCTCCATCGGTTCCTGTGCCAGGGCGCGGCGCAGCTGCGCCTTCGCCCGGTGCAGGCGGGTCTTGACGGTGTTCTGCCGCACGCCGAGCAGCTGGCCGGCCTCGCGGGCCGTCAGCCCGTCCAGGACGACGGCCTGAACGACCGCGCGGAACTCGGGCGACAGGCTGCGCATGGCGCCGGCCAGGTGGCCGTACTCCACGCCCAGCAGGACCTGGTCCTCGGCGGCCGGCACGCTGCCGGTGCTCGACCGGTCCCAGTCGGGGAGCAGCAGCACGTCCTTGCGGCCACGCAGCCGCGACACCATGCGTCGGAACGCGATGCCCCACAGCCAGCCCGCCACCTCGCCGTCACCGCGCCACTTCCGGGCGTCCTTCCAGACCGCGACGAACGTGTCCTGCAGGACGTCGAGCACGACCTCGCGGTCGTTGCACCGGCGGGTCAGCCGTGCCATCAACCAGGGGGCGTGCCGGTCGTAGAGCTCGCGGAGAGCGGTGCTGTCGCCGGCGGCGGTGTCCCGCACCAGCGCGGCATCGCTGCGCTGCTCGGTGCTGGTCCCCCGGCTCTCCTGGCCCATGCCTTCACTGTCGCACCGGCAGGCCGGAAGGGTTCCCTGCTTCGTTGCAGATTCTTTGCCTCGGTGACGCCCCACGAGGGCGTGGCCGGGATACGGTGCCCGGGTTTCCCATCCACTAGGAGATCACATGCAACTTCATGGTCGCCGTGCCAGCGCGCTCTCGGTCGTCGCGCTCACGTCGCTGGCTCTCGGGATCGGCTCCACCGCCGGATCGAGCGCCACGGCAGCCAGGCCGTCCGGACCGGACGCGAAGAGCGTCTACACCCACCTGTCGCAGGCCAAGGCGAAGGACTACATCAAGCTCGACCTGCTCGCCCTCAACGACTTCCACGGGAACCTCGAGACGGTTCCGTCCACGAGCTCCAGCGGGCGCATCAACAACACCCCGGCCGGCGGCGCGGCGTACCTCGCGTCCCTGATCCGGCACGAGCGCAAGACCTCGCGCGCCAACGGCGCCAAGCCGCTGACCGTGGCGGCCGGCGACCTGATCGGCGCCTCCCCGCTGCTCTCGGCGGCATTCCACGACGAGCCCACGATCAAGGCGATGAACGAGATCGGCCTCGACGTGGCCTCCGTCGGAAACCACGAGTTCGACGAGGGCTACCAGGAGCTGCGCCGAATGCAGCGCGGTGGCTGCCTCGACGACGGTGACGGTGCCAACGGCCAGGACTCCTGCCCCGGCGGGCAGGACTTCGAGGGCGCCGACTTCCAGTACCTCGGCGCCAACGTCAAGTGGGCGGACCCCTCGACGCACAACCGCGACACCGTCTTCCCGGCGACCAAGATCTTCAAGGTCAAGGGCGTCAAGGTGGCCTTCATCGGCATGACCCTCGAGGGCACGCCCTCGATCGTCAGCCAGGCCGGCATCCAGGGTCTCGACTTCACCGACGAGGTCGAGACCGCCAACGCGCTGGTGCCCAAGCTCCGCGCGAAGGGCGTGAAGTCGATCGTCGTGCTGCTGCACGAGGGCGTCACCCCGGCCGACGCGACGGCGTACAACGACTGCACCGGCGTCGCCGGCCCGGCCCTGGAGATCGCCCAGAAGCTCAAGCCCGCCATCGACGCGGTCGTCTCCGGCCACACCCACCAGCCCTACAACTGCGTGGTCCAGGACCCCAAGGGCAACCCGCGCCTGCTGACCAGCGCGGCGTCGTTCGGCCGGATGGTGACCAAGCTGCACCTCCTGATCGACCCGAAGACCCGCGACATCGTGCGTCCGGCGGCGTACGCGCGGAACATGATCGTCGAGAACGACGCGTCGGTGACGCCGGCCCAGGACCTCCTCGACCTGATCAGCACCTACAAGACGCTGGTCCAGCCGATCGCCGACAAGGTCATCGGCCACATCGACCCCGGCACCCAGGTCTCGAAGACCCCGGACGCCAACGGCGGTGACTCGGCGCTCGGCAACCTGATCGCCGACGGCCAGAAGGCCGACGACTCGGTGGTGTCCGACGGCAAGGCGCCGGTGATCGCACTGATGAACCCCGGCGGCATCCGCGCCGACCTGGTCGAGAACGCCAACGGTGACGTCACGTACGGCGCGGCGTTCTCGGTGCAGCCGTTCAACAACTTCGTGGTCTCCATGGACCTGACCGGCGCCCAGATCAAGGCGCTGCTCAACCAGCAGTGGAACGGCGCCAACGAAGGCACCGGCCAGAAGATCCTGCAGGTCTCCGGCCTGTCCTACACCTGGGACAAGTCCGACGCCGCACTGGCCGACACTCCCGCCCTGGTGGGCGACGTGCTGGTCGACGCCGACGGAGACCCGTCGACGGCCATGGTGCCCCTGGAGGACGCCACGACCTACCGCGTCGTCGCGAACAACTTCCTCTCCGACGGTGGCGACAACTTCACCGTCTTCAAGGAGGGCACGAACAAGCTGGTCGGTGGCCTCGACATCGACTCGCTGCGCAAGTACCTCGAGGCGAACGACCCGGTGAGCCCTACGCCCACCGATCGGATCTCGCAGCAGGACTGACCACCAGATCCATCACCCGGCGCGGCCCCTGCTCCCCGGAGCGGGGGCCGTGCCCCGTTCCGGTCCCGGGTTACGCCGCGATCGGGCGGACGGTCCGGGGCGACTCGAGACGGCCCAGCGCCTCGGCGGCAGCGCGGTCACCGAGGCGGAACAGCTCGGTCGTGTGCGAGAAGTCGAAGACCGGACCGCAGTCGTAGCGCTCGTCGAGCTTGCAGCGCACGACCTGCGTGCCGTCAGGAAGGACCGGCTCCTCGCGGTTGCGCACCGACGCCGACAGCGACGCGATCAGGACGTCGAGCGGGCTGCGCAGCCGACGGATCGTCGAGGGCGCCCGGGTCACGTCCAGGACCCACACCCGGTCACCGGGCCGGGCCACGCCCACGGCCCCGGAGAGCGGGACGTTCTCGGCGACGCCTGCGTCCACGTGCGTGGTGGGCCCGCTCGGGCCGTTGAGGACCACCGGCGGGAAGATGCCCGGCAGCGCCGCCGAGGCCGCGAGCAGGTCGGGGATGTAGCCACGGTCGTGGTGGACGGCACGACCGGTGGCGATGTCGGCGGTGGCGACCCGGACCGGGATCGCGAGGTTCTCGAGGTGGTACGTCGGCACCCACTCGGCGACCATTCGTCGGAACCTGTCGGACGAGAAGAGGTACGGGCGGCGCCGTGCCACGTTGACGACGACGCCACGCCGGCGGCCGCAGAGGGTCTCCTCGCTCATGCCCCGCCACAGCTCGCCGAGCTCGTCGAGCCCCGCGGCGTCGGGGTGCGACCCCACGAAGCACGCGTTGACGGCTCCGACGGAGCCACCGATGAGCAGGTCCGGGACGATCCCCGCGTCCCACAGGGTCCGAAGCATCCCCACCTGACCAGCGCCACGAGAACCGCCGCCAGAGAGGACGAAGATGTTGCGTCCGGTCGGCATGGCGTGACGTATACCCGCGGGGTCTCCAGGCCGAACCACGGATTCCGTAGGTCTAGACCATCGGTTACCCACAACCGGCCATGCCACCGGGCGGGATCCGGCGTAGGACGGGTGGAGGGGCCATCTCCCCCCTTCGCCACGCGAGACCGCTGGTGGCACGCACCGTCCGTCACCGGTGGGCTCCGACCAGAATCGAGGACGGGAATGAAGAACACGGCGGCAGCCCTGCTGCTCATCACGGTGCCCACGCTCGCCGGAGCTGCGGTTCTCCAGGACCCTGCTACCGCGGGGATGACCACGCACACGAAGCACTACGTGCTCAAGGAGACCGACACCCACCGCATCGGCAAGAACGACTTCGCCGGGACCGACAAGGTCAAGTCCGCAGGCACCCGCGACGTGGTCGGCTTCGACAGCATCACGGGGCACTTCTATCCCAAGCAGAACCGGGTGATCATCCAGGCCGCCTTCGCCCTCAAGGGCGGCATCGTGCTCGTCAAGGCACACCTCGTCGGTGACGGTCCGCAGTTCACGGGCAAGATCCTGGGCGGCACCGGCACCTACGCCGGCATCAAGGGGAGCGTGTCCGGGCGCGAGGCCAGCCACGGGCGCACCTTCATCACGTTCGAGTACGTCCTGTGAGCATCATGACGCGCTGAGAAGCGGGTGGCGGCGCCGTACCGCATCATCGCGGGCGGTGCCGCAGCCCGCATCCGGTCACGCCTGGACCGGCACCTCGTAGACGCTGTCGGCCGGGTGTCCCGCACGCTCGTGGATGCGCTGCACCGCCTCGGCGCTGGGGGCGTCCGAGAGGCAGAACACCATGCCGGTCTTCGGGTCGGCCCAGGCGTGCTTGAAGTTGACCTTCTCCTCGGCCTGGATCGCCAGGTCAGCGTTGTGGGCCTCGAGCAGCCCCTCGGGGGTCACCCCGACCATCCCCGTGTGGACGTCCATGAACTCGGGCATCGACTGTCTCCTGTTTCGCTCGTGCAGCTCGCCTGACGCTCCCGACTCTCCTCCTCCCCCACCGGCGACGCGTCCTCCGACTTGGGGAGATCGACGCCGCCGCGTAGGCGTGGCGGCTTGCGCTGCGACCGCCTCTCTCACCCACATTGGGTAGACGTCCCGCATTTGCCCGGCACCTCCTGCGCCCCGCCAGCAATCTCGTCCGCGGGGGGCGACGACTCGCCCAGTCTCGGGCCCAGCCAGGCACGGAGGGGTCGGATGCGGAACATCCAGGCGCGGCGCAACCAGCGCGGCGAACGAGGAGCCGCGGCAGTCGAGTTCGGGCTGATCGCCATCATCCTGTTCACGCTGCTGTTCGGGATCATCCAGTTCGGGCTGTGGTTCTGGGCCTGGCAGGCCGGTGGGCACGCTGCCCGTGAGGCCGCCCGCGTCGCCGCCGTGACCCCCTGCGACGGCGCCAAGATCCAGACCGCGGGCAAGCAGCCCCTCGATGGAGCTCCCGTCACGAACACACCCACGGTCACGGTCACGAAGACGTCGCCGGTGAAGGTCGGCGACGGGATCACCGTCCGGGTGCAGTTCACCACCCTGGACCTCGGCTTCTTCCCGGGCTTCACGGGCTCGATCGACAAGAGCGCGACCTCTCGGGTGGAGAACGTGCCGGCGGGGGGCTGCTGAGATGCGCGCACGACGCCTCACCCGCGACGAGCATGGCGCTGCCGCCCTCCTGTTCGCGCTGCTCGCGACCGTCCTCTTCGGCATCGGCGCCTTCGCGGTCGACATCGGCCACGCCTACGCCAAGCGTTCGCTCGAGCAGACCGACGTCGACGTGGCCGTGATGGCCGCGGCGGCGGAGCTGGACAGCTCCGGCGGCTGCAACCCCGAGGTCGTCGCCAAGGCCACCGAGTACCTGACGAAGGCCGACAACGCGGTGCCGTCGCAGTACCCCATCGATCTCGGCGGTGCTCCTGGCGACCAGGACGGCTACATCTCGTGCAAGAACTGGCGGGTCGACCTCTGGGCACCGGCCAGCCGGGTCGACTTCGCCCTGGCCGGAGCCCTTCCGGGGGCCCCGTCGGGCGTGGATGTCGACGCACACGCCGCAGCGCAGATCAAGGCGGCCCGCGCACAGGCCACCCTCCCGTTCTTCGCGGTCCAGGGCTGCGACTTCGGACAGCAGAGCATCCGCAACGACAGCGGGCCCCAGCTGACGATCCCCCCGCTGAACCCGGACTCGGCGCAGAACAGCAACGCCTCGTTCACGATCTCGCCGGACAACACCCCGTCGGCCACGACCTCGCTGACCATCACGATCACGGGCACCCAGCTCAAGGACGTCACGCAGGTCGGCTTCACCGGTGCGGCCGGCCCGCCGTACCACTACACCGTGCCGGTGACGGCACCCTCCACCAACGCGACCGCCTCGTTCACCGTCGCCGTGCCCAGCGCGGTGCTGGCCGTGGACGACACGTGGTACGTCCGCACGCTCTCGGGCACCAAGTGGTCCAAGCAGGCCAACGCGCAGCGGCTCACGGTCGGCCCCCCGAAGCTCTACTGCGACAACTCCAACGAGGGCAACTTCGGCACCATCGACATCCCGCGCACGGACACGAACTCGTTCTCGCTGCAGTGGAACATGATCAAGGGGGTCGAGCCCACCCTGGCCAAGGTCAGCGGCAAGACCGGCCAGTGCAGCGGCGAGCCCGGCGCCGTCGAGTCCAAGAACTCGCCCGTCAACGGCACCAACTGCCTGGCCACCGAGCCCGGCCTGAAGATCGCCGAGACCAACGAGGGCATGATCACCGGCAAGGGCGGACTCAAGGGGCGACTCGACGCCGACTCGACGAGCGGCTGCAGCCGGACCCACGACAGCAGCCGCACGACCGCCACCATCAAGGGCTTCCGCATCAACGACGACGTGCTGACGTGCTTCATCACCAACGGGGCCAGCATCCAGAACCTCGTCAACGGCGACTCGGTCGCCACCCAGGCGCTGTCGTCGGACATCTACAACTCACCGCGCTTCTTCTGGGTCCCGGTGCTCGACACAGACCCGTCCACCGGCAAGAAGTCGTGGTGGATCAAGGACTTCCGGCCCGGGTTCATCACCGACCAGAGCATGGGCGCCACCCACGACGGCCCCGGGACCATCAGCCCGCTCAACGGTCTCGTCGCGGACTCCCAGGGCATCACAGAGCTCAAGGTCGTCCTCTTCGACGAGAAGGCGCTGCCCGAGTTCGCGCCGACCGTCGGCGGCGAGCAGGACTACACCGGCTCCGGCCCCAAGGCCCTGGTCCTCGTCGAATGACCGCCACGCAGACGCCCAGCACGACCACCATCCACCGTCACACCAGCAGCTAAGGACAGACCCATGGCACGACGATCCATCCTCCTGACCGTTGCCTTCGCCATCGCGGCGTTGGGCACCGCGATGATCATCCTCTACGTCCAGGGCATCGACGCCCGGGCCACCGAGGGACAGGCACGGGTGTCGGTCCTGACCGCCACCGACGTGATCGACACCGGGGAGTCGGTCGCCGACGCCCAGGCCGCCGGCAAGCTGGAGAAGACCGAGGTGGTCCGCGAGGACATGGTCGAGGGGGCACTCAGCTCCACCACCTCCATCGACGACAAGGTGGCCCTCGGGCCCATCTACCCCGGCCAGCAGATCATCGGCCAGCAGTTCGGCGAGCCGGGCTCCGAGGAGACCCTCACCATCCCCGACGACAAGCTGGCCGTCAGCGTCGAGCTCACCGACCCGGCCCGGGTCGCCGGCTTCGTGAACCCGGGCTCCTGGGTCGCGGTATTCGCGTCTGCGGACCCGGAGATCTACAAGCCCGACGGGACCACCCAGAAGCTGCCGCAGTACACCCGGATCCTGCTGCCCAAGGTGCAGGTCATCGGGGTCGGCGACACGTCGGTGTCCTCCCGCACCACCACGGACGGCGACGGCAAGCAGACCACCGAGCAGATCCCGCGCACGATCCTGACGATCGCCGTGGACCAGGACCAGGCGGAGAAGGTCATCTACGCCGCCCGCAACGGTGACCTGTCCTTCGCGTTGCGGACCGACAAGTCCAAGGCCGCCGACCAGCCGGGCGTCACCGCCAACCAGATCATGCCCGAGATCTTCCGCGGGACCGTGCGATGACCGCGCTGGTGGAGAAGGACCCGGTCCTGGCGGAGGTGCTCTCGGCGACCCTCGGCGACTCGGTCACGCTGCTGCGGTCCGTGGAGGCGCTCGAGGCGCACCTGCGCAGCCACCCCGCGGAGTACGCCGCCGTGCTGGGCCCCTCGATCAGCGACGAGGCCGCGGCCACGTTCGCCGGCCACCACCGCATCGCGCGCCCGGCGCTGGGTGTGATCCTCGTCCGCCCCGCCGTCGACAGCACGGTGCTGGCCGACGCGCTGCGCTCCGGGATGAGCGAGGTGGTCGAGACCGGGGACGCGACCGGTCTGAGGGACGCGGTCCACCGCGCCACCGAGGTCGGCCGGGCGGTCTCCGAGGGGCTCGACCAGTCGGCGGAGCCGCAGCGACGCGGGTCGTTGGTCACCGTCTTCTCGACCAAGGGTGGCGTCGGCAAGAGCCTGGTGGCCACCAACGTCGCCGTCGCCCTGGCCGACGCCGGTCAGCGGGTGTGCGTCGTGGACCTCGACATCCACTGCGGCGACGTGGCGATCATGCTCCAGCTCACGCCGCTGCACACCCTGGCCGACCTGGAGCGGCTCAGCGACAGCATCGACGTCAGCGGGGTCGAGTCCCTGCTGACCGAGCACTCCGAGCGCCTCTCCGTCCTCGCCGCACCGGTCCAGCTGGGATCCCCTGTCCCCGCTGAGCCCATGGGCAGCCTCCTGGACATCCTCAAGCAGCTCTTCGACGTCGTCGTCGTGGACACGTCCGGGATGTTCGACGACTACGTGTTGCCGGCCCTGGACCTCAGCGAGGTGGTCGTCCTGGTGGGGACGCTCGACATCCCGTCGCTGAAGAGCCTCAAGCTCGCGGCCGGCACTCTCGACCTGCTGAACCTGCCTCGGGAGAGGTGGCGCCTGGTCATCAACCGGGCCGATGCCAAGGTCGGCCTCTCCGCCGGCGAGTTCGAGGAGACGCTCGGTCTCAAGGCAGACCTCACGCTCCCGTCCAGCCGCGACGTGCTCGCGGCGGTCAACAGGGGCGAGGCGATCGTCCGGGCCAACCGTGGCCACCAGGTGAGCAAGGCCATCACCGCGTTCGCCGAGTCGCTCGCCGAGGCCCTCTCGGCGTCGCCCACCGAGCCGGCGGCTGCCGATGCCGGCTCCCACTCCCGCCGGGGCGCACCGCGCCGTGGCCTCCGCATCCGGAAGGTGGCTTGAGATGTCTCTCTCCGAACGCCTGATCGCCGCGCAGCGTGATCGCACCCTCGCCGCCGTGCCCACGGGCGGTGAGCCCGAGCACCGGTCGTCGGGTGTCGCCCCACGCGCGAGGGTGGTCACCAAGGACCCCTTCGCCGACCTGAAGCGGGCCGTCCACGCCCAGCTGGTGAGCACCCTCGGGCCGCAGCTGTACGACGTCAACATGGCCCAGGCGGAGCTCGAGCAGCAGGTCCGGACGGCGCTGCTGACCGCCGTCGCCGGCACCAGTCAGCCGATGTCCGGCTCGGACCGCACCCGCGTCATCCAGGAGATCTCCGACGACATCCTCGGCTACGGGCCGCTGGAGCCGCTGCTGCGCGACCCCGACCTCAACGAGGTGATGGTCAACAGCGCCCAGGACATCTTCGTCGAGCGAGGCGGGCGACTCTCCCGTGTGGACGTCGCCTTCGCGGACGAGGCCCACCTGCGCCGCACGATCGACAAGATCGTCGGGAAGATCGGTCGCCGGGTGGACGAGACCAGCCCGATGGTGGACGCGCGGCTCCCCGACGGCAGCCGCGTCAACGCGATCATCCCGCCGCTGGCCCTCGACGGGTCGAAGCTCACCATCCGCAAGTTCTCCGAGGACCCCTACACCGTCGAGGACCTGATCTCCTTCGACACCCTCACCCGTCCGGCAGCCGACCTGCTGGCAGCGTGCGTGCGTGGCCGGCTCAACATCCTGGTCTCGGGCGGCACCGGCGCCGGCAAGACCACGACGCTCAACGTGCTGTCGTCGTTCATCCCGGCCGACGAGCGGATCGTCACCATCGAGGACGCCGCCGAGCTCCGGCTCCACCAGGAGCACGTGCTCCGCCTCGAGTCGCGCCCGGCCAACATCGAGGGCAAGGGCGCGGTCACCATCCGTGACCTGGTGCGGAACTCGCTGCGCATGCGGCCCGACCGCATCGTCGTCGGCGAGATCCGTGACGCGGCGGCCCTCGACATGCTGCAGGCGATGAACACCGGCCACGACGGCTCGCTCTCGACGGTGCATGCCAACACCCCGCGCGACGCGCTCGCCCGTGTCGAGACCATGGTGATGATGGCCGGGATGGACCTGCCGGTCCGTGCGATCCGGGAGCAGTCCTCCAGCGCGATCGACCTGATCATCCAGCAGACCCGGCTCAAGGACGGCACCCGCCGCCTGACCGCGATCACCGAGGTGGTCGGCATGGAGGGCGACATCGTCACCCTGCAGGACGTCTTCCTCTTCGATTACCAGGCCGGGTACGACGAGAACGGGCGCGCGCTGGGTCACCTGCGGGCCACCGGCCTGCGTCCCCGCTTCCTGGAACGGCTGGCCGACCACAACGTGCGGGTCGACCCGGGCCTGTTCGCACCGTCAGGAGCGTTGCGATGACCGCACGAGTCCTCCTCCGTGGAGCCGCCGCGGCCGCTGTGCTGACCCTGGGGCTGGTCACGGCCCCGGCCCAGGCCGACCCGGGGATCGCGGTCGGGCACACCGAGACCGCCGACGACGGTTCCGTCTCGGTGCTCCTCGACGTCGACCTGCCTGCCGGCACCACCCCCGACCTCGCGAGCATCGACGTCCAGGTGGACGGGAAGTCGGTCGACGCCACGGCCGAGAGCGTGAAGGCCGGCCAGGTCACCCGGACCACCGTCCTGACCCTCGACGCGAGCGACAGCATGCGCGGTGCGCGCATCGCTGCCGCCAGGGCCGCGGCCAAGGCCTTCCTCGAGTCGGCTCCGCCCGACGTCAGGATCGGTCTGCTGACCTTCTCCGACAAGGTCCACGACGTCATCGCCCCCACCACCGACCGCAAGGCCGTCGCCTCGGCGATCGACGGCATCCGGCTCACCCACGGCACGCACATGTACGACGCCGTCGCGCAGGCCGTGAACCTGGCCGGGGACGAGGGCGCACGCAGCGTCCTCCTGCTCAGCGACGGCCGGGACACCGGGAGCGCCAGCTCGCTCCAGCAGGCCGCGGCCGCCGCCAAGGGTCACGACACGTCCGTGGACGTGGTCGCTCTCGACCAGAGCAAGCAGGACCGGGCGCTCGTGGCGAGGCTCTCCTCGGCCAGCGGTGGCGACGTCATCGACGCGGCCGACCCTGACGCACTGCGCTCGGTCTTCACCGCCGAGGCCGACGCCCTGGCCAGCCAGCTGCTGGTCCGCTTCCCGAGGCCCGAGGGTGCCGCCGACGACGTCGAGCTCGCGGTGTCGCTGGGTGCCGGCGGCACGACGTACGACGACTCGGCGTTCGTGTCCCTGGGCCGGGTCGACGCCGGGGGTCCCGCCGTCGTGGAGCCGGGCCGAGCCCTCGTGGGGAAGGCTGCCTTCCTCGCGGGCGCCGCAGCCCTGGGGGTCGGGCTCGCCGTCATCCTGGCCATGGTCCTGGCCGGCTCCCGAGGACAGTCCGAGTCGCAGAAGCGGATCGGCGCCTACCTTGGCGAGACCGCGCCCGGCGCCGGGGCGGCGAGCCTGAAGGACTCGGCCGTCGCCCTCACCGGGAACTTCGTCAAGGGCGACTTCGAGGCGCGACTGACCCAGCGTCTCAACGCCGCTGGCATCACGTTCACCGCTGCCGAGTGGATCCTGCTGACCGCCGGGATCGCCGTGGCTTCCGGGCTCCTCGGGTTCGTGCTCGGAGGCGGCGTCCTCCTGGTGATCGCCCTGGTCGCCGGTGCGGTGCTCCCTCTGGTCTACCTGAAGCTCAAGCACAGCCGTCGCATCGCGGCGTTCGCAGCGCAGCTGCCGGAGACGTTGACCCTCATGTCGGGGGGCCTCTCCGCCGGCCTGTCGATGGCCCAGGCCGTGGACACGGTCGTCCAGGAAGGGCACGAGCCGATGGCCGGCGAGCTCCGACGTGCGCTGGTCGAGCACCGGCTCGGCATCGGACTCGAGGAGACCCTCGAGGGCGTCGCCGAACGGATGGCGAGCGAGGACTTCGGATGGGTGGTGATGGCGATCAGGATCCAGCGGGAGGTCGGTGGCAACCTGGCCGAGATCCTCAACACCGTGGCCGACACGCTGCGCGAGCGTCAGTACCTCCGTCGCCAGGTCAGGACCTTGAGCGCTGAGGGTCGCCTCTCCGCGTGGATGCTCGGGTGCCTGCCCGTGCTGATGTTCCTCTACATGCTCGTGGCCAACCGGGAGTACGTCGAGCCGCTGTACACCCAGCCGATCGGCATCTCCATGCTCGCCCTGGCTGCGGTGCTCCTCGCCCTCGGTAGCTGGTTCATGTCCCGACTCGTGAAGGTGGAGGTCTGAGATGTCTCCCACGATCGTCCTGTTCGGCGGTGGCCTGCTGCTCGTCGCCGGGGTCACGCTCAGCCTCTCCCTGGTGGGCGTCGTCACCGCTGAGCGACGCGGGGTGGCACGGTCACTGGCCGCCATCCACGCCATCGACTCCGCGCCGGAGGCCCTCAGGAGCGAGCTGGAGCGTCCGTTCTCGGAGCGTGTCATCGCCCCGCTCGGAGAGCGGCTGGTCGGGATCGGCCGGCGCATGGTCCGGGCCGGCACCCACGAACGCATCCAGCACCGGCTCGACATCGCCGGCAACCCGCCGGCGTGGGACGTGAACCGGATCATCGGGCTCAAGGTGCTGGGTCTGCTGGTGCTCGGCGGGCTCTCGCTCCTGTGGGCTCTGGGCAGCGGATCGCTGCTCAAGATGGTGGTCGTGCCGGTCGCCGTCGGCTCGTTCGGCTACGTGCTGCCGAACATCCTGCTCTACAACGCCGGCCAGAAGCGCGAGACGCTCATGCAGCGCGCGCTGCCGGACGCACTCGACCTGCTGACCATCTCGGTCGAGGCCGGCCTCGGCTTCGACGCGGCCGTGATGCGGGTGGCCAGGAACACCACCGGGCCGCTGGCCCAAGAGTTCTCCCGGCTTCTGCAGGAGATGCAGATCGGCGTCGGTCGCATGGAGGCCATGCGCGCGATGGCCGAACGCAGCACCCTCAGCGACCTCAAGTCCTTCTGCCTCGCGATGGTCCAGGCCGACCAGCTCGGTATCCCGATCGGCCGTGTGCTGCGGATCCAGAGCCAGGAGATGCGCGTCAAGCGTCGTCAGCGTGCCGAGGAACAGGCCCAGAAGGTCCCGGTCAAGATCATGGTGCCGCTGGTGCTGTTCATCCTGCCGTGCCTCTTCCTCGTCGTCATCGGACCGGGGGCGATCAAGATCGCGGGCATCTTCTCGTGATGAACCCAGAGTCAGCGGCAAGGCCGCCTTCGGAGCGACGTAGGGCTGCCCTGCCGACTCGGCCGGCCCCGCCGCGGTGGCGTGTCACGACGGCCGTGAGGGTCTTCGCCCTCGCGCTCGCCACCGGGCAGGCACTCAACGCCCACACGATGGGGGCGTCCGGCGTGTTCCTGATCGGGCTGGCGATCGTCGGCACAGCCTGTTGCGGCGCCGAGCTGAACAGCGCCCGAGGCCGGACCCTCTGGGTGTCGATCGCCGAGGGCGTCATGACAGCCCTGCTGATCGGCGTGGCCGGAGATGCCGCCGAACCCGTCCTCGTGTACCTGGCTATCCCGGCCGTGGTGGCGGGTATCAACCACGGCCGCCTGGCCACCGTGAACACCTCGCTCGCCGGCGTGCTGACGCTCGCGGCGGCCTGGACCGAGGGTCAGCCGCGGGACGAGCTCGTCGCCGGGGTGGCCGGCGCGCTGCCGTGGCTCGTGATCGGCCTCGGAGCCGGACTCCTGGCCGCGACCCAGACGAGCTCGCTGCGCAGGCTCGAGGAAGCTCAGGCCCCGTACGCCGCCGCACATCGACTGGTGGGGCAGCTGCACACCTTGGTGGGCGACCTGCCGATGACCCTCGACGTCGAGGCGCACGCCCGCTCGATGCAGGACTCAGCGCGCAGCATCGCGTGCGCCGATCGCTCGGCGATCCTGGTCAGCACCCGGACTGGTCGTCTCGAACCCGTCGCCAGTCCGGAACCGCTGCCCGAGGGCACGGAGGAGGCAGCACGGCTCTGTCACCTCGACGGGCATGCTGTGCACCGGTCAGGAGTGGTCGCCTTTCCTCTCCGAGTCGGTCAGCACGTGTTCGGCGCCCTCGTGCTGGAGCGCTGGACACCTCTGGCCCCGTCACAGTCCGACGCAGTCCAGGCACAGCTCGACGAGCACGCGATCCGGCTCGAGACCGCCCTGCTCATCGATGACGTTCGTGCAGTCGCCACGACGGAGGAACGAAACCGTCTCGCTCGCGAGATCCACGACGGTGTGGCCCAGCGCATCGTCGCCCTGGGTTACCTCGCCGACGACGTCGCGGCTCTCAGTGCCGACCCCCTGGCCCGTTCCGGCGTCCAGAACCTGCGGGCCGAGATCACCGGTCTGATCGACGAGCTCCGGTTCTCGGTCTTCGACCTGCGGCACGACATCGGCGATGCAAGCAGCCTGTCGGCCGCTCTGTCGGAGTACGTGCGCGAGCTGAGCACGCACAGCGGGTTGCGGGTCCACCTGACTCTCGACGAGCGCGGCGAGCAACTGTCCTCACGCACGGCCTCCGAGGTGCTCAGGATCGCCAAGGAGGCACTCGGGAACGTGCAGAAGCACGCCCGGGCCATCAACGTCTGGGTGAGTCTCACGGTGAACGACACCGGCGTCCGGCTGGTGGTCGAGGACGACGGAATCGGTGGGGCCACCCCGAGGGTCGGGCACTTCGGCCTGCACACCATGTGCGAGCGCGCGACACGGATCGACGCCGAGCTCCAGGTCGGCACCCGCCGTGACGGCGGCACGGTCGTGACTCTCCGGTCACGGCCCTCAGGCACCACCACGAGGGGAGCACAGCATGACCAGCGTCTTGCTCGTCGATGACCACGAGCTGATCCGGCAGGGCCTGGCCCGCGCCTTCGAACGGGACAGCTCGATGACCGTGGTGGGGCAGGCCGGCAGCGTCGCCGAAGCACTGGCGGCCTGGAGGACCCTGCGCCCTGAGGTCGTCGTCACCGACCTCCAGCTGCCGGACGGCACCGGGCTGGACATTGTCCGTGCCTTGCGGGCCGACAGCGCGCAGGTGGGTCTGGTGATGCTGACCATGCACGCAGGGGACGCCCAGATCTTCGCGGCCATGGAGGCCGGCGCGTCCGCGTTCCTCAACAAGGCGTCTCGTGGCGACGAGGTGGTCAGCGCAGCCGCCCATGCTGTCAAGGCACCGCGCAGCTTCCTGTGCACCGGACTCACAGGCGCCGTGCTGCGGCGCTCCACCACGGCGGCCGCACGATTGTCCCCGCGCGAGCAGGAGATCCTCGAGCTCCTGGCCGACGGACTCAGAGCAGGTGAGATCGCCAGACGCCTCTACCTCGGCGAGTCGACGGTCAAGACACACATCACGCACCTCTACGAGAAGCTGGGCGCTGCCAACCGGGCGCAGGCCCTGGTCACCGCCATGCGACGCGGCCTGTTGATGGACAGTATCGCCGCCACCGGCTGAGCGACCTTTCAGCGAGGCTCCGCACCACCCAGGCGCGCACGGCCTGCGCCCACCGTGCTGTTGACCGCCCGGTTTCCGGGACCGCCACACACCGAAGGCGCCCTGGCCCGGGCCCGCGGCCAGCAGGCGCGAGGGCCATCGGCGCGAATGCGCGCACACCTGACCACGAAACATGTCGATCCGGCTCTCCCCCGGTCCTGGTCCCAGCCAAGGTCTCGCCGTGAGGCGGTCCGAGGCAGGCCCTGGGGCCGGCCCTGTGCACTCACATCTCACACACCGGCACCCAGCTGGAGGCGGTCCTGCGTGACTCGCGGCGACCCGCTGGGCACCGCACCCTGCAGCGGTGCGGACCGTCCTCCTCGCCCTGAGTCACCCCAGCCCGACTTCGGACCGAGGGTGACGACGCCATGCTCTTCCCGTAGTCACGCGACCACAGCCGCAGTCTGACGAAAGTCCGGCTCACCACCCGGGCAGGTGCGGACAGATGGTCCGAACGGACTATTCATGCCGAGACGGGGAGCGGATTCATCCCGAGGTCGAAAGCAGCAGAGTTGTCCCCAGACGAGTTCCGACAAATGGGGGGGCTCGGAAACCAGGGACGAAACGTCCCGAATACTTTCCGGAGGAAATCCAATGCTCGAGAAGATCCAGTTCATGACCCTGATGTTCATCAGCGACCTCAAGGCCAAGCGCGACGAGCGCGGCGCGACCGCCGTCGAGTACGGCCTGATGGTGGCCCTCATCGCCGCCTTCATCATCGGCGCCGTCACGCTGCTCGGCCAGCGCGTGGACGCCGTCTTCCGCCAGGTCGCCGGCGCCATGCCGTGACCTGCCAGCTCTGAATCGGGGCCGGTGCCGCACTCCTGCGGCACCGGCCCCGATGCATTTCTCGACAGCTGCCCTTTCGTGCCGACAGATGAGCTCCGGCACCGGGACGCAGGGTCCTGAAGCGTGGTCCAGGTGAGATGTCCGCATGGCCCGAAATGACTAGGGCGTCCGGTACGACAACCCGATCCACCGTGTCGTCACACAGAACAGAATTGTCTTCAGACGGGTCCTATGGGGGGCTCGGGATGGCCAGTAACCAGACATTTGACAGACATTCCGGAGGGGATTTCCAATGCTCGAGAAGATCCAGTTCATGACCCTGATGTTCATCAGCGACCTCAAGGCCAAGCGCGACGACCGCGGCGCGACCGCCGTCGAGTACGGCCTGATGGTGGCCCTCATCGCCGCCTTCATCATCGGCGCCGTCACGCTGCTCGGCCAGCGCGTGGACGCCGTCTTCCGCCAGGTCGCCGGCGCCATGCCGTGACCTGCCAGCTCTGAATCGGGGCCGGTGCCGCACTCCTGCGGCACCGGCCCCGATTGTTGCGGGTGACGGTGGAGCGCCTGGCTCGTCGTCGGGAGACGGCACCTCGACAACGTCGTCGATCTCACCAGATCTCCAATTTCCTATTCGCGCCCACCCGCCGCACAGCTCATTGCCCGCATAGCCATTTGGCAGCCGCAACATGGTTCGAAATGACTAAAAGGTCCAAGACCATGACCCGATCTCCACCCCGAATCCGCGGAGCAGAATCGGAGCCAAGCGGGTTGACGGGGGTTCGACAAGCCGCACCAGCAGCTCAACACATGTTCCGGAGGGGAATTCCGATGCTCGAGAAGATCCAGTTCATGACCCTGATGTTCATCAGCGACCTCGAGGCCAAGCGCGACGACCGCGGCGCGACCGCCGTCGAGTACGGCCTGATGGTGGCCCTCATCGCCGCCTTCATCATCGGGGCCGTCACACTGCTCGGCCAGCAAATTGACGCCGTCTTCCGACAGGTCGCAGGCGCCATGCCGTGATGCTGGGGGTCCGGGGCCGGCGTCGCACACAGGTGGGCGCCGGCCTCGGGCGCATTTGACCGCTCGAGGAACCCACAGCTGCTCGCCCTCGTCACGGCCCGGCAGCCGGGCCCGACAACCACCGCCCTCGCCCTGAGGAGTAAGCAATGATCGATAGGCCAGGGATCGAATTCCTCGCCCGGCGGCACCAGCGCGATCGCCGACCCGATGAGGTGGGTGCGACAGCCGTTGAGCATGCGCTGATGACGGCCTTCATCGCGGCAGTGATCGTCGTCGCCGTGGCTGCTCTCGGCGCGGTCGTCCTGCGCATGTTCGACACCGGAGTCGCCCTGTTCCCGTGACGCCCAAGCCACGATGGTCCTCGTGGATCACGCCGTCACCACGGCAGCCACCCACGATCTGGGCCGCCAGCATGACCTCGACCGGGCTGGCGCCCAGTCGCGCTCGCAACCTGGACGCACACGCGAATCGCGCAGAACGCGGCTGGCTGTTGCGTTGACTCCAGGCCCCCTCGAGGGGCCGCGAGAGCGGACGGTCAAGGGGCAGCGACGGAACCGTCCTGCCGTTCACCGATGATGAACCTCATGGAGCACAGTCTGCACTCGGCCGCGCGTGAGGCGAAGGTCATCACTCTCTGTGGCTCGACCAGGTTCGAGGCCGAGTTCGCGGAGGTGAACCAGCGGCTCACGATGGAAGGTTGCGTGGTGATCAGCCTCGGAATGTTCAACCTCCCCGATCTGCCGGACTACGACTGGACAGTCGACAGGTCGGACCTGAAGGGGCGGCTCGGGGACGTGCACCTCCAAAAGATTCGCATGGCTGACGAGGTGTTCATCGTGGATCCCGGGGATACGTGGGTGAGTCCACCCGACGGGAGATTGCCTTCGCGGAGTCGCTCGGCAAGCCGGTTCGCCACCTGAGCCGCGAGCACGTGGCTCGAACGGGAGACAACCTCCCGGAGTGAGTCCGACCGGGCGGTTCGCCCATCGTCAGACCAGATCCTTTCGGTCTCGACAAGGACACACCCAGTGAGAACGCCGGCACCTTCGCGCCTGCCGCACGTCGTTCGGCGCATCGGTGGCTCCAGCCCGGGGCAAGGAGCGTGAGACCCTCCTCGTCATGGAGATCGTGCCGACCGAACGGCCGAACGCCTTCGTGCTGCGCGTCGACGGTGCCGACCAGTCCCACGTCGACCTCGACGACCCGACCAGGCTCGAGTTCGACTACGTGCGCAGGATGGGAGACGTTCTGGACGCGTGGTGGCCGGCCGGTGAGCCGCTGCGGATGCTCCACGTGGGCGGTGCGGCGATGACGCTTCCTCGGTACGTCGCCGCGACTCGACCCCGTTCGCCCCAGATCGTGCTCGAACCCGCGGCCGCGCTGACCGAGCTGGTTCGCAGCGAGCTCCCGCTCCCCCGACGCAGCGGGATCAAGGTCCGTCCTGTCGACGGGCGCGTGGGCACCGCCCAGCTCCGGGCTGACTCCACGGACGTGGTGATCCTTGATGCGTTCGACGGTGCCCGCGTCCCGGCGGAGCTGGTCACGCTGGAGTACTTCGAGTCGGTGTCTCGGGCTCTGACCGACAGCGGCTGGTTCCTGCTCAACCTCACCGATCGCGCCCCGTTCGCCTGGACCCGGCGCGTGGTCGCCGGGCTCCGGACGGTGTTCCCGGAGCTGATGGCGAGCGCAGAGCCGGCCACGCTTCGGGGTCGTCGGTTCGGCAACCTCCTGATCGTCGCCGGCCGCGCGCACGTGCCGCTCACCGCGCTCCGGCAGCGAGCCGGGTCCTCGGTCGCACCGTACCGAGTGCTCGACGATGGGCAGGTCAGCAGCGCGCTCGGGGGCGGGACAGCGTTCACCGGTGACGACGCCGAGGCGTCGCCGCTCCCCCGGCTGCGTTGATCAGGCAGTGCCTCGTCGGGCTCCCCGAGCCGCGGCGATCGGCGTCCTGGATCTCGGCGGCCTCGGCGCGCGCACCGACGTCGTCACCCGGGGGGTGAACCTGCCGGCCTGTGTCATGTAGGACTCGTACTCGGGGAACGCCTCCTTGAGCACCCGCTCCTCCTGAGCTGCGCGATACGTCTGAACCAGCACGGAGAACGCGAAGACCAGCGCGGTGTACGGGTTGAGCACAGCGATGACCACTCCGGCGAACGTGATGAACTCGCCCACGTACAGAGGATGGCGAACGAACCGGTAGGGACCGCTGCGCACGAGCTTGCGAGCCTTCGGCACGACGCCGAAGCTCCGACCCAGGTAGGCCAACGAGTACACCGAGAAGGCGAGCCCCAGGGTCATCAGGACCACGGAGACCGCCGTCAGCGGCGCGCCGGTCGCCACTGGATCGCCGGTCAGCAGGAGCAGGAACGGCGTGAACGTGCCGATGTAGGCGGCCCACGATGCCCGTCGGGAGCCGGACGCTGCCTGCGAGGGCCGTCGGACGAGCAACAGGGTCACCAGCAGCACGTAGAAGCAGACTTCGAGCACCTCGTGGACCGCGGTCAGGCCGGAAGCCCCACGGAGCTCCCCGGACAGCCATTGGTGCCGCAGGTCGCTGACGCTGACCAGGAGCAGCAGTACCAGCACCGGGACGAGACACACTCGCTCCAGGTCCAGACCTTGCCACTGCACCCGGTTTCGACTCATGCGTCCCCCACAACATCTGCTCGACGGGGCGGGACGTCGCGACCACGGACGCCCGCCTGGAGCGGAGCTCGACGAGCTCCCTGTCCGCCGACAACGGTGGCGCCGCCGGAAGCCTGTGACAGGCCGGTCGACCGCCACGTACCCATTACTGATGACGGCCTCCGACCAGCATCCTCAGCGCACCTGCGCGCTGTCGCGCTCCACCCTCAGCCCCGAGGTGTCCACGGCCACGAACGCCGACGCCGGGATCCGCTTGAGGTCGGCGACGAGCCGGTCCGGCCAGTGCCGGTTCCGTTCGCCCTGGAAGTACCACGGCGAACCGTTGTCGGCCAGGACGAGTCCGTAGGTCTTCATCGCGCGGATCACGGCCCGCGCCCCGGCCGAGAGGCCGTGGGCGGAGAAGCCCGGCTTCAACCGGAAGCGCGCACCCATGGGCGGGTAGGCCCGGCTGTCCGTCGAGCCGGCGTCGTGCCGGGCCGGCCACAGGTGGTGCCGGCTGGTGACGTCGGTGGTGAACCGGATGGCATGGTCGACGTCGCGCGCCTTCACCTCGCTCCAGCGCAGCAGCCCCGGCAGGATCGGCAGGCCGGCGGCGTCCGCCGACGTCCAGCCGTCGGGGCGCAGGTCGTTGCTCGTCAGCGACCACACGGCGCCTGACCCGGCCCGCCACCGGCCGTCCCGGACGTGGGTGTCCCAGGTCTCGTAGAGCTGGCAGGTCCCCTTGTCGACGACCACCGCGTGCCTGTCCCCCGCCGAGCGCCGGCCCCCCTCGATCCGGGTGTCGTGGCCCAGCGGGTAGCGGACCCGGTCGCTCTCCGCGGCGTACCGGAACCTCACGTGCACGCGGCGGTGGCCGTGCCCGACGACCGTCACGGGGATGCCGTAGCCCGGCCCGTCGCCGTACGACGGACCGAAGTCCGGGTGCAGGTCGCGCTCGGTCGACATGTGCGAGAGCCACTGCCTGCTCCGCGCGTGGACCGGCAACCGGCTGACGTCGGCGTGCCAGTAGCTGTCGGCCGGGAACACCCGGCAGTCGGTGCCTGCGACCGGCCGGCCCACGCCATCCGTCGTCGCCGCCGACGCGGTGAGCGAGGCCGGGACGAGCAGGGCCGCGGCGAGGACTCCGAGCAGTCGCACGGGCTCACCCTAGCGGCGCACGCCACGATCAGCGGTCGAAGACCAGCCGGTGTGCTCCCCACCCGAGCGCCACGGCGCCGAACAGCGCCACGCTGAGCCCGGCCAGCGGATCGCTGCCGAACCACAGGAACCCCGCTGCCGCCCCCACGGCTCCTGCTGCCGTGATGAGCAACGCCGTCAGTCTTGCGCGCATCCCCTCGTCCCCCCGGTCGAGACCACCAGAACAGGCGCTCCGCGACGGTGCGCGTCGCCCCTGCCCCTGCACGATCCTCCGTCGGGGGCCCGCCGTCCTCCCCAGCGTTGGGGAGGTCAGCGCTTGCGCTTCTCGCGGGGCCGCTGGTTCAGCACGATGGGCGTTCCCACGAAGCCGAACTCCTCGCGCAGGCGGCGCTCGATGAAGCGTTCGTACGACGCGTCGAGCTTGCCGCTGGTGAAGAGCACGAACGTCGGCGGCGCGACCGAGGTCTGGGTGCCGAACATGATCTTGGGCTGCTTGCCTCCGCGCACCGGGTGCGGGTGCTCGGCCACGAGGCGTCCGAGGAAGGCGTTCAGCGAGCCGGTGGAGATGCGCGTCTCCCAGCCCTCCAGCGCCTTCTCGAGCGCCGGGACCAGCCGGTCGATGTGCCAGCCGGTGCGGGCGGTGATGTTGATCCTGGGCGCCCACTGCACCTGCACGAGCTCGCGCTCGATCTCGCGCTCGAGGTAGTAGCGGCGTTCCTCGTCCACCAGGTCCCACTTGTTGAACGCGATCACCAGCGCCCGGCCGGCCTCGCGGATGGTCTGGATGATCCGCTGGTCCTGCTCGGAGATCGACTGGCCGCCGTCGATGACCAGGACGGCCACCTCGGCGCGGTCGATCGCGGTGGAGGTCCGCAGCGAGGCGTAGTACTCGTGGCCGGAGGCCTCCTTGACCCGCTTGCGGATGCCCGCGGTGTCGATGAACCGCCAGGTCCGGCCCCCGAGCTCGATCAGCTCGTCGACCGGGTCGACCGTGGTTCCGGCGACGTTGTCGACGACCACGCGGTCCTCGCGCGCGAGCTTGTTGAGCAGCGAGGACTTGCCGACGTTCGGCTTGCCCACGATCGCGATCCGGCGCGGCCCACCGACCTCGGCCTCCCGCTCCGGCGGCGGCTCGGGCAGCGCGGCCAGGACAGCGTCGAGCATGTCGCCCGAGCCCCTGCCGTGCAGGCCGGAGACCGGGTACGGCTCGCCCAGGCCCAGGTTCCACAGGCCCCAGGCCTCGGCTTCGGTGCGCTGGTCGTCGACCTTGTTGGCGGCCAGCACGACGGGCTTCTTCGAGGCGCGCAGGATCTTCACGACGGCCTCGTCGGCGTCGGTGATGCCGACCGTGGCGTCGACGACGAACAGCACCGCATCGGCGAGCCCGACGGCGATCTCGGCCTGCGCCTTGATCCGCTCCGCCAGACCGCGGGCGTCGGGGTCCCAGCCGCCGGTGTCCACGACCGTGAAGGCTCGCCCGTTCCAGTTGGCGTCGTACGACACCCGGTCACGGGTGACGCCCGGGACGTCCTCCACGACCGCCTCGCGGCGGCCGATGATCCGGTTGACCAGCGTCGACTTGCCCACGTTGGGGCGGCCGACGACAGCGAGCACGGGGACCGGGCCCAGCGCTTCGGGCTGTGTCTCCGTGTCGGAGGACGCCTCAGCGGCGGTGGACAGGTCGGGACCGTCGGTCATGGTGCTCCTTGCTCAGCGACCCCGGTGGCGGGGTCGGGTTCGACTTCTTCGGCGGGCAGCGGACCGGGCAGCTCACGGCCGGTCGACGCGCGCGCACGGTCCAGGTGGACCAGCATGTGCTCCCGTAGCAACACCGAGGTGCGCTCGACTTGTTCCTTCGTGCGCGGCCAGGCGGCCGCCGCGAGGTGGTACGGCGACCCGAAGACGATGTCGACCGCTCCCCCGCGCGCCGGCAACGAGTCGGTGTGCCCGCCTGGCTCGCGGGTGCCGAGCATGGTGACCGGCACGACCGGAGCCCCCGACGTGAGCGCGAAGTACGCCGCGCCCCGGTGGAAGCGCTCGAGGTCACCCCCGCCCCGGCGCCCCTCCGGGAAGATCCCGACGGCCCTCCCGTCGCGCAGCACTCGCAGGCAGGTCCGCACCGCGGCCGGGTCGGCGTGGAAGCGGTCCAGCGGGATCTGGCCCGAGGCGTGCAGGAAGCGGCCCAGCCGTCCCCGGAACATCTCGACCTTGGTCAGGGCGTGCACCGGACGCGGCGCGAAGATCGCGAGCAGCGGTCCGTCCGCCACCCCGATGTGGTTGCTGGCGAAGATCACCGGCCCCGTGCGCGGCACCTCCTCGACGCCGTGCAGCCGCACGGTGAACCGGCGCCGGATCACCGCGCGCGCCAGCGGCCGCAGCGGGGAGTAGAGGAACAGGCGGACCGGGTGGCGCGACCGGTCGCTGCGCGGCGGGTCGAGGTGGGGGGTCCGGAGCGACGCGGGCGTCACGCGGGTGCCTCCACCGCCTCCACGAGCGCGACCACGAGACCGATCACCTCGTCGAGCGTGTACGGCGTGGTGTCGATGTGCACCGCACCGTCGGCCATCACCAGCGGGGCCGTGGCCCGGCCGGAGTCGATCTTGTCCCGCGCCAGCAGGGACTCCTGGGTGGCCGTCACGTCCGAGCCGCCCTCCTCGGCCGCGCGACGGGCGGCCCGGGCCGCGGGGTCGGCGGTGAGGTAGACCTTGACCGGCGCGTCGGGGGCGACCACGGAGCCGATGTCACGGCCCTCGACGACGATGCCGCCCGGTGCTGCGGCGATCACGTCACGCTGCAGCTGGAGCAGCCGCGCGCGGACCTCGGGCACGGCGCTCACCGGCGAGACTGCCCCGGTCACGTCCTCGCCCCGGATCGCGGTCGCGACGTCGGTGCCGTCGACGGTGATGGTCGGGGCCAGCGGGTCGGTGCCGGACACGATCTCCGGCTCGGCCACGCGAGACGCCACGGCGGCCGGGTCGTGGACGTCCACGCCGGCGTGCAGCATCCACCAGGTCATCGCCCGGAACATCGCGCCCGTGTCGAGGTAGCGCAGGCCCAGCCGGCTGGCGACCCCGCGCGAGGTGCTCGACTTGCCCGACCCCGACGGTCCGTCGATGGCGACGACCGGGCCCGCGGTGGGGTGCCCGGGAGTGGGGGCGCTGCTGGACACGGAGAGCCTGCCTTCGGGTCGACGACTGCGGAAAGTGCAGCCCGCAGCCTACCGGTGGGTCACCCATCCGCGGGATTCCAGAGAGGCCAGCAGGTGCTCGGCGCTCGCCTCCTCGACCAGCAGCTCCACGAGGCCGACGGGTCGTCCGGGGTCGTGGTCGATGTGGATGTCCTCGATGTTGACCTCGCTCGCGCCCGCGTCCGCGAAGAGCCGCGCGAGCTCGCCGGGGTGGTCGGGCACCGACACGAACACCGAGCGCATCGGCCTCGTGGGACCACCGTGCTTGCCCGGGATGGCCTGCGTGCCCGCGACCCCGCGGTCCAGCAGCGCCGCGAGGTCCTGCCGCGAACGGCGCGTCACCGCGTCGATAAGCAGCTCCAGCTGGCCGCGCACCTCGCCCAGCAGCCCGAGGACCGCCTCGGCGTTGCCGGTGACGATCTGCTGCCACAGGGCCGGGTCGCCGGCCGCGATGCGGGTCACGTCACGGACGCCCTGGCCGGAGAGCGCGAGGTGGTCGGCGGGGGCGTCGGCGAGCCGGCCGGCGACGAGGACCGCCAGCAGGTGGGGGACGTGCGAGGTCCTGGCCACGGCGAGGTCGTGCTCGTCGGGGGGCATCGTCAGCGCGGTGGCACCGCAGCGCTCCGCCAGGGCGACCACCATGGCGGTGGCCGCGGGGTCGGCACCGGCGTGCGGGGTGACCGCCCACGGGCGTCCGTCGAAGAGCGAGGCCGATGCCGCCAGCGGGCCGGAGCGCTCGGAGCCGGCCATCGGGTGCGATCCGACGTACCTCTCGAGCCCGTCCGCGCCGGTTTCCTGCAGCCGGGCCAGCGGCTCGCCCTTGACGCTGCCCACGTCGGTCACCACCGCGCCGGGATGCTCGGCCAGGGCCCGGGCGATCTGCTCCCCGAGCAGGTCGGGCGGCACGCAGACCACGACCAGCGCGGGCTCGGCGCCCTCCGGCTCGGCCACGCCCGCGCCGAGCCCGGACGCCGTGCGGACGTGCTCACCGCTGACGTCGTCGAGCCAGACCTCGATCCCGTGCCTGCGCAGTGCCAGCCCGATGGAGGTGCCCAGCAGCCCTGCGCCCACCACGAGCACCGGCCCGCTCAGCGCGGCTCCCGGCTCACTCATCGTCGGGCACCGCGCGCACGCGGGTCAGGTCCCGGCGCAGCGCCGCGGCCCCGTGCAGGTAGACGTGCGTGACGTCGGCGCGCGGCAGGTCGGTCTCCACGTGCGCCATCATCCGCACCACCCGGGGCATCGAGCCCTCGATCTCGAGCTCGCGGGCGCACAGCAGCGGCACGTCACCGAAGCCGAGACGGCGGGCGGCGTACGCCGGGAACTCGGCAACCAGGTCGGACGTGGCGGTGAAGATGACCGAGATGAAGTCGTCGACCTCGAGACCGTTGGACTCCATCACGTCGGTCACCATCTCGGCGACCCGCTCGAGCATGTGGTCGCGCGAGTCCTCCTCGAGCTGGGTCGCGCCCCGGACCGCTCGCACTGCCACGTCTCCTCCAAGTCTCGGATCCACTGCGGGCACCAAGGCTAACGAGGCGCCCCGCCCCTCCCCCGCGCCGGCCACCCCCTGAGCCCGCAAGTACGTCGAGTCGGCGCAAGCTCGCCGCAGAAGTACGTCGAGTCGGCGCAAGCTCGCCCCAGAACTACGTCGAGTCGGCGCAAGCTCGCCGCAGAAGTACGTCGAGTCGGCGCAAGCTCGCCGACTTTGCGCCGACTCGAGCCTTTTTCGGACCGCGTTTGCGCCGACTCGACCACCCGGGTCGAGGGTCAGAGCTGGGCGCTGTCGAGCAGGACGCCCAGCTCGTCGAGGGTGAGCTCGCGCATCTCCCCCGAGCCGAGCCCCTGCAGCTGCACCGGCCCGATGGCGGTGCGGGTGAGCCGGCGTACGGGATGCCCGAGGTGGTCCAGGAGCCGGCGCACGATGCGGTTGCGCCCCTCGTGGATAACCAGCTCGACGATCGAGCGCGCACCGTCGCCGCGGCCGGAGACGCTGACGATGCGCGCCGCGGAGACCGTCACCGTCCCGTCCTCGAGCGTCACGCCCTCGCGCAGCGTCCTGATGGTCGCCTTCGTGACCTCACCGGTCACCTCGGCGACGTACGTCTTGTCGACCTCGTACGACGGGTGCGCCATCCGGTGCGCGAAGTCGCCGTCGTTCGTGAGCAGGATCAGCCCCGAGGTGTCCGTGTCGAGCCGGCCGACGTGGAACAGCCGCTCCGGGCGGTCCGCGACGAGGTCCGAGAGCGTGCGGCGACCCTCCGGGTCCGACATGGTCGAGACGACCCCGCGCGGCTTGTTCAGCACCAGGTAGACGTGGGGAGACACCGGCGGCAACCGCTTGCCGGCGACCCGGATCACCGCGGTCGTCGGGTCCACCTTCGTGCCGAGCCGGGTGACGATCTCGCCGTCCACCTCGACCTGGCCCTCCAGCATCAGCTCCTCGCACTTGCGTCGCGAGGCCACCCCCGACTGCGCCAGCAGCTTCTGCAGGCGGATCAGCCCGTCGTCGTCGGTCTGCAGGGTCACGACGGCTCCGTCCCGCCGTCGGGCTCGGTGCCGGGACCGGTTTCGGGGGCGGGGTGCGGGATCGGCTCGTCGGCCGGCCCGCCGCCGGCGAGCGCCTCCAGGTCGTCCTCGAGGTCGTCCATGTCGGGGAGGTACGGCGCCAGCTCGGGCAGCTCGTCGAGCGAGCCGATGCCGATCCGCTCCAGGAAGTAGCCGGTGGTGCGGTAGAGGTTCGCGCCGGTCTCGCCGTCCTGGCCGGCCTCCTCGACCAGGCCGCGGGTCAGCAGCGTGCGCATGACACCGTCGACGTTCACGCCCCGGATCGCCGAGACCCGTGCCCGGGACACCGGCTGCTTGTAGGCCACGACCGCCAGGGTCTCCAGCGCCGCCTGGGTCAACCGCGCCTGCTGCCCCTCGAGGACGAACGCCTCGACGACGCCCGCGTACTCCTCGCGGGTGTAGAACCGCCAACCCCCCGCGACGTTGCGCAGCTCGAAGCCACGTCCCTGCGCGGTGTACTCCTCGGCGAGCCCCTCCAGGGCGGCCACGACCTCGGTCACGGGGTAGCCCACCGCGCTCGCCAGCGCGAGCGCGTCGAGCGGCTGGTCGGCCACCATCAGCACCGCCTCGAGCGCCGGCCGGAGCGCCGCCAGCGGCACCTCCAGCGTCTCCTCCGCGGGGATCTCGTCAGGGGTCTCCTGCTGGGCCGGTTCGGCCACCTGGCCGGTCTCGCTCACGTCGTCTCCTCCTGGTCGGGGGCGGCGTCCTCGCCCGCGCCGGCCGGGGCCGGCTCGGGGGGCGCGCCCTCGAACTCGTCGATCTCGAACTCGACGTCCTCGCTGCCCGTCCACCGCACCGTGAGCTCGCCGAGCGGCGTCACCTGGTCGAACGCGACCGCCCCCTCGCGGAACAGCTCGAGCAGGGACAGGAAGCGCGCGACGGTGGTCAGGGTGTCCGGGGAGTCCCCGCACAGGGACCGGAACGTCATGGTGCCGGACCGGCGCAGCCGTTCGACCACCAGCGCCGCCTGCTCGCGGACGCTCACCTGCGGGGCGTGGATGTGGTGCAGCGACACCTCGAGGACCGGCTTGGGCTCCATCGCCTTGGCCGCGAGCGCCGCGAACTGCTCGAGCCCGATGCCGATCAGCACCTCGGGCAGCAGCGTGGCGAACCGCTCCTCGAGACCCACGGCGCGGGCGTGGCGTCGCGACTCGACCGACAGCCGCCCGTCGAGGACCGCCGCCACCTGCTTGAAGGCCTTGTACTGCAGCAGCCGCGCGAAGAGCAGGTCCCGGGCCTCCAGCAGCGCGAGGTCCTCCTCGTCCTCGACGTCCCCCTGCGGCAGCAGCCGTGCCGCCTTGAGGTCGAGCAGCGTCGAGGCGACGAGCAGGAACGACGTCGTCTGCTCGAGGTCCCAGGTCGGACCGGCGGCGCGCACGTGCGCGATGAACTCGTCGGTCACCTGGGACAGCGCCACCTCGGTGATGTCGAGCTTGTGCTTGCTGATCAGGCTCAGCAGGAGGTCGAACGGGCCCTCGAAGTTGTCGAGCCGGACCTCGAACCCCGGGGTGGCCTCGGAGGCCGGGGCCTCGGCCACGTCCGGCGCGGGCTGCGTCATCGGCGGGTCATTCCTGGGTCAGCCGCCGCACCAGCACGCTGTCGTCCCCGTTGGCCTCGAAGTCGGCCAGCACCAGCGCGACGGCCTCCCGGACCAGCCGGCCCCGGTCGACGGCCAGGCCGTGCGAGCGGCGCAGCGAGAGCCGGGCGTGCTCGAGGTCGAGCAGCTCGTCGGAGGTCACGTAGACCGTCATCTTCTCGTCGTGGCGGACGCGGCCGCTCGGCTTGCGTGGCGCCCGGCCCCGGTTGCGGGTGCTCGGGGCGTGCTCCGTCGGCTCGGGCTGGTCCGGGACGGCACGCACCGCCGACTCCGTGGGCGGCTGGCCGGCCGCGGGCGGGGACGCCGGGGCCGCCGACGGGTCGGGGTTCTTGACCGTCGGGCGGAAGAGGTCGTCAGCCGCCGGGAGGCTCACCCGTCGAGGCAACGGGCCAGCACCTCCCTCGCCAGCTGGCGGTAGGAGTCCGCACCGGTGGAGCTGGAGGCGTACGTCGTGATCGGCTCACCGGCCACGGTGGAGTCGGAGAACTTGATCGTGCGCCGGATGACGGTGTGGAAGACCTTGTCGCCCCACGCCTGGACCAGACGCTCCATGACCTCGCGGCTGTGCAGCGTGCGGCCGTCGTACATGGTGCCGAGCACGCCGTCGATCTCCAGGCGCGGGTTGAGCCGCTCCTGCACCTTGTCGATGGTGGTCTTGAGCAGCGCCACGCCGCGCAGCGCGAAGTACTCGCACTCCAGCGGCACGATGACGCCGTCGGAGGCGGTCAGCGCGTTCACGGTCAGCAGGCCCAGCGAGGGCTGGCAGTCGATGAGGATGACGTCGTAGTGCTCGATCGCCGGCGCCAGCACCCGCTGCAGGGTCTGCTCTCGGGCGACCTCGTGCACCAGCTGCACCTCGGCGGCCGAGAGGTCGATGTTCGACGGCAGCAGGTCCATGCCCGGGACGCCCGAGGGCACGATGACCTCGTCGACGGAGACGTCGCGCTCCATCAGCAGGTTGTAGACCGTCAGGTCCATCTCGTGGGGGTTCAGGCCCAGGCCGACCGAGAGCGAGCCCTGGGGGTCGAAGTCGACCAGCAGCACCTTGCGGCCGTACTCCGCCAGCGACGCGCCCAGGTTGATGGTCGTCGTGGTCTTGCCGACGCCGCCCTTCTGGTTGCACATCGAGATGACCCGGGCGTGGCCGTGCTGGGAGACCGGCCGCGGCTCGGGCATCTCCGGCATGGGTCGTCCGGTCGGGCCCATCACGGGCTCGGCGGTCAGGACCTGCGCGGGCTGCACCGGTCGCTCGAACGGGAGGGGGTCGGACACGCGGTGCTCATCTCCGGAGGTGTGGGAAGGGGTGGCGGGTGGGACTGGCTGACGGACCAGCGGGGGCATCTCGGACGCGCTGCTGCCGAAGGACCCTGAGAACCTCACGCCATCGCTCATCTGCCGCTCCTCGACTGCCCGCCCGGGCTCGTGGCCCGGACACCGTGGTGGTTGGTCCCCTACATCCTGCTTTGTCGACACGGCGACATGTGGGCGACTCGCGGGCGACTCTAGGCCTGCGTCCGGAACACCAACAAGGCGGTCCCCCGAACCGCCCGGATCCGGGCGAAATCTGTTGATGACGTGTGCACTCGGCCAACGCTGGATGCACAGGCGGCACGTCGACTGTGCACAGTCCTGTGGACAGCCGACGGCCCCGCCACGCGGAACAGGTCAGTCGCGCGCGGTGCTCCTCGGCGCGCCGTAGACCAGCGGCACGAACTCGGGGTGCTTCTGGATCCAGCCCTTGATGAAGGGGCACAGCGGCAGCACCTTGCGGGTGCCGGTCTCGCGGACGTCCTCGAGCGCGAACCGGGCGATCGCCGACCCGACGCCGCGTCCCTCGAAGCGGTCCTCGACCTCGGTGTGGGTGAAGACGATGAGCTCGTCGGTCAGCTGGTACTCCGCGAAGCCGGCGAGCTCGTCGTCGCACCAGCCCTCGTAGCGGTGCGCCTCTGCGTTGTGGACGGTCTTCACGTCGGACATGGCGCCACCCTACGGGTCGGCTGCTCGCGCCGGATCAGAGCCTGTGCATGGCGACCGTCGCCAGCACCAGCTCGCCGGTGGCGTCCGACGCGTCGAGGTCGGCCACGGCGTCGATCACCCAGTCGTGGTGGCCCTCGGGGTCGTCGATCGTCTGGCGGACCCGCCACAGCCGGGCGCGCTCGTCCTCGTCGACGCCCACCGGCCGACCGGACGCCGGCTCGACCGACAGCAGAGCGGGTCCGCGGGCGTCCGCCCCGGTCCCGACGCGGTCGTGCTCGGCGTAGTAGTCCTCGATGGCCGCGTCCCAGGCGGACCGGGTCATCTCCACCTCCCGCGCCGGCTCGGTCCGGTCGGCCGCGGCCCGCTCGAGCGCCATCAGGCCGTCGAGGTCGTCGCGGGCCACCAGCTCGACCCGACGGAACATCGCGTTGCGCACCATCACCCGGAACACGCGCTCCTGCTGGGAGATCGGCCGCGGCGGCGGAGGCGGCTCGTGGTGCGCGACGTCGGCCCGGACATGACCCGGGTCGTTGAGCGCCTCCCACTCGTCGAGCAGCGACGAGTCGGTCTGCCGCACCGTCTCCCCCAGCCACTCGACCAGGTCGTCGAGCTCGGGGGTCCGGTGCTGCTCGGGCACGGTCTGCCGGAGCGTGCGGTAGGCGTCGGTGAGGTAGCGCAGCACGAGCCCCTCCGAGCGGTTCAGCTCGTAGCGGCGTACGAAGTCGGTGAAGCTCATCCCCTGCTCGAACATCTCGCGCACGACCGACTTCGGCGACAGGGCGTCCTCGGGCAGCCACGGGTGGCTGCCCCGGTAGATCTCGTACGTCGCGGCGAGCATCTCCGCCAGCGGCTGGGGCCAGGTGATGCTCTCGAGCAGCTGCATCCGCTCCTCGTACTCGATTCCGTCGGCCTTCATCTCCGCGACCGCCTCACCGCGGGCGGCGTGCTGCTGGGCCATCAGGATCTGCCGGGGCGCCTCGAGCACCGCTTCGACCACCGACACGATGTCGAGCGTGTAGGTCTCCGCGTCCGGATCGAGCACGTCGAGCGCCGCGAGCGCGAAGTGCGCGAGCGGCTGGTTGAGCGCGAAGTCCACCGGCAGGTCCACGGTCAGGACGTAGCGACGCCCGTGCTCGTCGGGCTCCTCGAGGCGGGTCAGCACCCCGGAGCGCACCAGGCTGCGGGCAAGACGTACGGCGCGCCGCGCCAGCCGCAGCTGGCGGCGGCGGTCCTCGTGGTTGTCGGTCAGCAGCCGGCGCAGCACGGGGAACGCGTCCTCCTCGCGGGCCACGACGTTGATGACCATCGCGTTGTCGACCTTCATCCGCGACACCAGCGGCTCGGGCACCCCGGAGACCAGCTTGTCGAAGGTCTGCTCGGTCCACACGACCGTGCCCTCGGGCGGCTTGCGCAGCTGGGCCTTGCTCTTCCGCTTCGCGCGCTTCTCGGGGCTCATGGCGGCGTTCTTCGCCTCCGCCTTGGCCTTGGCGCGCTCGTTCTCGATGACGTGCTCGGGCGCCTGGACCACGACGTAACCGGCGGTGTCGAAGCCGGCCCGTCCGGCGCGGCCGGCGATCTGCAGGAACTCCCGGGCCCGCAGGATGCGCTGCCGGCTGCCGTCGAACTTGGCGAGGCCGGTGAACAGCACGGTGCGGATGGGCACGTTGATGCCGACTCCGAGCGTGTCGGTGCCGCAGATGACCGTGAGCAGACCGGCCTGCGCCAGCTGCTCGACCAGGCGCCGGTAGCGCGGCAGCATCCCCGCGTGGTGGACGCCGATGCCCTGGCGCAGGAGGCGGGACAGCGTCTTGCCGAAGCCCGCACCGAACCGGAAGCCCGCGAGCCGTTCCGCGATCGCGTCCCGCTGCTCGGCGGGGGGCTTGGGGACCCCGGCGCTGGGTGAGAGCAGTGACGTCGCGTGCTCGACGGCCGCAGCCTGCGTGAAGTGCACGACGTAGACCGGCGCCTGCTTGGTCGCGACCAGCTCCTCCAGCGTCTCCGCCAGCGGGGTGAGCGCCCACGAGAACGAGAGGGGCACGGGTCGTTCGGCGTCGGCGACCACTGAGGTCTCCCGGCCGTTGCGCCGGCTCAGGTCCTCCGCCAGCGTCGTCACGTCGCCGAGCGTGGCCGACATCAGCAGGAACTGCGCCTGCGGGAGCTCCAGCAGCGGCACCTGCCAGGCCCAGCCGCGGTCGGGCTCGGCGTAGAAGTGGAACTCGTCCATGACGACCAGGCCCACGTCGGCGCGGGCACCCTCGCGCAGGGCGATGTTGGCGAGCACCTCGGCGGTGCAGCAGATGACCGGCGCGTCGGCGTTGACCGACGCGTCGCCGGTGAGCATGCCGACGTTCTCGGGGCCGAGGTCCTCGCACAGGGCGAAGAACTTCTCGCTCACCAGCGCCTTGATCGGCGCGGTGTAGAAGGACACACGGTCGTCGGCCAGCGCGGCGGCGTGCGCGGCCAGGGCGACCAGCGACTTCCCGGAGCCCGTCGGGGTCGCGAGCACGACGTTGTTGCCGGCCAGCAGCTCGAAGACCGCCTCGTCCTGGTGGGGGTAGAGCTCGAGCCCGCGGTCGGCGACGAAGCCGACGACGGCGTCGTACACCTCGTCGGGGCTGGCCCCGACCTTCGGCACCCAGCTCATCAGTCCCTCGCCCGCGGGTGCGCGGTGGCGAAGACCTCGCGGAGGTTGTCGACGGTCACCAGCGTGTAGACCTGGGTCGTGGTGACCGACGCGTGCCCGAGGAGCTCCTGGACGACGCGTACGTCGGCGCCGCCGTCGAGCAGGTGGGTCGCGAAGGAGTGGCGCAGGGTGTGCGGCGAGACGTCCCGGGTCACCCCGGCGCGGTCCGCCGCCTTGACCAGCACGGCCCACGCCGACTGCCGCGAGAGCCGGCCACCGCGGGCGTTGAGGAACAGTGCTCCCCCGGGGGTCGACGCCGCGACCAGCTCGGACCGGCCGCGGACCAGGTAGGCCTCGACCGCCTCCCGGGCGTAGGAGCCGACCGGCACCAGCCGCTGCTTGCCGCCCTTGCCGCGCAGCAGGACCGTGCCCTCGACCGGGTCGAGGTCGTCGACGTCGAGGCCGACCGCCTCGGAGATGCGGGCACCGGTGCCGTACAGCAGCTCCAGCAGCGCCCGGTCGCGCAGGGCCAGCGTCGTGCCGGCCGCGCCGGCCGCCTCCAGGATCGCCTCGACGTCGGAGAGGGGCAGCGCCTTGGGCAGCCGCTTGGCGGGCGTGGGCGGCTTGACCGAGCCGGCCGGGTCGAGCTCGGCGAGCCCGTCGCGGACCGCGAACCGGTGGAAGCCGCGCACCGCGACCACGGTCCGGGCGGCCGAGGTCGAGCTCAGCGGCGGATGGTCGGCGTCCCCCTCGCGCAGCCGCACGAGGAAGTCGGTCACCGTCGTCTCCGTCACGGCCGCGAGGTCGTCGACACCGCGCTCGGCGAGGTAGTGCTGGTAGCGCCGCAGGTCACGGCGGTAGGAGGTCAGCGTGTTGGCCGCCAGCCCCCGCTCGACCGAGAGGTGGTCGAGGTAGGTCCGGACGGCCCGCGCCACGCTGCCGGTGGCAGCGGGAGCGGGCGCGTCCGCACCGTTGCTCGACGGGGCACTCGTCAAGGCCAGGTCAGCCCAGCACGCTGTCCAGCGACACCGCGTCGATGCCGACGGCCTCGCCGACCGGGGCGTTGGTCAGCTGCCCGGCGTGGGTGTTCAGGCCGAGCGCCAGCGACCGGTCGTCGCGGCAGGCCTGGGTCCAGCCCTTGTTCGCCAGCGCCACGGCGTAGGGCAGCGTCGCGTTGGTCAACGCGTACGTCGAGGTGTTCGGCACCGCGCCGGGCATGTTCGCCACGCAGTAGAACGTCGAGTTGTGCACCTGGTACGTCGGGTCGGCGTGCGTGGTCGCGTGGGTGTCCTCGAAGCAACCACCCTGGTCGACCGCGATGTCGACGAGCACCGAGCCCGGCTTCATCGCCGCGACCAGGTCGTTGGTGACCAGCTTGGGCGCCTTGGCACCCGGGATCAGCACCGCACCGATGACCATGTCGGCCTCGGTCACCTGCTGCTCGATCGCCAGCTTGGACGACGCCAGACCGTGCACCCGGTTGTTGTAGCGCCAGAACGACATCCGCAGCTTGTCCAGGTCGGTGTCGAGCAGCGTCACGTCCGCGCCCATGCCCAACGCGATGTTCGCGGCGTTCTGCCCCGACACCCCGGCACCGATGATCACGACCTTGGCGTTCGCGACACCACCGACGCCGCCCATCAGCACGCCCCGGCCACCCTGGGCCTTGAGCAGCGAGTAGGCACCGACCTGCGGGGCCAGGCAGCCGGCCACCTCCGACATCGGGTAGAGCAGCGGCAGCCCGCCCGAGGGCAGCTGCACCGTCTCGTAGGCGATCCCGGTGACCTTGCGGTTGATCAGCTCCTCGGTCAGCGGCTTGTCCGCGGCCAGGTGCAGGTAGGTGAAGAGGGTCTGCCCCTCCTGCATCCGGTGGTACTCCTCGGCGACCGGCTCCTTGACCTTGAGCACCATCTCGGCCTCGCCCCAGGCGGCGTCGGCGTCGGGGACGATCCGCGCGCCCGCGGCGACGTACTCCTCGTCGTGGATCGAGGAGCCCTCACCGGCGCCCTGCTGGATGTAGACCTCGTGACCGTGAGCCGTCAGCTCGTGCACGCCGATCGGCGTGATGGCCACCCGGTACTCGTGGTTCTTGACTTCCTTCGGGACGCCGACCTTCACCTGTTCACACTCCCTTGCGTGATGCCCGCCACACCCTTGTGGCGACGGCGCGAGACTACCCCCCGGTCATCCCCGATCCTGCCAGACCCCGGGCCCGGGCCATCAACACGGCGACGACCACCGGCGCATCGCTGATCCGCCCGTCCACGACGGCGGTGGACAGCTCCTCGAACGGCACCCAGAAGGTCTCCATGTCGGCCTCCTCGTGCTCGAGCTCGAAGTCCCCGCGGTCGGCGGTGCTCAGGTCGCGCGCGAGGTAGAAGTGCATGAGCTCGTTGGAGATCCCGGGCGAGGAGTACGTCGAGGTCAGGTGGGTCCACTCCCCCGCCTCGAGCGAGGCCTCCTCGAGCAGCTCGCGCCGGGCGACCTCGAGCGGGTCCTCCCCGTCGACGTCGCACAGGCCCGCCGGGAGCTCGACGAAGCGGCGCTGGGCGGCGTGCCGGTACTGCCGCAGGCACAGCACCCGCTCGCGGTCGTCGACCGCGAGGATGATCACCGCGCCCGGGTGCTCGAGCACGAGACGCCGGAACGGCTCCTCCTCGAGGTGTCCGGGTCGGTTGATGCGGTCGGACCGCAGGGCCATCACCCAGTCGTCGCGGTGCAGGTCGGTGCTCGAGGCGACGGGCCAGGCCTCCGGCTCGTCGGTCAGTGACGGGGTCGGCATGATCGTGACGCTACCGTGCAGACCGTCGGGCTGGACCGCCCGGAACCATCACGGAGGAGACGGCATGTCCATGGCCCTCGGCCACACCACGTCCGGTGTCCGCAGCCTGACCAGGGAGGAGGCGGAGCAGCGGAGCGCCCTGATCCAGGTCGACCGCTACGACATCGAGGTGGACCTGCGCGGGCTCCTCGAGGGCGACGTCCTCGCGGCGACCTCCACCGTCACGTTCCGCTGCCTCGAGACGGGCGCGACCACGTTCGTGGACTGCGTGGCAGAGGTCCGGCAGGCGACCCTGAACGGCCGCGAGCTCGACCTGTCCACGGTGTCCGGCGGGCGCATCCCGCTGACCGACCTGGCCAGCGAGAACGTGCTGGTGGTCTCCTCGGCCCAGACCGACACCGGCAGCGGCGCCGGCATCCTGCGTACCGTCGACCCGTCCGACGGGCTCGTCTACGTGTGGACGTCGTTCGAGGCCGACGACGCCCGACGGGCCTGGGCCTGCTTCGACCAGCCCGACCTCAAGGCTCCCCACCGGTTCACCGTGCTGGCTCCCGACTCCTGGACGGTGACCAGCAACGGCGCCGCCGACTCCGTGACGGACCACGCCGACGGCGGCCGGCTCTGGACCTTCCCCGACACCCCGCCGCTCGCGACGTACGTCGTGGTGGTCAACGCCGGCCCCTTCCACGAGATCCGCGAGGAGCGCGGCGGCCACAGCCTGGGCCTCTTCTGCCGGCAGTCCCTGAAACAGTTCCTCGAGCGCGACGCCCCGGAGCTCCTCGACCTCACCGCCGCCGGCCTGGCCTTCTTCGGCGAGCGGTTCGGGCAGCCGTTCCCCCAGCAGCGCTACGACCAGGTGTTCGTGCCCAACATGGGCGGCGCCATGGAGAACTGGGGCTGCGTGACCTGGACCGACTCGGTCCTCCACCGCAGCACCCCGACCTACGGCCAGCGGGCCCTGGTCGCCTCGGTGCTGCTGCACGAGATGGCGCACATGTGGTTCGGCGACCTGGTGACGATGCAGTGGTGGGACGACCTGTGGCTCAACGAGGCGTTCGCGTCCTGGGCCGCCACGTGGGCGGCCGTCGAGGCGACGCCGTACGCCGACGGTTGGGCGACCTTCCTGGCCGGGGAGAAGCTCATCGGCTACCGGACGGACATGAGCCCGGCGACGCACCCGATCCGCGGCGACGTCCCGGACGTCGCCCAGGCGATGGCCAACTTCGACGCGATCACCTACGTCAAGGGCGAGAGCGTCCTCAAGCAGCTGGTCGCCTACGTCGGCGAGGACGCCTTCGTCGACGGCCTGCGCGCCTACTTCCGCGAGCACGCCTGGGGCAACACCCGGCTCGCTGACCTGATGGACGCCGTGGGCGATGCCGCGGGCCGGGACCTGACCGTGTGGACCGAGGCGTGGTTCGACCGGGCGGGCACCGACACGCTGGTCCTCAGCGGCACCCAGGTCGTGGCCAACGGCCCCGACGGTGAGGAGCCGCGGCCGCACCACCTCCAGATCGGCGCCTACCGCCGTGGCGAGGACGGTGCCCGGCTCGACAAGGTCGGCGCGGCGTACGTCGAGACGACCGGCTCGCGCACCCCCGTGGCGGACCTGCCCGAGGACGCCGACCTGTACCTCCTCAACGACGAGGACCTCACCTTCGCGGCCGTGCGCGCCGACGAGCGGTCGCTGCGGACGATGCTCGACGCGGCCGGGCAGCTGCCGGACCCGCTCGCGCGTGCTCTCGCGGTCTCGACGGCCTGGGACATGCTCCTCAAGGGGGAGCTGTCCACCGACGAGCTGCTGACCTGCGTGCTGGGGGTGCTGAGCACCGAGCGCAGCCCCGGTGTCGTCGAGCCGTTCCTCACCCTGGCCCTGCGTGCCGCCGAGCAGTGGACCCCGGCGGTCTCGGTGCCGACCCAGCTGGCCCGGGTCGCCGAGTCCGCGGCCGCGCTCGCCGAGGACCCCGAGCTGCGGGCGCCGGCACTGCGCACCCTCGCGGCCGCGGCCACCCGCGAGGACCACGTCGCGCTGCTCGAGGACGCGGCCGCCGACGACATCGACCTCGCGTGGCGGGTCCAGGTGCGCCGGGCGGCGCTGGGCGAGCACGACCCCGGCGCGGTCGCGGTGCTGCTCGAGCGGGACCCCGACCCGGACGCCCGGGTGCGCGCGCTGGGCGTCACCGCGGCCCGTCCGGAGGAGGAGGCGAAGGCCGAGGTCTGGGCGGAGATCTGGGAAAAGCGCTCGATCCCGGCCGGCGCCCCCCTGTCCGGGCTCGCGCAGTGCTTCTGGCGGCCCGTGCAGCACGACCTGCTCGTGCCCTGGGCGCACCGCTACCTCGACGAGCTGAGCGCCCTCGACGGCGGCGGGATGCTGGCCCTCGGGTCACTGATGCGGGCGACGATGCCGACGACGGCCGACCAGGCCTTCATCGACCGTGCCCGGGCGATCGCCGACGAGCCCGGCCAGAACCCCACCGTCCGGTCCACCCTGCTCGTCGGGAGCGACACGCTCGCCCGGGTGCTGCGCGCCCGCGGCTGACCTCGAGTCGGCGCAAGCTCGCCGGAAAACACCTCGAGTCGGCGCAAACTCGTCACGAGAACACGTCGAGTCGGCGCAGGTGCAACGCGCGTGCGCCGACTCGACGTTCTGCGTCAGTCCTCGTCGTCCTTGCGGCGCAGGCCGCTCTCGTCGATCGGGAACCGCAGCTCCCTCTGTCGCTCGATCGCAGCCCCGACCAGGCCCGCGAACAGCGGGTGCGGCCGGGTCGGGCGCGAGCGGAGCTCCGGGTGCGCCTGCGTGGACACGTAGTACGGGTGCACCTCACGAGGCAGCTCGACGAACTCGACGAGGCCCAGCTCGGGGTTCGTCCCGGAGAAGACCAGGCCGGCCGACTCCAGCTGCTCGCGGTACTGGTTGTTGACCTCGTACCGGTGGCGGTGGCGCTCCTCGATGTCGGTCTCGCCGTACGCCTCGCGCACCACGGAGCCCTCGGCGAGGACGGCCGGGTAGAGGCCGAGCCGCATGGTTCCGCCCAGGTCGCCAGCACCCTCGACGAAGCTCTTCTGCTCCTCCATGGTGGCGATGACCGGCTCGGGGCAGTCCGGGTCGAACTCGGTGGACGCGGCCTTCTCCAGCCCGGCCATGTTGCGGGCGTACTCGATGACCATGCACTGCAGGCCGAGGCACAGCCCCAGCGTGGGGATCTTGTGGGTCCGCGCGTAGGTGAGCGCACCGAGCTTGCCCTCGATGCCCCGGATGCCGAACCCACCCGGCACGCAGACGGCGTCGACGTCGGCGAGCTGGCGGGCGGCCCCCGCGGGCGTCTCGCACTCGTCGGACGGGATCCAGCGCAGGTTCACCTTCGCCTCGTGCGCGAAGCCGCCGGCGCGCAGCGCCTCGCTGACCGAGAGGTAGGCGTCGGGAAGGTCGATGTACTTGCCGACCAGCGCGACGGTGACCTCCTCCTGGGGGTGGTGCACCCGGCGCAGCAGGTCGTCCCACGTGGTCCAGTCGACGTCGCGGAACGGCAGGTCCAGGCGGCGTACGACGTAGGCGTCGAGCCCCTCGCGGTGCAGCACCTTCGGGATGTCGTAGATGGACGGGGCGTCCGCGGCGGTGACCACGGCCTCCTCGTCGACGTCGCACATCAGCGAGATCTTCCGCTTGATGCTCTCCGGCAGCTCGCGGTCGGCGCGGCACACCACCGCATCAGGCTGGATGCCGATGGAGCGGAGGGCGGCCACGGAGTGCTGGGTGGGCTTGGTCTTCAGCTCGCCGGAGGGGCCGATGAAGGGCACCAGCGAGACGTGGATGAAGAAGCAGTTGTCCCGGCCGATGTCGTGGCGGACCTGGCGGGCGGCCTCGAGGAAGGGCAGCGACTCGATGTCGCCGACGGTGCCGCCGATCTCGGTGATCACGACGTCGACGTCGTCGCCCCCCATGGCGCGGATCCGGTCCTTGATCTCGTTGGTGATGTGCGGGATCACCTGCACGGTGTCACCGAGGTAGTCGCCGCGGCGCTCCTTGGCGATCACCGAGGAGTAGACCTGCCCGGTGGTGACGTTGGCGATCTGGCCCAGGTCGGTGTCCAGGAACCGCTCGTAGTGCCCGATGTCCAGGTCGGTCTCGGCGCCGTCGTTGGTGACGAACACCTCGCCGTGCTGGAACGGGTTCATCGTCCCCGGGTCGACGTTGAGATAGGGGTCGAGCTTCTGCATGGTCACGCGGAGGCCGCGTGCCTTGAGGAGGTTGCCCAGACTGGAGGCTGTCAGCCCCTTGCCCAGAGAGGAGGCGACGCCTCCGGTGACGAATACGTGCTTGGTGGGCGTCGGCTGCTTCACGGAGTTCCATCCTACCCGAGGGGAACCGCTCCGTCCGAACCCGACGCACCGAAGGAACCACCCGGAATCTTCAGCGAGCGGGCCAGTGCGAGCACGGTGGTCACCTGACCCACGGCGCTGTCGGCGCTGTCGACGGTCGTGACCTCGTCGGCCACGGGCTCGCCCCGCAGGCCGCGCAGGTCGCCGTCGACGCCCGAGGCGGCGTCCCCCGCCACCACGACGCCGGTCGTGGTCGCGGCGAGGCCGGACAGCAGTCCGGACAGGATCGCGTCGTCCGCGCTGTCGTCGCCCAGCACCACCAGCAGCAGGGGCGCCCGGCCGGCGTCCTCGGGCGAGGTGACCAGGTCCGCACCCGCCAGGCTCTGCCGGATCGAGGTGGCCTCGGCCGACGAGACGGCGTCCCCCGACACGGCGACGCCGAGGAGCTGGCCGATGCGGTCGTACGTCGAGACGTCAGCCGGCACGGTCCCGTCGTCGAGCTGGGTCATCAATTGGCTGCCCAAGGTGTCGACGAGCGACTTCTCCGAGGCGGCGACCAGCGCGGGCTCGGCGGCGTATGTGCCTGCGACCTTGCCGCCGGCGGCCTCGACCTGCGCCGCCAGGCCGCTCACCACGTCACCGTCGGCGCCGGGCATGGTCAGGACCGACACCGTCTGCCCCTGCAGCCGCTCGCCGTAGAGAGCCGCCGCGGCGGCGGTCGCGAAGTCGTCGCCGAAGCTCGCCTCGCGCTGGGCGTCCTGAGCCTGGGCCCTGGTCTGCGCCGAGGCCGGGGTGTCGTCGCGGCCCAGCTCGCTGAGCGGTCCCCCGCCCAGGGCGACCCCGACCGCGAGGGCGAGGAACACGGCCACCAGCGAGACGACGTGGTGTCGGTAGGAGATCACGAGAGAGGTCCTTGGGCGTTGACGACGAGGGTGTTGAGGAGGTCGGAGAGCTGGGCTCCCAGGGAGTCGAACCACTCCCCACCGACCGGAGTCACCGAGATGGCGACTGCGAGGGCGAGCAGGCCCGCGAGCATCACGAGATAGAGGTGGCGGGGACGGACGCGGCCGCTGTAGAGACGCGGGACGGCGTCGGCGTCGACGAGGCGGGGACCGAGCTTGAGCCGGGTGAGGTAGGTGCTGGCCAGGCCGGGTCGCTGCCGGTCGAGGAACTCGTCGAGCGTGGCGTGCAGCCCGACACCGACGATGACCGAGGGGGCCGCGCTGTCCGCGAGCACCAACGCAGCGTCCTCCGCGGTCGCCCCGGTCTCCAGCCGGAGGGGACGTACGCCGAGCCGCTCCAGCTGCTCGGTCGCCGACCTGTCACCGCCACGGTCGACCCGCACCACGACGTCGCGGGCTCCGCGGAGCGTGCGCGCCGAGGGCCGGTCCGCTTCGTCGGTGCGGGCGTCCAGCACGACGATGTCGGGTCGGTGACCCGCCTCGCGCAGGATCTCGGCGCCGCGCTCGACGCCGATCAGGACCGGCTGCTGCTCACGGACGTACGCCCGGACAGCACGCAGCTGGGCAGCGTGGTCGGGGCCGGCCACGACCACGACCACGGGCCGTCCCTCGATCGAGGTCGAGACCCGCGGCAGGCCGCGCCCGTGCAGGAGGAGGTCCTCCTCGCGGCGGAGGAACTCGGTCGTGTTGTGGGTGAACGTCTCCAGCTGCGTGGCCAGCCCGGTCCGCGCCTGCGCCATCTCGGCGCGGACCGCATCGCCGTCGACCTCGCGGCCGGACGCGACCGGCTCGTCCTCGACGAGGACCGTGCCCTCGTGGAGCCGGACCCGGGAGCCGTCCTTGACGGCGCCGAGGCCCTCGAGGCCGATCCCGTCCACGAGCAGCACGCCAGCGTCCGCGAGCAGCTCGGGCCCGAGATTGGCGTACCGCCCGGAGATCATGGGCGAGGCGTTGACCACGGCCACCACGCCGGTGTCGACCAGGGCCTGCGCGGTCGCGCGGTCCATGTCGAGCTGGTCGAGGACGGCGATGTCGCCCGCGCGGAGCCGGGGCAACAGGCTGCGAGTGCGTCGCTCGACGCGGGCCGTGCCGACGATGCCGGGGGGAGCAGGGGCGGGGCGTTGTCGTGCGGGGAGCTTCATGACCGCCTCATCCTCCCAGCCGGGCGGGGGACGATCGGGGAACCCCCGCAGCCGGGCGAGTCGGCGTCGCCGGTCAGCCCAGGGCGCGCGCCGGCTGGGCGACCTCGAGCAGCTCGCGCGCGTGCGCCAGCGCCGTGTCGGAGTCGGTGAGCCCGGCGAGCATCCGGGAGAGCTCGCGCTCGCGCTCCCCCGCGTCGAGGACGCTGAGTCCGGAGCTCGTGACGGTCCCGTCGTTGGACTTGGCGACCACGACGTGCCGGTCGGCGTACGCCGCGACCTGCGGCAGGTGGGTCACCACCAGCACCTGCGCGTCGCGGGCCAGCCGGGCCAGCCGACGTCCCACCTCGACCGCGGCGGTGCCGCCCACCCCGGCGTCCACCTCGTCGAAGACGAACGTCGGGACCGGGCTCGTGCCGGCGAGGGAGACCTCGAGGGCCAGCATCACCCGCGACAGCTCACCGCCGGAGGCGCCCTTGTGCAGCGGTCGTGGTTCCGATCCGGTGTTGGCGGCGAGGAGGAACTCCACCTCGTCCACGCCGGACGGCCCGAAGCGCAGCCACCGGTCCCCCACCCGCAGCGGGGACCGACCGTCCTGCTCGGTCTCGTCGACCTCGTTCTGGCGCACCGCGATCTCGATTCGGGCGTGCGGCATGGCCAGCAGCGTCAGCTCGGCGGTCACCTCCTCGGCGAGGCTCGTCGCGGAGGCCTGCCGCGCCTCGGAGAGCGCGGCCGCGGCCGCTCCGAGCTCGAGACGCAGTCGCTCCTGCTCGGCGCGCAGCTCCTCGATCCGCTCGTCGGTGTGGTCGAGCTCGAGCAGCCGGGTCGCCGAGGTCTGCGCCCAGGCCAGGACCTCGTCCACCGTGTCGCCGTACTTCCGGGTCAGCGCGGTCAGCGCGGCCCGGCGCTCGGACACGGCGGCCAGGCGGGCCGGGTCGGTCTCCACCCTGGAGGCGTACGACGCCACGTCGGCAGCGACGTCGGAGAGCAGGTAGGTGATCTCGGCGAGCCGGTCGGCGAGCTCTCCGGCTTCCGGGTCGTGCTCCCGCACGCCCTCGAGCTGGGTGCGCGCGGCCGCGGTGGTCGCGAGGGCGTCCGGCTGGTCCTGCTCGCTCGACAACGCCTCACGTGCCTGCTCGGCGGCGGTGCGCAGCGTGTCGGCGAAGCCGAGCCGGGACTCCTCCGCCGCCAGGGTGGCGTCCTCGCCGGGCTCGGGCGAGACCGCCTCGATCTCGCCGAGGCCGAACCGGAGCAGGTCGGCCTCCCGGGCCCGGTCGCGTGCGGTCGTGACGACCTCGTCGAGCTCGCGCTCGGTCGCGCCCAGGCGCTGGTGGAGGTCGGTGTAGGTGGCCAGCAGGTCGGCGGTGGCCTGCCCACCGAAGCGGTCGAGAGCCTCCCGCTGGGCTCTGGCCCGCAGCAGGCGGTGCTGGTCGGACTGCCCGTGGACGGCGACCAGCGGCTCGGCCACCTCCTGGAGCACCGACACCGGTACCGCTGCCCCGCCGACGAAGGCCCGAGACCGCCCCTCGGCGGCCACGTTGCGCGCCAGCACGACCCGGTCGTCCTCGACCTCGCCGCCGGCGTCCTCGACCGCGGCGGCGAAGGGGGCGAGGCCGTCGACCCGGACCACTCCTTCGACCCTGGCCGACCGGGCGCCCGACCGCACGGCGCCGCTGTCCGCCCGACCGCCCAGCAGCAGGCCGAGAGCCGTGACGATCATGGTCTTGCCGGCGCCCGTCTCACCGGTGATGACGGTCAGGCCGGGACCGAGCTCGAGCGTCGAGGACTCGATGATGCCCAGCGAGCCGATCCGGATCTCCTCAAGCATCGTGCCCCTCGGCCAGTCGGCGACGTCGTTCGCTCGAGCCGCGCCATCCCTCGACCGGCAGGCCGAACTTGGCGACGAGCCGGTCCGTGAACGGCGCCTCGTGGAGGCGGATCAGCCGCACCGGGCTGTGCCCGCGACGGACCTCGATCCGGGCGCCGGGCGGCAGGTCCACCGCGCGGCGGCCGTCGCACCAGAGCACCCCTGCGCCCTCGGTGCGCGCGAGCAGCTCGACGGCCAGCACCGACGTCGGCGCGACCACCATCGGTCGGGCGAACAGCGCGTGGGCGCTGATCGGCACCATGAGCAGTGCCTCGACCCCGGGCCACACCACGGGGCCACCGGCACTGAAGTTGTACGCCGTGGAGCCGGTGGGGGTCGCGCAGACGACACCGTCGCAGCCCCACCGCGACAGCGGCCTTCCGTCGATCTCGACGACGACCTCGAGCATTCGCTCGCGGGCCGCCTTCTCGACACTCGCCTCGTTGAGAGCGAACGTGCTGAACACGACCTCTCCGTCGCGGTGCACGGTGACGTCGAGCGTGAGCCGCTCCTCGGTGGTGTAGCGCCGGTGCACGATCGCGTCGATCGTGGACTCGACGTCGTCGTGCTCCGCCTCGGCGAGGAAGCCCACGTGCCCGAGGTTGACGCCGAGCACCGGGGTGCCGCTGGCGTGGGTGAGCTCGGCGGCCCGCAGGATGGTCCCGTCACCCCCGATGACCAGGGCCAGCTCGCAGTCGACGCCGGCACGGTCCTCGTCGGCCACGACCTCCAGCGGCGGGTCGAACTGCCCGGCCTCGACCTCGAGGTCCTGCGCCTCGGCGGCCAGCAGCCGGACCGTGATTCCGTGACCGGTCAGGGCCTTGCAGAAGGCGCGCGCGACCTCGCGGGCCTCGTCACGTCCGGTGTGGGCCAGCAGCAGGACCCGGCGGCCCGTGCCGTCGTCGGCCGTCTCGTCGGCTGGTCGGTGGTCGCTCACGGCTCCACCTTCTCACCCGGCACCCCCAGCGGTGCGGCAGCCTGCACGACCTCCGTGATCCGGTCGGCGCCGATCTCGGCCGGGCCGCGGCGCAGCCACAGGAAGAACTCGACGTTCCCCGACGGCCCGGGCAGCGGACTGGTCGTCACCATCCGGGCTCCCCACCCGCGGCGGGCTGCCGCGTCGGCCACCGAGACGACCGCCTCGGCGCGCAGCGCCGGGTCGCGGACCACGCCGCCCTTGCCGACGCGCTCCTTCCCGACCTCGAACTGCGGCTTGACCATCAACGCCAGGTCACCCGACTCCGCCGTCACCCCGAGGAGTGCGTCCAGCACCAGCTCCAGCGAGATGAACGACAGGTCGCCGACCACCAGGTCGACGGGGCCACCGATGCTGTCGAGGGTGAGCTCACGGACGTTCATCCGGTCGTGCACCACGACGCGCTCGTCCTGCCGGAGCCGCCAGGCGAGCTGGCCGTAGCCGACGTCGACCGCCACGACCTGGGCGGCGCCGTGCCGCAGCAGCACGTCGGTGAAGCCTCCCGTGGAGGCGCCGGCGTCCAGGCAGCGGCGCCCCTGCACGACCAGGCCCGCCGGCTCGAAGGCCGCCAGCGCGCCGGCCAGCTTATGCCCACCGCGCGAGACGTAGTCGGGACGGTCCGGGTCGTCGGCGACCACGATGGCGACGTCGGTGGTCACACCGGTCGCGGGCTTGGACGCGACGGCGCCGGAGACCTTCACACGCCGGGCCGCGATCAGCTCGCTGGCGTGCTCCCGGGACCGGGCCAGGCCGCGCCGGACCAGCTCGGCGTCCAGACGGAGACGACGGGGTGGCACGGGCGGTCAGGAGGGCCGGTCGGCCGGCGGTGCGGGCCGACCCGGGGCCGGCCGCTCGGGCCCGGGCTGGGCGTCCAGTGCCTTGCGGAGCTGCTCGTGGGCGGTCTCGAACACGCCCACGTGCTCCTCGATCGGCCGCTCCTCGAGCTCCTCCACAGCGGCGATGACGGCGTCGACGCTGTCCACGCCGGTCCGGACCTGCTCCGGCCGGGCGCTGTCGGGCTCCGGCTCGGCGGGGCCGGCCACCTGCGGGTCCTCACTCATGGCGCCGAGACTATCCCGCGTCGCGCCGGCTCACGGCAGCGGCGCACGTACGTCGTCGACGCGGACGGACTCCCCGGAGTCGTCGAGGTGGCGCCAGGCCGTGGCCGCGACCACCCGCCACCAGTCCGAGACGTCGCCGGCGCCCGTGACGACGAGCCGGCCGTCCTCGACCGAGGCCGTCCATCCGCCCAGAGCCGGGTCCTCGCCGTCCGAGCCGGGCGCCGTGTGTGCCTCCAGCAGGCCGGCCAGGTCCGCGGCGACGTACGTCGGACGCTCCTCAGGGGTGGCCGCGACCAGCTCGGCGAGGCCGGTCACCCCGGTCATCACGAGCAGCGAGTCCAGGCCCGCGTTGACGGCGCCGGCGATGTCGGTGTCGAGCCGGTCCCCCACCATGAGCGGGCGGTCTCCGCCCACGCGGCGCACCGTTTCGTCGAGGAGGGGGCGCTGCGGCTTGCCGGCGACCACGGGCTCGACCCCGCTGAACGAGCTCAAGGTCCGGACCAGCACCCCGTGCCCCGGCGCGACCCCGTACTCCGTGGGGAAGGTCAGGTCGGTGTTGGAGGCGACCCAGGGCAGGCCGTCCCGGATCCGGACGGCGGCCTGCATGATGTCGCGCCACACGACGTCCGGCCCGTAGCCGCTCACGACCGCCTGGGCCTCGTCGTGCACGGACACCGGCTTCAGCCCCTCGGCGACCAGTGCGTCCTCGAGCCCGGCGCCGCCCAGCAGCGCGACGTGCGCGCCCTGGCCGAACCGGTCCACGAGCAGCCGCGCGGCGGCCTGGGCGGAGGTGACGACGTCGGAGTCCTCCGCCTCGATCCCGAGCTCGCGCAGGTGCTCGGCCACCCGCTGCGGCGGCCGGGCGGCGTTGTTGGTGATGAAGGCGAGCCGGAGGCCGGCCTCGCGGGCCGCCGCGAGGTGATCAGGAGCACCGGGTACGGCGTCGCCACCGACGTAGACCACGCCGTCGAGATCCAGCATCGCCAGGTCGTAGGTGTCGCAGAGCGGCCGGTCGGACGAGCCGAGCATGGAGACCTCCTCAGGGGTTCGGACCTCGGGGCACCCTACGATGCTCCGATGGACGACAGCCTGGTGGTCACCCCGCCGTACCTGGCCGGGCCGCTGCGCCTGCTGCCGTTCCGCGGACTGATGCTGGCGCCCCGCCGGATCGGCGACCCCGGCGCAGCCCGGGCCTTCGCCCGACCCTACCGGGACGTCACCCGGCGACTGGGCCGCTGGGAGCAGCAGGGGCAGGTGCACCACGACAGCGAGCCCGCGGTCTACCTCCACGAGTACACCTCCCGCGGGATCACGGTCCGGGGCCTGGTCGGCGCCCTGGACATCTCGCACCGCGCGCACGACCGCGCCGACCGAGCGGTCTACCCCCACGAGGGCATCCACCCTCTCCAGGTGGCCGAGCTGGCCGAACGCATGGTCGAGATGCAGATGAACCCGGCTCCGATCCTGCTGGTGCACCGCGGGCACGCCGAGGCCCGGCACATCATCCAGGGTCTGCTCGCCACCCCGCCGGACCACGCCTTCACCGACCGCGGCGACCAGCAGCACCGGATCTGGGCGATCCGGGACCCGGCCCAGCTCGAGGCTCTCGACGAAGCCCTTGCCGAGTCCCGCGCGCTCATCGCCGACGGCCACCACCGGTACGCCGCCTACATCCGTCTCCAGCAGCAGCACCCCGGGGGAGCCTACGACCTCGGGCTGGCCATGCTGGTCGACCAGGACGACACCCCTCTCTTCCTCGGCGCCATCCATCGGGTGTTCCCCGGCGTGGGACTCGATGACCTCGAGCTCGCCGCCGCTTCCCGGGGCGTCGGGTTCCGGACGTGCACCGAGACGGAGGCCGTGGCCCTGCTCGGGCCCGAGACCCTGGTCGCCACCGACGGAAGCCGCTGGGCCACGCTCCAGCTCACGGTGCCGCGCACGCGGGCCGCCGTAGAGATCCTCCACGAGGACCTGGTGCCGGCCCTGGCCCACGACCCGGGCACGGTCGGCCGCCATCACTCGGTGGAGGACGCAATGGCGCACCTGGCAGAGGTCTCGGGGATCGCGATCCTGCTGCCCGCCCCCGACTTCGACCTGGTGCTCCGCATCGTCGCCGCGGACCGGCTGCTGCCCGAGAAGGCCACCTCGTTCCAGCCCAAGCCCAACATGGGCGTGCTCATCCGTTCGCTGCGCGACGCATGACCCTGCCGCCGTAGACCTCGATCTCCACCCGCGACGCCGCCGACCCGCCGGCGCGGAAGAACCGCCGCCGCACCGAGCCGGTGATCTCGACCTGGTCCCCCTCCTGCCAGGTCACCACCGACCTGCGCACGCGGCCACCCCAGACCACGCACTCGAGCACGTCGACCGTCTGACGTGACCCTGCCCGGACGCTCTGCCGAGGCACCACGACCCGGAACGTCCACAGCGCATCGCCACTGGGCAGGATGCGCTCCTCGGGCGCGGCCGAGACGCGTCCTACGAGGCGTACCTCGTTGACGGCCTCAACCCCGGAGCCGCCGGGCTCCTGCTTCTTCTTCGTTGCCGGTGCGGACATCGCACATCACCTCCACGCACATCCCAGTGCCTGGCTGGGACGTTCCGGCTGTTCGCCGGCGGTCCCTGTGCACCACGACAGCGGCACGTCACGCTGTGGAAGGAACGCGGCCGGTCTGTCCGGCTGACGCCTGCGACGCCTGAATTGATGCGTAAATGCAGGTAGGGCCACCCCGTGCGGGGTGGCCCTACCTTCAATGTTTGTCCG